>JAZUAC010000075.1:0-25639 GCA_045637775.1 Acutalibacteraceae bacterium | reverse complement strand
TGAGTAACGTAGATGAAGGTAGTACCAAGTCTCAAGTGGAGCTTAGAAATCTCGGTACGCATCTGTGCACGGAGCTTAGCATCCAAGTTAGAAAGAGGCTCGTCAAGCAAGAAGACCTTAGGCTCACGAACGATAGCACGTCCCAAAGCAACACGCTGACGCTGACCACCGGAAAGAGCTGCAGGCTTACGCTGGAGAAGGTGTTCAATATCGAGGATACGTGCAGCTTCCTCTACGCGACGCTTGATCTCCTCCTTAGGAGTCTTGCGGAGCTTGAGGCCGAATGCCATGTTATCATAAACAGTCATGTGGGGATAAAGAGCGTAGTTCTGGCAAACCATCGCGATATCTCTATCCTTAGGTGCTACGTCGTTTACAAGACGGTCACCGATATAGAGTTCGCCGCCGCTGATCTCTTCAAGACCTGCGACCATACGAAGAGTGGTGGACTTACCGCAACCGGAAGGTCCGACCAAGATAATAAATTCTTTGTCTTTGATTTCAAGGTTGAAGTCCTGAACAGCGAGAACGCCACCGGGATACTTCTTGCAAATATTGCGAAGTGAAAGACTTGCCATTGTTTATCCTCCTAAAAAGTGAATGCACTAATTATGTTACTTTGAGATTATAACAGAATTTGACAGCGAATGCAATACCCTAAATGTCCAAATATTTGCTTGATATTTTATATGAAATGTCAAAACGTATAACAACAATATGAAAAAATATATAAACATTCAGCGTATTTTGTATATTTTTTAGTCATTTCCACAGAATATCCAATTCCTCACTTGAGAGTTCGCGATATTGACCATACTGTAGACTTTCATCTTTGTGCAAACCGCCGATTCTGATCCTTTCCAATTCGTTGACGCCGATATTTACAACACCAAGCATACGTTTAATCTCATGGTATTTACCTTCGGTGATAGTCATATATATCATTGTTTGGGTCTCGTTTGCAATCTTGATTTTTGCCGGACGGCATACTGCACCATCAGCCAAGGTTACGCCCTTCTCAAGTACCGTAATATCTGAGTCGGAAATCGGCTTGTCCAGGGTCACAAGATACTCCTTCTCAATTCCGCTTTTAGGCGAAATTACTCGGTGACCAAAATCACCGTCATCGGTTATGATAAGCAAACCTGTTGTATCCTTGTCAAGCCTACCAACAGGAAAAAGCCCTTCCCTATTAAATTCCGGCTTAACAAGGTCAACCACTGTTTCACGGGATTTATCGTTGGAAGCCGACAAAACCCCCTTTGGCTTGTTTATCATTATATATACAAACCTTTTATATGTAAACTGTTGGCCGTCGATTTTAATTTCATCTTTATCAGGATCAACTTTTAGCGCAATATTCCCCGAAACAGTGCCATTTACGGTTACTCTTCCGCGAAGCACCATGCCTCTGGCGTCTTTTCTCGAACCACCGGTCAACGATGCAACTATTTTATCAAGCCTTTCCAATCCTTCACCTCATTTCAGCGGTACAATAAATCCATCCAAATCAGTCGAATAGATATCTGCGCCGACTATTTGTTTTCTGTAAATCAATACTTCAGCAAAAACACTATCACTATCGGGATAATTTTGCACCGAAAAGGTATATCTAAACAACTTCTTGCCCTTATAATCGGCAAGATCAAAACCTTGCGACTGCTGTATCTTGTTATAGTTTTTATACACATCGTTAAATTCATACGGCACTATAATCTCGTCAACAGTACACTCACCCAATTGAAGTCCAAAAGACGCAAGATACTCATTCACATCAACTTCGGTTGAGCATTCAATGCCATTTTCAGTTGGTTTATTCAAGAAATATAGCCGTAACAATACAACCGAAATCACCGCTACAACAAACACGATAAAAATTACAGCAATGCGTTTATTTGATAGCTTTAAATTAATCGAAAACATATAATCACCAAAGAATTATATGTTTTAAAAACGGTATTTATTTCTTAAAAATCAAACAAACAGCGTGAGCCGATACGCCGAGCCCTTCGCCCGTAAATCCTAATCTTTCCTCAGTTGTTGCTTTAACATTTACTTGACTTACATCAACACCGCAATCATTGGCAATATTTTCAGCCATTTGAGGTATAAACGATGCCAATTTAGGTCTTTGCATTATAACAGTAGCATCGATATTAGAAATACAATAGCCCTGTTCATCTAGCAAAGCAACCACTCTGCGAAGTAAAATACGGCTATCGATACCTTCAAATTCCGAAGCAGTGTCGGGGAAATGCTTGCCAATATCACCTAAAGCGGCGGCACCGAGCAAAGCATCAGACACAGCGTGCAGTAAAACATCGGCATCGGAGTGACCTAAAAGCCCAAATTCAAACGGAATCTCTACCCCGCCTAAAATCAGTTTTCGGTCTGCAACCAAACGGTGAACATCATATCCGTGACCAATTCTTATGTTCATAAACTATCCTCCGCAAAAATCTCACCAATCTTCAAATCCTCTGCCGTGGTGATTTTAATATTGGTATAATCACCACGGCAGGTATAAACGGGAAAACCAAGTGATTCAACAATCGAGCAATCGTCGGTAAAATCTTCAAGGTGATTCATATTAGCTTCAACCGCCGATTTATACAGATTAAACTTAAATCCCTGCGGTGTCTGAACAGCTTGCATGGTACTACGGTCAGGCGTTGCCGTCACAAGTCCGTCCTCACGAACCGTTTTCACTGTGTCCTTAAGCGGAACTGCACAGGTAACGGCAGATAGCTCACGCGCCTTTTCAATAACCCTTTGAATACAATCATTTTTTACAAAAGGTCTTGCACCGTCATGAATCAAAACAATGTCGGAATCGCTTGTTAGTCTATCCAATCCGTTTGCAACCGACTGCTGTCGGCAATTTCCGCCTTCAACAATATCCGTAACCTTGGTAAGCATGAACTCACCGCAAAGCTTTTGCATTTTCAAAATATTTTCTTGCCTTGTGACGATAACAATATCGGTAACCAACTCACAATTTTGAAAAGCAAGACAGGACCGTATACTCACGGGTATACCTTTAATGTCGGCAAACATTTTATCGATTCCGCCCATTCTTGACGAGCTTCCACCGCAGACAACTATAACCGAAACTTTTTTAGAATCGGATTCGCTGACTGTTGTATATTTAAGTACCGTTTCGGTTGTTAGCACAAAAACACCTCTCACATATTGCCTAAAAAACGGGCACCCTTATGGGGTGCCCGAAATGAGTTAAAATTACTCTTCCTCGTCACAGCCTGCGCATCCGCCGCACTCGTCGCAGCTGATGTCAAACTCAAGCTCCTGACCGCAGTTAGGACAGTTGATGCCGCCCTCGTCGATCATTTCGTCGTCAAGGTAGATAACGTCATGGCAAGCGGGACACTCGACCTCATAGCAGAAGTCATCGTCATCCTCGTCGTCATAATCCTCATCATAGTCCTCATCATCCTCGTAGAAATCCTCTTCGAGGGTTGCGAGATCCTCGTCAACAGCGTCGAGCTGCTCGTTGATCTCACCAATAGCGCCTGCGATGTCCTCAAGAACATCGATTATTGCCTTTACAACCTTATCCTTTGCCTCATTATCAGAAAAACCTGCATTCTCTGCAAGACCTTTGATATAAGCAACTTTTTCAGAAACAGTCATAGTTTTTCTCCTTTTGACTTTATTCTTATTTAATATGTGACAAAAGCTATTGCTTATGCACGCTCCATATATTCACCGGTTCTGGTGTCGATACGGATAACATCACCCTCGTTAATGAAGAGAGGTACACGGATTTCGCAACCGGTCTCCAAAGTAGCGGGTTTAGTAGCATTGGTAGCAGTGTTGCCTGCAAAACCGGGATCGGTCTGGGTAATGGTCAACTCAACAAATGTGGGAGGCTCAACGCCAAATACCTTACCCTTGTAGGAAAGAACCTTACATACCATGTTTTCCTTAACAAACTTGAAGTTATCACCAAGCTCGTTAGCGCTTACGGGAACAAGCTCGTAAGACTCGGAGTCCATGAAGTAGTAAAGATCACCGTCAGCGTAGGAATATTCCATATCCTTTCTCTCAACGAAAGCGGTGGGGAATTTTTCAGTGGGGTTGAAAGTTCTTTCAACAACAGAGCCTTCGATAACATTTCTGATCTTGGTTCTTACGAATGCAGCACCTTTACCGGGCTTAACATGCTGGAACTCAACGATCTGGTATACCTTTCCATCCATTTCAAAGGTTACACCGTTTCTAAAATCACCGGCAGTTACCATAATTTTTTACCTCCAAATATTTACAGTTATAATACTGTTAATTTAACAAAAATATAATACATTATTTCACTTGCAATTTCAAGTATTATTTTAACATTTTACAGAATAATCAGCGATTTTTCTGCCAAAGTTAGGTTTTTCGACCCTTCGTCGGTCACTAATAGCATATCCTCTATCCTAACACCAAACTCATTTTCGATATATATACCCGGTTCATTCGAAATTATCATACCGCTTTTTAGTGTCATTTTTGAAAGTGACGACACAGTGGGAGCTTCATGAATCTCAAGACCTATGCCATGACCTGTGCTATGAGTAAAATACTCACCAAAGCCTGCCTTGGCAATAATATCTCTTGCGGCTTTATCAACTTTAGCACACTTAACTCCGTTTTTAACCATTCTTTCGGCCGCCAGTTGAGCCTCTAAAACAGTGTTATACACAATTTGCATTTTTTCGGTTGCGTGACCTATTGCTACGGTGCGTGTCATATCGCTATGATAGCCGTTATACATCGCGCCAAAGTCCATCGTCAAAAAATCGCCGTCTTTAATAACATTTCCGTCAGGCTCACCGTGTGGCATTGCGCTTTTAAATCCCGCAACAGCTATTGTATCAAACGACGGATTTTCGGACCCATACTTTTTCATGCGGTACTCAAGCTCGGCAGCAACATCACGCTCGGTAACTCCTGCCTTAATGAAATTCAACACATCCAAAAAGGCTTTTTCGGCAATGCGTTGCGCCTTTATAATGCAATCGACCTCATAGTCGGTTTTAATACTACGCAGTTTACCGATATAATCACAAAGACCGCCTTTGGCCGTCACTTTGGTACCGCGAAAAGCCTTTTTAAAGCCTTCAAGCTGTGCAATGCTTATTGAGTCCTCACACATGATGGTACTAACACCTAAGTTCTTCACAAAATCCTTCACATTGCAGAGTTTTGTTCCCAGAAGCTCGACACGGCAGTTTTTAACAGTCTGTTTAGCAGCGAGGATATATCTCCCGTCCACAAAAAAACAACAATCATTTCGGCTTATAACAAGATAACCCAGGGACGAATCAAACCCTGTCAGATAACGGCGGTTAACCGATGTATAAACCAATGCGGCTGTGTTTTCGGGCAGCCAATCAGCTACACGGTTCATTTAAGCAACTCCTTCATTGCATTTACAGCAAGGAAATAACTGTTTTTGCCGAATCCTGCAATTGAGCCTACGCAAGCAGGGGCTATAACCGACTTATGGCGGAATTCCTCACGTGCGTGAATGTTGGAAAGATGCACCTCTATAAACGGCTTGTTGACCGCCTTGATAGCATCATGGATAGCATAACTGTAATGGGTATATGCGCCCGCATTGATGATGCATCCATCATACTTTTCAAGTACCGAGTGAATAGCATCAATCAAAGCACCCTCTGAATTTGACTGAAAGAAATCACAGATAATGTCAAATCCCTTGGCATAGGTTTCGATATTAGCATTTATCTCACTTAAGGTTTGTGTGCCATATATACCCGGCTCACGAATGGAAAGCATGTTAAGATTTGGACCATTCAGCACAAGAATTTTCTTGTTAGCCATTATAAAGACTTCCTTTCTAAATAAAGGTTTTTCATAGTTAAAGCATCCTCTGACTGTGTTCCGTCCGATTCGCAGATTATCGTGGGTTCAAGATTAAATTCGCAAAGTAATTCCATTAAAGGTGTAGGGTCGGGACCAAAAACCGCATCCTCAAAGGTGAGGTGCTTTTTCTCACCGCCCTTGGTGTATTCAATCTTTGAAAAATGAGAATGGAAATGTTTTTGACGGTATTCACCCAATCGGTTACCTATCTCGTCAATTATCTGTTTAAAAGCCTCTTTCGAGTTGACCTCACCCAAGGTTCTAGCATTCAAATGACCAAAATCGATACACGGAATCAGTCTTTCATCAAGCTCGCAAAGAGCCAAAACCTCTTCCAAAGTGCCAAGCTGATTTATTTTGCCCATTGTTTCAGGACAAATGTGTATATGTCCCAAACCTTGTTCATCAAGCGCTTTCAACGACAGTGTCATTGTGTCCTTGGCTAACTGCAAAGCAACATCACGGTCGAGCTTTCCGCAAGAGCCGGTGTGAACAACGATTCGGTTACCTCCCATAAAATCAACAGCCGCGGCACTTTGCAAAATGTAATTTACCGAGTTCAAACGTTTTTCTTCCTCAACGCTTGACATCGAAATGTAATAAGGTGCGTGAAGCGAAACGCCTATTCCCTTTTCGGCACACAGCTTGCCGAACTGCCGTGCCTTTTCCTCACCAACATTAACACCTCTGCCGCACTGATATTCAAAAACATCAAGCCCAAACTCAGATATATACTGCGGTACTTGAAGGCTATGTTTGTAGCCCTTGGCATAGAAAGATTCTGCACACCCAGCAGGACCGAACTTTGCTGACATTCCACTCACCTCTTAAAACTTATCTTTTAAAATTTTACGTTCAAAATAACGTCTGACCTTGAAGCTCCAGCCATCCTCCAATTTTACAGGACGGACAAGTAACGAGCGGATGCCGTAAAGATTTGCGCCCAAAACATCGGTAAAAATCTGGTCACCGATGATGGCAGTTGTTTTCTTGTTGGCATTCATCATCTTAACCGCTTTGCGGTAGCCTTTAGGCAACGGTTTGCAAGCCAAACTCACAAAAGGCAAGCCTATCTTCCCTGCAAACGGCTCAATTCTGAAATGCTTTGAATTGGAAACAACCACAAGGCTTATACCGTTATCCTGCATTTGCTTTAACCAATCGGTCAAACCATCAACCAAAACTGTTCCATGGTGTGTTGACAATGTGTTATCAACATCCAAAAGCAAGGTTTCTATATTATTATCTTTCAAAAACTTTAAATCAATATCGGTGATTCTTTTGAACACCGCATCTGACGAAAAAAGTGACATAAGTATCCTTTCAGTAATAAAAAAAGTCGACCGGAATGTCTTCCGATCGGCTTTCTTTACATTAAGATTTAGCGGAACTTGCGCTTACGGGCAGCTTCCGACTTCTTTTTACGCTTTACAGAAGGCTTCTCATAATGCTCTCTCTTACGGACTTCCTGGATGACTCCATCCTTCTGGGTCTGTCTCTTAAAGCGTCTGAGTGCGTTTTCAAGCGATTCATTTTCTTTTACACGAACCTGGCTCACTATATTCCCTCCCTCCGCCTGATAGCAGGGGTTAATCAACATTTTTCACTATTATACACCCAAGTGCATATAGATGTCAAGAACAATTTTTCAACTTTATAATATTTTTACAAAATTATTTTGCGACAATGTTCACAAGCTTCTTCGGAACGTAAATTTCCTTTATGATGGTCTTGCCTGCAATTTCGGCAGCAATTTTTTCATCAGCCTTTGCAGCGGCAATGGCATCAGCAGCCGAAATATCAGCGGCAACGTTAAGACGTGACTTGAGTTTGCCGTTGATCTGAACAACGATCTCAACGGTAGAATCAACAGTTTTAGCCTCGTCATACTCGGGCCATGCGCTCAAAGAACAAAGCTCGGTCTCACCCAACTGCTCAAAAATCTCTTCGCAAAGATGCGGTGCAAAGGGGCAAAGCATCTGAACAAACATCTTGAGCTCATTGGCGGTCAAAGAACCGTGGTCATAAATGGAATTGAGCAAGGTCATCATAGCCGCAATAGCGGTGTTGAACTTCATATCCTCAATATCCAAAGTAACCTTTTTGAGTGTCTTATGGAAAAGGGTTTCGAGTGCAGGTGTTGCACCCTCTCCCTTAATCATTGAAGGCAGGTCGGCAACACGGTCAAGGAATCTCTTACAACCGCGCATGCTGCTTTCTGACCAAGGTGCTGCCATTCCGTAGTCACCCATAAAGAGGATGTAAACACGCAAAGTATCTGCACCAAACTCGTTAACAACATCGTTGGGGTCAACAACGTTACCACGGGACTTGGACATCTTCTGTCCATCAGGACCAAGGATAAGACCCTGAGCCGAACGCTTTGAATAAGGCTCTGCGGTGGGAACCTCACCGATATCGTAAAGGAACTTATGCCAGAAACGAGAATAGATAAGGTGACGGGTAACATGCTCCATACCACCGTTATACCAGTCAACGGGCATCCAATAGTTGAGCTTTTCTTTATCGGCAAATACCTTGTCGTTCTTGGGGTCGATATAGCGGAGGAAATACCACGAAGAACCTGCCCACTGAGGCATTGTATCGGTTTCGCGGCGAGCATCCTCACCACACTTGGGACACTTGCAGTTGACAAACGAATCAATCTTTGCAAGAGGACTTTCGCCACCCTCACCGGGTTCGAAATTCTCAACGGTGGGAAGCTTTAAGGGAAGCTCATTGTAAGGTACAGGAACAATTCCGCACTTCTTACAGTGAACGATCGGAATAGGCTCACCCCAATATCTCTGACGGTTGAATGCCCAGTCCTTCATCTTGTACTGAACACCCTTTTCGCCTATGCCCTTTTCGCCAAGGAATCCCAACATCTTTTCAATTGCATCGGCCTTCTTCTCGATACCGTTGAGGAACTCGGAGTTAACCATCTCGCCGTCACCTGTATAGGCCTCGACCGACATGTCACCGCCCTTGATAACCTCGATAATATCAATGCCGAACTTCTTGGCAAAGTCATAGTCACGCTGATCGTGTGCAGGAACGGCCATAATAGCGCCTGTGCCGTAACCCATCATTACATAGTCGGATATGTAAACAGGAATTTCCTTGCCGTTGACGGGATTGATTGCGGTAAGACCGTCAATCATAACACCGGTCTTGTCTTTTACAAGCTGTGTACGCTCAAACTCGGTCTTTTTGGCACATTCTTCTCTGTATGCATCGAGGTCAGCGATATTTTTAATCTGATCGCGGTATTTTTCAATAATGGGATGCTCGGGAGCGATAACCATAAAGGTTACACCGAACAAGGTATCACAACGGGTGGTGTAAACACGAAGGCTCTCTTCAACCTCTTTAATAGAAAAGTTGACAAAAGCACCTGTTGACTTACCGATCCAGTTGACCTGCTGCATCTTGATGTTTTCGGGGTATTCTACACCGTCAAGACCCTGCAAAAGCTTGTCAGCATACTCGGTGATTCTAAGATACCAAACATCCTTTGACTTTTGGATAATATCGCTGTCACAAATGTCACACTTACCGCCTTGCGAATCCTCGTTGGACAAAACAACCTTACAGTGAGGGCAATAGTTTACCAAAGCCTGATCACGGAAAACAAGACCGTGCTCAAACAGTTTCAAGAAAATCCACTGTGTCCACTTATAGTAATCCTCTTCGGTGGTATCGATAACCTTGGTCCAGTCAAAAGAGAAACCTACTCGTTTGAGCTGTGAGGTGAACTTTTCAATGTTGCGGTCGGTCAAAATTCTCGGGTGAGTATTAAACTTGATAGCCGAGTTTTCAGTAGGCAGACCATAAGCGTCAAATCCCATGGGAAACAGAACATTATAGCCCTGCATTCTGCGCTTGCGGGAGATAACCTCAAGACCCGAATAAGCCTTAATGTGGCCAACATGCATGCCCGAACCACTGGGATAAGGGAACTCAACAAGGCCGTAGAACTTAGGGCGAGAGTAATCCTCACTTGCCACAAAAGCCTTTCTTTCTTCCCAAACTTTTTGCCATTTTTCTTCGATTGCTTTAAAATCGTACTTCATTTGACTTTATTCCTCCATAGCAGATGTTAAAATCTGCGTCAAATCAATCTGTTCGCCATCCTGCCACATACGCTCAAGAGCATAAAACTCACGCGACTGACGACCGAAAATATGAATTACAACATCGTTGTAGTCAAGCAGAAGCCAATCGGATGCTCTGCCCTCAATGTGGCCCGGCTCAACACCGGCTTCCTTCAATTTTTCCTCAACCTCATCAGCCAAAGCACGAATATGAGCATTGGATGTTGCGGTACATATAAGGAAGTAATCGGCAATATCCGAAATTTCGTCTATCTTAATAGCTTGCATCTGCATTGCTTTTTTATCGTTTAAAGTATTAGCGGCAAGCGTCAATTTTTCAAAGGATTCCATTGTTTCAAACCTCTTTTCCTTCGGTAACAAGATAATTATACGCATCCAACGTATCGGGATGCAAGGGATTATTTTTTGATACAATATCACAAATTGTAAATTTCAATATTCCAATAATACATTCATCCAAATCACGGTCGGCTTTGGCTCTTATCTCCTCAATATCGGGATAATTACGGTCAGCCGAGGTTAAATCAGCAACGAAGATTATCTTTTGGCACAGAGTCATATCTGACTTGCCCGTTGTGTGATAACGAATTGAAGATATTATATCCTCATCATGTATTCCCAATTCATGTTCTACAATCAAAGCACCCGACATTGCGTGCCAAATAAGCGGTGATGCTTTTTCGGCAACAGACAGCATTATACCAAACTTTTTAAAGGTTTGCAACTGTTCATTATCAGAAATATTTTTTGTTATATCATGCAAAAGTCCTGCAAGGTACATTTTATCGGGGTCAGCACCGTATTTTACGGCCAATCTTTTAGCTTCATCGGCCACACAAAGCGAATGATAATACCGCTTTTCGTTCAATCTAGCTTTAAGCAGTTCCTTATAGTCATCAAAAGTCATATTAAGCCTTTCTGTACAATCCGTTTGCGGTTATATATTCAAAAATGTTTTGAGGAATAAGGCATTCGGCATTTTGTCCGCCGGATACTGCATCTCTGATTTCGGTTGACGAAACCTCGGGAAATTCGAGTTCTATCACCCTTATATCTCCGCCTTTCGACTTCAAAAGTTTAACACTTTGGTCAAAATCCTCGTTATCAATACCTTTTCGACGCACAACATAAAACACCGCTATTTTAAGCAGTTCTTCATACCTATGCCAAGTGGTAAAGGATGTAACCATATCACCGCCTATGAGCATGGCAACATTTTTGTATTGCTCTTTAAGGTCGGATAATGTATAAAAGCTATAACTCTTACCTTCCCTGTGAAATTCAATATCCGAAACCTCTGCCTTATTCACACCGTCACACAAAAGCTCGCACATATTAAGTCTTTGCTCTTTTGTAGCAAACATTCCGGGAATCTCTTTATGAGGCGGAATATTGGTCGGCGCTACCAAAACACGGTCGATTTCGGGCAAAGCAGAAACCGATTCAAGCATTTTGCGGTGTGCAACATGAGGCGGATTAAATGTCCCGCCGAAAAATAAGGTCAATCCCATATTATTTCACAAGTACAATCTGCTTGTTTTCTTTGCTCTGCTTATATAGAATAAACTTTGAGCCTATAACCTGAACAACATCGCTGTTGGTAGCCTCGGCAACGGTATCGGCACATTCGCGTGCCTTTTGAGGAGAGGTTTCAAGCACGGTAACCTTAATAAGCTCTCTTGCCACCAAAGCCTCGTTGACCTGACGGATAAGCTGTTCGCCAACACCTGCTTTACCGATTTGGAAAATCGACTGATAGGAATTTGCCATACCACGAAGTTGTGCTCTTTGTCTGGAATTTAACATAAATTACTCCTATATCTTAAATAAATTCTTTCAACTTTTCTTTAAATGCAACTATGGCGTTGTGACGGTGGCTGACCTTGTCCTTTTCCTCGGCAGAAAGTGTGCCGAAACAACCAAATTCGGTCATAAATATGGGGTCATAACCAAAACCGCCATCGCCTTGAGGTTCTTCCAAAATATAACCTTCACAAGCACCTCTGACGGTAAACTCTCTGCCATCGGGGAAAACGCAAGCAATACACGAAACAAATCGCGCAGTGCGTTTTTCTTTAGGCAAGCCTTTGAGTTTTTCCAACAAAAGTGCATTATTGTCTTCATCCTTACCCGTGCCTGCAAAGCGTGCCGAATAAATACCGGGTGCACCGTTTAACGCATCAACCTGAAGTCCCGAATCGTCGGCAATGGCAGGAAGACCGCTATGCTCACAAGCCGACTTAGCTTTAAGCAATGCGTTTTCTTCAAAGGTACTGCCGTTTTCCTCGACATCAGGGATTCCACCCTCAATATCCGAAGGACAAACCACCTCAAAGCCTAAAGGCAACAAAATGCGGGTGAGCTCGTTCAATTTTTTCTTATTATGCGAAGCAACAATAAATTTGTTCATTATGCTTCCTCCGAGAAGATTGCCTTTGAGAAGGAATCGGGGTCAAAGGGTTGCAGGTCATCAATCTGCTCACCCACACCGATATATTTTACGGGAATCTTGAGTTCATCCATAATAGCAAGAACAACACCGCCACGGGCAGTACCGTCAAGCTTGGTGAGAACAATACCCGAAATGTCGGCAACCTCTTTAAAATCTCTTGCCTGGTTTACGGCATTCTGACCCGTTGTAGCATCAAGCACAAGCAATGTTTCAATATCGCTTTCGGGGAGTTCACGCTTCAAAACACGGAACATCTTGGCAAGCTCATTCATAAGGTTTTTCTTATTATGAAGTCGTCCCGCGGTGTCGATAATAATAACATCGCTCTGTCGAGCCTTGGCAGCAGCAACGGTGTCAAACACAACCGATGCAGGGTCGGCCCCCTCGGCACTCTTGACAATATCAACACCGGCTCTTTGAGACCAAACCTCAAGCTGGTCGATAGCGGCGGCACGGAATGTATCAGCCGCACCAAGGATAACCTTCTTGCCTGAAGACTTCAACTGTGATGCAATCTTGCCGATGGTTGTGGTTTTACCAACACCGTTTACGCCGATAACAAAGATAACCGACGGATGTGTGGACATATGAAGTTCACGGTCACCGTCGAGCATACTGCGTACCGTTTCGCCAAGCATCTGCTTTATAACATTAGGGTCGGTGACCTTTTCTTCTTTAACGCGTGCACGAAGTTCATCGCAGATTTTACCTGCGGTCACAACTCCGATGTCGCTCATTATAAGTATTTCCTCTAACTCTTCAAAAAGCTCCTCGTCAATTCTTGTAAATGCCGAAAGCATTGAGTTAACGGCACCCGAAATTGAATCACGGGTCTTTTTTAAACCTGCGGTTATCTTACTGAAAAAGCCCATTATAAGCCTCCAAAATTATTTGTTTTCGATATTAAGTGTCTTGATAAGCTCATCAACATCAAGCTGTAAAAGCTTGGTAACACCCTTTTCCTGCATGGTAACACCATACAGCATATCAGCTGAATCCATAGTACCTCTACGGTGGGTAACGCAGATAAACTGTGTTCCAAACTGCGACTTAGTCATATACTGTGCAAAGCGTTCAACATTGATGTCATCAAGTGCAGTGTCGACCTCATCGAGGAAGCAGAACGGAGGTGCATTGACCATCATGATAGAGAAGTAAATAGAAATAGCAATAAGCGCCTTCTCACCACCCGAAAGACCTTCAAGGCTGGGAACATTTTTACCCGGCAGCTTGGCAACAATGTCGATTCCGCTTTCCAGAATATTTTCAGGGTCGGTCAACACAAGCTCTGCATGACCGCCACCAAACAGTTCGGTAAACACCTTGGTAAAATTCTTACCAATCTTCTCAAAGCCTTCGGAGAACTTTTCCTTCATCTGTGAGGTGAGGTCACCGATAAGTTTATTGAGCTCGTTTCGAGAATTATCAAGGTCATCCATCTGTGCTTTCATGAATACATAACGCTCATGGACTTCCTTAAATTCTTCGATAGCGGCAACATTAACATGACCCAATCCCTTGATTTTACCCCTAACCTCCTGAAGCTCACGCTTAGCTTCAGGGATATTTTCAACAGGCTCTGCTATCTGTTCTGCCTCGGTACGGGTCAGCTCATATTCATCAAACAAACGCTTGATAATATCGTCATACTCGCGGAGCATATTCTCGCGGCGTTCTTCCAAACGGGCAACCTCACCGCCAAGCTTTTCACGCTCGGCAGTCATATCACGTTCATGTTGACGCATCTTAAGACCTTCACGGTCAAAGCTATCACGCTCATTGACAAGCTCGTTAACCTTATTGTTTCCTTCAACAATATCCTTCTTGCGTTGTTCAATCTGCGTATTAAGTGCCTCAATAGCCGTCCTTTCGGCATTGGACAAAGCCTCAACCGATTCGATTTCGCGAAGCAAAACCTCTCCCCTATTACCGCTCGAAGAAATAGCATCTTCAAGCAGTTTTATAGAGTTTTCGATAGACTCTATATCCTTTTCCGATTCCATAACCTTAATACGAAGGTCGGTTATTTCAACGGTCAGTGATTCACGGCGGTCGGTAACCGAATCTCGGCCTCCCGAAAGTGAATCGATCTCGGATTGGGCATCGAATTTCAACTTTTCGATTTCGGCAATTTCGCAATTTGCGGTATTGACAGTATTCTGCAATTCGACCTTGCGATGCTCAAGAAGGAATTTTTCACCTTCCATAGATTCAATTGATTTTGTAAGTTCGGAAATAAGATCACCAACGCGGCGAATCTCACCCGAAACTCTGATTTTATCTTCGGTTGCGGTGGTAAATTCGGAGCGTGCATTCAAAATCTCGGCCTCTAAAGAAGCAACCTCGGCCGCTGCAGAATTATAGTTATCGGTCAAAAGTCCCGATTTTTCAAGCAGCTTTACTATCTTATCGTTGAGTTCTTTAATTTCACCTGCACGGCTCAAAATACCCGAGTTTTTGGCCAACGAACCACCGGTCAAAGAACCGCCTGCGTTGACGACCTGACCGTCCAAGGTTACAACCTTGAAGCGGTAGCCATGCTTTTTGGCAATGGTTACAGCCGAATCAATATCCTCGGCAACAACGGTCTTTCCAAGCAGATTACCAATGATACCCTCATACTTTTTATCAATTTCAACAAGCTCGGAAGCGATACCGACATAACCAAATTTATTTTCAAGTCCATCCTCATCCAAGGTACGGGATTTAATGGTGGAAATGGGTAAGAATGTAGCACGACCCTTGTTTTGATTCTTCAAAAATTCGATAGCACGCTTGGCGTCATTTTCGGAATCTACAACAATATGCTGTAACGATGCACCCAAAGCCGTTTCAATGGCAATGGCATACTCCTTTTTTACCTCAATAAGCTTGCTGATAGGTCCGTGAACACCACGCAACATTCCGTGTTCGGCCTCTTTCATGACCGATTTAACGGGCAAACCTAAACCTTCCATATTACGCTCAAGCTCTTCCAAAATTGCAACTCGGCGTTTTTTATCTTCAATATCAAGACGGCAGTTATCAAGATTCTGCTTGTATTCCTCAAGCTTTTGCTTTCTTGAATCGAATATCAACTCTCTACCCTTTAAAGCATTGGATGCTTCTTCGGCCAATTCCTCGGCCTTTTGGAGCATTTCTTCAAGCTCTTTGAGTTCGGTATCGAGCTTTTCCTTTTCGGTGGTTTTTTCAACCATCGAAGCATCAAGTGTTGCGTTTCGTGTATCGATTTCGGTCAAAGATGACTGTGCAGTAACCGATTTTACGCGTTGCTCGGAAATACCTGCCGAATAATTATTGAGTTTTTTGGTCAATTCCTCAATCTGGCGAGAAATAACCTCGGAATTGCTGATAAGACCGTTGAGTTCACCCTCTAAAGCGGTGACCTTTTCGGTCAAACCGTTAATTTCGGTACGCTTTTGTTCAATAGATGCTTTTCTGTCCTCGATTTCGGTTTTAGAACGCGAATCCGAGCTTTCAAGCTCATTTATATCAACACGCAAGCGTTCAATAGTCTCATCGTTATGTTTAATGGTTGCGTTATGGACATTGATTTCACCGGTAATTCGGGTAATCTCTTCCTCCAAAGCGGCAACAGTGCGGTGCATTTCATCAATTCTGACATTTATGGATGAATAACGCTCGGAACTTGACTCGATAGTTGCGGCAAGCTCCTGCAATTTACCCTCAACCTCGTTATAATGGGCGGTTGCAAGGGTGATTTTTTGTTCTTGTGCCTTCAAAAGGTCACCCGACTGATTGAGAGAATTAAGCCAAAGGCCAATCTCAAGCTTCTTTCTCACTGCGGCAAGCTCGATAAACTTTTCGGCCTTCTTACTTTGTTCCTCCAAGGGTCCAACACGACCTTCAAGCTCGGCCATAATATCCTTTAATCGAAGCATATTATCATCGGCGGCGGCCAATTTGCGTTCAGCCTCTATCTTGCGATAACGATAGCGGGAAATTCCGCTGGCCTCTTCAAAAATATCACGGCGTTCATCCGATTTTGAACGGACAATGGTATCTATCTTACCTTGTCCTATCATAGAGTAACGGTCACGGCCAAGACCGGTATCCATAAACAATTCATGAACATCTTTAAGACGCACTACCGCCTTGTTGATAAGGTACTCACTCTCGTGTGAACGGAAATATCTACGGGTTACGGCAACCTCGTCGTTATCAAAGTTAAGACTGCGGTCGCGGTTATCCATAACCAAGGTAACCTCGGCAAAACCGTGAGGACGGCGGTCGGCAGTACCGCTGAAAATAACATCCTCCATCGACTGTCCACGCAGATTTTTAGTCGACTGTTCGCCCAAAACCCAACGAACAGCATCCGAAATATTACTTTTACCGCTACCGTTAGGTCCAACGACCGCGGTAACGCCCTTGCCGAATTTAAGAACCGTTTTATCGGCAAAGGATTTGAAGCCTTGAATTTCGATCGACTTTAAAAACAACTGTTATTCATCCTTTCGACCCTGATTTCGGACAAAGAAACCTCTTCATCCTGAACCACGGTGCATTTATATCCTAATGAATTTAACTTTTCTATATTCAACCGTTTGTTACCAACCGCTTTAGAAACATCCTTGGGGTTGACAAACAGTTTATACTCACCCTTAACTGTCAGTTTATCAACAGTTTTTTGATAAAAAATTCTACTATCACAAAGCTCGCTGAATGCGGGATGCCACGGGCCTGCGATGTAATTATCCTCATCGATGGTGTGAAGTCCCATTCTGATGATATTTATGTTACTTTGCTCAAACATCACTTTAAGCTTTGCGCAAAGTTTAACGGTCTCCTCCAATGTTGGCGGTGTGTATTCGCCTATCTCAAAAAGCTTTGCCAACCTTGTGTTTTTCAAGGTTATAGACGGGTATATCCTGACGGTTTGTGGCTTTAGCTTGATAATCTCGGTCGCCGTCAAAATATCCTTTTCGGCAGAGCTTTTATAAAGTCCCGTCATCATCTGAAGTCCAAGTTCAAAACCGTTTTCTTTGATAAGTTCAGATGCTTTTCGCACTGCATCGGCGGTATGTCCACGGTCGTTTGCCAACAAAACATCGTCACACATACTCTGTGCACCAAGCTCAATAGCCGTTACACCGTATTGCTTTAAAATATTCAAAACCTTGCGGTCGATACAATCGGGTCTTGTGGAGATTCTTATGCCGTTGATATTACCTTTTTCAATATGAGAGTAAGCCGCCGACAAAAGCTCGCACATATAATCGCGGTTGATTGCCGTAAAGCTACCGCCAAAAAACGCAAGTTCGGTATTTTCTGCATCAAATTTTGGTGACTGCATCGCGATTTTTACTGCTTCATCAACATCATCTTTAGTCGGTTGCTTTTCGGCACCCGAAATAGTGACCTGATCGCAAAAGCTGCATCGGTTAGGACAACCCAAATGCGGTACAAAAACCGAAATATTGGCGTGACTCATGTATCCTGCCCCATAAGCTCTAATGCTTTTTTTGCGGCACCCTGTTCAGCCTGCTTTTTACTGCGACCGACACCTGTGCCGATGACATTGGAATTGAGTCTTACCTCAACGGTAAAGCATTTATCATGGTCGGGTCCTTCCTCACCAACTAATGCATAGGAAAGCTCCTCACCCGGATTTTTCTGAATTATTTCCTGCAACTGTGTCTTATAGTCGTGGAAAGCCTCTTCAACCGTGTGGTTTTTGATTTCTTCCTTGACAAATCTCATAACATGGTTGCGTGCAGGTTCAAAACCGCCGTCAAGATAAATGGCGGCAAGCAAAGCCTCAAAAGCGTCGGCCAAAATTGAAGGGCGCTCTCTTCCTCCGTTTTGCTGTTCGCCTTTGCCTAAAAAGAGGAATCTGCCAAGTTCAATCTCTTTAGCAAAGACAGCCAAGGTCTTTTCACACACAAGCGATGCACGAAGCTTGGTCAATTCACCCTCAGGCAACTGCTTGAAGTTTCTGAAAATGTATTCGGATACAACAATAGACAAAACCGAGTCACCCAAAAACTCCAATCGCTCGTTTGATTCGGGTATGCTTTTGACCTCGTTAATATACGAGGTGTGCGAAAGTGCTCGAAGCATTAAGGATTTATCTTTAAATTCATATCCTATAATTTGTTCTAATTCCTGCATGATAACTCCTTCAAAGTATCATTCTTCAGTTGTGGTAACTGTTTTGGCAAGGTCTTCAGAAATCTTGCCGATAACATCATTTTCAATGCAAAGCTTGGCTTGGCGGATAGCATTTTTGATAGCCTTGGCGTTTGAACCGCCGTGAGCCTTGATAACCGGCTTTTTAACACCAAGTAACGGTGCGCCGCCGATGTCACCGTAATCAGCAAACTTTTTAAGACCCATCAAAGGCTTTTTGGCCAACAGATAGGCAATTTTTGTTTTAATGTTTGTGAGGAAAACGCCCTTGACCATCTTCATCAATGTCATGGCAACACCCTCATAAAGTTTCAAAGCAACATTTCCCGTAAATCCGTCGGCAATAACGCAATCGCAAACGCCTGCAGGAACATCACGCGACTCAACATTGCCGATAAAGTTCACAGGGCTTTCCTGCAAAAGTTTATAAGCCTCAAGCTGAAGCGGTGTACCCTTGGTGTCCTCGGTTCCAATATTAAGCAAACCAACCTCGGGATTCTCTACCCCTTCAACATTTTTCATGTACAAAGAGGACATAATACCAAACTGCTGAAGCATCTCGGGACGGCATTCGGCATTGGCACCACAGTCCATAAGAATAAATTTGCGTGATTTAGAAGGCAAAACAGTTCCCAAAGCGGGACGCTTGATGCCCTTAATACGCTTGATGATGAAGGTTGCACCAGCAACAACAGCACCGGTTGAGCCTGCCGAAACAAAGGCATCTGCCTTACCGTCGGCAACAAGCTGTAATGCCAATCCCAACGATGTATCCTTTTTAGAACGGACAATATCGGTCGGTTGGTCGTGCATATCAAAAATGCCTTCGATATGTGCTATTTCCATTCCGGAAATATCAATACCGTTATCCTCGGCGCACTTCTTAATAACCTCTTCGTTACCTGTCAGAACAATATCAACACCGTATTCTTTAACGGCATCAGCCGCACCTTTAATTATCTCCAAAGGCGCATTATCTCCGCCAAAAGCATCAACTGCTATCTTCATAGTTGCTTCCTCCTTGCCATAAGGCAATCTATTATAAATCTAATACGGGAACACTTTCACAAAATCCGTTTTCGCAAAACCATTTTGCCGCACGGTAAAACAGTTCGGCATAACGCTTTTGCTTATCTCTTATTTGTACATCCAACGGCGGCAAAACGCCGAAGTTTGCACCCATAGGTTGAAAATCTTTAACACTTTCATCGCTGATATATCCCGATAAAGCACCAAGCATGGTGTATTCAGGAAAATCAACAAAATCATTATTATTTATTTTATTAGCCAAATGAACCGCGGCTACCAATCCCGAGCCTGCCGATTCCATATAGCCTTCAACACCGCTTATCTGACCCGCAAAGTATATTTTGGGGTGCTTTTTCATAGAAAAATCCTTGTTCAAAAGCTTTGGCGAATTCAAAAATGAATTTCGGTGCATAACACCGTAACGCACAAATTCGGCATTTTGGAGTCCCGGAATCATACCGAAAACCCTTTTCTGCTCACCGAATTTGAGGTTGGTCTGAAAACCGACCAAATTCAGCATTGTTCCCTTGCTGTTTTCTTTTCTCAACTGAACAACCGCCCAAGGACGATGACCTGTTTTAGGGTCACGAAGTCCAACCGGTTTCATAGGGCCGAAACGCATAGCATCCTTACCGCGAGTCGCTAACACCTCAATCGGCATACATCCCTCATAAACCTTCAATGGGTTATCGGCATCATGCAAAATTGCCCTTTCGGCCGAAAGCAATGCCTCATGAAACGCCTCATACTCTGCCTTATTAAAAGGGCAGTTTATGTAGTCGTCACCGTCACCTTTTCCGTAACGGCTTTCCGAGAAAACCTTATCATAATCGATACTATCAGCCATAACTATTGGTGCCGCCGCATCGAAAAAGTTGAGATAATCCTCACCGCAAAGGTTATTTATGCTCTCAAAAAGCTTACCCTCGGTCAATGGTCCCGTTGCAATAATGGTATATTCCTCGGGGTCTATCTCTTCAACTTCACTATTGATAACATTTATCAAAGGATGCGATTTTACTGCATCGGTCACGGCTTTTGAAAACAAATCACGGTCGACCGCTAAAGCACCACCTGCGGGAACTTGGGTTTGCTTTGCAGCCTTTATACACACCGAACCCAATTGCTCCATTTCCCATTTTAAAAGACCTGCGGCCGAATTAAGACGCTGTGCCTTTAACGAATTGGAGCATATAAGCTCGGCAAAGTTTTGGGACTTATGGGCAGGAGAATATTTTGTAGGCTTCATTTCATAGAGGTTAACCTCTAAACCTAATGATGCAAGTTTATATGCCGCCTCACATCCTGCAAGACCTGCCCCTATAACCTTAATCTTCATTTTGCTCATCCGTTTTTGCAGTCTTTTTGCGTGAAGTGGCCTTTTCATAGCCACAACCCTCATTAAGACAAGCAACCTTACCCCTGCCCTTAAACAAGGTCTTTCCACACTGCGGACAGTTATCGGTGGTAGGCTCATCCCATGTCATAAACTTACACGAAGGATACGAAGAACAACCGTAGAACTTTTTACCTTTTTTGGTGTTTCTCTGAACAAGCTTGCTTGAACAGATTGGGCAAGCACCCTTAATATCACCTGTTAAAGGCTTGGCATTCTTACATTCGGGGTATCCGGGACAAGCCAAGAACTTACCGAAACGACCGTTTTTAATAACCATTTTTCTGCCGCAAAGTTCACAAACATGCTCGGTCTCCTCATCGGGAACCTTGATGCGCTTGCCATCCATCTTTTCCTCGGCAGATTTAAGGGTCTTATCAAAATCCTTATAGAAATCGGCAATGGTTTCAACCCATCCAAGCTGACCGTCACCAATTTTATCAAGACTTTCTTCCATACCTGCGGTGAACTTGATGTCAACAATTCGTTTAAAATACTCACACATCAATTCAGTAACCGTTTCACCCAAAGGAGTGGGAGCATAAGCCTTATTTATCTTGGTTACGTAATCTCTCTGCTCAATGTTGGAAACAATAGGAGCATAGGTTGCGGGACGGCCAATGCCGTTTTCATCCAAAGCCTTGGTCAAGGTTGCATAATTATATCTTACAGGAGGCTGTGTGAAGTGTTGCTCAGAAGCAACGCCGTTCACACCGTCGGCCTTCAAAACATCGCCAACGCTCATGGGAGGAATTGCACTGTTTTCCTCTTCTTCCTCATCCTTGGCCTCAACATACAGCGCCGTAAAACCGTCGAATTTAACCTTGTAGCCGCTTGCTTTGAAAAGGTATCCGTTATTATGAATATCGACATTAACGGTGTCCTGCAGGCAATTAGCCATAAGACTTGCCAAGAATCGCTCCCAAATAAGCTTATACAACTTATACTGCTCGGCAGTAAGTGCCGCTTTAACCGATTCAGGAGTCATATCTATAGAAGTGGGACGGATAGCTTCGTGAGCATCCTGTGTTCCCTTTTTAGCTTTAAAATAACGAGGCTTTGCCGGCAAATAATTATTGCCAAAGCGTGCCGAAATAAAGCTTGCGGCAGCGGCACGGGCCTCTTCAGAAATACGCAAAGAGTCAGTTCTCATATAGGTGATAACACCGATACTGCCCTTTCCGGGTATCTCAACGCCTTCATAAAGCTGCTGGGCAATACGCATGGTGCGTTTACCGTCATAGCCCAAACGGCGCGAAGCCTCCTGCTGCATTGTTGAAGTATTAAAGGGAGGTGCAGGCTGACGGGTTCTTGTACCGTTTTTGACCGATGCAACCGTAAAGTCACCGTTCTTAACGGCATCAAGAATAGTGGTTGCAGTGGCTTCGTTGGGAATCTCAACCTTCTTACCGTCAACAGTGCCGTAGAACTTGGCAACAAACTTCTTTCTGTCCTTCAAAAGCTTGGCAGAAATAGTCCAATACTCCTCGGGTACGAATGCTCTGATTTCCTTCTCTCGGTCGACAATAAGACGCAATGCGACCGACTGAACACGACCGGCCGACAAACCTCTCTTAACCTTTTTCCAAAGGAAGGGACTTATTTTATAACCCACAAGTCGATCCAAAACACGGCGTGCCTGCTGTGCATCAACAAGGTCAATATCAACCTTTCGGGGGTTACTCATACCTGTTTCAACACCCGATTTGGTAATCTCGTTGAAAACAACACGGTTTTCCTCGTTGAGATCCAATCCCAAAACATGTGCAAGGTGCCAAGAAATTGCCTCTCCCTCACGGTCCGGGTCGGTTGCGAGGTATACAAACTCCGAATTTTCGGCAGCCTCTTTAAGCTTTTTAATGACATCTTTTTTGTTAGCAAGGTTCATATATTTGGGTTTAAAGCCATGCTCAATGTCGATACCGAGTGAGGACTGCGGAAGGTCACGCACATGACCCGTGCAACCAACAACCTCAAAACCGGCTCCCAAATATTTTTGAACTGTCTTTGCCTTGGAGGGTGACTCCAAAATTACAAGTTTAGACATTTATATTATCACTCTTTCGTGTTGTATATACTTATTTTACACTTATTTCAAGCGGTATCTTCCACCTGGTACAGCTTCGATAAAACCGCATATTTCAAGCTCGGTCACGCAGCCGATAACCTCTCCCGATGAAAGGCTCAATTTATCAACGGCATCATCAGAAGTGAAGGTGTCGCTCATATTTTCAAATACCTCAAGCACCCTGACAGCACCGTCCGACAGCATACCCTTATCAGGTTTTGCCGTTTGACGTTTTTCGATTTCGGGTTCTTCGATATCCGTTTCAGATTCTTCACTGCGAATCTGCAACAAGCTTACATCCTTGAGATTATTAACCATATCAACAACGGTCGTTTTCTTCTCCGGCTCATGTATTTTGTCGGGGTAAAGATGTAAATATTCATTTATAACAACATTTGTGCTAAGCAACATCTTCGCACCGTCGTTAATCAACTGATTGGTACCCTCGTATCTCTTTAAAGAAGGACATCCCGGCATAGCGAACACATCCCTGCCTTGTTCCAAAGCGTGCTTTGCAGTATTCATGGTTCCGCTTTTAAGATCACCTTCAATAACCACAACACCATTTGAAAGCCCCGACATAATACGGTTCCTTCGTGGGAATGTACCTCTACACACACCTTCAAACGGCGGACACTCCGAAACAAGACAACCGTTACGGGCAATTTCATCACGAAGGTCTTTGTTAGCTTTTAGGTAGTCACTTTCAATACCGCCACCAAGAACACCGATAGTGTATCCGTTGGCATTGATAGCGCCCATGTGTGCACAGCTATCACCACCCAAAGCACCACCACTGACAACACAAAATCCGCATGATGCCAAGGTGTCGGCAATTACATAGGCACATTTTGCACCGTAATCGCTTATCTTTCGCGATCCCACTATTGCAACGGCGGGTATTCCGTTAAAATCAAACCGTGTACCTTTTACATAAAGCACCGCAGGTGGGTCGACAATATTGAGCAGTCTTTCGGGATATGCTTCGTCCTCGGGTGTTATGATATTTATGCCGCACTTTGCACAGTCTTGCAAAACCTTAAAAACTTCCTTGCGAGAAACGGTGTGCAATTTTGAAATTTGCGTTTTATTAAGACCGCATTTGGCAATTTTTTCGCTATCGTCAGCCAAGTAAAACTGCTTGGCAGTGCCATAGCTTGCAATAACGCGGGACACAGCAGGACTTCCGTAACCCAAAACCTTTTGTAACCATATCCAATACTCGGTCGACATCACTGCACCTCTTTACGAACCATTTCCCACATAATGATGGAAGCGGCTGCTGCGGCATTAAGCGACTCGGCTCTGCCCTGCATGGTAATAGTGATTTTCTTGTCGCAAGTGGCTATAGCTTCATTTGTAAGACCGTTAGCCTCGTTGCCGATAAGCACACAGCAGTTTTCGGGGTAATCCACCTTGGAAACGTCACAATCTGCATTAGACACAACCGAAGCAAACAAAGAAAAGCCTTTTTGCTTTAGCAAACTTAAATCATTGGTAATATCGTGCGAAATATAAATTGGCAGACGCAATAAAGCACCCATACCTGCCCTTTGAGCCTTGGGCGAAAACGGGTCACATCCAACATTCGATACAATAAGACCATCTAATCCCAAAGCCTCGGCAGTTCGGGCAATGGTGCCCAAATTTGCCGGGTCGGCTGTGTTTTCAAGCACAATATACTTACCACTTGAAATATCACATGTATTACCAACCGTTTCGGGAATTTTGACAACACACATAACCCCTTGAGGTGAAACGGTGTCACACATATAGGAAAACAAGCTATCGGGTACCTTTACACACTGTTTGGCAACCCTAACAATCGACTCTACCCTATCACAAATATCGGTTTTTTCTGAAATAATAAGAGTTTCAACCGAATAGCCATTCAATGCCGCATCGGCACAAAGTCGAAGACCCTCAAGCACAAACGTTCCGGTTTGTTTACGTTCTTTATTAGAGGTCAACAGCTTGCGAACCGATTTTATAAGCTTATTGTCTTTACTGCTGATAAAAGAAAATTCCACAAACCTCACCTCAAACAAAAATTCGTAAAATAAGCGCATTTTCGCATACTATCTCACTATATTTTTGTAGTATAACAGAAATCAAGCGTAAAATCAAGTGCGAAAGGAAATTTATAAATTATTTATTGCAAACATTAAACCGGCCAACCCAAAATGCAGGTTGGCCGGCTAATATATTCTGCTTATCGCAAATCCATTAAGTTTATTCTGCCTTTTCGGCAATAACCTTTTGGGCTATGAACGGAGGTGCTTCCTCGTAACGTTCAAACTTGAACTCGAAAACAGCTCTGCCCTGTGCAATCGATCTCATTGCGGTCGGGAAATCGCCCATTTCGGAAACGGGAACCTCTGCAATAATTTCCTGCTTGCGGTTTTCGGCAGGATTCATACCCAAAACACGTCCGCGACGCTTATTGATATCACCGATAACATCACCCATGACATCATCGGGAATAATGACATTCAATGTGCCGATAGGCTCGAGCAATACGGGGTTGGCCT
>JAZUAC010000074.1:0-21817 GCA_045637775.1 Acutalibacteraceae bacterium | reverse complement strand
TGAGCCGCAACGCCTTTTGAATGGGCGTAATCAATTCCCTCTTTAATCTCATCAAAAGTGAAATTATTTGGCGCGGCGCGCATACCAAACTCATTTCCTGCAAAATAGACAGCATCTGCGCCGAAATCAACTGCGGCTTTCAATCTTTCAAGGTCGCCTGCTGGGCACAAAAGCTCAGGCTTTGAAATAACATTTTTTTCTGACATAATTTTTCCTTACTATTACTTTGATTCAATCCAAAGCCCTTGCTTTTTAAGATCCTTTATAACCTTCTCATGTTCCTTGTCGGTTTTGGTGAAATAGAACTTCATGTTCTTATCGGTGACAAAGAAGAATTCCTTACTTTCGGGGTCGGGAAAAACTGCCGCTTTGATTGAATCGATACTGGGCGAGCAATAAGCACCCGGTGCAAGGCCGACTATCTGATAAGTATCATAGCTATTAGTATTGTAGCGGTAGTTTCTTGTGGGATCAGACTGCAAGTAGGCTTTATCTCCCCACTCGTTGATACGGTTCCAGAAAACGGCAGAAACCTTTTGCTTGTCGGAATAATTGGCAACACTTGCCTCCATTTCGATCATAGATGCCATTGTGACAATATCGTGAATCGACACACCGCGTTCCTCGGCCTTGATACGCAATTCGGGGATAAGCTTCTTATCAAAGTTATCAAGCATCTTTTTGATAACCTGCTCTGCACCCGACTTGTCGTTCGTTTGATAAAAATCATAGGTAACGGGGAACAGATAGCCTTCCAAACGGTAGTGAACACCTTGTGATTCCTGCTTTATACCCTTCATAAACTCATAATTGTATTTTTCATAGGTTGCCTCATTAACGGCTTCCTTGAACTGCTGTGCCGAACAGATTTTATTTTCCTCTAATCGGTCGGCTATTTTATCTATCGTCCAACCTTCCGGTATGGTGACTCTGACCGCTGCGGCCTGTTTGCCCTGCTTGGTCAGTTTATCAACGATATCCTCATAGCTGTCCTGCTTGGAGAAATAGTATACACCGTCGCGGAATTTTGCTGCATGACCGCCGCGGCTTGCGTAGAATCGGAAAAACGACGCACTGCTTATAATACCTTTTTCCTCAAGCATTTCAGCAATTTCGGTGGCGCTGGTACCCTCGGTTACAACTATTTCAATATTTTCAATAGCCGAGTCTTCATCCATGCTGATACCAAGATAGTCCATACCAAAATACAAAATTATAGCTGCCGAGGTAAATGAAATTATGAGAATCGCGGCCATCCAAATAACTGCCATAAGACAGCCTGCACCTGCTGACGATTTACGCTTTTTACGCTTCTTCTTTTTATCTTCAGGCTTGCTCTCGTTCTCTTCTTGGGTAATACTATCAGCCTCGGTACTGTCAATAAAAAAGTCCTGTCCGATAACAAAATCCTCTGAAAGACGACTGTCGTCAAGATTACCTTCATCATCTGCTACCGCAAATTTCGATAAATCGACCGTTGCATCCGAATCTTCATCAACATTCGGAATCACGATCGTTGCAGAATCAAACACATCTTCGCTAATCTTTATTGTATCATCATCGGAGTATGTAGCCGTATCCAAATTTATATCTTCTTCAATTTTAAATGCATCGAGATCAATTTCTATATCCTTACTATTGGGATCGATTTCGTTGATCTTGAAAATATCTTTATCCATTAGCTTCCTCCGTTTAGTAATTTAAAAATACAACTTTTTAAAGGTTAATATTGCCTCATAAATCTGCGTCGGTCATCACGTCGGCGTGCACTGACGTCCTTTATCCATTTTTCGGTAACGATAACATCGACCGGACGATCGAATCTGCCGTGATACATATGTCTTCTGATGTAATCGGAATAGCATATACCTGCACAGGCACCCGTAAATCTCGACATATATCGGTCATAATACCCCTTGCCATAACCCAGGCGATAACCCAGATAGTCAATGGAAAGTGCCGGAAGCAGCATTAAACATCCTGTAAAATCCTCAACTGTCGGCAAGCTTTCATCAGGCTCAAGCACACCAAACGCGCCCGGTGACAGGTCGTCCATGGACTCAATATAATGAAACTCCATCAATCGGGTATCGGGGATACATCTCGGCACAGCAACACGCTTACCGTCACGCCATGCACCCTTGATTATCTCAAAAGTATCAACCTCGATAGTCGTTGATACATAGACCAGCACCGTTTTTGCCGACTTATACTGATAAAGGCGGAAAACATTGCGTGCAACCCCTGAATCGAGTTTTAGCTTTTCCTCGGGGTCCATATTTCTGCGTTCCTCTTTAATAGAATTACGCAACTCTGTCTTGTACTGTCTTATATCTATCGGTCGCATATCATCGCTGCCCTAAAGTGATTAGCCGAAGCCTCGCTTTGAATGTATTTAACGATTTCAAAGCCAAATTTCATTGCGGCACCTGCACCGCAACCTGTGATGATGTTACCGTCGGTCATAACCGCGTCTGTCTGAACATTTGCATTGCCCAACTGACCCTCAAATCCGGGGAAACAAACCGCTTTTTTACCGTCAAGCAAACCTTTGTGACCAAGAATAGACGGTGCAGCACAAATAGCGGCGATAAGAAGATTGTGTTCAACACAGTAGTCTATAAACTTCTGCACGGTGGCGGCCTTTTCAAGGTTCAATGTTCCGGGCATTCCACCGGGCAAAATAATACCTTCGCAATCCTTGTCGGGTGCAATCTCGCAATCGACAACATCGGCAACAACGGGAACGTTGTGCGAAGAGGTTATGACTTTGGCGCCTACACCGACGGTATAAACCTCGATCTCGGCACGGCGCATAATATCAACGGGAGCAAGTGCCTCAACCTGCTCAAAGCCGTTAGCTAAAAACACATAATACATAAATACACTTCCAAATTCTAAATATTACTAAAACCTTATCTTACTGCTTTGAGTACCACTGACAAAATTTCATCGGAAATAGACTCGATAGTGCGAGGTTTATCACCGTCGGCACAGTTAATAACCGTCCAACCGCACTTTTCAGCGGCATATTTTGCCGCCTTACGGCAAGCGGCAAGGTACTCCATATCCTTTTCGTGAATATCCTTTTTAGACTCATCACCATTGTATCTCGACGCCACCATAGCCGACGAAACCTCAACAGGCATATCAAGAAAAATAACAGCATCGGGCTTGGGGATGGCGGTCTTTTCATACTCGGTCTCATAAAGCCAGGGCAGATAATGTTCCCACTCCGATTCCGGTAGCTTTGCCATTTGGTGATAGGCATTCGACTCAACATATCGGCCCGAAACGACCACACCGCCGTTTTCGTAATATTCACTCCAATGACGCTTGTAGCTGGCATATCGGTCGACCGCATAGAACAACGATGCGGCATAGGCATTGACGGCATCGGGCTTTGAACCGAATTCTCCACCCAGATACATTCTGACAAGCGTGCTTGAAGGGTCCTCATAATCGGGGAATGAGATCAATCTTGAGTCTATCCCATTTTCTTTAAGACGTTCAGGTAAAAGCGAAACCTGAGTAGTCTTTCCGCAACCGTCAAGACCCTCTATTACAATAAGTTTTCCCATTAGTTTCAATCCTTTTTCGAAATATTCTTCGCTTCGCTCAAAATGACAGATTGTATGGGACGATATCATCGACATCCCTTCGGTCATTTTGATAAGCATTAGTACCGAAGAATCTTGATTCACTTATTAAAAGTATAACGTTCTCGCATTTCTTTGATCTTGCCGCAGGTCATCTTACCCTCGGGGCAAGGACCTGTAAGGCAAGCGGGACCCGCATTCTTAAAGAGATTGGGTGCAACCTCACGGCAGAGCTTGACCATCTCTGAGGCAAGCTCTCTGATTTCCCACTGAGCACGGTTACAGCAACGGTGTCTGAAAAAGTTGTGCAGACTGCGTGCGTTCATGGTAAGTATCATCTTGGTATCGCAAGCGTTGGGAAGTACAAAACGCGCATCCTCGATAGCCTTTTTCTCGGCGGCACGGTCGGCAGCCTTTTCGTCCATACCGCTTGCTATCATATCGGCTTTATGACGCTTTTTCAAAACCTCTGTCAAGCGGTCATAATACTCCTGATCCTTTTCCATTGCTTCAATAAACAGCTTCTTGGCCTCGGGGTCATTTTCGATTTCGGGTGGAGTAACATACTCAAACTGTGCCTCGGCAACATAACGCTGGCTTTGAACCGAAAAGCTTGCCATTCTGTGGCGTGTAATCTGTGCCAACAAAGCTCTCGACACACCCTCGATACCAAAGGTGAACGATGCGTGCTCAATAGGGCTTTCGTGGCCTATTTCGGAAAGCATATCCACAAACTGTGCCGTTTTTTCGGGTGTGAGATTTTCACGAACCTCGTCAATGGTGGACGGTGAATAGCAAAGTCTTGCAGCCGATGCCACCGTGTGCTCAGGGTTTGGTGTATGTGCCAATAAAGTTACTTTCATAATTTCCTCCAACAGCCGTTTGGCGTTCACATAAGGCTTAAACATCACAAAAAGCCTATGTTCTCATATATTCTATTGTATTATACCAAACAATCATCCATTTGGCAATAACAAAGTTATAAATTATATATATTAAAAACAGCTTTCTTCGATCAATCCGAAAAAAGCTGTTTTTAGATGTTTGAATTATGTGTGCAAACTGTTTTTGAAATCAACAAACTCTGCAGTGTCTCTTATAGTATCAAACGCACTGTCGGAAAGAATTTCGTCTATCAAATCAAACTCGGTCCCCGTGTAATTCTTGCTTGTATAAACGTTATCGTGGGATGCTTTATTGATAAAAACACTTGTATAACACTGTTTTCCGTCGGGTATTTGTTCTCTGGCAATTGCGTGTTCCTTTGCCAACTTTAAATTTTTAAGCGCTTTATTTGGCTCTCCGATTTTAGCGTATTCCATACTCAAATAACGGTGTATCTGTGCAATCCTGCAATGATAAAACAAATAGTTTCCGTCATAAAAAATCAGTTTATAAATCTTCAACGCTGTTTCGATAGCAAATATCTTTTCCATGCCGTCTTTATAACTCCCGAACATCACACTGCGTGTGAGTAGGTCGAGAAACTGCAATGCGTTTTCATGTACCCGAGTGTCACGCTTTTCGCGATTAAACATATATGCGTGTTCAAGCAACACATCCCTGCACACATAAAGGCTTGGTGCCATTTCGGCAAAGTGTACCGCTTTTTCTTCATCATAATGTCCCCTATGTTTTGAACCATAAGTGAGCACCAAAATTTGTATTGCACTGCCTCTAAGTTCGATATCAGTACAGTCCTCCAAAATTCTTTCGCATATTTCCAATGATTCATCGGTATATTTGTCGGCCGTCTCGATATCGTTTTTAAAATCCGATGACAATCTGGAAGAATGCAAAGCGTATGCCAGATTGATCAGGCATTCATAATTGTTAGGGTATTTTGCAACAGCATTTCTCCAATGCGTGATCGACTCTCTCGTAAGACCTTGTTGTGCAAGCCTTGATCCCTCTTCTTTGATTTCCTCGAGCTCCGCTTTTTGCCTTTCAATATCCCGTTCCAAAAGCATATCGGTTGACACATCAAAAAAATTTGCTATTGGAACTATGAGCGAAATATCGGGTGCTGCTGTGCCATTTTCCCATTTAGAAATAGCCTGACACGACACATTGAGATACGATGCCAGCTTTTCCTGAGTTATATTCTTTGTCTTTCTCAAATTTTTGATAGTTTTGCCAATTCTCATTTTCTCACCAGCTTTTAAAGTTCTTGTAGCTACGACTATATTATATTTGGTTTTGCGTAAGTTTTCAATAACCGATCAGTTAATGGAAAGTCAACCAACGGTTAATTAAATCGATCACTTGAAAAAACCAAAGATAAGTGATATATTATTAGAGCAGAGAAAACTTAACTTCAACTCAAAAAGCCATACGGCTTGATAGCCTTCTCCAGCGGAGAAGGTGGCAGCCGCAGGCTGACGGATGAGGAGAACCCCTGACCAACACGTTGTTTTTAGAACATTAAACTCCAAAATTCCAAGCACTAGCATTTATCTTAAGTTTTCACTGACTCGCTCTCCTCATCCACCATCTTCGATGGTCCCCCTTCCCCGCTGGGGAAGGCACATCACACGCTTTTTGTAAAATTACACACGAAGACAAAACCTCAAGCACAACCAATAAATGAAACAACATAGTAAAAGGTGAGCCATGATTTACAAATACAACAAAAATCTTGTTGCAACCGCCAGAACATTAAGAAAGAATATGACCAAAGAGGAAAAGCACCTTTGGTATGATCTTTTAAAGAAATTACCGTTCACCGTACCCAGGCAAAAGAACATTGGAGATTTCATTGTTGACTTCTTTATTGCCGAAAAAAGAGTAGTGATCGAAATAGACGGCGCACAGCATTTTGAAACAGCGCATAAAGATGCCGATAAAAAGCGTGACACTGATTTGCACGCCTTAGGAATAACGGTGTTAAGATATTCAAATTATGACATTAACAGAAATTTCGAAAATGTCTGTAATGATATACTACGTCGCTTGAATATCGAAGCAAACGAATTGATATACAAAGATTAAGGGTGATTTTATGTATAAATACGAATTGCACTTGCACACTTCAGGATGCAGTAAATGCGGTGCTTCCACTATTGAAGAAATGGTATTGGACGCTAAAGAAAAAGGTTATAAAGGTTTTGTTGTTACCGATCATTTTTACCGCGGAAACACATGTATAGACCGCAATTTGCCTTGGGAAAAATTTGTTGAGGCTTATGAGCTCAATTGGCTCAAAGGCAAGGCTTTTGGCGAACAACACGGCATTGACGTTATTTTCGGTATTGAACAACATTACAACAAGGAAGCAAAAGAGGTTCTCATCTATGGTGTAACCCCAAAGGAGCTGAAGGCCGAAACCGATTTCAAAAATTATAACCTTGAACAGATTTTTGAATTTGCAAACCGTCACGGCGGATTTGTTTCGCACGCACACCCTTTTCGTGACCGTGAGTACATTAAAAACGTTGACCAAGAGCCTAACCCCAAAGCCTTGCACGGTGTTGAGGTTTTCAATGTTTCCGACCCCGAAGACCGCAATCAAATGGCTTTGAATTTTGCCAAAAAATACGGTCTTAAACAGCTTAGCGGCGGTGATATCCATAAAATCAACACAAGATTTGGCACATCCGGAATTGCGGTTGAAGAACCTATTAGCGACACCAAGGAGTTGTCATGTGTGCTTCATTCGGGCAGTTACAAGCTAATCATCAACGGTGAAGTGATCTGATTTTATAAACTTCATGATAAAAAACAACATTATTGCGCCCAACCAAGCCTTATGTTTACAGCTTGGTTGGGCGTTTTGTATATTTCCACATTTTGTATAGCATAAAAAACTTTTCGTCCACAAACCGTGGATTGACTCTGTTTTGTGCTTCTGTTATTATAAAACCGAAGTAAAATATTGGTAAAAAGTAACCATAATTTGTCTGAAAGTTAACAATTTTCATCACACATTACAAAATTTATACGATTTTATAATTTTTGTGCGTTTTTCTGCCTTTAATTATCCTTTGGATTACATTATAATATGCTTGTCAGATTGTCGGAGGGTATCCGACTCAATATAGGAGGTGTGTTTATGACAACACAAATTCGAAAAATCATAAGCATAGCTGTAGCACTTGTGATGTTACTTTCACTGTGTCTTTCAGCACCCATGACCGCATCGGCAGCCACGATTGAGGTCACGGTAAACAACTCGGGCACGGTTTACACCGTGGACGCCACCGTTGGTGAGGAGCTTCCTGCTCCCGCAGACCGTACAAACGGCATGCAGTTCCTCGGTTGGTACTCTGACCCTGCCTGCACCGTTGAATATGGTGTGGTTCAGGAAAACGAGACCCGTAAGGCCTATGCAAAGTATCCTTCGACCTTTATTGGCTTTGAGGGTAAGGATAGCTATGTAAAGGGTACCGATTTCCGCGATGATAAATCAAGCAGCGGCATTGTTACCGATCCGACTAATGAAAACAATAAGGTTTTCAAACTGCATGCAAAGGATATCTATGCCGCTTTGACCATGCCGCAGTATGATGACAATGCTTCGGGCAGATATATGTTGGTTTCCAACCATTCGTATACCTTCACCTTTAAGTTTATGATTCCCGGCGGTTCGTCGGTCGATGCACTTGTTATCCGTATGAATAAGGGTGACCTGCCTACCGGCGGCAACGGAAGAACTCCGTTTGGCGAAAAATTCTATAAGCAGTCCGAACTCACCCCCAACACATGGTACACCTACACCACCACCTACAATGTCGGTGATACCTCCAAACAGACCTCTCCTCAGCTTGTTGCTTTGTGGAGCAGCGGCAAAAACTATGATACCGACTTTGTCTATTTCGATGATGTTGTCATCACCGATAACGATTCGGGCATTGAAGTTACCGTTGACAACACCTACACAAGCTTTGAGGGTTGTATCGTCAAGTATGACGGTGGCTTTGCATCATCTACCTCGGCATCTGTTTCGACCGAGCAGGCTCGCTCCGGCAAATCTTCCTTGAAGTTCGCTCCCGGTGGCACCAACACCTACCGTTCTTACGCATATAACGGCAAAGACTCGGTGCTCAAGCTTGATTCTTACACCCGTTACACCATCAGTTATTGGTATATGGCAACCGCTTTGGCAGGTGACTATACCAACATTTTCACTACCCTGAATGGTAGAGGCAATGTTTGGGATTCTAACACACAGCTTAACAAAACCGAAATCCACAGTTCTGCTTTGAACGAGTGGCACAAGGTCGAGTTTGAGGTTATCACCAATGACTGCTCAAGTCAGGCTTACCTCACCTTTGGTCTGCAGACCGCCACCGCAGGTACCGTTGTTTATATTGACGACGTTACCGTCACCGCAGGTGAATATATCGGTATGCACGATTATTATTGCAATTTCAACGCCGATTTCTCGCACTATGGTGAGCCCGGTGTCACAAACCCCTGGCCTTATTACTCTTCAAATGTAAACTTCAATACCGACAACGGTATTCTTTACTTCCCCACAACCCACGCAACGGCCCCAACAACCTCGGGCTCCACTTATGTTCAGCATTTTGCTCCATATAACGGAAACGACTACTATCAGTTTGAAGCCAATACGTCATACCGTGTTACTATCCGTTACAAGCAAACCTGTGCTAACAAGAATAATACCGGTTACTTCTCAATCGGTTCAAAATCTAAAATTCCAGCCTCGGAAGGTATTAAGTCCCTCACAGTCAACCATATCGTAGGCTCGACCGATTGGAAAGAATATACCTTAGACTTTACAACCGACAACATCGGCAATCAGAAATACCTCACCCTTACCTTTGGTTCACAAGATGCTTCTCTTGTTGAATTTGAGGTTGACTACATCAAGGTTACCAAAGGTCCCTTCATCAACAACAACGGTGAGATTTATAAGAACACCACCGCCGCAGGTTCAGAAATTCCTGCACCTTCTTATGATGCTGACAAATACAACTTTATTGGTTGGTATTCCGATGTAGCTTGCACCGTTCCCTTTGGTGCAGTTCGTGAGAACGAGACCAGAACCGCTTATGCACGCTACAATAAGACTGTAATTAACTTTAGCGAGACTGAATTCATTCAAAAGTCGACCTACCGTGATGACGGTGAAGACTACGGCGGTTATGAAAGCGGTATCGTGCTTGATCCTACCGATGCCACCAACAAGGTATTCAAGCTCCATAGCCCCAGTATATGGTCTAACTTTGCCATTCCTGTTTACGACGCAAAGTCTGCACCGAGTTACGAGTTGATCGCAGGTGTTAAATATACCGTAACTGTGGATTTCCAAATTCCTTCGACCCTTTCAGCCAATAAAATCACCATTCGTGCCATCGTTGGCGACCGTTCTGAGGGTGGCGTTGGAAGAACACCTTATGACGGAACACGCGTAAACTATACAGTTTCCGACCTTGAAGCCGGTAAGTGGTACACCTATACTACCACCTTTACCGCCACAAGCGATGTAAACACCAAGCCTTATCTGTTTATAAGCTATATTTTTGACGATGGTGCAGCTAAGTCAAGCTCTGAAGTCGGTGCCGCAAGTTATCTCTATTTTGATAACGCAACCGTTTACAACGCCGCACAGTTTGAAAAGGTTACAACCAACAACCGCGGTACCGTTTCCACCGTTGAAATGGTAGTTGGAACCGAGTTGCCCTCCATCAACAGCACTCTTGACGAGCAGGTCTTCTTGGGTTGGTACTCCGACCCCGAATGCACCGTTCCCTTTGGCACAGTTCAGAAGAATGAATCCAGAACCGCTTATGCCAAGTACGACACCGTAAAGATCACCTTTGGCAATGACAACAAGCAGTTGAACGCAGGCGAAACCTTTACCGTTCCTTGCTATGACGGTGTAGAGAATGCTTTGAACCTCAAGGCAAACACCACCTACGCAATGCGTTTTGTTGTAAAGCCTTTAGAGGGCTCGGCCGCAGGTAAGCTTTCGGTTTTGGGCAACGAATTCAAGTTCAGTGCCTATACCGCAGAGAAGGCTACCGCTTGGATACCTGCTTCCATCACCTTCACCACAACCGAAGCCACCGCTTTGCAGATGGCAGTTATTTCCGATGGTAACGCAAGCGTTTTGGTTGACGATCTTATCGTTTACGAGCTTGATTACACTCCTGCAACCTCTGTAACCGCAGGTAACGGCACTATAACCGCTACCAAACCCGTTGCCAAGAACAATATGCAGACCGGTACCGTTTCTGTAAATCCTGCAAACGGCGAACAGCTCAAGGTAAACGGCATCACCGTTACTTATGACATTTATGCAACCGCTTTCTCTGAACCTGTTACCACTAAGGCATTTATCCCCGCAAACGATAACGGAACCGAATTCACCTATAATGTTCCCGCAAACGCCAAGAACATTGCTGTTTCGGCCGAGTTTATCGGTACAGAAAAGTCAAACATTAGCATCATCGCCGCATCTATCCGTGAAAAGAGTGCTAAATACACCTCGGGTATCCGTTTCCGCGGCCGTGTTTACAACAACGACAACATTAAGGAAGTTGGCTTCCTGCTTGCTCCCGAGGCTTTGATTGCCGAGGCAGGCGAAACCACCCTTACCCTTGAAAATGCCGAAGCCGTTAAGGCTTGGAAGGCTGTTTCTAACGGCGTTGTTTATGAAGAAACCGCACTTTATAAAGATTATCAGGTTATTCTCTCTAACATCGACGAGCTTCTCGACACCGACATCCGTTGCGTAATGTTTGTTGAGTATAACAATGGCACTGTTGAGTATGCTGATGCAAAAACACAGTCTCACAGCGGTGTTAAGTCCATTATGAACAAGGTTTACAGAGGTATCACCTCTTACTACAACGAAGAATATGAGGACACCCGCAACAAGCTCTTGCAGACCCAGAACAACGGCACATTCTCGTTCCTTTCCTTGACCGATATTCACATTGACTTTGTCAAGACCGTTGCGGACGGTGAGTATTGGTACACCACCCCCGTTGGCGGAACACTTCCTGACCGTTACAACATCCAGCGTGAGATTGCAATGGTTGTTGAAATGGCAAACACCACCGATGTTGATTGTATCATCCTTGGCGGTGACCTTATCCACGGTACCAGCTCGCACGCAAGCTCTATGGCCGACCTTAACTACCTGGCACAGGTATTCCAGAAGGCCAAGGTCCCCGTAATTGCTGCCCGTGGTAACCACGATAACAACGACTATCACGGCAAGCCTTGTGCATTACAGCACATCATCACCAACGAAGAGTGGACCACTACCCTGCTTACTCCTTTGGCAAAGGGTGTTGAAAAGGTTCACGACGAAAACGACCCGTATTCTCCCTACTACTACATGGACTTCCCCGAGAAGAAGACCCGTGTTGTTGTGCTTGATGCTTGGAACTATCCCATCAACACCACCGACGGCGTTCACTCGGTTTACAGTGCCGAAAACGGTTGGTCTATGTATGGTGATAACGCTCAGGTTGAATGGTTTGCTAAGGTTGCTCTTGACGCAGAGCTTCAGGGTTGGAACTATGTTATTTCCAGCCACGCACCTACTGTCGGTGCAGAAAGCGGAACCGCAGCAAACGCCAACCTCATCCGCGACATTATCAGAGCCTTCAACAATAAGACCACCGTTAATGTTTTTGGCACCACTATGGATTACTCCAACTATGACGGTCAGATGCCTTTGAACATCTCGGGTCACACCCACATCCAGTCCTGGAGACTTTTGGACGACATCCACGTTGCAGTAAACACCGCTTCGGGCAGATTTGCATATTATCCCGACGATAATCTGTTTGATTCTGCAACCGGAAAAGAATATCAGCCCGTCCGTTGGGAGGGTACCTATTCCGAGGCTTGCTTCGATGCAGTTGTATACGATCCCGCAATCGACACAATTCAGCGTTTCAACTTCGGTAACCGCCCTGATGATAAGTTCGTCATTACCGAAAACGGTATTGAAGTCACCGTGACAGAGCACGAAGGACCACTGAAATAGTTGACTTTTTAAGTCGTAATTGCTAAAATCAATAAGGGAGGCGGAATACTTCCGCTTCCCTTAAACTTTAAATAAAAGTAGTGATTTTATGATAAAATTATCTTATATTTTCCGCAAAATTATTTTGCCTATGTGTCTTATCCTGTGCATGGTTGTTTTATGTACACAGTGCAACTCATCTGACACAGCCGACACCACCAACACCTCGTCAAACACTTCATCGAGTAATGAAGTTGCATCGATAATTTCGTCAACTACCGATGTTTCTTCAAAAGACACCGTGTCGACCGAAATCGAGAAACCCGAGCCGACACTTGAAGAAAAGTTGGCAGCCATGGGTACAGGCTACGTTGAAGAATACAACGACACATTTGAAAAGCTGAAAGCAGCTCAAGGTGACGACACCTTTTCTTTCCTTATGCTGACCGATATTCACATTGACTATACAAAAACAGTCCAGGAGGGTGAATATTGGTACACCACTCCCGTTGGCGGAAAATTGCCTGACCGCTACAACATAAACAACGAACTTGAAATGGTTGTCCAAATGGCAAACTCGTCCGATGTTGATTGCATTTTGTTGGGCGGTGATATCGTCCACGGTACCAACTCGCACATGAATGCCGTAGCCGAGCTTGATTACATTGTAGAATACTTGAAGAAAGCCAATGTTCCCGTGTTTACCACTCGTGGCAACCATGACCGTAATGATTATCACGGCAAGCCCTGTGCTTTGGAACATATTATCACCAACGAGGAATGGTCAACACATTTTGTCAACCCATTAGCTAAGGGTACCGAGATTGTCCGTCCCGAAAACGACCCAACATCACCCTACTATTATGTGGATTTCCCCGATAAAAAGACCCGTCTTATCACACTTGATGCCTGGAACTATCCCATTATCTCCGATGACGGTGTTCACTCAATATATGCAGCCGAGCTTGATTGGCCTATGTACGGCGACGATGCACAAATCGATTGGTTTGCTTCCGAGGCTCTTGACCCCACCAAGGACGGCTGGAATTATGTGATTTTGAGCCACGCACCTATCACGGGTGACGAAAGCGGAAATTCGGCTAACGCCAACGCTATCCGCGATATTATCAGAGCCTTTAATAGCAAGACATCGATTGTTGTAAACGGTCAAACCGTTGATTTCACCAACTGCAAAGGTACACTCGAATTAAGCGTTTCGGGTCATACTCACATTCAGTCCTGGAGATATCTTGACAATAATCATGTAGCCATCAACACAGGCTCGGGCAGATTTGCCTATTACCCCACCGAAGTACCTTTCGATAGTGCAACAGGCAAGGAATATCAGCCCGTGCGTTACGAGGGTACATATAGTCAAGCTTTGTTTGATGCTATTGTGTATGACCCCAAGAACCGACTTGCCATGCGATTCAATTTTGGCAACCGACCCGACAATATCTTTGAATTCACCGATTCGGGCATAAATCACACAGAAGATATACACCAGTCGTGGTAGCTTCTTGCATTTTTGGAGATGATTTTATGACAACATTCCCTTTTGACCCTATTTACAACGAAGAATTTGCCGACACGGTTAAAAAGGCAAAACCTCTTATTACCGACACCTCGTTTTGCACCCTTTTGATGTCGGATGCACATATTGAGTATTCGGGCGGAATTGAACCCGAGCGCCCCGGTATTATGCGTCAGCTTGATGCCATAAAAGCACTTGCCGATGAGATTGGTGCCGACGCAATAATGCTCGGTGGCGATATTCTGCACGGCACCAACTCGCACGAGGGTGCTATGAACGACCTTAACACATACGCTGAGGCTTTAAAGGATGCACCCGTGCCGGTGTTGCCTGCCCGTGGCAATCACGACGATAACGGCTATCACAACAGCAACAAACCGCCTGAAATCAAAGGCTATGACCCGCATTACTGCCCTATTTCCTACATAGTAAATCAGCAAATGTGGACCGATACTTTGGTTGACCGTGTTTGCAAGGGCAAGGCAATTCATGCCGACGGCGATCCCAAATCGACCTACTATTACGCCGATTTTGACGACAAAAAGGTCAGAATGATTTTCCTTGATGCCTATGACGCTCCGTATATTTCCTCCAACGGCGAGCATATTGACACAGCCTCAGAAGGCTTCAACCACGTTCCCGACCATCAGATAAAATGGCTCTGCGATGTTGCACTTGACACATCGAAAGACGGTTGGAACTTCATTGCTTGCTCGCACGCACCGCTCAAAAACTTCGGCACCTACCGCAACCACAAAGAGATAATGGAAATTTTCTCGGCATTCAACAACCGTGAAATCTACAAAAACGAGCGTCTTGGAATCATCAAGGATTTCACAAAGGCAACCGCCTCGACACCGTTGCAGTTGTTCGGTCACACACATTTGACCGTTACCAAATCCTGCAAGCAAGAAAAAATGCAGTTGATTGGTGTTGGCAGTGCCAAGATTTCGTTCTATGACCAAGATATTCCGCGTTTGCTTGCCTATGGCGATTATGATTACGGCGAAATGCACCCCAGAAAAGCAGGCGACTTCACCGAAGCCAACATTGATGTTGTTATTATGGATAAAGGTGTTATCCATAAAATTCGCTTCGGCGCAGGTGTTGACCAAAGATTTGACGTTGCCGATTATATGAATTATTAAAACAAAAATCTCCCTTTACACAAGGGAGATTTTTTATTTGCTCTTTTATTTATTCAGTTCCATAGCCTTTTTGACTATCTCGATAATATCGTCCATTGAACCGATACAACCTGCCATTCGACGAAGGTCGGCGGCACCGTTAAGACCTTTCATATACCACGCAACGTGCTTTCTGGCCTCCATCATGGCGATTTTTGTGCCTTTATACTCCTCCATACGTCTGACCTGATCGATAAGCGTCAGCATTTTCTTCTCAAGCGGAGGGTCGGGCAGGATGACCTCGTGCTCCAACCACGCATTTATCTGCGAAAACACCCACGGACGACCCATTGCACCACGGCCGACCATAACAAAGTCGCAACCCGTTTTTTCATACATTTCGGCCGCCGCTTTGGGCGAATCAACGTCGCCGTTGCCGATAACCGGCACCTTTACCGCGTGCTTCACAGCACGGATAATATCAATATCCACGGGCGGTGCATACATCTGCACCCTTGTTCTGCCGTGCACCGTGATAGGCGCCGCACCGGCTTGTACAACAAGCCTTGCCAACTCAACGGCGTTTTTGGTTGTGTCATCCCAACCTGCTCGCATTTTGACGGTAACGGGCACCTTGACCGCCGAAACCACAGCCTCGACAATGCGTGCCGCAAGGTCGGGGTCCTTCATCAAAGCACTCCCACCGCCCGACGAAACCGCAACCTTGGGTGCAGGGCAACCCATGTTGATGTCGATAAAGTCAGGTCCGTTGGCCTCGGCCATTTTTGCCGCCTCGGCCATAACCAAAGGTTCACAACCGAACAACTGCGAGCCGTAAGGGCGCTCCGAATCGTTAACCTCAAGATAAGTGGCCGACTTTTTGTCGTGAAGGCTTATTCCCTTGGCACTTGCCAATTCACCCACGGCATAGGCCGCACCGTGTTCACGGCAGATTTCACGCATTGCCCTATCAGCCACACCTGCCATCGGTGCAAGGCAGGCATATCCTTTTATTTCAAGATTTCCTATTTTCATATATCCACCAAGCTGTATAAATTCATCAAAACACCGTAGGGTGAACTGTGGTCGCCCCTACGAATGAATTATACCACACCCACTCCCTTAAAACAAGCAAAGAATATTTTTGTGTTTTATTAAATAGTGTTTGAGTTTTTGAGTGTTTAATGGTACAATATATTTGTGAAATTATGTGTAGGCGAAGGTGTGGCTTTAAACCGCCTTTGTTGAGGGAGATTTTTATGAAAATTCTGGCTATTGACGGCAACAGTATCATCAACCGTGCGTTTTACGGAATCAAACTGCTTACCACCAAATCGGGACTTTATACCAACGGTGTTTACGGCTTTATGAGCATTTTAAACCGCCTTTTAGAGGCCGAAAACCCCGACGGTGTTGTGGTGGCTTTTGACCTGCACGCACCCACCTTCCGTCATAAAGAATATGCCGAATACAAGGCAGGACGCAAAGGTATGCCCGATGAGTTGCGCTCACAGATGCCCCTCTTAAAAAAACTCCTTACCCTTTTTGGCTACACCTGTCTTGAAAAAGAAGGCTTTGAGGCCGATGACATTTTGGGCACTATCTCCAAGCTTTGTGAAGAAAGTGGCAACACTTGTGTTATTGCCACGGGTGACCGTGACTCATTCCAGCTTGTGTCGGACTCGACCAAGGTTTTGCTTTCGGCCACCAAAATGGGTCGACCCGAAATAACCCCCTACACTCCCGACACGATTTTTGAAAAATACGGCGTAAAGCCTTTGCAGATGATTGAAATTAAGGCTTTGCAGGGTGATGCTTCCGACCATATCCCCGGTGTACCCGGTGTTGGCGAAAAAACTGCCGACGACCTTATCAGAAACTATGGCGACATTGACTATATCTACAATCATCTTGACGAGTTGGAAATCCGTGATTCGTTGCGCTTGAAACTTGCCGCAGGCAAGGATTCGGCCTATTTGAGCCGTTTTTTGGGCACCATCAACCGTGAGGTGCCGATTGAAACAAACGTTGAAAACTACAAAATACAGCCAAGGCAGGATTTGGAGCTTGCCAAAATGCTTTCCGAACTTGAGTTTTTCTCAATGCTTGAAAAGTTAGGCCTTTCGGCGGTGGAGTCTGCCCCCGATACGCAGGAAACCGCAGTTTACACCGCAATTTCCGAGTTTGAGATGCTGGCCGAGGTGGAAAAATCTCACGCTTGCGACATTTTGATGCTCGACGGTTCGATTTTTGTTGTGTCGGGCAATCTTGTCACCGAAACCGACCTTGACACCTTTTCTTCGGTTTTAAGTGACGATGCCATTTCCAAGCGTGTTTACGACTCCAAGCAGTTGCACAAAATCTGCATTGAAAAAGGCATCAGCGTGCAAAACATCACATTTGACACCACCCTTGCTGCATATCTTATTAACCCCTCATCGTCCGAATATTCGTTAGCAAGACTTTCGGAGGAGTACCTCATCCCCACCCCCGAAATTGACGGTGACGGCTTTAAATCAGCGGCTTTGTCGACCGAGATAATAACTAAGCTGACCTCTGTTTTGTGCGAAACCAAGCAGGATAAACTGTTGCACGAAATTGAGATTCCGTTGGCAAAAGTGCTTGCCGAAATGGAACACGCAGGCTTCCTTGTTGATACCGAAGCCATCACCAATTACGGCAACATTTTGGGCGAACGAATCGAAGAACTGCAGACCTCGATTTATAGCGAGGTTGGTTATGAATTCAACCTCAATTCTCCCAAGCAGTTGGGAGTTGCTTTGTTTGAAAAATTGGGACTCCCCTGCAAGAAAAAGACCAAAAGCGGATATTCAACCAATGCCGATGTGCTTGAAGAACTGAAGCCCTTGCATCCTGCCGTTGAACAACTTTTGGAATACCGCACCCTTACCAAACTGAAATCGACCTATTGCGACGGATTGACCGCCGTGGTTGATGCTGACGGACGGATACACTCAACCTTAAACCAAACCGAAACAAGAACGGGTCGAATCAGCTCGTCCGAACCTAATTTGCAGAATATCCCCGTTCGCCGTCCCGAAGGCAAAGAGCTTCGCAGATTTTTCAAAGCAAAGCAAGGCTTTGTGCTTTGCGATGCCGACTATTCGCAGATTGATCTGCGTGTTTTGGCTCACATTGCCAACGACCAAAACATGATAAATGCCTTTTTAAGCGACACTGACATTCACACACTCACCGCAAGTCAGGTGTTCAATATGCCCATTCCGATGGTTACACCGCAAATGAGATCCTCGGCAAAGGCGGTCAACTTCGGCATTGTTTACGGCATAGGACCTTTCTCTTTGGGCAAGGATATTGGCGTTTCAACCAAGGAGGCAAGTGCCTATATCAAGGGTTATCTTGCCACCTACACGCAGGTTGACAGTTATATGCAACGCGTTGTTGAAGAGGCCAAGGAATCGGGATTTGCCGAAACCGTGTTTGGCAGAAGAAGGCTTTTGCCCGAGCTTAAAAGTTCAAACGGTATGTTAAGAGCTTTTGGTGAACGCGTCGCACGCAATATGCCGATTCAGGGCACCGCCGCCGACATTATCAAAATCGCAATGATACGTGTGTCGGACCGCTTGAAAAAAGAACTTCCCGAGGCAACCCTCATTTTGCAGGTGCACGATGAACTTATTGTTGAAGCACCCGAAGAAAATGCCGAACTCGCCTGCAAAATATTAACCGAAGAAATGGAAAACGCCGTACAACTCAAAGTGCCTATGACGGTTGATGCTCATTTTGGCACCACATGGTACGACGCCAAGGATTGATATGGATAAAAAGCTAATAATCTTTCTTTGCACGGGTAACACCTGCCGAAGTCCAATGGCCGAGGCATTGTTCCGTGACGGTTTGACCGATAACGAAAAAGAAAATTATGAGGTCAAAAGCTTTGGACTTGCCGCTTTCGGCGGCGAGCCTGCCTCTGACCATGCCGTTAATGTTATGAGCGATTTGGGGTTGGATATTTCGACCCACCGTTCAACCCCTTTGAACCGCTATGCTTTGGCCGAAGCAGAACTCGTTGTCTGCATGACCGAGGCTCACAGTAAGGTTTTGTTGCAGGTGGGTGTTGATCCCGAAAAACTGATAGTTTTTGACATTCCCGACCCTTATAAAGGCACTTTGGACGATTACCGCCGATGTGCCGAAAAGATAAAGCAGGAGTTAACAAAGGTTTATGACAGAATCAGAAATTAAACTGACCATACGCCCTTTAACCGCCCAGGATGCTCCGCTTGCCGCCGAGGTTGAGCGCATATCTTTAGGTGAAGAGGCTTGGTCGGCACAAGGTATCCTCGACACAGTTGCCCACAACGGACACTATTTGACGGCATATATCGATGACGATTTTGTCGGTCACGGCGGGTTTTCGGCAGTAGTTGATGAAGGCTACATAACCAATATTGCCGTTCATCCCGACCATCGAAGAAAAGGAATCGCATTTTCGCTGACCCAAAGCCTTATTGACAAAGCAAAAGAGCTTGACCTCTCGTTTTTAACCTTGGAGGTAAGAGAATCCAACCTTGCCGCTATAAAGCTTTATGAAAAATCGGGCTTTGAAGTGGTTGGCAAGCGAAAAAACTTTTACTCAACCCCAAAAGAAGACGCAATTTTAATGACATTATATTTTAAGAAGGAAACTGTATGAAAATTCTCAGCATTGAATCCTCGTGCGATGAAACGGCTGCTGCCGTTGTTGAGGGTCGCACCGTACTTTCAAATATTGTAGCAACCCAGATTGCCGAACACCGTATTTACGGCGGTGTTGTGCCCGAGATTGCCTCACGCCGTCATACCGAGGCTATTTCAACGGTGGTCCGCGATGCCGTTAGCGAGGCAGGTCTTACCTTACAGGACATTGATGCCGTTGCCGTTACCCACGCACCGGGTCTTATCGGCGCATTGTTGGTTGGTGTCAATTTTGCAAAAGGTTTGGCTATGTCTTTGGGCAAGCCGCTTATCCCCGTGCATCATTTAAGAAGTCACATTGCCGCCAACTACATCTGCCACCCCGATTTAAAGCCACCGTTTTTGTGCCTGCTTGTTTCGGGTGGTAATAGCCTTATTGTCAAGGTTAATGATTACACCGATTTTGAGGTCATTGGCCGCACCCGTGATGATGCCGCAGGCGAATGCTTTGACAAATCGGCAAGAAGTATGGGATTGGACTACCCCGGCGGTGTTATGCTTGATAAAATAGCCACCGAACCCGATTTTAACAAATACCCCATGCCGTGGCCCAAGGTTGACGGCAGTGAACTTGATTTCAGCTTTTCGGGACTCAAAACCGCCGTTATCAACCTGACCCACAACGCCGAGCAAAAAGGCACACCTATTGATGTGCCCGTGCTGTCTGCCACCGTTCGTTGCCGTGTTTGTGACATTTTGATTGCCAACACAATGCGTGCCGCTGAACTGACGGGAATGACCAAAATCGTTATCGCAGGCGGTGTTTCGGCCAACTCCGAGCTTCGTGAGAGAATGGAAAAAGAGTGCAAAAACCGCAACTTTGAACTTTTTTACCCCGAGAAGAAATATTGCGGCGATAATGCCGCCATGGTTGGTGCTCAAGCTATTTTTGAGTATGAGGCAGGTCACACCGCAGGCGCCGAGCTCAACGCCCAAGCAACAATGAGCATTACTTAAAACATTTATTTGCAAGGAGGAAAATATGGCAGGAAAGAAAACAATGGAGGCTTTGATGCTCCACAAAAAAGGCTTTAACTGTGCGCAGGCGGTCATTTTGCCGTTTTGTGAAGAATTTGGCATTGACCGTGTGACCGCAATGAAAATGTCCGAAGGCTTTGGCGCAGGAATAGGTGCTTGTCAGCACATCTGCGGTGCGCTTTCGGGTGCGGTTATGGTTGCAGGTCTTAAAAACTGCAATGGCAATCTCAATGACCATACCTCTAAAAAAGATACCTATGCCGTATGCCGTGAGTTGACCGCCGCTTTTGAAAGAGAATGCGGTTCGTGCACCTGCTCGGTCATTCGCGGTCTTGAGACCAAGCAACCGCTTAAAACTTGCGACGAATGCGTTATGATTGCTGCCAATTTAGCTGAAAAATTGCTTTAACCTGATATTAGGAATTAAGCCATCCGCTTTGCGGATGGCTCTTTTTATAACCCTTTATATTTTCTTCTTGTAGCTAGCCCTCCGCGAATATGACGCTCTTCTTTATTGCGTTCTAAAACGACCTTAACCGCCTTCCATAACTCGGGATTGTGACATTTCAGTCTTTCGGTAACATCCTTGTGTACCGTTGATTTACTTATTTTAAACACCTTTGCCGCGGCTCGCACTGTTGCGTCATTTTCGATTATGTATTCACCTAAAACGGTCGCTCTTGATCCAACCTCATGCCTCATACTATCAACTCCCAAAAGTTCTAATCAATAGTATGTTGTATAAAGTTTAATTATGCCGAAGCCGTGTTTTCACCTAAATTAAATCCCTCTTTGACTATAATAATTATAGTCAAAGAGGGATTTTAATTGCTTGAATGCAGTTTTAGAACAGCATAATCAAGAACTGCGATGCCAAAACAACCGAGATAAGTGCGATAGGATAGGTTGC
>JAZUAC010000073.1:0-49253 GCA_045637775.1 Acutalibacteraceae bacterium | reverse complement strand
ACCGTCACCGCCAAGACCCCAGAACTTGCACTCGATGGTGCCTTCTGCTGCGGTGTTGGGAGCGGGTTTCTCTTCAAGAGAAAGGTGGGTAACGTCGTCGTTGATACCGAGGGTGAAGTGAGCCTTGGGCTCGTCCTTCTTAAGTTCATCATATACAGCGAAGATGCTGGAAGGAGGAGTATCCTTCGAACCGAGACCGTAACGGCCGCCGATAACCTTTGCGCTTCTGCCGCAAGCTGCAAGACCTGCAACAACATCGAGGTACAAGGGCTCGCCCAAAGAACCGGGCTCCTTAGTTCTGTCGAGAACAGCAATCTTCTTAGCGGTTGCGGGGATAGCCTCACAAAGCTTCTCTGCAACGAAGGGACGATACAAACGTACCTTTACAAGACCAACCTTCTCGCCTGCTGCGAGCATGTAGTCGATAACTTCTTCTGCAACGTCGCAGATAGAACCCATAGCGATGATGATGTTCTCTGCATCGGGTGCACCGTAGTAGTTGAAGAGCTTGTAGTCGGTACCGAGCTTGGCGTTAACCTTGTCCATGTACTCCTCTACGATTGCGGGGAGCTTGTCATAGTACTCGTTGCAAGCCTCTCTGTGCTGGAAGAAGATATCGCCGTTTTCGTGAGAACCACGCATTACGGGACGATCGGGGTTGAGAGCTCTCTTTCTGAAAGCGTCAACAGCGTCCATATCGCACATTTCTTTAAGATCTTCATAGTCCCAAATCTCGATCTTCTGGAGTTCGTGAGAAGTACGGAAACCGTCGAAGAAGTTGAGGAAGGGAACGCGACCCTTGATGGTTGCCAAGTGAGCAACAGCACCGAGGTCCATAACTTCCTGAGTGTTGGTCTCAGCAAGCATTGCGAAACCGGTCTGACGGCAAGCATAAACGTCAGAATGGTCGCCGAAAATGTTAAGAGCCTGAGAAGCTACGCAACGTGCCGATACGTGGAATACGGAAGGCAGCAACTCACCTGCGATCTTGTACATGTTGGGGATCATCAAAAGAAGACCCTGCGATGCGGTGTAGGTAGTGGTAAGAGCACCTGCCTTCAACGAACCGAGAACGGTACCTGCAGCACCTGCTTCGGACTGCATCTCGGAAACCTTAACGGTGGTTCCGAAGATGTTCTTGAGGCCCTGAGCCGACCACATATCAACATAGTCTGCCATAGGGCTGGACGGTGTAATAGGATAAATACCTGCTACTTCGGTAAATGCATAGGATACATGAGCAGCGGCATTGTTACCGTCCATGGTTTTCATTTTTCTTGCCATGGGAAATTCCTCCTTATGTGAATTAACTTAAACAAAATAAATGGCATAAGCGGACAAATAGGCATACTTGTCCACGTACACATTTATAATAACACTTTTCAACTGTGAAGTAAATAGTAAAGTTTTAAAATTTCGTTATTTTTTTCACAATTTTTATGGTAAAACTGCAACAATTTACTATCTTTGTTCTAAATTTACAGGTTTATCACCCTGTGACAGCTCTTTCAACACCTTTACGGTAAAAGGAATCGCCATAAGCAACGCAACAATATCGGCAACGGGCTGTGCAAGCAAAACACCATTCAGATCCAAAACCAGCGGCAGTATCATGACCGCGGGAATAAACGAAAGTCCGTTTCGGGAAATTGAAAGTATCGTTGCGCTTAAAACTCGACCCATTGTTTGAAGCATCATATTACTCATAACCACCCATGTCATTACAGGGAAGGTTATTATCTGCCAACGCATGGCTTTGGTGCCTATTTCCAACGCGGTGGGGTCGTTTCCTCGGAAAAGTGCCACAATGTCACCCGAGAAAATATAAGCGGGAACTGCTATAACCAAAATAAATCCTATCGCCACCTTAACGCAGAACCAGAACGATTTGGTGACACGACTGTAAAGACCTGCACCGTAGTTGAATCCACAAACCGGCTGAAATCCCTGACCGAAGCCAATAAGTGTTGATGCAGCAAACATCATAATTCGAGAAACGACCGTCATAGCGGCAACGGCTGAGGTTGCGGCATCCGGAATAAGCGGATAAGCAATGGCACCGTAGTCACCTGCCATGTGGTTAAGGCAGGCAGTTGAAACACTTGTAAGACCCTGTCTTCCCAATGAAGGCAGACCGCCCTTGCAGATTTCGCCGACCGTTGCTTTATTAAAGCGCAGATTTTTGAGGCGAATCTTGATGCAGTCACTTTTCTCGACTCCGATAAACAATAGAACAAAGCTTACAACCTGACCGATAATGGTAGCAAGACCCGCACCGATAACCTCCATATCCCACACCAGAATAAACAAAGCATCAAGACCGACATTAAGCACCGCACCTGCCGAAATACCCACCATGGCATAGGTCGCATTGCCCTGAAAACGCATCTGATTGTTAAGCACATGCGAGGCCATCATAATAGGTGCGCCCAAAAGTATTATTTTCATATAGTCAACGGTATAATCAAGAAATGCTTCTTTTGCACCCAAAAGCAACGCCAACTCATCGGCAAATATCCAACCAAATACCAAGATTACGCAACCCGTAATCATGGCATACCAAAAGCCCGAAGCAGCCACCCTTTCGGCCGACTTTTCATCGTGCTGACCAAGTGCACGGGAGATAAAGTTACCCGAACCGTGACCGAAGAAAAAGCCAAAAGCCTGAATAATTGCCATAAGTGACATAACAACGCCGACCGCCGCTTGAGCTTTGGTCTGCATAACAGCCATATCAGGCTGACCCGCACCGATTTTACCTACAAAATATGTATCAGCCATATTATAAAAAGTGGTGACCAGCATACTTATAATGGTAGGTATTGCCAATTTTAAAATCAGTTTTTCGACCGGCTCGGTGGTCATTTTCCTGAACTTTTCCTCACGCAAGGCTTCCGTTTTGAGTTTAGCACCCAATTTTATAACTTCCTTTCACTTTTAAGCTTTAAAAGATACTTAGCCACACCGTCGTTATCGTTGGTATCAATAACGACATCGGCAACCTCAAACGCCGGCGGTAAAGCATTGCCAACCGCCACCGCCAAATCGGAATTTTTGAGCATCTCAACATCGTTTCCGTTGTCGCCAAACGCCACTACGCGGTCAAAACCGTACATTTCTTTAAGACGCTTTATCGAATTCCACTTGCCTGCCGACTCAATATACACCTCGACAAAATATTTGTCACCACTGTATGTATCGAGATAATGAGAAAACCTTATCTCATCAATACTCCTCAAATCGTCGGCAATCGCCTGCATTGTCTCCTTACGATCAATACCGTTGATGTAAACAACATTGCCGTTCACATTATAACGGTCAACCTTTTCAAAACGGCGGTAAAGCTTTTGACGTTTTTCAACAAACTGACGTTCATATTCGTTTTTGATCTCGGTAAACTCGGTTTCGATATACTCACCGTTAAAGCTGTAAACAAACGGAGGACGACCGTGCCTTAAAAATACATCTATAACCTTTTTTGCAACGTTATCCGAAAACCGGTTTACATAAATCTGCTTCTTTTGAGGTATATCGGTCAAGAAAACACCGTTCATCATAACCGCAGGAATATTAAGATTAACCCTGTCAAGCAAACCTGCCGCCGAGGATACACTCCTTGCCGTAGCGACCGTAAAATTCACTCCGCCGTTTATGAGTTCATTTAATGTATCGGCGGTAAAATCCGATAAATGCCCGCTTGAATCCAAAAGCGTCCCGTCAAGGTCAGAAACATACAAGGTCTTCATATCGACGCCTCCAATTCTGCGCCAAGCTCTTCCCATTGCAACATAAGTTCTTCTAACTTGGTGTTAAGCTCATCGGCTTTGCCCGATAACTCGGCCACCTTTTCATAGTCTGAAATAACCTCGTCGGATGACAGTTGAGCATTGACTTCTTCAAGCAAGCTTTCGGTATCGGCTATTTCCTGCTCGCATTTGGAAAAGGCTGTTTTTAATTTACGAAGTCTTGATGCCTCCTCTTTTTTGCGGAGGTATTCATTCTTATTCTGCGAAGCAACCTTTTCGGTTTTAGGTGCCGATATAACCTCACGCACCTCTAAATATTTATCGTAGTTACCGTCCAAAATCTTAACGGTGCCGTTTTCAAAATACATCACCTTGGATGCCAAACGGTTGATAAGATAACGGTCGTGCGATACGCAAATCAAGGTTCCGTCAAAGCCGTCCAAAGCCTCCTCCAAAACCTCACGCGACTCCAAATCGAGATGGTTGGTAGGCTCGTCCAACAGTAAAAGATTGTTGTGCTTTAACATCAATCGACACAAAGCAACCCTTGCCCTTTCGCCGCCCGACAAGGTGTCGATGGTTTCAAAAACCTCATCACCTTTAAAAAGGAATAGTGCCAGGGCACTTCGCAACGCTGTATCGCCCATTGTGGGGTAATCATCGCGAAGCTGTTGGAATATAGTTTTTGTGAGGTGCAAATCGCGTTGATGCTGGTCGAAATATCCAACCGATACACCGACGCCGTATTCGACCTGGGTTTTGTCCAAAAGTTGTTTCAAAAGCGTGGTCTTGCCACATCCGTTTGAGCCGATAATAAACACACGGTCTCCCCTACGGATGTTAAGCGATACATTACTATACAATGTTCTTCCGTCAAACGCTTTGGAAAGCGATTCAGCCCTCATAACCTCGTCACCGCTTCGTACCGCTGCCGAGAATGAAAGACTCATACCCTCTTTTTCGCTGTCGGGAATTTCAAGGTCTTTAAGCATTCGGTCAATCTGCTTTTGCTTGCTTTCGGCAGTTTTTATATTCTTTTCGCGGTTCCAACGGCGTTGTTGCTCAATAATTCGCTCAATTCTGCTCACCTCACGCATGGTGTTATCATAATTGCGCTGAATTGTGAGCTTGCGTTCCTCTTTAACCTTTTGATACTTGGTATAGTTGCCGTCACAACAGTATAACTTATGATTCTCCATTTCAAAAATACGGTTGGCAACACGATCAAGGAAAAATCGGTCATGCGAAATAATGATGACGGCCTTTTTGCAGGTTTTGATATACCCGTCAAGCCATTCTATGGCATCAATATCAAGGTGGTTGGTCGGCTCGTCCAAAAGAATAACATCGGGCGCCGACAAAAGAAGTTTGCACAACTCTATTTTAGACCTCTGCCCTCCCGAAAGTGAGGGTACAGTGAGGTTCAATTCTTCCTCCGAGAAACCAAGTCCCATCAATGCCGATTTAGTCCTTGCTCTAAAGGTCAAGCCACCCATTGCCTCAAACCTTTCGCGCAAATTGTGGTGAAGCTCAATAAGCTCATCGCTTTGGTTGGTTTCAAGACGCAAGGTTACATCGGACAGCTCGTCTTCCAATCGCAACAACTCGTCGAAAACCGACAATGCCTCATGATAGGCTGATTTTTGCGAGCCTTGGCAGGCGTGCTGATTGAGTACACCCACCGTGACACCGCTTTTACGGACAACACCACCCGTATCAGGCAGCTCTTCACCCGAAATTATGCGAAAAAGCGTCGTCTTACCGCAGCCGTTGCCACCGATAAGACCAACAATATCATCGGGCTCAATATCGAACCCAATGTTCTCAAAAAGTAAATTGTCACCATAGGACTTTGAAAGTCCGCTGACACTTAAAAGCATTTGTTTCTCTCCAATTACAACAAAAAGATATTTACCTTCACATTATCTTTATATTTTATCACAAGTACATCCAAATTTAAAGTGGTTTTGGCCGGTTTTCATAATTTTTATAGCTTAACAGAAAATTTTGCATAAAATAGTTATTGTTTTTTGAAAAAATTAAAAGGCGGATTGAAAAAATTACAATTATGTGATACAATGTTTGTAAATATATATCTTAACATGGCAGTCTTAACATGGCAGTCTTAACAAAAAAACCTATCGTAAGTTTATTACTTGATTTGCAGGTGAATTGTATGGAATTTAAAGAAAAGTTGAATAACACTGTTTCGCTTTGCTCAAATAAAATCAAAACTGCCGTTTTGTTCGTTGGTCACACACCTTGGGTTTTGTCACTTGTTGTGGGTGTGCTATTGAATTTTACCATTGAGTGTTTGCAACGCCATTCGCTGTGGCAGGGAATACTGCATGTTGTACAAAGTCCTCTTCCGTTCCTGTTCAACTGTTTGATAATTACAACAGTTATGGCGATCTGCTCGCTTTTCAAACGCAGACTGTTCCTTTACTTCTTCTTTGGTGCACTGTTTTTAGGCTTCGGCATTGCCAACTGTGTTGTGCTTGCCATGAGAATAACTCCTTTAGAGGGCGCCGACCTTCAGGTTGTGAAGATCAGCCTCATCACCAAGTATCTTAACGGTTTTGAGATTGGTCTTGTGATCGGGGTTATATCGCTTGCAATACTTGCTTTGGTCGTGATGTGCATCAAATTCCCCAAAGCCAAGGTCAACTATTTAAAGGAAGGCATTTCGGCGGCAATATATGTTGCTGTCCTGCTCGTCAGCCTTATCACATTCCGCGCCACCGGAATTCTTTTGACCGATTACACCAAAAATCATGCCGATGCATATAAGAAGTATGGTTTTAACTACTGTTTCTTGTGCAGTGTTTTAGACACAGGTATTGCCGAGCCGGAAAAATATACCGTGGAAGACATTACCGCAATCACCACCGCATTGGAAACAGCTGCCAATAACAACCAAAGCATAAAAAACAATGCCTCGCTTGTGCAAAACGGAGAGGCGGCACCCAATGTTATATTCTTACAGCTTGAAACATTTTTTGATGTAAACCATCTTTCAACGGTTGAGTTTTCGGAAGATCCTATCCCCAACTTCACCGCTTTGCACAAGCAGTTTTCCTCGGGCTATATAAGTGTTCCTTCCATTGGTGCGGGAACAGCAAATACCGAGTTTGAAGTTATTTCGGGAATGTCGTTAAGCCCGTTTGGTATGGGTGAGTACCCTTATAAGACTATATTGCAGAACCACCCTTGTGAAAGCATATGCTACAATCTTAAAAACCACGGTTATTCAACCCACGCGTTGCACAACAACACCGCCGTTTTCTATGACAGACACATTGTTTTCTCAAATCTGGGCTTTGACACATTTACCGCATTGGAATATATGCAGGATGTTGAGTTTACACCTAACGGTTGGGCTAAGGATAATGTTTTGTTGAGTAATATCAACGATTGCCTCGATTCAACCGAGGGGTCTGACTTTGTTTACACAATAACTGTACAGTCGCACGGAAAATACCCTTCTGTTTATGATGAAAAATACCCCATTTCCATTACCAAAGGCTTTGAAGATGACGAAGACGTGCGCAAGGAATTTGAGTATTATATAAACCAACTTAACGAGGTTGACAAATTCGTCGGCGACCTTTTAAATTCGTTGTCAGAGCGTAACGAACGTACCGTTGTTGTAATGTTCGGTGACCATTTGCCCAGCTTCACCATCGACGCAGAAGATCTTGAAAGCGGCGACCTTTTCGCCACAGAATATATAATATGGGATAATATCGGTCTCGAAAAGAACGACCAAAATCTCACAGCTCATCAAATTTCCGCTCACACCCTTGAACTTTTGGGATATGATGACGGACTACTCACCAAACTGCATCAAAACTTTGCCGATGATGAGCAGTACACCACCTGGTTACACACCTTGCAGTATGACATGCTTTACGGCGAAAATTACGCATATGGCGGAAAAGAAGAATTTCCCTATAAATCCACACAACTCAAGCTTGGTGTGAGGGATATCATTATAACCGATGTCACTTCTGATAAAAACGAGATTTTGACCGTTAAGGGTGAAAATTTCACCGAATACAGCCGAATCATGATAGACGATTCATTGATAGATACTGTTTTTATCGATAATAATACACTTGCTTCTGCCGATCAAACAGAATTACGTGTTGGCAGCGTTATGGCAATAGTTCAAGTGGATAGCAGTGATACTTCTTTAAGCAGCAGCAAGCCTTACCTTGTAGGCGGCACACATGATAAAATCACGGTAACGGTTGATGATACGCGAGTCATTTACCTGCCTCAAGGCTTCACACTTTCCACAGTAATAGTGTTTATCGTTATCGGAATTGCCGTCATCTCGGTTTCGATTGCTATAACAGTTTCAACTCTCAAACACCGTAAAGAAACATCCACTAAATCAAAGAACCCTGCCGACAAAAAATCAAAATAACAACCATATAAAGAAAAAGGATTGGCGCAAACCAATCCTTTCTTTTTTGTTTATAATCACTGTAATCAGTAAATATCAATTCCCAACATGTTAAGCATTGCTTGAACGGTTGTGGGACTCTCGGCAAACTTGATTGCGGGAACGCCCAAATTGAAAAAATCTTTGGCATCATCCCTCGTAAAGCCTGCTCCGTCCAACAGTCCGCTTTCGTTAGGTGACAGCCAACGCACCTGCGCCACATCATCAGTCAAAGCAAGTATTGCACTTGCATAAGATGCCACCCTGTTGGTCCAGGCGTCAACCTCTCCCGCTTCAACTGTTTTATGTGCATCCTCAAAGGTCAATATGATGGTATATGGCTTTTCGGTACACCTTACTTCTACCGTGAACTTGCCCAGTTCATTTTCAATACCCAGGTACCTTATCATCTTCTCAACCGCTTGTTGATCGGTGAGGTCGGGATTCTTCATATTAAACAACTGGGTTGCCGCCTCGGTCGGCGTTGTCTTTTCAACCATCTGTTCATATGTGAATTTGGGCTTTCCATCGTTTACAATATCACTGTTTGACGATTTGATAATGGTAACAACCAACCACGGCACACCGACAAAAAGTATAACAACCGCAAGGGAAATTGCCAAAGCAATCGGTAACGCTTTTGACTTTTTTGCTGCAGTCCCCTGCTCGTCGGCCTTCTTGCGATCAGATCTTTCAAATATCATGCTATCTTTAACAGTGAACTTTTTTTCTTCGTTTTTCTTCTTTGCCATATATATCCCTTTCAAGGTTTTAGTGATATTACGAATATTTTACCACACATATTTTAAAATTTCAACATTAAGATGCACTCAAACACCTTCGCCGCGGTTTTCCATAATGCTGTTTCGTGTTACCGGTGACACAAAATAAAAAGCATTTTCCGAGTGATAAATCTCGATAAGCTGTGAGAAAATATCGTCGGTTTCTTGGTTGGGCATGCCATCGTTTTTCAACAAAGCCGCGTCTCCCACCGCACGGACAAAAATCATTTTGTATCGGGCATTATCTCTCACCGATTGAGGCAGAGATTTATCCAATTCCTGCATATCCCGTGCAATGCTTTGGACATCATCGGTGTTTTTAATTTTGTACGAATGCAACCCCAAAGGCTTGCCCGAAGGGTAGTCATTACGCTCACCGTTGGACATATATGTTCCTCTTGATAAGGTGTTTTCCAGTCTCATAACAATGTCACAGATAGCCTCGGCATGGGTGGTTCCGAAATGGTAGTTGCAGTATTCAAGCACAATTTGTTTTGGGTCGGTGTCAGAGTTTTGCATCAAGCTTAACGCAACCGCCTTGTTAATATCCTCAAATATGCCTTCGGAATAAAGCGAACCACCTTGACAAAGCGACCTTGTTTCTTTAAACTGCTCTGCCAATGCAACAGGGAACGGATTGGCACCGAAGCCACCCCACGGAGTAGCACCACGCATACTTATTTCGGGGAACGAATAGACGGGTTTGCCAATGGTTTTAAGATACTCGGGCAGATGTGAGCCAATATCGACCATTAAAGCATCGACCCAAGCACCGTCGTTCTGGAGTTTCGGCAAAAGCGAACTCCACTCACCGTTTGTAAAGTGGTCAAAACGCCAACACGACAAAATAACTTTAATATTAGGCAGGTTGAGTTTGGCAAACTCGGCCTGCTTTTTTGAAAGGTTGAAAAATCCGTTGCTCCCCCAGGGATAACACTCCTTGCAGGTGCAACCGCCTTGGTCATAAGGCCACAAAACAAGGTAGTCAAGCTCTGCGGGTTTTAAAGCCTTTAGCAGCTCGTCTAAAGACTGCATCAATCGAGCTTCGGCCTGCGGTTTTGAAGGGCAAAGCTCGGTATAATAAAAGCCGCAAGGGTTGTACTTATACCGTCCACCCTCGAGTGAATTTTCGGCTAATAAAGTCTTATCATCGATTTCACAGTAGTATTCATTTGCCAAACGTGACAAGCAGGTTTTCATACCAAGGCTTTTGGCCTTTTTGTAAAGAGCGTTCATCTTTTCGAGCATGGCTTGTGCATCAGGGTCGTTGATGCTTTTGAAATGGTGCATATCAAACCATAGGCTCAACACCGATTGACCCCACAATGCCAAACTTTCGATATAATCGCACACCTCATCAATAGGCGAAGCATGGTAATAGTTATAAAAATGGTTGGCAAAATACACCGAGCGAAAGTTGTTTTCAAAGGTTACTGTCGCACTTTCGAGTGATTGGTTTTGTCTTCTTAAAATATGTCCGACCGCAGCATTGAAGGCTACCGCCGTGTTACCGAAGACCAAAATATCGTCATCGCCCACTTCAATGCGGAAGGTATCATTATTTAACTCCGCATCATTGATAAATTCAATCTTAAAAGCCTTGCCGTCACAATCGTTCTTTGCATACTTTTTAAGGAGTAACTCTGCCGACTCTGCAAGATGTGTATTTATTTTTATATTTTCAAAAATCATTACATCACCTCATTGAGATTTCGTTAAGGTCATTATATAACCTTTGTCGTCGTAATTCAACATAAAAAGAGCGTAAATAACTGTTTACTTTAGCCTACAAATGTGGTATAATATTATGAAAATAATTTAAGAGGTGTTTTTCTATGAAAGCAGTACTTACCGTTGTTGGAAAGGATGCTGTTGGAATTCTTGCCAAGGTATCTACCGAATGTGCAAAATACAATGTCAACATCCTTGATGTTTCACAGTCAATTCTGCAGGATATGTTCTGTATGATTATGATTGGCGATGTTGATAAAATCAATGTTCCTTTTGGTGATTTCAGCGATGCAATGGCCAAAATGGGCGAGGAGATCGGTATGACGGTTCACGTTATGCACGAAGACCTTTTTAACTCAATGCACAGAATCTGAGGTGTACATAAATGTTAGAAACCAGAGATATTCTCGAAACTATCAGTATGATACAGGACGAGAACCTCGATATCCGTACCGTAACTATGGGTATCTCGTTGCTCGACTGTATCGACAGTGATATAGATAAAGCCTGCCAGCGTGTTTATGAAAAGATAACCACCAAGGCCAAAAACCTTGTTCCCATTTGTGAAGGAATTGAAAAAGAACTCGGCATTCCCATTATCAACAAGCGTATTTCGGTTACTCCCATCGCAATGATTGCCGCCGCCTGCCGTTCTAAAGAGGTTGTGAAGTTCGCAATCACACTTGAAAAGGCTGCGCGTGAGGTTGGTGTAAACTTTATCGGCGGATATTCGGCACTTGTTCAAAAGGGCTTTGCCGCAGGCGACAAAGAGCTTATCGAAAGCATTCCCGAAGCTTTGAGCATTACCGACCACATTTGTTCTTCGGTCAACATCGGTTCAACCAAAACCGGTCTTAACATGGACGCTATCGCCATGATGGGTAATGTTGTTCGCAAGGCCGCAGAACTTACTGCCGACCGTCAGTGCATTGGTGCTGCAAAGCTGGTCGTTTTCTGCAACGCTCCTGAAGATAACCCCTTTATGGCAGGCGCATTCCATGGTCCCGGTGAGCCCGACTGTGTTATCAATGTCGGCGTTTCGGGTCCCGGTGTTGTCCGTGCCGCTTTGGCCCGCCCCGAGGCTCAAGGTCTGGACCTTTCGGGTGTTGCTGATTTGATTAAGCGTACCGCTTTCAAGATTACCCGCATGGGTCAGCTTGTTGCTCAAAGAGCAAGTGAACGCTTGGGTGTTCAGTTCGGTATTATCGACCTGTCATTGGCTCCCACCCCCGCAGTTGGTGACTCGGTTGCACATATTTTGGAAGAAATCGGTCTTGAATCGGTTGGTGCTTGTGGAACCACAGCCTGCCTTGCAATGCTTAACGATGCCGTTAAAAAGGGTGGCGTTATGGCATCCAGCCACGTTGGCGGTCTTTCGGGCGCATTTATCCCCGTTACCGAGGATGCAGGCATGATAGATGCCGCAAGAAGCGGTGCTTTGACAATTGAAAAATTAGAGGCTATGACAGCAGTTTGCTCGGTTGGTCTTGATATGATAAACATTCCCGGTGATACTCCCAGTGAGGTTATTTCGGCTATCATCGCCGATGAAGCCGCAATTGGAATGGTCAACTCAAAGACTACTGCCGTTCGCGTTATTCCCGCTATCGGTCTTTCGGTTGGTGAGGAGCTTAACTTCGGCGGATTGCTCGGTTCGGGTCCCGTAATGCCCGTAAGCCGTTATTCTCCCGCGAAGTTTATTTCCCGCGGCGGAAGAATTCCCGCACCGTTGCAAAGCCTCAAAAACTAAACCTTAAAATCTAAGCCAAAAGCCGACCGTTTGCTTTAGAAAGTAAGGCGGTTGGCTTATTTTATTAGCAGCGGCACGCACAAATTAAGTATTTACGTTAAGAAAATTAAGTTTTGAAGGTTTTTGCTTGACTTTTTTTAATTTTTTTAGTAGAATATTGCCCAATAACTTAAAATTTTTAAGAAACCCGCAAGGGCTGTGGGTTTAAAATGAGAGGTCATTATGTCTGAAAAAGAATATCGTATTCCCGAGGGTTATTTTAACACCTTGAGCAAGGAATACCTCAAGCACAACACAATTCCCGCATCGGACTTTGAACGCTACAACGTCAAGCGCGGTCTCCGCAATTCTGACGGCACAGGCGTTCTTGCCGGTATGACACAAATATGTAATGTTCACGGCTATCTTCTTAACGAAGGTGAACGTATGCCTATCCACGGCGAACTGACCTATCGCGGATATTCGGTTGAAGATCTTGTTGATAACTGCATCAAGGAAAATCGCTTTGGTTTTGAAGAGGTTGCATATCTTCTTATGATGGGTAAGCTTCCCACTGCTAATGAATTGAAGCAGTTTAACGAGGTTGTCGGCTCAATGCGTCAGTTGCCCGATTATTTTGCCGAGGATATGATTTTGCGTTTGCCCAGCCGCAATATCATGAGCAACCTTTCGCGTGCAGTTTTGGCACTTTCGCCGTTTGATGAAAAGGCCGATGATAATTCTATCGAAAACAACCTGCGTCAGAGCCTCGAGTTGTTTGCTCGCTTCCCTATTATCGTTGCCTACGCCTACCAGGCTAAAAAGTATTTTTACGATAAGGAAAGCCTTTATATGCACTTCCCGAAGCCCGAACTTTCAACGGCTGAGAACATTTTGCATATCATCCGTCACGATTCAAGCTACACCGAGGAAGAGGTGCATTTGCTTGACCTTGCGCTTATGCTTCACGCAGAGCACGGTGGCGGTAACAACTCCACCTTCACCACCCGAGTTCTGACATCTTCGGGAACCGATATTTATTCGGCCATTGCCGGTTCGGTAAGCTCTTTGAAGGGACCTAAGCACGGCGGCGCAAACATCAAGGTTTGCGAAATGATGGAAGACATCAAGCAGAATGTTAAGAATTGGGAAGACGAAAACGAGATTGCTGAGTATCTCCGCAAGATTCTCAAAAAGCAGGCTTTCGACGGTTCAGGTCTTATTTACGGTATGGGTCACGCAATTTATACTCTGTCCGACCCCAGAGCAGTTTTGCTTCGTCGCAGTGCCGAAGACCTTGCCATTAAGAAGGGCAAAATGGATGAGTTGAGATTGATGGATAAAATTGCCGAGCTTTCACCCGCACTTTTTGCCGAAGTTAAGGGTGGCGGTAAGGTTATCTGCCCCAATGTCGACTTCTATTCCGGATTTGTTTATTCAATGATGGGTCTGCCGGTCGAGATGTACACCGCACTCTTTGCTACTTCGCGTGTAGCAGGTTGGTGTGCCCACCGCGCCGAGGAACTGACGACAGGCGGCAGAATTATCCGTCCTGCTTACAAGAGCACCGTTCGTCCTCATGAATATATTCCCATCGACGACCGCGTAGAAAATGATTCAAATAACACTGATCTTTCGAAAATAAAGCATTTGTTCTAAACACAAACTAAAACGGTCACAGAGCTTAATGTTCTGTGACCGTTTTTTTTAAATCAAAGGGCTGTTCAATTTGAACAGCCCTTTTGTGTGTTTAAATAAGCGGTATTATGTTTTCAGGTTCCAAAACAGGCTCCTCACCATTAAAGATTCTGATGATATTGGGCACTGCGTGTTCAGCAATAACCTTAAAGCCTTTTTCGTTTACGTGGTTATTGTTAAAGCCTTTGAAACTGTCACGGCAATCACAGTATTCCGATGCAGGTTCCGTCTTGAACCAACCCTCCTCGTTCAAGGTTGGATACTTGAAGAACGAGAGTGCGCGTGTGATAATGTGAGCTTTTTCGGTTCGATTGCAAAAATCTTCCTGCGCACGCATTATTTCCGAAATGGATTTCAATCCCCAATAGCCGATGCGGATTATAAAGAATTTGGTGAATCCGAGCTTTTTTGCCCTCTGCCACAATAATTCTAACTGGCATAAATAATATTCGTAACTGCTTGCGCCATCGGTTTCACCCTGCAACCACAAAAGAATCTTATCGGAAGTATCGTCATCGGGGAACTTTCTTGCCGAATCCTTGAAAAAGTCGGTCACCTTTTGGTCGAAGTAATCTGCCGCACCGCCTTCAAGATAGTATCTTATCGGTACGCCGCCTTTTGCAATATGGGCGTAACAACAAGGATAACCGTTTTCTTCCAACCCCTTTACAACAAAAGGAGCAAGGCAGGTTCCCACCGTTGCGTTTCTCTCGCTGTACGAGTTGAATATCTCGGTCGTTTTTGCTTCATCATCCTCAAGATTAGCCATAGATGGGCAGAAGTAGGTATTTTTTTCATAATTGTTAAGCGTGCTTTTAAAAAGCGGCAATGTTATATTGCCGTAAGCCGCCTTTAAATCGATATACGAAAACTCACCCGACGGAAAACCGAAGTTTTTGAAAGAACCAAAAGGCTCACCCATTCTTTTGGGTTTATGAAGATATTCAAATGAATTTTCAAAATAAATCTGCTCACTTTGAGGGTAAACTGCGGCACCCATCATGTTGGATTGTCCCGCAAAAACGAGCAACGGTCTTTTTGCCATAATATCACCTGTAACACTAAAAAATAACACAGGGGCGAACTGCGTTCGCCCAAGGGCGTTCACAGAACGCCCCTTTTGAGCCGTTCTAAATTATAAATTCAGAGATTAAGCCTTGCCTACCGAACCGAAGAGCTCCATCTTTTCCTTAACGGTAGCCTTGATAGCCTCAACACCGGGAGCGAGAAGCTTTCTGGGGTCGAAGCCCTTGCCGGAAAGATCCTTGCCTGCTTCAACATACTCACGGGTAGCTGCAGCAAATGCAAGCTGGCACTCGGTGTTAACATTGATCTTGGAAACGCCGAGAGAGATAGCCTTCTTGATCATATCAGCGGGGATACCTGTGCCGCCGTGGAGAACGAGGGGCATAGTGCCGGTGAGCTGCTGAATAGCATCAAGAGTGTCAAAAGAAAGACCTGCCCAGTTTTCGGGGTACTTACCATGGATGTTGCCGATACCTGCGGCCAACATGGTAACACCAAGGTCTGCAATCATCTTGCACTCTTCGGGATCTGCAACTTCGCCCGAACCGATAACGCCGTCTTCTTCACCGCCGATAGCGCCAACTTCTGCTTCAAGAGAAAGACCCTTTTCCTCGCAGATTGCAACCAATTCCTTGGTCTTCTGGATGTTTTCCTCGATGGGGTAGTGAGAACCGTCAAACATTACGGAAGAGAAGCCAGCCTCGATACACTTCATAGCGCCTTCGTAAGAACCGTGGTCAAGGTGGAGAGCTACAGGAACGGTGATGCCAAGCTCATTGATCATGCCGTTTACCATACCAACAATGGTGGTGTAACCGCACATATACTTACCTGCACCCTCGGAAACACCGAGAATAACGGGAGAGTTGAGCTCCTGAGCGGTCTGAAGAATGGCCTTGGTCCACTCAAGGTTGTTGATGTTGAACTGACCGACTGCATATTTGCCGGCCTTTGCTTTGTTAAGCATTTCTTTTGCAGATACTAACATTTTAAAATTCCTCCAAGAATTTATTTACATTGTTATTTTACACTTTCTACCACTTAAAATCAAGTAGTTTAAGGTGATTATTTATACAAGGGGTACTTTGCGCAGATTGCGGCTACGCGAGCCTTGATTTCATCCTTTTTATTATCGAAGTCCTTAACACAAAGAGCGATTACCTTACCGATCTCAACAAAATCTTCTTCCACAAGACCGCGGGTGGTTGCGGCAGGAGTGCCAAGACGGACACCGCTGGTAACAAACGGCTTTTCGGGGTCGTTGGGGATAGCGTTCTTGTTAGCGGTGATATTAACCTCGTCAAGACGATGCTCAAGTTCTTTACCGGTAACACCGGTACCGCGAAGGTCAAGAAGCATCAAGTGGTTATCGGTGCCCATGGAAACGAGGTTGATACCCTCGGCAATAAGTGAACCTGCCAAAGCATCGGCATTCTTGATGATCTGTTCCTGATATGCCTTGAATTCAGGGGTCAAAGCCTCACCAAAGCAAACGGCCTTACCAGCGATAACATGCATCAAGGGACCACCCTGGTTTCCGGGGAATACAGCCTTGTTAATGGCCTTGAAGATTTCCTCGTCGTTGCAAAGAATCATACCGCCACGGGGACCGCGAAGGGTCTTATGAGTGGTGGTGGTGACAACATCAGCATATTTACAGGGGTTGATGTGCAAACCTGCGGCAACAAGACCTGCAATGTGAGCCATATCGACCATAAAGAGAGCGCCGACCGACTTTGCAATGTCGGAAATTACGTCAAACTTAATCTCACGAGCATAAGCCGAAGCACCTGCAACAATGAGTTTGGGTTTGCAGTCTTCTGCAATCTTTCTCATCTCATCGTAATCAATGTAACCCTCATCGTTTACGCCGTAAGGAACAAAGTTGTAAAGCTTACCCGAACTGTTTACGGGAGAACCGTGGGTGAGATGTCCGCCGTGAGCCAAATTCATACCCATAACGGTGTCACCGGGCTGGAGCAGTGCCAAGTAAACCGCCTGGTTAGCCTGTGCACCCGAGTGGGGCTGAACATTTGCAAAGTTTGCACCGAAGAGCTTGCAAGCACGGTCACGTGCAATGTCCTCAACAATGTCAACAAACTGGCAACCGCCGTAGTAACGCTTGCCGGGATAACCCTCAGCATACTTGTTTGTAAGAACCGAACCCATTGCTGCCATTACTGCGGGAGAAACAAAGTTTTCCGAAGCGATAAGCTCAATGTTAGACTGCTGACGTCCAAGTTCAAGCTCCATTGCGGCGCCGACTTCGGGGTCCTTCGACTTTACAAATCCAACCGAATCCATAATATCCGAATACATTTTTCATCTTCCTTTTTGTACATATATTAAATTAGTGCCCTAATCGGTAACAGTATACATTAAACCCAAAGAAATTTCAACAATTATTTGCAGTATTTTAGGAAAACTTGCAGTTTGATTTGTGAAGGACGATAACTCTACATTCCACAGGTTGACGAAAATCTTGCACAAGGCACAGAGACCATGCCATACAACACACAAAAACGGCTGAGAATTTTCATGTTCTCAACCGTTTTTTCTTGAATTTTAAATTATTATTACACCGTCATCGATATCGGTCTTTCCAACATGGCAAAGCTTGATTTCAGGGCGGTCGCTTTTGTTTCCTTTAAAACCTAACTCGGCAACATTATCGGCATAAACATCGTAATCGTTATGACCTTTAAAGGTGTTATTTTTTATCTCGATTTTGCCGTGATAGTAAAAACCGTTGACCGTCTGTTTGCCTTGGGGAGCGGAAATCACACCCTTGTCCCAATTTGCATAACGGCAATCGTCGAAAACATTGTCTTCAATCGTAAGGTCACTCACGGCACCCGACTCAAACCAAAACTTTCCGTCACACTCAAGCACAATGGCAGACCCTGATGTGTGGAAGCGGCAGTTTTTGACCACTGCTTTGCGGTTGGTGGCAATCAGCATACCCCTTGCACGGTTATTCTGCACTGTGTTGCCATGGAACAATAGCTCGGGGTATCGGGTAAGGTTTTCGATAATGCAACCTTCGGGCAAGGTGATGTTTTCCTTGAATTTGAGTTGTGTAATCTCGCGGTTTATCAAGGTGCTGTCAACCACCTTAACCTCGGCAAACGGCTTCAGGGTTTCAGGGTCAAGTGCGGCAAGTGTGTCACCCACCTTGTAAATATCAATGCCGACCGAGGCTGCGTTCATAAATTTAACAACCGCCAAATCCTCGGCGCTTTTTACCACCTTGGTGTATATTCCGTGAACGTTTAAGGCGTCGTCCAGCATGTGCTCAAACAAGCAGTTTTTAACCTCAACAAGTCCTGTACAAGCAACAAAATGCGTGGCATCGGCAGCACTTGAAACATAGCGACCTTCACTTGCGGTAACGCGGCAATTATCAACGGTTATATTGTGACAGCACTGTGCCATGATGCCGATTCCGATGCAACTGTGAATGGTTACGTCCGAAATCACGGTATCGTGGGAATTGTCAAGCAAAATTCCCGAAGCGCGTCTAATTCCGGTTAAAAGCCCAAAAACATCGGTCTTTTTCGGAAATACAGGTGGATTGAAAAACCTGAAATCGCCGTTTGGGAGCCTGACGCACCCCATTTGATTCATGCTTTTTCCAAGTGAAAAATCACCCGTACCGCGAACTATTTCATGCGTTTCGCCGTCAAAGCGCACATCGCAATGTACCTTGTCACAGAACGCACCGCTTTTGACATACAAAATGCCGTCCTTGACCAAAATATTGTCGGAATCAAACTTAACATCAAAATATTCGTCGGTGATGTTGGTGACAAAGCCATTGGGATAAGGGTAGTCGGGGAACTCCACCGAAAACCCCTTCAAGGTTACCGATTTGCAGTCAAGAAGGGTAAAAGCGTTCATTATCCCTTTGAAAACAAAGGTACTGCCGTTTCCGTTTATTGTAAACGACTCAAAGCCTTGCAACAAAAAGGCACTTTTTCGGTATCCCGTTTCGCCGTGGTTAGCAACGCAAAGCGGAATTTCCAAGGCAAATTCATCATCAAACTCATAAACACCCTTGTTGAAAACAAGCTCATTTGCGCCAATATTTTTACACGTTTTTAAAGCATTTACAAGGTCAAGTGTATTGTTACCTGTTGTTTTAAACTCATTGAAATTAACCGTCATTCGCGTCTCACTCCTTGAAGCAATCAACATCCAAGCTAATTGTAGCACATCGCATTTTGCAAAGTCAATGGTTCAATTGGCTTTAGCCAATATTTTTACATTTTTGGCGCATGTTTTCAAGATAGTTATATTGACTTATATTTTGGACGGCATTATGATGAAATTGAGAAGACTTTTACCCCGAAAGGAGTACTTTGTATGGCTAACACACCCAATTATAAAAAGACATATTGCAACCCGTTGTCTATCCCCAACATATACCGTGCCGAGGAAACCTGGGCGGTCATGAAGTTTACGGGCAATCCCATAACCGATTACCGTTCGATTTCCGACCCGTCGGTGCTTTATTTGGACGGTAAATGGTACCTTTATCCGTCCTACGGAATGTCGTGGGTGAGTGAGGATTTTATCCATTGGGAGCACCACCACACCGACCCATATAACAATAATCATAAAGCCAATTACAGTCCTTGCGTTGTGCCTTTTAAAGGCAGATACCTTATGACCTCGCACACCAACGGACTGTATATCGGTGATTCTCCTTTGGGCCCGTTTGAGCTTTTGGGAAGCTTTGTGAAGCTTGACGGTAGTGAATTTTGCCCTGCCGATACGGTGCTTTTTTTGGATGATGACGGACGGCTTTATATGTATTTCTGCCAATGCACCAAGGGTACCCACAAGCGTAGCTTTATAACGGGCACCTATGCCGCCGAATTGGATGCCGACAACCCCACGCACCTTAAAAGCGATATAATCTGCATCCACACCTTTAACCCCGATAACGAGTGGGAGCGTTTTGGCGAAAAGCGTCAGGACACCTGTTTGGGCTGGATTGAAGGCCAATGGATGTATAAAAAGAACGGCAGATATTATCTTATCTATGCCGCCGCAGGAACAGAATACGGCTCTTATTGTATGGGTTGCTATTATTCTGATGTAAGCCCCATGGAAGGCTTTAAGCTGCAGAAAAACAACCCAATTATTGAAAACAACAAAGGACTTATCCGTGGCGCGGGTCACGGATGCGTTACCGAAGGTCCAAACGGAACACTTTGGGCATTTTACACCATTTCACTCAACTACACTCATATGTATGAGCGCCGTATCGGTATGGATCTGCTTGACATAAACGAGGACGGTGAGATATACTGTCCTCATGGAGTTACCGACACACCTCAGTGGGCACCGGGTGTTTCACCCGACCCCGTAAAGAGTAACGATGCGGGTCTTTATGCCTTAACCTGCCGTCAAAGGGGTATGTGCCGTGCATCATCTTTTGTTTATGGTCACGAGCCGTTTTATGCGCTGGATGAAAATATGCAAACCTTCTGGGAGCCCGAAGCAACCGACCCGACACCTGCCTTTGAGGTTGAACTGCAAGCCCCTTATCTTGTGTCTGCCTACCGCGTAATGTGGAAGGATCTGGGACTCGATTATGCTAACGGATGCGTTCCAACCCCAATGAAATACACCGTTGAGGGGTGCCCCGATATTGACAAGCCCGATGAATGGGTAACACTTTACGATGCATCGCAAAACGACCTTGAACTGAACATCGACTACCGTGCGTTTGATACGGTTTCGGTTGAGCGTGTGCGATTGACGGTGTTCGAATGGCCAAAGGGTATGCGTCCCGGTGTTATCGATTTCACGGTGTTCGGTGTGCGTGACGAAAGTCTTTAACGAAAGGATGATTTTATGACCGTTGTTGAAAAAATCATTAACAAGCAAAGCAATATTTACTCGGCATCGCCCATAACACTTGCTTTTTTGGGTGACAGTGTGACCCAAGGCTGCTTTGAGCTTTATCCCATCGACCCCGGCAATGTCGATACGGTTTACGACCCCGAAAGTGCTTATCATAACCGCGTAAAGCAGATGCTAAATATCCTTTACCCGCGTGTGCCGTTTACCATTATCAACGCAGGCATCAGCGGAGACCGAGCAGTTTCGGCCGTAAAAAGATTGGATAATCACGTTTTAAAATACAACCCCGACCTGACCGTTGTGTGCTTTGGTCTTAACGATGCCGCCTACGGCGCCGATAAAGTTGAGGAATACATTGCATCGCTTCGTGAGATTTTCACCCGAATAAAAGAAAACGGCTCGGCGGTAATATTCATGACCCCAAACACCATGGCTTTGAAGGTCAATCAACGCGTTTGGCAGCCCAAAGTTCGCGATGTCATCGTTGCCAAATCGACCGATGAGGAACGCGCCTCAATGGATCTTCACATCGACCGAGCAAGGCAACTGTGCACTGAAATGGATGTTCCCGTGTGCGATTGCTACGCCATTTGGAAACAGATGGCCAAAGCAGGAGTAGACACCACCTCGCTTTTGAGTAACGACATCAACCACCCAACCCGTGAAATGCACTATCTGTTTGCCTATGAGCTTGTTAAAATGATTATCGGAGGCGAGATTTAATGGCACTTGAGGATTGCAAACGCATAGAATTTTATATCGACGGCAGAAAAAGTGTTATCATCTGCCCCGAAAAACCACTCGACGGTAACCTTTGGGTGTGGAAGACCGAGTTTTTTGCCGCCTTCAACTTTGCCGAAAGAGCACTTTTGGACAAAGGCTTTTACCTTGCTTACCACTGTGTGAGCGATATGTACGGTGCTCCCGAGTCGATAGATATGATGAAGGAGTTTTACGACATTGCAACCTCAGAGTATGGTCTTTCAAAAAAGCCCGCTATGTTCGGTTTCAGCCGTGGCGGTCTTTATGCCTGCAACTTTGCATTAAAGTACCCCGAATGTGTCGGCATGCTTTATCTCGATGCACCGGTTTTGGATGTTGCCTCTTGGCCCGGTGCAAAATATTCAGGGCTTGGCGATGCCGATTGCTGGGAAGAATGCAAGGCGATATACGGAATCACCGAAGAAAATTGGCAAGATTTTAAAGGTAATCCGCTTGACAATGCCGAAACACTTGCCAAAACAGAAATCCCTATTTTGCTTATTTGCGGTGCAGCCGACCGCTATGTGCCTTATTCTGAAAACGGCAAGCCGTTTTTTGAAATGGTTAAGTCGGCAGGCGGAAAAATCGCAAGGGTGGTAAAGCCTTATTGCGACCACCATCCACATGGTCTTTATGATACAACCACAGTTTGCGATTTTGTGTTCAGCGCCTTTGGTTTAAACGGCGAAGCAGGGTTTAATCCGCAAGAAATTTCCTACAACAGTGCCAAGGTTGTGGCATACGGTGACTCGATAACACGCGGAACATATACCGCAGTTGGTGAGGATTGTCCCAACTCGGTTGCCGAGAAAAAGTGGATCGATTATGTTTGTGCGAGTTTAGGTCTAAAGCTTGTTGAAAACTATGGCACAAACGGAATTTCGATAAGTTCAAAAAGCACGGTTTTGCCCGAGCAGGCATTGGTCAAGACCTTTGACCGTGAAAACGATGCAGCACTTGTGCTTATTGCTATCGGTACCAACGATTTTGGCACCAATGTGCCGCTGGGCACACTTGCCGACCGCGAGGATATAAGTTTTTACGGCGCTTTGGATGTGCTTTGCCGCGGTCTTAAGGTAAGATACGAAAAATCGGGCGTTGTTTTCATCACACCCATAAGGCGGCACGACGAAGCCTCGAACAAGATTGAAAAACGACTTAACGACTACCGAGTTGCTATTAAAGAGGTGGCGTTTTACCGCTACGGTTTCCGCGTTATAAACGGTGAGAATATCGGCTTTGACCCCACCGATGCCGATTTCAAGGCTCAACACATGGTTGACGGTGTACACCCCGACCCCGAAGTTCTGAAAATGTATGGAGAGTATGTTGCTAAAGAGCTTTTGAAAGGAAACGGCGTATTATGATTTTTTCCTTGAACGAGATTTTCTCAAACGGTGCAGTTTTCCCTCACTCCAAGCCGATAAAGGTCTATGGAAAGGGCGAAGGTGAAATAACAGTCGCCTTCAACGGACAAAAGCTCAAAACAACGGCTCAAAACGGTCAATGGCAAGTCACTTTCCCAAAAATGCAGTGTGGCGGCCCCTATGCTTTAAAGGCAAAATGCGGCACTGAAACCGAAACGCGTGACGATATTTATGTCGGCGAGGTCATACTGCTTTGCGGTCAGTCCAATCTGCAGTTCAAATTGCACGAATCGACCGAGGCAAACGAACCGCATCCCGCTAACAACCTTATGCGACTTTACACCATTGACCGCCACGAAGAAGGCGAGTTTTTCAAAACTGCCGACGGTTGGGTGAAGTGTGATGCCCAAACGGCGGGCAACTGGTCGGCAATCGGCTACCATATTGCTGAGGAAATAAACCGTCAAAAAAACATTGCGGTGGGAATCATCGCGTGTTATCAAGGTGCTTCGGTTATTCAAAGCTGGTTACCAAAGGATATTGCCGACCGAGAAGAATTTTTCATTCTCGAGGATAAAAAGCATGGTGACCACAAGGATTTTTCAAAATGGAACGACGCAGGATTCCTTTATGAGCATTCATTGAGCCGTATCTTCCCATATTCCATAAACCGAATGGTTTACTATCAGGGTGAATCGAATACATCCCCCGCAGAGGGTGCAATTTTCGACAAAATGTTGGTTGCATTTATCGAATGTGCAAGGGAGAAGGTAAATGACCCCGATTTACCCGTTACGGTGGTGCAGATTGCCAACCTTGACAGTAAACTAAATGACGAGGGCTGGCTTGCCGTCCAAAAGGCACAGCTCAATGTGTCCAATCTGACCCACAATGCGAAAACTGTAATAAGTGCCGATATTTCCGAGACCAACGACATCCATCCGCCAACCAAGAAACCGTTGGCTTTGAGGATAGTCGAGAGCTTTGAATAACAGCATAATGTAGGGGCGATTCATGAATCGCCCGCCGAAACCCACCATGAATATAATCGGGCGCTTCGTGAAGCGCCCCTACGAAAAAAATAAAAAAGGCAGGTAATTAAAATGAAAACAGTTAAAGACAAATACATCCTTGTTGGTGCCGACTTTGCCGGTTTTCCGCTTAAAGAGGCTGTTGTTGCCCACCTTAAAGAAAAGGGCTGGAAGGTTACCGATGTCGGCGTTACCGACCCAAACACAGAGGACACTGAAATGATGTTCCACCGTGTAGGTCTCCGAGCAGGCGCCAAAATTTCCGAGGGTGAGTTTGAAAGAGCGTTGCTTTTCTGTGGAACAGGTATGGGCATCCATATTGCGGCAAGCAAATGCCCTCACGTTCATGCAGGCGTTGTTGAGAGTGTTCCTGCGGCATTGCGTGCTATCACGGGTAACGGCGTAAATGTTCTGGCGATGGGTGCGTTCTATGTTGCACCGGCAATGGCTTGCGATATAGCCGATGCCTACCTCAATGCCGAACTCGGTTCGGGCTATGAGTGGTGGTACAACTTCTACGAGTTCCACAAGCTTGCCATTGATGAGCTTGAAGCCTTTGATTATGAGGAGTACAAGAAAAACGGCTTTAAAATGGAGCACTTGGGCGACTATCCCTTAAAGCTTGAAAAGAAACCCGAAAACATCTGAAATTCAACACTTGACCGAAAAAAGGCGGATGCTTGACATCTGCCTTTTGTTTTTAGTGGTATAAATAGTTAAAATAACTACTAAAAAGACTTTAAATTTTAATATTTATGTGGTATACTGATATGGAATATAGATTTTAACCGATTTTTCGGTAAAACATAACCTCAAGGAGATAAATTTTAAAATGGGTTTACTTAAAAAACTTTTCGGAAATTACAGTGAGAAGGAAATCAAGCGCATAAAGCCGTTACAGCAGCAGGTTTTGGCGTTGGAAGAAAAATATGCCGCTATGAGCGATGATGAGCTCAAAGGCATGACCGACAAATTAAAAGCACAGCTCAACGAAGGCAAACCTTTGGATGCTGTTTTGCCCGATGCCTTTGCCGTTTGCCGTGAGGCAAGCTGGCGTGTGCTTTCTATGAAGCACTTCCCTGTTCAGATTTTGGGCGGTATCATTCTGCACCAAGGTCGTATCAGTGAAATGCGTACAGGTGAAGGTAAAACCTTGGTTGCCACCCTGCCTGCATACCTCAACGCTTTGACCGGCAAGGGTGTTCACATTGTTACCGTCAACGATTATCTTGCCCGCCGAGACAGTGAGTGGATGGGTAAGGTTTACAGCTTTTTGGGGCTGACTGTCGGACTTATTGTCCCCGGAATGTCTAACGACGAAAAGAAAATTGCCTATAATGCAGATATAACCTACTGCACCAACAACGAGTTGGGCTTTGACTATCTGCGCGACAACATGGTCATTTACAAAGAACAGCGTGTACAGAGAGGTCACAACTTTGCTATCGTCGACGAGGTTGACTCTATCTTGATCGACGAGGCAAGAACTCCGCTTATCATTTCGGGTCGCGGTGACAAGTCTTCCGACCTTTATGTTTCGGCCAACAAGTTGGCACGCTCTTTGAAGTGTGTTCGCATTCGCGAGACTGACAACAAAAAGACCGATGAGGAGTTGGGTCTCGACGGTGACTATGTGGTTGACGAAAAGGCCAAGACCTGCACCCTTACTCCCGACGGCGTGAAAAAGGCTGAGGCATTCTTCAACCTTGAAAACCTTAACGACCCCGAAAACATCACCATTTCGCACCATATTCAGCAGGCTATCCGTGCCTATGGTGTTATGAAGCGTGATGTTGACTATGTTGTAAAAGACGGCGAGGTTCTCATTGTTGACGAGTTTACAGGTCGTATCATGTACGGTCGTCGTTACAACGAAGGCTTGCATCAGGCTATTGAAGCCAAAGAGGGCGTAACCATTGCCCACGAATCCAAGACACTTGCTACCATCACCTTCCAGAACTTCTTCCGTCTTTATGACAAGCTTGCAGGTATGACCGGTACCGCCATGACCGAGGTCAACGAGTTCCAGCAGATATACAAGCTTGATGTTGTTGAGATACCCACCAACAAGCCCGTTATCCGTGAGGATATGCAGGATGTTATCTATAAGACCGAGCGTGCCAAGTTCAATGCAGTTATTGAAAACATTGTGGAGTGCCATGAAAAAGGTCAGCCTGTGTTGGTCGGTACCATTTCTATCGAGCGTTCCGAGATTTTGAGTGCACTGCTTAAAAAACGCGGAATCAAGCACAATGTTTTGAACGCAAAGTATCACGATAAGGAAGCCGAAATCATTGCTCAGGCAGGTAAATTCGGTGCTGTTACCATTGCCACCAACATGGCCGGCCGTGGTACCGATATTATGCTTGGTGGTAATGCCGAGTATCTTGCAAAATCCGAGCTTCGCAAAATGGGATATTCCGAAGAGCTTATTTCGGCAGCAACCGGCTTTGCAGAAACCGATGACACCGACGTTTTGAAGGCTCGCGAGGAATATCAGAAGTTTAACGAGCAGTTTAAGACTGAAATTGAACCCGAAGCTGAAAAGGTTCGTGAGGCAGGCGGTTTGTTTATCATAGGTACCGAGCGTCATGAGTCACGCCGTATCGACAACCAGTTGAGAGGTCGTGCAGGTCGTCAGGGCGACCCCGGTTCGAGCCGTTTTTACATTTCGCTTGAGGATGACCTTATGCGTTTGTTCGGTGGCGAGCGTATTTACAACATGATGAACATGATGAAGGTTGACGAAAACATGCCTATCGAAACAGGCATTCTCACCAAGTCTATTGAAGGCGCTCAGCAAAAAATTGAAGGACGCAACTTTGGCATCAGAAAGAATGTTCTTGACTATGACGATGTTATGAACAAACAGCGCGAGCTTATTTATGCCCAGCGTAACCGCGTGCTTGACGGTGAGGATATTAAGGATACCGTCAGAAAAATGATGAGCGACACCGTTCAATCGGCTGTCGACACCTATCTCACAGGCAGTGTTGCCGACGATTGGGATTTTGACGGACTCCGTAATCATTTCCTCGGTTGGCTTTGCGGTGAGAACGATTTAAGATACACTGTCGAGGAACTGAACGAGCTCGACAAGGACGACATTGTTGAAACGCTCAAAAACAGAGCTTTTGACATTTGTGACAAGAAGGAAGAGGAATACGGCAGTGAGATGATGCGTGAGATTGAGCGCGTTATGTTGCTTCGCAGTGTTGACACCCATTGGATGGACCATATTGATGCTATGGATGAGCTTCGTCAGGGCATCGGTCTTCGTGCCTACGGTCAGCACAACCCTGTTGTTGAATACCGTAATGAAGGCTATGATATGTTCAATGCCATGACCGAATCAATCCGCGAGGATACCACCAAAATGGTGCTTTGTGCAAGAATCCGCCGTAAGGATGAGGAACCGCAGCGTCAGAAGGTTGCAGAGGAAGAAAAGGTTGATAAGAACACCACCGTTAGAGGTAAAGGTGTTGTCAGCAAAAATTCTCCCTGTCCTTGCGGAAGCGGTTTGAAATATAAGCGTTGCTGCGGAAAGGATATTGACTGATGCATATTCCGTCAGGCGTTTCGCAAAGTGTTGAGATACTTTCCTTTGACCAAGCATTAAGTGAGGAAAACACCACTCAACACGATTATGATGCAACCCGATGGCTTTATGTCCCCTGCCGATATTCGGAATACCGTTATATTTTGGGCACAAGAGGTAAAAATCCGCTTATCTGCATTGGAATAAACCCCTCAACCGCCGAGCCCGACAATCTTGACAATACGCTTAAAAGTGTTGAGCGTATTGCGCTACATAACGGGTATGATTCCTTTATAATGTTCAATGTATATCCTCAAAGAGCCACCAATCCCGATGACATGGACCCCGATTTTAACGCACCCATGCACGAGGAAAACATGAAGGCGTTTGAGTATATACTTTCCTCCTACGGCGAAGGACACAAGCCTTCGGTTTGGGCGGCTTGGGGTACTATTATCGAAAAGCGCCCCTATTTAAAGGATTGCGTTAAGGATATGATAGTGCGCGGTGAAAGGTTTGGCGCAAGGTGGTACACCGCAGGTGCAAGATCAAAAGCCAAAGGACATCCTCACCATCCGTTGTACTTGAAAAAAGACAGTTCGACCGACCTTTTCCACGATATTTTAACTTATCTTGATAACCTGTAATCATTATAACCAATCAAACCCAACACTCTTTGCGACTGTTGGGTTTGATTTTTATTATAATTTTGGCTTGTAAATATAGCTAAAATGTGGTAAAATAAAATGTAAATTTATGCGCTTTCATTCGGCGTATAAAAATTTAGCGCCTCATTAGCGCAAAGGATGGTATTGTTTTATGGAAAAACAGAAATTTTACATCACAACGGCTATTGCCTATGCTTCAAAAAAGCCTCACATCGGCAACTCTTACGATATTGTGCTTGCCGACATGATTGCACGCTATAAGCGTAAAAAGGGCTTCGACGTTCGTTTCCTCACCGGTTCCGACGAACACGGTCAGAAGATTGAGGAAAACGCAATCTCGATGGGTCTTACCCCTAAACAGTTGGTTGACAACGTTGCAGGCGAAATTAAATCGGTTTGGGACTGTCTTAATGTCACCTACGACCGTTTCATCCGCACCACCGATGCTGACCACGAGGATGCCGTTAAAAAGATATTCAAAAAGCTCTATGAAAAGGGCGATATTTATAAGAGTGAGTATGAGGGTAAATACTGCGTACCTTGCGAGTCGTTCTTTACTCCCTCACAGCTTAAAGACGGCAAATGCCCTGACTGTGGCAGAGATTGTATCGACTCTAAAGAAGAAGCTTATTTCTTAAAGCTTTCCAAGTATCAGGACAAGTTGGTTGAATACTACGAGAGCAACCCTGATTTCTTCACACCCGCATCCCGCAAGGCCGAAATGGTCAACAACTTCATCAAACCCGGTCTTTCCGACCTTTGCGTTTCGAGAACATCTTTCAAATGGGGTATCCCCGTTGATTTTGACGACAAGCATGTTATTTATGTTTGGCTTGACGCTTTGACCAACTATATCACCGGTATCGGCTATAACCCCGACGGATCATCTGACGATTATAAGAAATATTGGCCTGCCGATTTGCACGTTATCGGTAAGCATATTGTCCGTTTCCACACCATTTATTGGCCTATCATTCTCATGGCTTTGGGTGAGCCCTTGCCGAAGCAGGTTTTGGGTCATCCGTGGCTTTTGTCGGGTGACGACAAGATGAGTAAATCCAAGGGCAATGTTATTTATGCCGACGATATGGTTAAGCGTTTCGGCACCGATGCCGTGCGTTACTATCTGCTTTCCGAGATGCCGTTTGCTCAGGATGGCGTTATCACTTATGAGAATTTTATGAATAAGTATAACACCGACCTTGCCAACACCCTCGGAAACCTTGTAAACCGTACCATCGCAATGACCAATAAGTATTTTGGCGGAACTGTAGGGAAGCCCAATGCTGATTTTGACGAGTTTGACACCGATTTGCGTAACACTGCGCTTGAAACGGTTGAAAAGTATGAAAAACTGATGGACGCATACCGCAACGCCGATGCTTGCGAGGCTATGATGAACCTTGCACGCCGTTGCAACAAGTATATTGACGAAACCATGCCTTGGGCATTGGCTAAAGACGAGGCTAGTAAAGATCGCCTTGCTGCCGTTATGTACAATTTGCTTGAAGGTATCCGCATTCTTGCACAGTTGATTGCCCCTATCTGCCCCGAATCTTCGGACAAAATCATTGCACAGATTAAGTGCGATTGCGATGCTTTGGAGTTTGGCTCGGTTGAAAGCTACACCGTAGGCGAGGGTCAGCCCTTGTTCGCGCGTCTTGACACCGAAAAGATTTTGGCTGAACTTGCCGCCGAACAAGAGGCTGCTATGAAGGCTGCTGAGGCTGAGGCTAAAAAGGCTGAAGGCGTTGCATTCCTTGATGAAATCACCTTTGACGAGTTTATGAAGGTTGATTTGCGTGCCTGCAAGATTGTGGCTTGCGAGCCTATCAAAAAGGCTAAAAAGCTTTTGAAACTCACCTTGGACGACGGTAGCGGTAAGGAAAGAACCGTTGCCTCGGGTATTGCCAAGTGGTACACTCCCGACGATCTTGTCGGCAAAACCGTTATCTGCGTTGCCAACCTCAAGCCTGCCGTTTTGTGCGGTGTTGAGTCGGCCGGTATGATTCTTGCAGCCGATGCGGGTGAGGATGATGTTAAGGTAGTATTCCTCGACGGTGTTCCTGCCGGTGCAAAGGTACGATAATGGACTTAAATCAAGAATTTTTTGCGCCACAAGGCAGTATTTTCGATACCCACGCGCATTATGACGATGAGCGTTTTGACGATTGCCGTGATGATTTGCTGAATACTTTGTCCCACAACGGCGTAGGATATATTATCAACAATTCTACCGACCTTGATGGTTCGGCAGAAAATTGCCTCAAAATGTCTGACACGCATCCCTTTTGCTACACTGCGGTAGGCATTCACCCCGAGTTGGTGGAAACCAAAGGTGTATCGCTTGACGAAGCAAGACTTTTGGAGCTTGTGAAACGACCGAAGGTTGTAGCCATTGGCGAAATTGGTCTTGACTATTATTGGGCAAGCGAGCATAAAGAAGCCCAAAAAGCGGTTTTCCGTCGTCAGTGTGAATTGGCAAATGAATTGAACTTACCTGTCATTGTCCACGACCGTGAGGCTCACGGTGATACCCTTGACATTCTGCGAGAGGTTAAGCCAAAGGGCAGCTTGCACTGCTTTGCGGGTAGCCGCGAGATGGCGCTTGAGTTGGTGAAACTCGGAATGTATATCGGTGTTGGCGGTGTTGTGACCTTCAACAATGCACGAAAGTTGGTTGAAACGGTTGAGGCCGTGCCGATTGAGAGATTGTTGCTTGAAACCGATGCGCCCTATCTTTCACCCGTACCCTATCGCGGAAAGACCTGCCATTCGGCATATATCTACTACACGGCGATGAAGGTTGCCGAAATCAAAAATATTGACGTTTCAGAGGTGCTAAAAATCACCTCAGACAATGCAAAAAAATTATTTTCAATTAATTAAAAGGTGGTTTGTTTATGATTAAGTCAACATCATTTGGTATGACCCCCGAGGGAAGAGAAGCTAAACTCTACAAACTTAAAAGAGGCAAGTACACGGCCTATGTCACCGATTTCGGTGCTACATTGGTTAAGTTCTGCGGTCCCGACCGTGACGGAAACGACACCGACGTTCTGCTTGGTTTTGACAATGTCGAGCCTTACACCGGCAGTATTGGTTACATGGGTGCCGTCATTGGTCGTTTCGGCAACCGCATTGAAAACGGTAAATTTACCCTTAACGGCAAGGAATACGATCTTGCAATAAACAACGGTCCCAACCATCTCCACGGCGGAAATGTTGGCTTTAGCCACCGTTTCTTCAATGTGCGCGACATCAATAATCACACCATCGAGTTGAGTTACTTGAGCCGTGACGGTGAGGAGGGTTATCCCGGCAACCTTGATGTGCAGGTTACCTATTCTTTGAAGTTGGACGGCACTTTGGTGATTGATTATTACGCAATCAGCGATGCCGACACCGTGATAAACCTCACCAACCACGCCTATTTCAACCTTAACGGTGCCGAGAATCCCGGAACTGTTTTTAACCATACCCTGCAGATGTCGGCTTCGGCTTTCTGCGAGACCGACGAAGACTGTCTTGCCAACGGTAATATCCTTGCAGTTCGCGGAACACCGTTTGACTTCCGCGAGGGTAAAAACCTTGGCGATGCCATTACGGCCGATTATGCACCTGTCAAGGCAGCAGGCGGTATTGACCACAACTTTATTCTTGATGGCAAGGGCTACCGCGAGTTTGCACGCCTTTACAGCGACAAGACCGGTATTGAAATAGTCTGCTATACCGACCAACCCGGTTGCCAGATTTACTCAGGCAACTTCATAAAGCCGTTTGTCGGCAAGTACGGTGTTACCTATGAGAAAAATGGTGCTGTCTGTCTTGAGACTCAAGGCTATCCCAATGCAACCTCATTTGCTCATTTCCCGTCACCTGTACTCAAAAAGGCTGAAATTTACCGCCGTACCACCGCTTATAAGTTGACTGTAAAATAAGGAGTTTTAATGCGAGGAGAGTCGGGTTCGACTCTCCTCGCATTATATTATTGTTTTTTATGTTTTTCTTTATGAAAGGTGACACAAGGTTGATGTTTTTGTTATATTTGTGTTGACTTTTGTGGGATTTGGAAGTATAATCTTTTCAAAAGTATAAGGGGGATAACCAATTGAAAAAGCAATATGATATAGCAGCGTTTATTTGGCCTGCTTATACAGGCAAAGAACCCAGAACACGCATTTTTTGGCCCGAGGGAATGGGTGAATGGCAGACCGTTCGCGACGCGAAGTGTATAAGAGAGGGTCACAATTGGCCCAGAAAGCCGTTGCTTGGTTTTCAGGATGAGGCCGACCCCGAGGTAATGGAACAGCAGATCGAACTTGCAACTAAGCACGGTGTCAATGTATTTATCTACGATTGGTATTGGTATGATGACCGTCCGTTTTTGGAGCAGTGCCTTAACGACGGCTTCTTGAAGGCCAAGAATGTAGACAAAATGAAGTTCTATATTATGTGGGCAAACCACGATGCCAACTACACCTGGTGCAAGCATCTTGCTTCTTCAGACGTTGCAAATACCCTTATCTGGCGCGGTGGTGTTACCTTTGAGCAGTTCCAGAAGATTGGCCGCCGTTGGATTGACAACTATTTCGGTCATCCGAGCTATTATAAAATTGACGGTAAGCCGATTTTGATGATTTACGATACCCCTGCTTTTGTAAACGGCTTGGGCGGTCTTGAAAAAGCAAAAAAGGCTATCGATTGGCTTCGTGAGGAGACAGTCAAGGCAGGCTTTGCCGGACTTCATTTGCAGTATTGCCCTCAGGGCAGTAACACGGTCAATGCTTCGGGTGTTGACGGCAGTGAGCTGAAGGTTGGACTGAAAGAAATCATCGACACCGTTGGTTATGACAGCTTGGCAAGTTATCAGTTTGCTCATATGGTCAATATGAACAACGACTATAACGAGATTTTCAAGTGGGTAAAGCAAGGTTGGGAGAATTTTTACAATAATTTCGGCGTTCCTTATTTCCCGCATGTTTCGGTAGGTTGGGACAATTCACCCCGTCACACCGAGTATGGCAAGCGTTGGATATGCACCAACAACACCCCCGAAAATGTTGAAGTAGCATTCCGTGCCGCAAAAGAGTTTGTCGATACCCACGAGTTGCCCGTACCGCTTATTACGGTGAACTCTTGGAATGAGTGGACCGAGTCGAGCTACCTTTTGCCCGACGACCTTTACGGTTACGGCTATTTAGAGGCTATCAAAAAGGTCTTTGTGGATCAGGAATAATTTATATACAACAAAACCGCTATGAGAAGAAAATCTCATAGCGGTTTTAATTTGCAAATCAAAAATTACAGATTGAGGAAATCCTTTCTGTAAGGAAGACCGAAGTGCTCGATAACATCGCGAAGCTCGGTATCGAGAATGGTGTTGACATGAGGCATATGTGCGGTCAGCATATAAAGCTGGGCAGCCTTTTCAACCGTCTCGATAAGACCAAAAGTCTCATCCATGTCACGACCTGCACCGTAGATACCGTGCAAGCCCCAAACAACAAGGCGATACTCCTCCATCTTCTTGGCGGTGGCAATACCGATTTCGTTATTGCCGCAAACCATCCAAGGCAAAACACCGATACCGTCGGGGAAAACAACGATACACTCGGTGCACATCTCCCAAATGGTGTGGGTGAACTTCTTATCGTCAAGCTCATGAACATGGGTCATAGCCAAGGTGTATGTAGGATGGGTGTGCATAACGATGCGGTGCTGGGGATCCTGCTTCAAGCGTGCCATGTGGCTCATAAGATGTGCAGGGAACTCACTTGTGAACTTACCGCCATCGGCAAAGCCCCACAAAAGCTCGGCAGTAACGCCGTCTTTGGCAATGCGAACAATACCGAGGTTGTTTTCGGGATCGAACTCAACATTCTTGAAATACTTACCTGTTCCGGTAACAATGAAAATCTTGCCAATAAGGTCGGTTGCATCAAAGCCCAAGGGAATGGTGCGGATAACCTTATCAAGATCAAGGTATTCTGCTACCTGCTCGGTCTCGAGCATATAACTGATGTTACCACCGTTACGCTCATCCCAACCGAGACGGTACATATTAGCGGTGGTTTTTTTCATTTCTTCAACAAACGGTGCTGTAAAAATATCCTTCATTTTCTTCACTCTTTCTTTTTTAGTAAATGTTACCTCTAAATATTATACCTCATTTTTATGATTTGTAAAGTGGTTTTTATTAAATTTTTGTTGTTTTTGTTGGAGTGTTGCCTAAAAAACACAAAAAGACCCCCGAAAACGGAGGTCTTAAGCATATTTTGCATTATTTTATCATTTCTTTTTCGGCAAGGGCGATTATCTCACTGTATTTGTCAGGTATATTGTGTGGCAAACGCTTTCTTTCCTTGCCAAGCTCGGTCAACTCGGAATAAATGCAACCCAAAGTGCCGTTGCAAATATCACGGTACTCCTTGCCATCCATTTGAAAGGTAAAAAGATTGCTTCTTGAAGCGGTATCGCACAACGACCTTGCCATGCGATAGCTTTCAACGCGCGACACACGGCACAAAATATCATACACCTGGTCATTATGTTCTTTGGCTATTTTAAGTATACTATCCAAAGCGGCGGCTTCGGGCTCGATTTCGTAAACCACGGGGTTCTTTATGGCACTTTTGCCCAACAGATAGTCGCAACTGACCGAATAATACTCGGAAAGTCTTAACAAAAAGTCAAGCCCGCATTCGCGGATGCCGTTTTCATAGTGCGACAAAAGAGCCGGTGAGATTCCCAACTCATCGGCCGCCTTTTTCTGTGAAATACCCTTTGTGCGGCGAAGTTCTGATAAAATTTTAGGAAATTCGCAAAGCATTTTAAAAACCTCTCTTGAAAAACCGTTCTTTTACAATTATAATGATAATAATGGGTCAAACAAACCCGATTGCGTAAATTGTTGAAAATTGGGACTTTAATTATAAGACATATTTCCCGTTTTGTATAGAGTCAAAATATACAAATAGTATAGCAATTTTTTGGCAATTTCTCAAAAAATATCCTATAAGTACACAAATTTCAAACCTTCGGAGGCATTTTATGAAAACATACCGAATACATTTTATCCGCCACGGCTTGACCGACGGCAACTCGGACGGTCGTTATATCGGCATTACCGACCTCGGTCTTTCGGACAACGGCATTGACGAATTGGACGCAATACGCGTTAAGGGTGAACTGCCCGAAACGGGTCTTATTTTCACAAGTCCTCTCAAAAGATGCGTTGAAACCTGCGAGGTTTTGTTCCCCGATACCGAGCCTATTGCCATCCCCGAGCTTCGTGAATTTGACTTTGGCGATTTTGAAAACAAGACCGCAGCAGAGCTTGAAGGCAACCCCAAATACATGGAATGGATTTCGGGTCGTGCTTGCCCTCCCAACGGTGAGGATTCGGGTGATTTTATCAAGCGTATTGCCCTTGGACTTAATAAAATGATAAGAAAAATGATGGAGCTGGAGGTCTTTGAAGCCACCGCAGTCATGCACGGCGGTGTTATGATGACACTTTTCTCAACCTGCGCTTTGCCCCAACGCCGAGCTATCGAATGGTCGAGCCCCGTAGGTGGCGGTTACACCGCACTTATCACCCCTTCGCTCTACGGTCGAAGCGGTGTTATCGAAATTATCGACACCGTTCCTTCCTCTGCTATGCCAAGTGAAGAGGAATGATATAAATTTGAAAAAATTGCAATGATATATTGAAAATTTGATATATTTGTTGTATAATTGATTAAAAATAAATCTATTAAGGAGATAGTATTATGAATCCCATTTTGGAACAGATTAGCAACATTGGTCTTGTGCCGGTTATTAAAATTGATGACGCAGCAAAAGCTGTGCCGTTGGTTAGAGCACTTAAAAAGGGTGGTATCCCCGTGGCAGAGGTTACATTCCGTACCGCTTGTGCTGCCGAGGCTATTAAAAACATTGCCGAAGCCGAGCCCGACATTCTTGTTGGCGCAGGTACTGTTATTTCGGTTGACCAGGCAAAAGCCGCCGTTGAGGCAGGCGCAAAATACATCATTTCTCCCGGCTTTGATGCCGAGGTTGTAAAATGGTGTATTGACAACAATGTTCCCATCACTCCCGGTTGCTCGGATGCAAGTGATGTTATGGTTGCCGCAAAATTGGGTCTTGAGGTTGTAAAGTTCTTCCCTGCCGAGGCTGCAGGCGGATTGAAGGTTTTGAAGGCTCTTGCAGGTCCCTTCCCCAATATGAAATTCATTCCCACCGGTGGTATCGGCCCCGATAACTTGGGCTCTTACCTTGATTTCAAAAAGGTCATTGCCTGCGGCGGTAGCTGGATGGTTCCCGGCGACATGATGGACAATGACGATTGGGACGGCATCACCGCTTTGGCTCGTGAGGCAGTTCTCAAAATGCTTGACATTAAGCTTCGCCATATCGGTATCAACTCGGCTGACGAAACCGAAGCCGTTTGCACCACCGAGCGTTTTGCTGCTTTGACCGGTGGTGAAATTAAGGACGGTAACAAGTCCTTGTTTGCAGGCACCGCTTTTGAGATTATGAAGTTTATGGGAATGGGCAAGTGCGGACACATTGCCTTGTCGGTTACCGACGTTGACCGTGCCGTAACCTTCTTCAAGTCGCAGGGCTTCGAGTTTGATGACGCTTCAGCCACCTATTCGGATGACGGCAAGCGTAAGTTCATCTATTTCAAGGACGAGGTTGGCGGTTTCGCTATTCACCTTGTAAAGGCATAATTGAATAATCAAAAATTCAAGCCGACCTTGGGCATTCACCCAAGGTCGGCTTTTATGCTTTGCAGCACAACAAAAATCCCTTGACTCCAATCAAGAAGCCAAGGGATTTTTTGTCTGTTATTTATTATATGATGCAAGGAAGGCTTGCAAACGCTCGGTTTTTGGATTACCAAAAACCTCATCGGGCGTGCCCTGCTCGGCAATAACGCCATCGTCCATGAAAATGACTCTATCCGAAACATCCCTTGCAAAGCTCATTTCGTGGGTAACAACCACCATGGTCATGTGTCCGTCAGCCAAAGAACGAATAACCTTCAAAACCTCACCCGTAAGCTCGGGGTCGAGTGCCGAGGTCGGCTCGTCGAAGCACAAAATCTCGGGGTCGAGCGCCAAGGCACGGGCTATTGCAACACGCTGTTGCTGGCCACCCGAAAGCTGACACGGATAACTGTCGGCCTTTTCCAAAAGACCTACCTGCTCGAGCAAATCCATTGCTTTTTTCTTGTTGTTTTCGGGGGTATCCTTCTTTAAAAGATTAGGTGCAAGGGTGATATTTTCAAGCACAGTATACTGCGGGAAAAGGTTGAACGACTGGAAAACAAGTCCAAAATGCAATCTTCTTTCACGCAATTCAGCGTCTGAACGCTTAGCCTTGCGTTCGCCGTCAAAAATCACGGTATCGTTTACGGTGATGGTTCCTTTGTCGGCAAATTCGAGTGAGTTAAGGCAACGCAAAAGGGTTGTCTTACCCGAGCCGGAGGAACCGATAATAGACAGAACCTGACCCTTTTCCAAAGAGAAGTCGATGCCCTTCAAAACCTCAGTCTTGCCAAAGGATTTATAAATGTTCTTAACTTCCAAAACAGCCATTTTCAGTCACCTCAATCCTTGATATAGCTGAGTTTCTTTTCCAATCTGCCCAGCAAAATAGTGAGAAGACCGACGAACAAAAGATAAAACGCACCTGTATAGAACAACGGCCAAACAAGAACCTCTTGATTGGAGATTTGCTTTGCTTGAATGATGATTTCAGGGATCAAGATACAGTTGGCAAGTGCTGTATCCTTAATAAGTGTAATTATTTCATTGGACATAGGAGGAACAATGCGCTTGATCACCTGCTTTAAAACGATTTTGCGGAACACCTGTGTCTTTGAAAGTCCTAAAACATATCCTGCCTCGTACTGACCCTTTGAAATGCTTTCGATACCGCCGCGGTATATCTCGGCGAAATAGCACGCATAGTTAATGGTAAAGGCAATAAATACCGCCACCAAACGACCTGCGTTGGTTATAAGCATATACGCAAGAGAGCCTTCGTCCTCAAGATAATCAACAAAGTGAAGTATAACACTTCTGTCTATGTCTCCAAAAAACGAATTACCGTCCGATATGAGACCGGGACCGTAATAAATTATGAATATCTGAAGCATAAGCGGTATTCCACGAACGATCCAGACAATGGTCTTAGTTAAGTATTTAAGCGGCAAGAATTTACTCATAGAGCAAAGTGCAATAGGCAAGCCCAAAGGCACCGCGAAAAGCAAGGTTACGCCAAAAATCAAAAGTGATATAGCAAAGCCGTTAGCTAACGCCAACGTTATATCAGCAAAACTCATAATAAAACTCCAAATCTCTCTATATAACATTTTTGCTGACGGAAGTTTCCCCCCGTCAGCTCAGATACTCAATATGTACGTGTGTTTATATTATTTTTTCTGATCAGAAAAATCCTTGATAGCAGTGTTGGAAACACCGTACTTCTCAGCCAATGCAGCAATAGTTCCGTCAGCACCAAGCTTCTCAAGCTCTGCGTTTACAAGTGCAGTAAGCTCGCTTCCCTTTTCAAAACCGATTGCATAATACTCAACCTCGCTCGAAACATTTTCAAGAATCTTAAGCGAAGAGTAATCGCCGATACCGCAATAGCTCTTTGCAAGCTGTGCATCAAGAACTGCAAAATCAGCAGTGCCTGCTTTTACCTCTCTAAGTCCGTCGGTCTGTACGGTTGCGCCCTTCAACACGACCTTATCGAGAGTCTTTGCATAGGTTTCGCCTGCCGAACCGCTCTCAACGACACCGATTCTGCCTTTAAGATCAGCAGCTGACTTAATAGCCGAGTTTGTCTTAACAACGATAACCTGTCTGTTTTCCATATAGTTGTAAGAAAAATCAACCTTGTCTGCACGTGCTACACCATCGTCATCCTTGGTGTTGCAGGTGAATCCGTTCCAGATGCAGTCGATAGTTCCGGCCTTGAGTTCGGTGTACTTGTTATCCCACTGAATTTCTCTGAAGATAACCTTATAGCCAAGATTTCCGAAAACCTTTTCTGCAAGCTCGGTATCATAACCAACCAGCTTACCGCTATCATCCTTATAGTTCATCGGCTTGTAAATGGTGTAACCAACAACTACCGAGCCCTTGCTTTCGCCGTCATTGGTATCATCACCCTGACCGTTGTCGTTATTTGCGTTGTCAGCAACCGAATTGTTGCCACTTGCTGTTGTCTTATCACCGCTATCACCACCGCAAGCGGTGAAGCAGAATGCTACCATGAGCAATGCGAGCACAAGGCTCAAAACTTTGATCATCTTTTTCATAATATTACCCTCTTTATGTATTTTTGGTTCAATTTTTGCGCCGTGGCGCTTTAGTGTAGTAACATATTACCACAACAATATAAGATTGTCAAGTTTTTTCAAGAAAAATTCAAAATATATTTTTTTATTCAACTTTTGCTCTCGAAAAGCATTTACTTTTAGGGTAAAATATAGTAAAATAATATAGAATATACATTACAAGTATTTTCGGGAGTATGAAATGATCGATAAAATAATTGTAAGAGGTGCCAAAGAGCACAATCTTAAAAATATAGATATTGAAATACCGCGCGACAAGTTGGTTGTTTTGACCGGACTTTCGGGTTCGGGTAAATCCTCGTTGGCTTTCGACACACTGTATGCCGAAGGTCAGCGTCGCTATGTCGAATCGCTTTCCTCTTACGCAAGACAGTTCTTGGGCCAGATGGAAAAGCCCGATGTTGACAGTATTGAGGGTTTGTCACCCGCTATATCGATCGACCAAAAGACAACATCTAAAAACCCTCGTTCAACGGTTGGAACGGTTACTGAAATTTATGACTATCTGCGTTTGCTTTACGCTCATGTAGGTATTCCCCATTGCCCTATTTGCGGCAGAGAAATCGTCAAACAGTCGGTCGACCAAATAGTTGACCGCATTTTGGAAAATGGCGAAGGTGATAAGATTCTTATAATGTCACCCGTTATCCGTGCCAAAAAAGGTGAACACGCAAAGGTCATTGAAAAAATAAGAAAAGATGGCTATGTCCGTGTTCGTATCGATGGTGAGGTTTACGACCTTTCGGAAGAAATTAAGCTTGAAAAAACCAAAAAGCACACTATTGAGACCGTTATCGACCGTCTTGTTTTGAAGGATGGAATCGGCAAGCGTTTGACCGACAGTGTTGAGACAGCATTAAAGCTTTCGGGCGGCACTGTGACCATTTCGGTTGTTGGCGGCGAGGAATACACCTTTTCGGAAAACTACGCCTGTCCCGACCACGATGTAAGCATGCCCGAATTAGCTCCTAGAATGTTCTCTTTCAACAGCCCTTTCGGTGCTTGTCCTACCTGTACGGGTCTTGGCATTTTTATGAAGGTCAACCCCCTTTTGCTGGTGCCCGATGAATCGAAATCGTTGGCCGAAGGGTGTGTCCGAGCCAGCGGTTGGGGTACAACCAACTGGGGTGACAAGGAAGAAGGCACCATTGCTTTGATGTATTTCAAGGGTCTTGGTGAGCATTACGGCTTTGACATAAACACCCCTTACCGCGAATTGTCCGACCAGGTAAAGGAAATTATTATGTATGGCACAAAGGGTGAAAGAGTGACCTTCCACCGAAATTCAGCATGGGCAGGCGGTAGCTTCTCGGTGCCGTTTGAGGGCGTTATCAACAACCTTGAACGCCGCTATAAGGAAACCACGAGTGACTTTTCCCGCAATGAAATTGAGGCCTTGATGACCGAATGTCCCTGTCCCGATTGTAAGGGTGCAAGATTGAAGTCGGAAATTTTGAGCGTTACGGTCGGTGGACTTAATATAAAAGAGCTTTGCGACCTGCAGATTGTTGATGCTTTGAAGTTCTTTGATGAATTAAAGCTTGATACACGCAGCACTAGTATTGCCGCACCGATAGTAAAAGAGGTTAAGTCCCGTCTTTCGTTCCTTAAAAGCGTCGGTCTTGACTATCTCACACTTTCACGTGCTTCGGGAACGCTTTCGGGCGGTGAAAGTCAGCGAATCCGACTTGCTACACAAATAGGCTCATCGCTTATGGGTGTACTTTATATATTGGACGAGCCGAGTATTGGTCTGCATCAGCGTGACAATGAAAAACTACTCGGAACATTGCAAAAGCTCCGTGACTTGGGCAACACCGTTATTGTTGTTGAGCATGATGAGGACACCATGCGTGCCGCCGATTTTATTGTTGACATCGGTCCCGGTGCAGGTATTCACGGCGGTCACATTGTTTGTGCAGGAACCCCCGAAGAGGTTTGTGCGTGCCAAGACTCGGTTACGGGTGACTACCTTTCGGGCAGAAAGAAGATAGAGGTGCCTATCACCAGACGCCAAGGCAACGGAAAATCCTTGACGGTGGTCGGTGCTTCGGAAAACAACCTTAAAAATGTAACGGTTGAGTTCCCGTTGGGCAAAATGATTGGCGTTACGGGTGTTTCGGGTTCGGGTAAATCTTCGCTTGTCAATAGCGTTTTATATCAGCGTTTGGCGTGTGAGCTTAACGGTGCCAAGCGTATTTGGGGCAAGCATAAGGAGATAAAGGGACTCGAGCATCTCGACAAGGTTATTGAGATAAGTCAGTCACCCATTGGCAGAACTCCTCGTTCAAACCCTGCCACCTACACAGGTGTTTTTAATGATATTCGCGAGCTTTTTGCCGCCACCAAGGATGCCAAAATGCGTGGTTACAGTGCAGGCCGTTTTTCGTTCAATGTGCGAGGCGGTAGATGTGAGGCCTGCGAGGGTGACGGTATTATAAAGATAGAAATGCACTTTTTGCCCGATATTTATGTGCCTTGCGATGTTTGTAAAGGAAGCCGATACAATCGCGAGACTTTGGAGGTTAAATACCGCGACAAAAGTATTTTCGATGTGCTTGAAATGACGGTTGAAGAGGGTATGTACTTCTTTGAAAGCCATCCCAAGATATACCGCAAGTTGAAGACCCTTTTTGATGTTGGTTTGGGCTATGTCAAACTCGGTCAGCCTGCAACCACCCTTTCGGGCGGTGAGGCACAGCGTGTAAAGCTGGCAACCGAGCTTGCCAAACGCCCCACAGGAAGAACGGTTTATATTCTGGACGAGCCTACAACAGGCTTGCACTCTGCCGATGTGCACCGACTTATTGATGTGTTTAACCGACTTGTTGACGCAGGCAACACCATGGTTATCATTGAGCACAACCTTGATGTTATAAAATCGGCCGACCATATTATTGATTTAGGACCCGAAGGCGGTGACCGAGGCGGTAACATCGTTGTAACGGGCACTCCCGAAGAGGTTGCCGAGTGTGAGGAGTCTTACACCGGTCAATTCTTGAAGAAAATGCTGTAAAATTTACAAAGCATTAACTTATGCAAATGAAAATTATGCCACAATGAAGGCGGTGATGTTTTGTTCGGATATATCAGGGTCAACAAACCCGAGATGAAGGTTAAAGAATTTGAGATTTACAATGCCGTTTACTGCGGTCTTTGCCGTGAAATGGGCAAAACCTACGGAATGTTTTCCAAATTTTCTTTAAGCTATGACATGGCGTTTGTATCGCTGCTTTCAGCGGCTTTGCGGGACGGTTGTGACGGCTACGAACAAAAGCGTTGCCGCGTGAACCCTTTGAAAAAATGCACCTACTGTAAAAATGACGCAGATACGCAAAGCCTCGCTGCAGCCGCAGGCGTTGCACTGACCGATATGAAGGTGCTTGATAATATTCATGACAGCGGATTTTTTAAATCCATGTTCTGCCGCTTTTTAAGGCTTTTCACCAAACGGTGGAGCAAAAAGGCTTATAAAAATTATCCCGCGCTGAAATCGGTGGTTGACGAGTATTTTGAAAGTCAACTGAAAGTCGAAAGCGACCCCGATTGTTGTCTTGACAAGGCTGCCGAGCCAACCGCTTTGGCGGTAAGCAAGATACTTGCCATGATTCCAACCGATGAAAAGTATAAATTTGTGTTGGAACGAATGGGATATTGCTTGGGCAAATGGGTCTATATGTGCGATGTTGCCGATGACCTTTTGAAAGATATAAAGAAACATAATTTTAACCCACTTATAAAGGATTTGCCCGAAGGTGCCGACCCCAAAGAGTTTGCCGAAGAACGGCTGACACCTTTGCTGAACAACTGCTTTATTGAATGTGCTACCTACTCCGAGTTGTTGGAGATAAAAAAATACAAGCCTATACTTGATAACATCTTGTATGAAGGCTTAAAAGAAAGACAAAAACTAATTTTCCAAGAGGAGAAATGTAAAAAATGAAAGACCCCTATGATATTTTAGGCGTTGGTCGCGACGCCACAGAGGAACAAATCAAATCGGCTTACCGCGAGAAGGCTCGCAAGTTCCATCCCGACAATTTTGCTGATAACCCTGCCGCCGCCGAAATGGCCAATGAGAAAATGGCCGAAATCAACGAGGCTTATGATACCATTATCAAGCACCGTAAATCAGGCGGCAGTAAAAAGAACAATCAAGCCAACAATTGGGGCGCAGGCAATGAGGCCGACGGCTCGAGCTTTAACGATGTTCGCCGACTCATCAGCCAAGGTCGCTTTGAAGAAGCACAGGAGGTATTGGACGGAGTCACTCCCGAGGAACGCAATGCCGAGTGGTACTTCTTGAACGGCTGCGTTTTGTACCGCAGAGGTTGGTTCGATGCTGCTTACACAAGCATGTCGGCGGCTGTGAGAATGGAGCCGGATAATGCCGAGTACCGTGCCGCATTAAACCGTATGCAGCAAAGTCGAAACGGATATTCTGCTTATGGCAGAGGCGGTTACGGTGACCAGACGCAGGTTGGATGTTCGCCTTGCGATTGCTGTATGGGTCTCATGTGCATGGATATGTGCTGTAACTGCATGTAAGCTATGAAAAACACAGTTAAAATAACCACCTGCGGTGTTGTTTCGGCATTGGCAGTTGTGTTGATGTTGGCTACCAATATTCCCATAATGCTCTACACAGTCCCAGCTCTCACGGGAATACTTTTTATGATTCCTGCCATTGAGTTTAACGCAAAATGGGCATTTTTGTGCTTTTTTGTTACGGCGGTTTTATCGTTCATTCTGCCCACAGAACGTGAAGCATTTGTTATGTTTGTGGGAATGCTGGGTTATTATCCCACACTTAAAATGCTTATCGAACGACTGCCGTCAAGAACGGTTGGATATGTGTTGAAATTCATTGCATTCAACCTTGCTCTTGCGGGATGTTTCTTTGTTATTGTCAAGATTTTGGGACTGCCTGTTTTCCAAAATGACCGTTTTGGATTTTGGATGACGGTTGGCATTGTTTTTGCGGCGGGTAACATAGCCTTTGTTATTTATGATTTCACCTTAACAAGGCTTATCGGAATGTATTTTGTGAAATTCCGCAAAATGGTGCGCAAAACCCTTGGCATAAAGGGTAAATTTTGATTTGTGCTTGACAAAATCAACCAAAATGTCCTATTGAAGTTACCGATAACGGTTGCACAAACCATATCAGAAATATATTATTAAAGGCAGTGGTATTATGTTCAACGGCAAATGCAAGGCCGTCACGTTCAGCTACGATGACGGCGTAACGCAGGATAAAAGACTGATAGAGATATTGAATAAGTACGGCTTGAAGGCTACCTTTAACCTTAATTCGGAGCTTTTAGGCAGGTCCAACACCCTTGTCCGTGGCGGTGTGACCGTAAACCACAACAAGGTAGACCCTAAGGACGTGAAGTCCGTTTACTCAGGTCACGAGGTTGCCGCGCATACCCTGACACATCCCACTTTGCCAACCGTTTTGGATGACAGCGAGGTTATCCGTCAGGTCGAAGAGGATCGCCTTAATTTGAGCGAGCTTGTAGGCTATGAGGTGGTCGGAATGGCTTATCCCGGCGGCGGTGTAAACAACAACGAGCGTGTTGCTGAGTTGGTGAGAAAAAACACAGGCATAAAATACGCCAGAACAATCACTTCTACATATTCTTATGACCCGCAGACCAACTTATATCGCTTCAACCCTACGGTTTATCATGTTATGGAAAACCGCAAAGAAAGATTGATGGAATTGGCTGAGGAGTTTGTGAATCTTAAACCCGATACCCCTAAGATTTTCTATATCTGGGGTCACGCTTACGAGTTTGATATTGCCGACACGTGGGATTATTTTGAGGAATTCTGCAAACTGATTTCGGGTCACGATGATATTTTTTACGGTACCAATAAGGAGGTTTTGTTATGACAAACGCAAAAAACTGGGAAATTGGCTTAAGCACCGGCTGGAACGGCAACGCTTCAAAAGAGACTTTTGAGTTTTATGCCAAAAACGGTATTAAGCACATCGAAGTCTCAATGGGACACGACAGATTTTTGGAACTCGATTGGGACGAGGTTGGCAAGAATGCCAAGCAATATGGCGTCAATCTGTGGTCAGTACACCTTCCCTTTATGCCGTATAAGCAGGTGAATTTTGGTGACACTGCAGGTCCTGCAAGGGAATATACCATTCAAATGGCCAAAAATGCTATCGACCACATGGGCGAACTGGGTATTCCTCACCTTGTTATCCATTCGGGTGTTGATATGTTCGACCCCGAAAACCGTGATAAATGTATGCAAAATGCCTGCAACGCTTTGGCCGAGCTTGCAGAATACGGCGCTCCCAAGGGTGTTACCATTTGTGTAGAAAATATGCCGAGAACCGGTCTTGGCAACGTTATCCCCGAAATGAAGCAGCTTGTTGCAAGCCATCCCGCACTTCGCGTTTGTTTTGACACCAACCACCTGCTTCGCAATCGTCACGTTGATTTTATCCGTGAGTTGGGTGACAAAATCGTCACTCTGCACGTTTCTGACTACGATTTCCACGATGAGTGCCACGTTTTGCCTTATGAGGGTGATATTAAGTGGATTGAGCTTGTTGAGGAGCTTGAAAAGGTTGGTTATAACGGAGTTTGGATGTATGAGTGTGGATTGGGTGAACGTGCCGCCGTTATTCGTGAACGCCCTGTGACGGTTGATGACCTCAAAGAAAACCATCAATGCTTAATTAACAAAAAACCTTGGACTGCATTTTGCAAGTGGAACCAAGAGCATCGTCAAAAGAACTGTTATATAAAAGACCCTTCGGTTTATCACGGTGAAAATTTCAGAAGAGGAAGATAACCATGACCGACGCCAAACAGTGGAAACTGGGACTGTCATCCTGCTGTATGAGTGCCAATTTTGGTGTGGCCGATATTTTCAAGGCCTACGCCGATAACAAAATTGAGTATATGGAATTGAGTTACGGTAATCACGACAAATACCTTGACATTGATTGGGAGCTTGTGAAAAAGTGTTTGCAAGACTATCCGACCGTTAAAATTTGGTCGTTCCATATTCCGTTTGCTCCGTTTAGCAAGCTCAACATCGCCACCTATGACAAGGAAATCTTGAACTATACCGTTGAGTTTTGCAAGGGATGTATCGATCGCATTGCCGAGCTTGGCGTAAAGATTGCCGTTATTCACCCAAGCGGTGAACCCAATAAACCCGAAGACCGTGAGGCTTTGCTGGACATTGCCGCCACCGCTTTAGCCGAGCTTGCCGCTTATGCCGAGCCTAAAGGCGTCACCATTGCCGTTGAGGATATTCCGAGAACCTGCTTGGGCAACTGTTCAAGTGATATAAAGAAGCTTATCGGGAAGCACCCTGCGCTCAGAGTTTGCTTTGATACCAACCACCTGCTTGACCAACGCAACGTTGACTTTGTTCGTGATTTAGGCGACAAGATAGTCACCCTGCATGTTTCGGACTATGACTTCTGCAACGAGCGTCATTGGTTGCCGTATGAGGGTGACGTTAATTGGGTTGAGCTTGTTGAAGCGCTCGAAGAGGTTGGCTATAATGGTGTTTGGATGTATGAAATTGGCTTTAAGGCCGCCAAAAACATCGACCGTGACCGCGACCTTACGTTTGACGATTTCAAGAAAAATCATCACGCTTGTGTGAACAAACTGCCTGCCGTGGCTTTGGGAACACGCAACCGCGAAGGTTGCATGGCTTGGACCTACTATACCGAGCCGAAGATAAACTGAATTTCACAACAGTTAAACGCAAGGTTATCGATACCATCCCATTAAGTAAAATTTATTCCAAATAAAATGCCGCAATCAAAGTGAACTGATTGCGGCGCTTTTTGTCTGTAATAAAAGGTATAACTTATACCGGATGTTCAATTTTACTCTTGACAATAGCCTTGCGAAAAGGTATAATAAGTAAGTTGAAAACAAAATATGTGGATATGGTGAAACGGCGCAGCGGTCAAAATCGTTAGCGACGAATAGGAGCGACCAACGATTTTGGGCACCGCAAGAGTCACGCGGCAGCGCGGCTACCAAAAACAATTTAATATAGTATGCGGATATGGCGGAACTGGCAGACGCGCTAGATTCAGGTTCTAGTCGGGGCAACTCGGTGCAGGTTCGATTCCTGTTATCCGCACCAAAAGTCCAAACCCAATTATAATGCGGGTTTGGACTTTTTATGCTTAAAGTCTCGAAAATCTTTCCGGCAGACTTTAACTTTGCACCGTACTCTAAATAACTAGAAATATTAGCTGTTGTTGAGTGATCCGTAATGGACTGTTTGAATAATTGCAACCGTTTTTACAAAACATATGACCTTTAAAGCTCGAAATACTTTAAAGGTCATATTTTTATTAATTAAGGTTTTATAAAAATTTCAAAAAAGCATCAACCAGTGTAAGGCAAATCTTCATATCCGCCCCACTTGGCAACATGGCGGCGCAGAATTGTTGCATCTCTAATGTTAACAACGCCATCGTTATTCACATCAGCTGCTAATTCATTTACAGTTACGCCATCCCATTTAGCAACATATCTTCGAAGAATTGTTGCATCTCTGATGTTGCATATTCCATCGCCATCAACATCGCCGAAAATAAAATCAACAATTTCAACTTGACCGTTTTGTATTTCAAAGAAAACAGGATCAAGGTTCATATCATAAATCTCATCTTCTTCAAATGTGACAACAATATCTGTTTTGCACGCGTCACTCTGCAAGACCTTGAATGTCAATATTACAATTTCACCGTTTGATGTGTTGTTTGATGTAGCAAGTGCATCATCCCAACACATAACATACGGATTAAGGGTTAAATCGTTAGAGAAAACCGAATCATTCAATAGACCGGTGTCCTCGGCAGAGATAAGTTGCAGTTTTGTTGCGTCGTATCGGACATTCAAACTTGCAGTAATAATACCGGGATTGTCCTGCAACGAAATGGTAACCCTCACTGTGTTGCCAACACTACCTTTTGTACTTGATACGATGATTTTAGGAAGTATTCCGGTGGGATCAATAGCGGAGGTTTCCACATCGTGGCAAACAGAACATTCACGGCTCTTTTCACCTTCTGTAGTTGCTGTCGGTTGCTTTGTCACAACCCAACTTCCGTATTGGTGTCCGTCAGCTGCAATGGTATCAGTTCCCAAAAGTTGCTGACAAACTGTGCAACGAAGTTCTTTCGTTCCGGTTTCGGTACAGTTTTCCGGCTTGGTAACTTCCCATTCACCTTCAGTATGACCACCGGTAGGGATTGTTTTCACATCCTTTGCAGAACATACAGAGCAAGTGAATGTTTTTTCGCCTTCATTCAAGCAATTGGCTTCTTTGGTAACTACACCATTATCCCAACCATGTCCAATTGCATCGATATTACGAGATTGGAGAACAGTTTTACAGACAGTACATTTGATTACCTCAGAACCAATTTCTGTACAAGTAGCTGCTTTTTCAACTTCC
>JAZUAC010000072.1:0-10316 GCA_045637775.1 Acutalibacteraceae bacterium | reverse complement strand
ATCAAACAGGGAGCCGAAGCGCATGCCGATGATGTCGGAGGAGACGATCTCATCCTCGGTGTAGCCGTAGGACTCGTGGGCAGCGGCCTTCATAGCAGCGTTGATCTGCTCCTTGGTGACGGAACCCTCAACAACAGCGTTCAGCATGGTGGTGGAGCCGGTGGGGGTGGGGATACGCTGAGCAGCGCCGATCAGCTTGCCGTTCAGCTCGGGGATGACCAGGCCGATAGCCTTGGCAGCGCCGGTGGAGTTGGGAACGATGTTCTGAGCGCCGGCACGGGCACGACGCAGGTCGCCCTTGCGGTGGGGGCCGTCCAGGATCATCTGGTCGCCGGTGTAAGCATGAACCGTGGTCATGATACCGGACTGGATGGGGTAGGTATCGTTCAGCGCCTTAGCCATAGGAGCCAGGCAGTTGGTGGTGCAGGAAGCCGCAGAGATGATGGTGTCCTCAGCGGTCAGGGTGCCCTCGTTCACGCCGAAGACGATGGTCTTCAGGTCAGAACCGGCGGGAGCGGAGATGACAACCTTCTTAGCGCCAGCATCGATGTGAGCCTGGCTCTTTTCTTTTGAGCAGTAGAAACCGGTGCACTCGAGAACTACATCAACACCAATCTCGCCCCAAGGAAGATCCTTAGCATCTTTCTCAGCATAGATCTTGAGGGTTTTACCGTCAACAGTGATGGTACCTGCCTCATCATCAGCAGAAACAGTGTGAAGGTTCTGACCGACTGCGCCGCAGTAGCCGCCCTGTGCGGTATCGTACTTGAGAAGATGAGCAAGCATAGAGGGCTTGGTAAGATCGTTGATAGCAACAACCTCATAACCTTCTGCGCCGAACATCTGACGGAATGCGAGACGACCGATACGGCCGAATCCGTTAATAGCAACTTTAACCATTGGAATTTCCTCCTAAAAAATTATAATTTGCATTAGCATATGTATTTTATACCAACTTGTCCGATTTTTCAAGTACTTTGTTTATTTTTTAACGAATTTTTTTCAAAATATTTTTGAATATTTTTTTGAGGTGTCGTAAATGTCAAAACACCGCGTAAAACCGCACGGTGTTTTAGATAAATTGACAATTTCTTTTTTGCAAAAGAAAACTATTCATCAGCCGGTTTATATATGTTGTAGCGCAACCGATTTTATTGCCCTGCACTAACATAAACCTTAACTGTCGATCCGTCTTTCACACTTGTTCCTTCTTGAGGTTCGGTGGAAATAACCGTTCCGTTCGGCACAGTTGAGTTTTGTTTTTCAATAATCTCATATACAAGACCGCACATATTCAATTGCATCAAAGCATCTGATTTACTTAAATTTATGATATTTGGTACTTGCACTTGAGCATCAATACCTACATCTTCCCAAATTTCGCTTATATCAATGTCGCTCAACAGAGAGTTTTTTAATCTGTAACCATAGTAAACTTCATGCGATAAAATCATTCGAAAAGTGTTTTCGTTATCAAAAACAAACCGACACCCATCATCTTTGGTAAATCTCACAATATCATTGGAGTCTTTGTTTTTTTTATACTCCAAGCCGTATCCATCGGTATATGAATACTCAGGATAGATTTCGACCTCAGACTCAACTTTAAACTCCTTGTACCAATAAACTACCGGCACTTCTCCGCAGAACTGATCGTTTTTTTCAGTAGTTTCAGTTGTTACGGCAGTTGCATACCTCATAGAGCCATCAGGCATAAACTCAAAATATCGGTTATACACCTCACCTATAAGTATCCAACTTCCTACTAATTTATCGTTATCCGTTCCCTTGTGTATCTCGTTGTCATTGTTACAGGAACACAATGCGAAACATAATGTGACCATAACCAATAAAAGACACTGCAACTTCTTTGCCACAACTAACCATCTCTCTCTTAATAATCGTTAACTTGTAACGTCACTTTAAATTCGCTAACTCTCTATCTTAATTATTGTTTTTGAAATATCTGATTTGCTCATACAGTCATCACACATATACCTTTGCCATGTACCAAAGCTGTCTTTAACGGTACAGTTTTTCACCAAAATAAACTCCCTGCCACAAACATCGCATGTACCAACATAGCGATCATCTGAATCTACAGATTCGACCTTGACGTCATCAGACTTTGTTGTATCAGTTTTATCTGCAACTTTCTCGGACCCATCAGCATTGGATGTGCCTGTGTTGTTCTTTGAACACTTTTAACCCTGCTCCACCAAAATATCGGTGTTCTGAATCAGTTGGCCGAAGCCATACATGAAGAACGAACCAACCCACGCACCTAAAGAGCCCCCAATCATAATAATCACTCCAATGCCGACTGTATCTTCATCTGACATAAATACAAATCCACTTATTACAGCGGCAAATATTCCGATAACACAGATAAACACCGCCAAGCCTTTTATCTTTCCACCAATATCATCAAACATATTTCGCACCTCATAATTTAAAATTTACAATTTAGCATCTAAGATTACTATATTGCATTACAAATTTTACCATGTTGTTATATTATTGTCAATAGTATCACTCCACACTAAAGCAGTGGTGAACTTGTGTATTTACGAAGTTTCTTCAATTCACATTTTCGGCTGCACCAACAACCAAAACCTGTATAAATAAATGGTGTTTTAGAGATTTTGACAATTACCCTCTTATCTTTTTAACCACCCTGCCCTGCAGCCAAGTTTTTAAAACCGTCGCAGTGGAGATAATTTATGCATCGCTCGACGAAGTATATACATCAATACCGATTTTTAGTGATAACCTCACCCGTTTCGGGGTCGATTCCGTAAATCATGACACCATTCGGCAAGGTGCCGTAATCAACGCCTTTTAGTTCAAACAGCTCACTGACCGTGCAAAAACGGTAGCCGTCATTATAAAGAATTTCGCATAATCTTTCGGTAGCTTCGGCGGTACGGTTATTATTGCCGTGAAGCAGGATTATAGCACCGTCAAAAGCGTTGTTCAGCACCCTTTCAACAATCATTTCGGGCGTTGTGTCGCTTCTGTAATCCGAAACGGCCTGAATACTGTTGCCCGAAACACAAGGCAACCCCAAATTTTCTGCCGCCTCATACAAAGCATCGTTGGCGTGAACACCCGCAGGACGCAAAAACTTCATATCAACGCCTAACTGCTTTTTGACAAGCTCTTGACAACGGGCAAAGTCCTCATAATTTTCCAAAGCAGTCCAATTTTTGCCTATCTCACTTGTTGAAACGCTTTGGTGAGAATGGGTGTGATTGCCGAGTTCAAAGCCGTTTTGAACGGCATAACGCAACAAAGAGTTACCGTTGCTCAAAAGAGTTCCACCCACAACAAACAAGGTTCCGCGACCGTCATACCGGTTGATAGCGTTAATAATCCTTACGGTCGGGTTATCGGTTATATTCGAAAACGACGGTGCATCATCGTATGTCAGGGCTATCAGTTTAAAATCCTCGGGGTGTGTTTTCCAATCATCCACCGTTGTTTCCTCCTCTGAACTTGTACTGTCGACCGAAGACACGGCAGGCAACGATTCACTTTGGCTTGAACTGTTGTTTTCAGCCGATGCGGTTTGATTCTGTGAACCAACGCTCGATGTACCGTTGCTCGAAGCAGCATCATTGCCGTCACCGCAGCCGACCGTCAACACCAAAAGCACAACGCTTAGCAACAGCGTCAGTATTCTTTGCATTTTTTGCACCTCAGTTTTCGTTTATTGCCTGTATAAGTTTTTCGGCGGTTTTGAGTCCGTCAACCGCCGCCGAGGTTATTCCGCCTGCATATCCTGCACCCTCTCCGCAGGGATAAAACCCTTCTATCGAGCCAAGACCTTGCTCATCACGAACTATCCTAACGGGTGACGAGCTTCGTGTTTCGGGAGCGGTCAAAACTGCCGACGGGTCGGCAAAACCATGAAGCTTTCGGTCAAAAAGAAGGATGCCCTCTTTTAAAGAATCGGTAACAAACTGCGGTAACACTTCGGTTATCTTGCCAAAGGTCACACCCGTCTTAACGGTCGGTGTAACCGAACCGTTTGAGGTACTCTGACCTAAAAACGAACCTAAATTCTCCGAAACGGGCAGACCTTTTCCGACAATGTATGCCTTTTCTTCGATTTCTCTTTGGAAATACATTCCGTCCAGCACATCGTTTTTATAATAATCGGTTGTTTCAACGCCAACAAGCACTGCCGAGTTTGCATTTTCCCCATTTCGGGCATTGTAGCTCATGCCGTTTACGGCAATTCTGCCCTTTTCGCTCGAGGCGTTGACCACCTCACCACCGGGACACATACAAAAGGTGAAAACACCGCGACCGTTTTGCAGATGCTCTGCCAAACGGTAATCGGCGGCACCCAAAGCAGGATGCCCTGCAAAGTTGCCGTACTGCGAACGGTCGATAACACTTTGCAAATGCTCAATTCGAGCACCCACGGCAAAGGGCTTGGGCTGCATTTCAACACCTTTTGCTTTAAGCATTTCAAAGGTATCTCTTGCCGAGTGACCGACACACAACAAAAGATTCTCGCAAGCAATTTCCTTGACACCCTCGGGACATTCGACCGTCACCGAACAAACCTTGCCGTTCTTCACAACAACATCGGTCAGTTTATGACCGAAAAGCACCTCGCCACCGAGGGAGATTATCTCCTGACGGATAGATTTTACAACATTGACCAACACATCGGTGCCGATATGAGGCTTGGAGTCGTAAAGTATCTTTTCGCCTGCACCGTGGTCGGCAAAGGTTTTTAAAACAATGGCTATTCTTGGATCTTTAATGCCTGTATTGAGCTTGCCGTCCGAAAAGGTTCCTGCACCGCCTTCACCAAACTGAATGTTGGAGTTTTCGTCGAGTTGGTTGGTGGCAAAAAAGTGCTCAACATCAAGCATTCTGCGGTCAACATCGTATCCTCGTTCAAGAACAATGGGACAAAGACCCGCTTTTGCAAGGCTTAATGCAGCAAACATACCGCAAGGGCCAAAGCCTACCACAACGGGTCGGATGCATTGCTTTGAAACGGTAGGAAAAATATACTGCTTTTCAAAATATATTTCGGCATCATATTTTTTAAGCTTTTTCAAAACCGCCGTATCGTTTTCGGTTTCCACTAAAACGGCACAGTTAAACACAATATTGTCTTTTTTGCGTGCGTCGACCGCCTTTTTGTGAAGCCTTACCGACCGAGAGTTTATGTTGAATTTGCCTACTATAACCGATTTAAGGTTGTTAAAATCGGTGTCGAGAGGCATTTTTATATTTCGTATAATTATCATTTGTTTAAAAATTCCTTTATACCGTTGGTTGCCGCGTTGGCAGAAGCCCAGGCAAATGCAAGATTGAATCCGCCGCAATCACCGTCAACATTCAAAACCTCGCCAATCGCGAACAGACCTTTGGCCTTTTTAGACATACAAGAGGTGAAAAACTGTGCACACTGGGCACCGCCTGCCGTTACCTGTGCATTTTCGAGCCCTAAGTTCCCCAAAACCTTGAAAGTAAACGATTTCACTGTTTTGGCAATTTTATCAATCTGTTTTTCGGTCAAGCTTTTGCAGGGTAAGTTCACATCAATGCCAGCGTATTTCAAAACCACCTGACCCAAACGCTTGTGCAAAAATCCCGTAAACAATTCGGTCAAGGGTCGGTCGGCAAAGGTGGCCATACGCTTTGCAAGCTCTGTTTTTATGTCGTTTTCACTCATATCGGGCACTATGTCAAGACTTACCGTCATGTTATTGCCCTCAAAAAGTCGGGACACCTGCAAAATAGGCGGACCCGAAAGACCATAATCACAGAAAAGCACCTCACCAAACTCTTGACGGAATCCTGAATCGGACTTGGCCGTAACCATGGCATCGATTTTTATACCTTTAAGCTGACGGACAAATGAGGTGTCGGTCTTTAACTGCACGACCGACGGAAACACCTTTTCAATCTTGTGACCCATTGATTTGAGTATGGAATATCCATCTGCCGAGCCTAATTTTCCGCCTGCCTGACCGCCAACCGCAACAACAACCGTTTTACTTTTAAGCGTTTTATCGGTGCATATAACCGAAAATCCGCCATCCTCTTTTTTTACGTCTTTAACAGTGGTGTTGAGCAGGGTTTCAACACCCAATTCCTCGGCCTTGAAGCGCAAAGCATCTACCACCGAGGTTGCCTGCAAGGATTTCGGATAGCATTTGCCGTCATCTTCCTCACAAAACAGCACACCTATGTCGCTAAAAAACTTTTTTTGAGCTTCAAAATCAAAGTTCTGCAATATTTCTGCGGCAAATTCGCGGTCACCGTGGTATCTTTCGGGGGAAAGCTGTGAATTGGTAATATTGCATCGACCGTTACCCGTTGTGGCAAGCTTTTTGCCCACGCGGTCAGCCTTTTCAAGCAGTTTTACCGAAATTTCGGGTGATTCGGTTTTCAGCATAACGGAAAGCGCAAGACCTGCCGCGCCACCGCCGATTATCAAACAATCGGTCATTTTAAAACCTCCGAGGGAATTTGTTTTTAAAAGTATACCACAAATTTTAAACACCGTCAATTTTTTTGAGAATTTTATTGACTTTAGGTGTAAAACGAGTGTATGATAAAAAAAACAAGTTTAGGTGGGATAAAAATGGAAAAACGCATTCAGTATCTTGAGAATTTTGTCAAAGAATTTGAGTACCCCGAAGACGCACAAACCGTTTTGAAGGACGCTTGTGTCAAGATTTATGAAAATGGTATTGCGGCCGAAATTTTTGAGGATATTTTAAGAACCTATGAATCCGACCTTTGGTTTGATTACGGCTATTGGATAAAGAAATTGCCTGCGGTTGCCGAGGCTACGGGAATTCGTCAAGAAACGGTTGATTTGGTTTTCCTAATACTTATGTCAAAGCACATGAAGGCGCGTTACATTGAGCGCAATATCGACCTTCAAATCTGGCATGACTCTTGCCTTGATTTTAAGGCAAAGCTTCATGAATCTTACGATGTGAGAGGCGTTTGGGGCACCTTTGTTACCGATTGGTTCGGCAGATTTTTCAACCTCACCCGTTTTGCTTTGGGTCGTTTGCAGTTTGAGATAAACCTCTGCCAAGCCGAGACCCCCAGTCCTTACAAAAATTTGCAGGTTGGTGACCGTTTTGTGGGAATCCACATTCCGGCACTTGGTCCCTTGAAGGAAGATGATGTTCGTGAGTCCTTCATTATGGCAAGCAAGTTCTTTGCGCCTGCATTCAAGGATGGTATTGTGCCCTTCCGCACAGGCTCGTGGCTTATTGCACCCGAGCACCGCGAGATGCTCAAGCCCGACAGTAATATTTTGAAGTTTATGAACTTCTTTTACATCACTCCTTATGAGAAAACGGTTGAAAATGATTTTTGGAGAGTTTTCAACACCTCCGATTGCAGCGATCCCGACAAACTTCCTGCCGACAATTCCTTACGCCGTGCTTATATAAAGGCTATCAAGGAAAACAAGGTGCCTCATTTAGGTATCGGCCTTTTCTGGATGCAGGACGAAAAGTTTCTTTGATTTTAAGTATAAAAAAAACGGCATCTTTCGATGCCGTTTTTTATGTTTGATTATTTTCTGTCAAATTCTATGGTTATTCCTTCGGATGTAAGAGTAAGCTTATTCTTGCTTACCTCGAATTCAAGCTCGCTAGCTTCGTCGCCTTCTCCAATAACGATCTTGTCGCCTTCGACAGTGTATGTACTCTCGAACGTCTCATCACCAAAATCAACCTCGGAGAGCATTTCCTCAAGGTACTCGCGTTCCTCAGCGGTTGCCTTTTCACCGGTATTTTCTTCATAAGCCTCGATCATTGCATCAACTGCATCTTTAGCCCACTTTTTAAAAGAGCTGGCATCTAACGTGCATATAACTTTTCCGTCCTTGGTAAATTCATAGCCCATTTTAACTTTAAGAACAGGCAACTTGGCACCCTGAAGTTCTTCAGGCAATTCTGCCAACAATTCGTTCATGTCCATTCCCATTGTAGCAGCGTCAAATTCAGCTTCCCACTTACCAACAAGGAGTTCTTCATCAGAAAGGTCGGTATCCTCATCGTCGTCCTTGTCGGAATCCTTGTCTTCGTCCTTGTCTTTGTCCTTGTCGTCTCCGTCCTTATCTTCAACCGAAGATGTAGACTTGTCGTCCTTATCATCCTTTTCTTCGTCGCCGCAAGCAGTCATACCGAACATGAGCGAGAAGCACATCAAGAGACACAATAACAATGCTAATAATTTTTTCATTTTTGTTTCCTCTTTTCAAAAAATATTATCAAAGCCTATCGGCTTGTGATACCAACCAACACATAATACAACTATCCCGTTACATCACAATTGATATTCTAACAATATATACTTCATTTGTCAAGCGTTTTGAACCTAACCAACATCCTTATTTTTGTAAAGGATCAAATAACCATTTTATTTTCTATAGAACTTCAAAACAGTATCGATTCTGCCCTTAACAACAAGCTCATCTTCGGTGACAGGAAACTCCACTTCGGATTCTTCGCCATCTTCGTTAATTATCACCAGTTTGTCGTCTTCAACCTTATATCTGCACTCGTCTTGAAAATCCAGCTCATTAAAAAACAATAGTTCTTCAATCTTTTGCATATCAGAAGTGCCAACTTTTTCGCCGGTGTTTCTCTCATAAGCTTCAATTAGTGCATCCTTTAAATTATCTGCCAGTTCCTGCTTTGAAGATTCAACAATACTCACTTTACATTTCCGTACTCAGTAAAACATACTCTACGGTTAAAATAAAGTCGACTAACTCAGCTTTCATTAAAGTTTTCTCCTTTTGAAGTATAAACTGCCTTTTACTTGCGATTAGCACTTGTTTCAGTTGTTTTCTCATACACAACTCTATTGTATTTACCAATCAACTTCAAGGTGCGTTTACATGGATTACCACTATACACTTCTTTACAAACATCATAATTGAACCAAAAAGCCGAAACAATTGTTGCAAGAGCCGAGCTTTTATATACATCAACCGATACTCTTGCCATGTAACTTGCTCACCTCTCACGTGGTGTAACAAAACGTAACATAAATAGTGTAACATTTTGTTACACTATTGTCAAGAGGTGATTTTCATGATTGGGCTGAAAACTATAAGAAAAGCCAAAAATCTTAATCAACTGAAGGTTGCTCTTGACCTTAATATCACTCGCGAAGCGTTATCGCACTATGAAAACGGAAAACGTGAACCCAGTCTTGCCATGCTTGTTAAAATGTCGGAATATTTTAATGTTTCGATAGATTATTTGATTACAGGTAAAGAATTTAGCAAAAAATGAGCCGAAAGAAATACTTCGGCTCATTTTTTATTGCAAATACTGATTGATGGGGAATCAAAGCCCTCGTCGCATCACCCTCCGTACACAAGAGTGGCTAAAAGAACCTTCCTCTGACGAGGATGACTCCCCATAAAATGGGGAGATGTCACGAAGTGACAGAGGGGACAGCCGCAGTAAGCGGGTGGCACGCGAATGCGTGACGGAAGGAGAGATACAGCGGGTGATTTCGGCAGAATAGCAGAGTTTGTAGTTGTTATGTCATTATGAGCGAAGCATCTTTTTTTCAATAAAACAACCCCAATATGACAAAAACGCCCGCGGCGGGTGCCACGGGCGGAAAATCTTTATCTGCGGGAGGGGTGACCCCTTCCCTACAATATTGAATTTTTAATTATTTGCCGTAGAGCTCTTCGAGCTTCTCGAGGTGTGCACGAGCGGCCTTTGCATTCTCAGCAGCCTTCTCGAACAACTCTTCTGCACGCTCGGGGGACGAACGGGTAAGAGAAGAATAACGAGCCTCATTGAGGATGAACTCCTTATAGTCGCCGGTAGCAGGCTTGGAGTCGATAGTGAAGGGGTTCTTGCCCTCTTCCTTCAATGCGGGGTTGAAGCGGAACATATTCCAGTAGCCACACTCAACAGCCTTCTTCATCTCGTTCTGGCAGTTAACCATACCACCCTTAATAGAGTGCATCTCACAGGGAGAGTAAGCGATGATGATAGAGGGACCCTTGTATGCTTCAGCTTCCTTGATAGCCTTCAAGGTCTGGTTCTGATCAGCACCCATAGCGATCTGTGCTACGTATACATAACCGTAAGACATTGCGATCTCGGCAAGAGACTTCTTGGAGATAGCCTTACCTGCAGCAGCGAACTGTGCAACCTGGCCGACCTGAGAAGCCTTAGATGCCTGACCACCGGTATTGGAGTAAACCTCGGTATCGAATACCATGATGTTTACATCTTCACCTGCAGCGAGAACATGGTCAACACCGCCGAAGCCGATGTCGT
>JAZUAC010000071.1:0-7067 GCA_045637775.1 Acutalibacteraceae bacterium | reverse complement strand
TCTCAAAATTGCGAATTGATTTGGTTACGTATTATGGTCTTCTTGTGTTAAAGAAAGCTAAAAATAACGAAATCATACAACTTCCGAGCAAGGCAAAAGATGTTGTTGCAGGATTTGATTGGGCGGGTAACGCAGGCAAGTTGTTAGCCAATCTTTTGGTTAAAGAAGAAACCTTTGGCGAGGCTTATACCGTGTCTTCGGCTCAAAACTTAACGTGGGGTGAGGTTGCCGAAATTTTCACCGAGCTAATCGGTGCTAAATTCGAGTGGGTATCGGTTGAAGAATATCTGAAAGCCCTTAATAACGTAAATTACTATCCCTTAATGTATGACAGACTTTTTGACCGAACAATCGACAATTCAAAAATTTTAAAAGCAACGGGTCTTACTAAAAAAGATTTTCTTTCTATTAAAGATGGATTGAAAATTGAAATAGATTTAGTCAATAAGGAGAAAAGAATATGAAAGCAATACTTGTAAACGACGATAAGTCTTTGAGATGGGACGACGTTCCCAACCCCGTTTTGGGTGAGGACGATTGCCTTGTTAAAATTGAAGCGGCCGCACTCAACCGTGCTGACCTTATGCAGCGAGAGGGTGACTATCCGCCCCCTCCGGGATGCCCTGATTGGATGGGTCTTGAAATTGCAGGCACGATAGTCGAAATCGCCGATGGCGCAAAGGAAAAATCCAATTGGAAGATTGGCGATAAGGTTTGTGCATTGCTTGGTGGTGGCGGTTATGCCGAATATGCCAACATCAAGTACGATATGCTTATGCCTGTTCCCAACAACTGCTCAATGGTAGAGGCCGCGGCAATTCCCGAGGCATTTGCAACGGCATATCTTAACCTGTTCATCGAAGGCAAAATCGAAGCAGGTAACACCCTTTTGATGAACGCAGGCGCAAGTGGTTTGGCAAGTGTGGTTATCCCCATGGCAAAGGCATTTGGCGTTCGTGTTATCACCACCGTGTTAACCGATGAAATTGCCGAAAACATCAAGCATCTTAACGCTGACCGCGTTGTTGTGACAACCAAAGAAGATATATCCGAGGTTTTGAAGGAAGAGCTTGATAACGGTCATCCCGTTGATGTTGCTATTGACTGCCTTGGCGGTGAGATAATGGGCAAATGCATCCATTATTTGAAGCACGGTGCGCGTTGGATTATGATTGCCGCTCTGGCAGGCACCAAAACCGAAATCGATTTGAAGAACATCTACGTCAGAAACGTTCGAATCATCGGTTCTACCTTGCGTTCAAGAACCCCCGAGGTTAAGGCACAGATTTTGGCAGAGCTTGTCCAAAATGTATGGCCCAAGGTTGAAAGTGGCGAAGTGAAACCCACAATTTATAAGGTTTTGCCCATCCAAGAAGCCGAAGCAGCACACGATATTCTTTACAAAGGTCAGAATGTCGGCAAGGTTGTGCTAGAGGTTGTAAAAGAGTAATGTTTTAAGCCTCTCCTTTAGTAGGCAACCGATACAAAAATCAAACAAAAAGGAACGCGAATCATTCGATTCACGTTCCTTTTTTTGTTTTCAGTTATTTGTTATCTAATTGTGAAAGACCGTAGAGGTAAATACCTGCGCTCCAACCCATCATACTTGTTGGTATCATATTTTCTTTCGTTCTCGAAACCTCACCGGTGACAACATTGTATTTCTCCCAAACGTTGTTGGTTTCTTGGAAGTTGCGTTCAACCGTATCACAGTATTTTTGGGCAATACGTCGGGCATCGTCACTATATCCGTAGCGTTTAAGACCACTTATTATAACGTGATGCAGGCAGGCCCAGCCGTGCGGATAGTCCCACTGCAGATCCATCAGATCGTCGCGGTTTTCACAGCAAGCCACACCAAACTCCTGCTCTAACTTGTCAAGCAGTTTAACAGTCTTGGCGGCCTGTTCCTCGGTACAGAGTCCTGTAAACATAGCATAAAATGAAGCGCAAGAAACAAAGTCGCTAATCTTCTTGTTGACGAAATCGTAGTCGGCAAACATACCGATTTTTTCGTTCCAGCAAAGCTCGTTCACAAGTTCTTTACGGGCGTTGGCCTTTTGTTGCCAATCGTTCTGGAGTCCCAACTCGTTGGCAAAGAAGGCAAGATTTTCCTCCATGCCAAAAAGCAGGCAGTTAAGTTCAATCCAGTTGTATTCGGCCGCGCGAAGCCCAAAACGGCTGTTGCAATCCCAACCGCTTTCGCAAACTGTGATGGAATATTCAGCTAAAACGCGACATTCGTCAATATCTTCGGGGACGTCCATCTTGATGCGTTGGCAAATTTGGTTGGCTCGTCTTTGGTAATCGTTGTCGGCCATTTTGCCAAAATAACGGTTAAGACCCGAATCGGTGATTCTTTGGGTCATCCAAAAATCATATTCCTTAACCCCGGTTTCGTACATCGATTTGAGCCATTCTTTGTCGTGCTCAATTTCATAAATCTCACGCACCATAAGGGTGAAGAAAGGAGGTTGCGAACGCGAGAGGTAGTAGGTGCGGTTACCGTTGGGCATATAACCGTATTTATTTATCATGTAGGCCATATTTTCTGTGTTGTTTTTTGCCAACTCCACTCGGTTGGAAAGAATGAGACCTACATTGGTGAAATAGGTATCCCAATAATACATCTCCTGAAAATGATCGCTTATACTCGGTACCGTATAAGGCTTGGGCAGACCGATAAGATTTCCCTCGTCCTCTGTATTGAAGCGTACCGTGTTATCCCAGTTTTCGTGGATAAATTTAACCAAATCGTTCATTTGTTAAAACCTCCGCTGCCGAATTTGATTTTTGGTATCAAATCAATAATACATCGTCGATTCAATGGAGTCAAGTTTTTTGGACCATGGCAAACAAATTTTGTACAACAAATCTTTAAAAGCATAAAATGTATTGGTGGACTTGTATTCACCAGTATTTTATGTCAAAAAGCGGGAGGGATAAAAAATGAGAATGATTCAACTTGTCACGACCACTGCAACCTATGCCAATAAAGCAAAGTCGGCCTTGAAAATGCAGGGGATAAAAGCCGAGGTCAAAAAGGTTCAGGGAGGCACTGCGGCAGGATGCCTTTACGGGATTGTTGTGTCGGTCAATGATGTGGGTCGTGTCAAGACAATATTAGAAAGTGAAAATATAAGGATAATTGCCGAAAGGGAAGTGCAAGAATGATTTATTTTGACAATGCGGCTACAACAGGCGTAAAACCGCCTGAGGTTATCAACGCCGTCAATCGTTCCTTGCGCGAATACTCTGTAAACCCCGGCAGAGGAGGGTATGACCTGTCAACAAGGTGTTCCGAGGAAATATTTGTATGCCGTCAAAAAATCTCGGATCTTTTTAACGCCAATGCACCTGAAAGGGTTATCTTCACACTTAACTGTACCGCGGCTATCAACTATTGTATAAAGGGTATTTGTCGCGCGGGGGACCATATTGTTGCCTCAAGCCTTGAGCACAATGCGGTTGCAAGACCTTTATATAAATTACAACGTCAAGGCGCAGATGTGGATTTTGCCGAGGTGATATTCGATGACTCGGAGGCCACTTTAAGGGTGTTTGAAAAACTCATAAGACCCGATACGCGGCTTGTTGTGTGTACCCATGCCTCAAATGTTACGGGTGAGATCATGCCTATTGAGGGTATTGGTGCGATATGTGCGAAATACGGTGTACCTTTCATGGTCGATGCAGCACAAACGGCAGGAATACTCAATATTGATATGCAAAAGTGCAAGATAGATTATCTTTGTATAGCTCCGCACAAAGGTCTTTATGCACCGATGGGAACAGGTATTCTTATTGCGCTCGGTGAAATACCCGATACGCTTCTTGAAGGCGGTACGGGGTCTATGTCGATAAGCTATGAGCAACCGATAGATTATCCCGAAAGGTTTGAAAGCGGTACTGTTAATGTTCCCGGAATAATGGGCATTTCGGCTGGGATAGACTTTGTTAAAGCAAAAGGCGTTGACCGAATATACCACCATGAAACCGAGTTGATGCAATATATTTATGACGGTTTGAAGGGTATAAAGGGTGTTGTGCTTTATACCGCGAGACCCCAAATGGGACGATATGTTCCAACACTTTCGTTTAATATAAGAGGACTTGACAGCGCGACTGCGGCGGCGGTTCTTGCTAAAGAAGGGATAGCCACAAGAGCAGGCTTGCACTGTGCACCTATGGCACATCGAAGACTGGGTACCGTTGATATTGGAACGGTCAGACTGTGTTGCTCGGTGTTCAATAACAAAGCCCAGGCCGATAAGCTTTTAAGTTGTGTGAAAAAGGCGGCAATAGGTCGTTGAAAAATATATTGTAAAATGCGTTATGTGTATACGGGAGAACGTAGTTCGCTCCTACCGTACTGTTTCAAGATTATATCCGTAGGGGAGGGGTTTCCCTCCCGAAGATAAAAACCAACCGCACAGGGAGGCGAGACGCCTCCCCTACAACACGGAATCGCCAATTTAAGGTGACGGCGTTCACGGTGTTTCTTTGTTTCGGATTATCGAGTAAGGCATAGAAAAAACGGGTGGTAAGCCACCCGTTTTATTATTATAAACTCTTATTCATAATACATTCGCAAGCTTTTCTGCCGATTGATAGCGTTCATCGGGATTAACGCTTGTGCATTTGCGGACAATTCTTCCGGCTTTACCTTTTGCTAACTTTTCACTTGGGTGCTTGCCTGTTATCATCACATTAAGCAAAACTCCAACCGCATAAATATCGGTTCTTGCATCGCTTTGTGCCACACCTAACTGTTCGGGAGAGGCATAACCAACCGTGCCCATAATAACGGTATCCTTACTTGAAACAGAAATCTTGCGGGATGCGTTGAAATCAATCAACACGACCCTACCGCCTTGATCGATTACGATGTTTTCGGGCTTTATGTCCCGATGTACCAGATCTCTTTCATGCAAAATTTTCAATGCACTGCAAACTGAACGTATAACTTTACGAGTTCCCGAATAACGGTATTTTCCGCATTCCATAACCTCGGATATTGTAACACCGTCGATAAATTCTTCCAAAACTATTTGCCCATCGTCTAAGTTTATAACATCATAGATTAAAGGGAGGTTTGGCGAGCTTATTGCATAAAGTTCCTCATAAGCAGAAATTGCAGCAGGAAAGTTGTGTACCACCATGTCTTTGCCGTTTTGCTTGTTTCTTACTCTCAAAACCTGACATTCGTTTTTGTCGCTAAGTACCGAAACTAAAGAATAAGCACCCAAAAGCTCGGTTAAATACTGTTCTCTTGTCATAGTTTTAACCGTTCCATTCTTCATAAGCGGCACCGTATTTGTTGGCTATATTTCTATAATAATAAAAATCAAAATCTCTGCAATCCCTCTTGCAATAGATTGTTAGTTTGCCGTTGCGTATTGACGAATCGGGAAAGGCGTCTTCATATATTCCGATAACTGCGGATTTTATGTATAAATCAGTCAAATTAAAGCAATCCTTGAAGGCGTTGTTCCATATAGTTCTGACCGTGCTTGGCAGTGTGACGGATTTCACGGTAGAGCTTATCGAAGGATCGGAAAAAGCAAAAGGCATTATTGCCGCAACCTTTTTCCCATCAATCTTGTCGGGAATAACGTAATTTCCGCTTTCCTCCTTATAATTTACCTTGGTTATAACAATCGCATTTTCAGGAGCATACATTGCGCTATATCCTGTGGGGTATGCATTTTCAAAAGTTGCCTCAACATAATCATATTTCGGTTGTGTATTGGTTATAGTACTGCTCGTGACATCACTCGTTGTGTTATTGGTCGAAGTTGAGGTGCTCTGTGTAGAACTGTTTGCAGACGTATTGGTCGAAGTTGAGGTGCTCTGTGTAGAACTGTTTGTAGATGTATTGGTCGAAGTGGTGCTGTTTTGTGAGCTGACGCTTGTAGAGGTGTTGTTGGTTGTTGTATTGTTGGAGGGGGTATTGGTTGTGTCATCCTCAATTTTTGAGCTGCTTTGTGATTGGCTGTTGTCAAAGGCTGAAGATGTAGATGTAGATGTTGTGCTGCTTTCCGATTCACCTCTTGATGATTGGTTGCTTGATGCAGCAGCGTCACTGTTGTTATGGTTACTACCGTTGGAAATTCCTGAAACACTACCGACAGATGAGTTATACGAGGCGCTGTTTTTGTCGTTTTCCGGTTTGTTTGCTTGTGTTAAAACAAGTATGCTTAAAACAATAAAGACAAGCATCAAAACGGCGGCAATGATAAACAGCCACCGTTTATTGCTTTCTTTTGGAGCTTCAATAGTTTGTTTTTTCTCAAATGAGGTCATACAGTAAAGGCAAAATCGAGCTTCTTCCTGAATCTCTGCCTTGCACTTCGGACATTTTTTCATTTTTACTACCCCAAGGTTTCCAACCCGTATTCATAGAGTATTTCATTGATTTCCACAACGGATAATTTTTTACATACACCGTATAAAAGAATGCTGTCAAACGGCAACTTTACATAAAGTGTTGAATAACCGGCACATTTTAATAAGGTTTGCACTTCGTCTAATGATAACTTCATAGCAATGGCAAGGCATAAAAGCTTTTTACGTTCGGGAATTCTTATCCCCGAAAAAATCTGATATGCGTAAACCTCGCTCATTTCGGCCGCACGGATAATTTGTGACTTTTTAAGGTCGTATTTTACAACCAATTCATCTAAAAGCTGGGATAAATCCTTTTTTACCATATAGTCCTTATTTTCGCTATAAAAGGTCTTAAAATCGGGACAGACTCCAAGCTCTTCTACAATTTTTGAAGTATCCTTTACCATAATTCACACCAAATCCTAATACAATACTCTTACATAATTATAATAAAAAAAACGTGCTTTGTCAACTCGCGACAAAACACGGTTTTTTTATTAGTATGCTGACAGCATAAGACTTTTTGAAGTCGATACAGTAAATTTAAAATGAGAAGGGGTTGATTAAATGGAAAAAATAATAAGCAAGCTGTTTTCGGACTATCTTTCCGAACAGAAAATAGTGTCCGACACTGAATATTCCGCACTTGCCAAAAGTGCGTTGCAAAAGGAAAGAGA
>JAZUAC010000070.1:0-9031 GCA_045637775.1 Acutalibacteraceae bacterium | reverse complement strand
TGCTTGAAAGCTTTGATGTGGAGGATTAACCGTGATTGCTTTGTATATTTCATTGGGTGTGGTCGCCCTTTTGGTGGGTCTTATACTGTTTTCAGTGTTTCCAAGCTTGCGAAAGCATAAGGATAGACAAGTGCTGAAAGGTAAGTTTATTGCTCATCGAGGTCTGCACGGCCTTTTGGATAACACACCCGAAAACTCACTTAATGCATTTAGCCGGGCTGTTGAAATGGGGTTCCCGATTGAAATTGATATTCATCTTACCGCTGACGGTGAGGTTGTTGTGTTCCATGACGATACTTTGAACCGAGTTTGCGGTGTTGAAGGCAAGGTTGAGGAAAAAACCTTGCAGGAATTAAAGCAACTGTATTTACTTGACACCGATTGCGAGATACCTACCTTGCAGGAATGTCTTAATACCGTTAAAGGTAAAGTGCCATTGTTGATAGAGTTCAAGTGCACATCTTTAAAGTGCAACGACCTTTGCCGTGCCGCCGATAAAATACTGTCGCAGTATGATGGTAAGTACCTTATTCAATCCTTTTATCCAACTGTGCTTCGCTGGTACAAAAAGAACCGCAAGGATATTTGCCGCGGTCAGTTGGCAAGTGCTTTTTCGGGCGAAGCCTTGCATAAACGTCTTTTGGGATGCCTGATGTTCAATTTCCTTGGTCGACCCGATTTTGTTTCATATGAGCACGAACACTGCAAACAGTTCTTTTTTAAACTGTCAATAAAGCTTGGTGCAATGCCTGTCGGGTGGACCTTTCGCTCAATGCAAGACCTTGAAAATGACAAAAAAGCCTTTGAAGCCTACATATTTGAAGGCTTTTTACCAACTAATGAAAAGACCGCAGTCTGATGACTGCGGTCCTTTTTGTTATATGATGTTTTTTAGAACCTCATCAACCTCTTTCCTTGAGGGAATGGAGGTTGATGCGCCGGGTCGACTGACGACTATTCCCGACACAGTTGCGGCAAATTGCATTGAATCGGCAATGCTTTTTCCTTCGCTTCGCGCCAAAAGGAACGATGCGGCAAAGCTGTCACCTGCGGCTTCATGTTCGTTTGGAATAAGCAGATCATAGTATGAAAGAAGTTCATCGGGTGTGTGACAAATCGGTGCAGGGTTTATAACAACGGTTTTGCCAAAGTGTTTTCAAAGAGATAGGTTGAAAGTTCGACTTTTTGTCAGTATATGAATTCGGTTTTAATACCCTCAACGGCTTCAAGCCATTCGGAATTAGGCTTTTTGTCGGTCACAATAGTGTCAAAGTCACAAATATCACAAACCTTTGCAAAAGAAACCTTGTCAAGCTTTGCGCTGTCGACAAGCAGTATCTTGCGTTTTGCAGTCTGCATAAGTGCGGTTTTTATGGTTGCTTCCGATTCACTGGATTCGGTGCAACCTTTGGTAATATCAAGACCCTTACAAGAGCAAAGACAGAGGTCAACATTAAAACCTTCAAGTGTCTTTTGTGCAACGCCGCCAACCAATGAAAGACTGCCGGTTTTTAAAGAACCGCCGGTTGAAATAATGTTCCAATCGTTTTTTTGCGAAAACTCAAGTATCAGTTCGACCGAGTTGGTGATAACTGTGAGGTTTTTGAGATTCTTCGCCGCTTTGATAGTCTCTAAAGCCGTGGTGCTTGAATCAACCGCAATATAGTCACCGTCGTGTATCATGGGTAAAACGAGTTCGGCAATCTTGCGTTTTTCGGTTATGTTGGAGTTCTGACGGACATGGAAGGGAAGGTCAAAGAATGTGTTTTCGGCCTTGATTGCACCGCCGTAAAACTTTTCGGCCAAGCCTTCCTGCTCCAATTTGTCAAGGTCACGGCGTATTGTTTCATCCGAAACGTTAAACTCAGTAGCAAGGTCGTTTACCATGACTCGACCTTCCTCGCAAAGCTTTGAATATATTAAATTTTTACGTTCAACTGCAAGCATATTCAGCCCTCCATGTATTTTATCCTTTAAAACCACACTCAAAAATTTGGAATTCGTCAAATAATACCACAAAATCAACATTTTGTCAATGCGATATGACCGAATTGGCAAAGAATTTTTGGAATTTGAAAATAATACTTGTAAAAATGGTATAAATGGTATAAAATGAATACCACGGAGGTGGCGTTTATGAAACCCTTTATGAACGAAGATTTTATTTTGAAGACCGAAACTGCAAAAAAACTGTACGAAATGTGTAAGGATCTGCCGATTATTGACTATCACTGTCATATCAATCCGCAGGAGATATATGAGAACCGCAAGTTTAAAGATATTACCGAGGTTTGGCTTGGCGGCGACCATTATAAGTGGCGTCTTATCCGTTCCAACGCTGTTCCTGAAGAGGAGATAACCGGAAGTGCTGATAACCGCACAAAGTTCCAGCGCTTTGCCGAGGCTTTGCCCAAAGCAATTGGTAATCCGATGTATCATTGGACACACCTTGAACTGAAAAGATATTTTGGCTACGACGGCGTTTTGAACGGTGATACCGCCGAAGAGGTTTGGAACCTTTGCAATGAAAAGCTTAAAACCGATGAGTTTACGGTAAGACGCTTGATTGAACGCTCTAATGTTGCGTTTATCGGCACAACCGATGACCCTGCAGATTCTTTGGAGTGGCACCGTCTTATCAAAGAGGATAAGTCATTTAATGTAAAGGTCGCACCGTCTTTCAGACCCGATAAGGCCGTCAACATTGAAAAAGATGGCTTTAAAGAGTATATAGAAAAATTGTCCGATGTTGTCGGAAAGAAAATTGAATCGATTGAAGTCTTGAAGTCAGTTATGCACGACCGACTTGATCTGTTTGAGGAAATGGGCTGTAAAGCAGCCGACCATGGTCTTGATTATGTTGTGTATGCACCTGCTACCGAGGATGAGGTGAATGCCGTTTTCAAAAAGGCTATGAGTGGCGAAAAGGTTACTTTGGCTGAAATGGAAATCTATAAGACAAACCTGCTTGTTTTCTTTGCCGAGGAATATACAAAACGCGGTTGGGCTATGCAGATTCACTACGGTACCATGCGTAATATCAACGGACCAATCTTCCGCAAGATGGGTCCCGATATGGGATTTGATGTTATTTCGAACCGTTGCTGCTGTGACGCTATTGCAGGCTTGCTTAATGCATTTGTTGAAAACAACGCTTGTCCCAAGGTTATTCTTTATTCGCTCAATCCTGCTGATAACCAGCTGCTCGATACCATAATCGGTGCATTCCAGGGAACCGAGGTTGCAGGCAAGATTCAGCACGGTTCGGCTTGGTGGTTTAACGATACCAAAACCGGCATGGAGGAGCAGTTGACCTCATTGGCAAATCTTTCTATTTTGGGTAACTTTATTGGTATGCTGACCGATTCCCGTAGCTTCTTGTCCTACACCCGCCATGAGTATTTCAGAAGAATCATGTGTAATCTTATCGGTGAATGGGTTGAAAACGGTGAATACCCCAACGATGAAAAGGCTTTGCGTGAGATTGTTGAAGGTATCTCATACTGCAACGCAAAGAGATATTTCGGTATTTAATATTATAAATTATAAGGCAGGGTGGATCCCTGCCTTTAATTTTTCATAGATTTAACATTGATTTAATAAAAAAGTGCTTTTCAAAATGCAATGTATTATGTATAATAAAAGTGTAAATTGGAGTAATGTGGTTTATTTTGCCGAGCGAAAAGAGGGAAGAACTTGATTTACCTTGTTGAAGATGATGCCAATATACGTGAACTGGTTGTCTATACGTTGAACAGCACAGGATTTGAAGCACATGGATTTGAAAGACCTTCAGCTTTTTATGAGGCACTTAAAAATGCCAAGCCTGCGCTTATACTGCTTGATATAATGCTTCCCGAGGAAGACGGAATAAGTATTTTGTCTAAGCTCAAGTCAAGCAATGATACAAAGGATATACCGGTAATTATGCTAACTGCTAAAGGTACCGAGCTTGATAAGGTTAAGGGCTTTGAATCGGGAGCCGATGATTACATAGCCAAGCCGTTTGGTATGATGGAGCTTGTGGCACGCGTGAAGGCAAGGCTTCGCAGTCGAAAACAGGAAAAGTGTTTGTTGGAATACCGTGTTCAGAATCTGTATGTCTGTCCCGAGAAGCATATCGTTAAGGTTGATGATGAGACGGTTCAGTTGACATTGAAGGAATTCGAAATGCTGTGTATGTTGCTCGAAAGTCAAAATGTTGTGCTGACGAGAGACAGGATCCTCAATAAGATTTGGGGATATTCGTTTGACGGTGAGAGCAGGACGGTTGATGTACATATAAGAACCCTGCGTCAAAAGTTGGGTGCTGCGGGTGACTGCATTGAAACGGTCAGGGGCATCGGCTACAAGATAGCAGGTGATAAGAAATGAAAAGTCTTAAAGGAATTATTGCGAAGTATATTGTTGTAATTTCAACGGCTATATCTGTCACAACCTTTTTGGTGGTTTTGTGTGCGGTTTATGCTTCTGTCGGCGAAATTAATTTGTCTTTTTTTGAAGTGTTTATCCCGTGCTTGCTTTTGATATTTGGTGAGGTGTTGGTCACAGCGATGGTGGCGATCGCCGTTGCGAAAAGAATAACCAAGCCGATAAACCGACTAAACCCGGAGGATTTTAAAAGCACTGTTTGCTATCACGAATTAACACCACTTGTTGAACGAATTGAGGCACAAAACACCCAAATTATAAAGCAGATAACCGATCTTAATCTTGAACACGAAAATCAGGATGCTATGCGTCGCGATTTTACTGCCAATGTTTCGCACGAACTTAAAACGCCGTTGACTTCGATCTCGGGTTATGCCGAAATAATCAAAACAGGTATTGCCAAGGATGAGGATGTTGAGCGTTTTGCGTGTAAGATATATGATGAATCTCAACGCCTTATAACTCTGGTCGGTGATATTATAAAGCTTTCACAGCTTGAGGGTCAGGAGATACCTGTTGAGGTTGAAAAATTTGAGCTTTACGATGTTTGTCAAAAAGTTTTGTCCCAGCTTGAAATGGCTGCCTCTGAACGAAAGGTAACGATGGAACTTTCGGGTGACAGGGTAGAACTTGTAGCGGCTCAAAAAATAGTTGAGGAAATGGTTTTCAACCTTTGCGATAACGCCATCAAGTATAACCGTGAGGGCGGCAGGGTAAAGGTTTCAATAAAGCAGTATATGGATGGTATTGAACTTTGTGTCAAGGATACGGGTATTGGTATCGCACAAGAAAATATCGATCGTATTTTTGAGAGATTTTACCGCGTTGACAAAAGCCACTCTAAAGAGATAGGCGGAACCGGACTTGGACTTTCGATCGTTAAGCACGGAGCAGCATTTTTAGGTGCATCGATGTCGGTTGAAAGCGAGTTGAACGTCGGTACATCAATAAGAATAGTTTTTTAAGGAGAATGAAAATGGCTAAAAGAATTGCTTTGATAGCACACGATAACATGAAACCGAAAATGATCGAATGGTGCAAGAATAATTACGAGGCTTTGTCGCACCATTTCCTTTGCGGAACCGGTACGACCTCATCCAAGATAACCGAAGCAACCGGACTTCCTGTTAAGGCTTATTTAAGTGGTCCTTTGGGAGGTGACCAACAGATTGGTGCGCGAGTTGCCGTTGGCGAGATTGATATTATAATCTTTTTCTCCGACCCGTTGACCGCTATGCCTCATGACCCGGATGTTAAAGCGTTATTGAGAATTGCGCAGGTGTATGACATTCCCATTGCCAACAATGTTGCAACTGCTGATTGCATACTTAAAGCATTACTGTAAACAAAAGAAAAAAGCCGAGATGTTTTAGCATCTCGGCTTTGAATTTTGCAAAATTGGATTATTCGTCCTCTTCATCCTCGTCGGTTTTGGGAACCTCTTTATACAGATTGAATCTGAATAAAAGCGACTCGTCAGCGGGGTTTGCGCAACGAATGGTGACCTCTTTAATAATTGCATCCTTCATAATGTTGGCAACGCCGATCATCTGGCAAAGCTTGGATTTGAGGTTCAAAACATCGCCTTCCTCGGTCTCCAAAAATACATCGCCCTGGCACTTATCAAGTGTCTGAATAAAATCGGCAATGTCAATATCGTGCATAACCATAAATCTTTCCATGGGTGTTTCCTCCTTATAATCACATTTGTTTTATGCCTATATTATATTTATGTTCAGTGTTTTAGTCAAGGATTTTGTAAACTTTTTAAAACTTTTTTCATTTTGCGTTGCCAAACGTATTGTTTGGTGTTAGAATATATATAGTATTTTGGGAAGTTTGTATTTTTGAAAGGGGCAGATACTTTGAAGTCCTTAAAATATATGGCAATAACTTTGTGTGCTGTAATGTCGGTTTTATCGGCCGGTTGCGGTGATGAAAAGCAACCTCAAGTGGTCGAAGTTCCGCCGTTTTTTGAATTGACCTCAATGCCTGAAACGGTTACGGCAGAAGCCGAAATTTCGGTTTGCAAGCGCTTTAATGAAGCCTACACTACATCGCTCACAGCGTCGGAGGAATACGGTGAGCTTTTGCCGTTTGTCGGCGGTTACCACACTTATAAATCGACCGAAGAGAATAGCTCGCGAACTGTGCAGAATCCTGTTTACGGGCTTTGTACCGTTGACGGTGCTGTAGTGGTCGATGCGGTGTATGACTGTATCAAGATGCACCCAAAGGATGAAGGCGGTTTTGTTTATGAATTGGTTGTGGGTGCCGATGGCTCCGATCCTATGTTGGGAACTCGTTACATAGCCGCTTCAGATGGCTCGTGGATATTCCAGGTGCCTAAAAAATGTGCATTCTACCGCGCTTGCGGTGAGCGCATTGTTTTTGAACGCAAGGTAACCTCTAAAAAAATCAAATACACATATTACGATTATTATGATTACAAGGGTAAGAAGAAGTTTACCTTCGACAAGGCTTTGAGTGATAATTTAAACGCCAAATATACTGTCGGAAAATTTTCCGAAGGATTTGCACCGGTTAATATTACCGTTACCGATCCCGAGACAAAGGCAGTGACCAAAACCGCTTATTATATAAACAATACAGGTAAGCAAATCTCATCAACTTTTACCTACTGTGATGAGTTTAAAAACGGATATGCTGTGGTTGCAAATACTGAAGGGCTTTACGGCGTGTTGGATGTTAAAGGTGAGTGGTTCATAGAGGCAAAGTACCGTATTGTTAACTATAATGCTGAAAAAGGTTATTTTGCCTGTGGTGAAGATGGATTTTTCCTGATATTCAATATGAAAAAAGAGCAGGTTAAAAAGGTTTTCACCGATGGAGATGTTGAGGTAATCAATTCTGAACGCTTGATTTATAAAAAAACCAATAAAGACACAGGACGTAAAGAATATTTCTATGCCGATAACGATGAACCTTTCGCTTGCTCCGAAACAGGTCAGTTCCCTGACGGTAACCCTCCTGTAGACGGTCTGTTTGTCAGTGTTTATTCTGGAACGGGTACGGTTTTCAACGAAGAAGGAAAATCGATAGTCAGCATTGGCGATTTTGGGTATCTTGCCAACCGGTTTGGCAACACAGTGGTTGTTGTTAATGAGAATGGTAAGAAGACCAGCTTTTTCTCGGTTAGTACCGGCAAGCGTACCGAATGGATGCGAGGAATTTATAGCGGACAGCATATTGCCGACCGATATATTGTTTTGAAGAATCCCGATACCGGAAAGTATGGTGTGTATGACCTTCTGAATGAGACCTATGCGCTTAATAACTGTGACTATGCCGAAGTATTTAAAAACGGAGAAAATGCGTTGCTGTCGGTTGTATCGGACGGTAAGTTAATTGTATATAACAGCGGACTTTCGGTCATTCTTGAGACTGTTATTTCGGCACAATATTGATAAGGAGAGTGTAATATGAAGAAGATAGTTATATTTTTTACGGTTATGCTCTTGGTTGTTTTGTCAGCGTGCTCCGAAGAGGTTGTTGTAAATGAACCTAGCCGCTTAAAGGAAGGCAGTGTTGAGTTCACGGCAGAGACTTTGCCTAAAATTTGTGCCACACGTTATACCCAAAAGGCGGCGCTGAATACTATTTCGGCAGTGCTTGGTTGCGATGAAAATGCCGCAAAATCTATTTTGATTGTCTGCGATACTACCGATGAATGTTATGAAAAGCTTATTAAAAATGAGTGCGATATAGTGTTGGCTCACGATTACGGAAGCTCAGTAAAGGAGTTGCTGGGAACTACTGCTTTAAGTTTCACATCGACCGAAATTACTAAAGACGCATTGGTGTTTTACACTAACGGTTCTCATGGAGTGTGTGATATTTCACTTGAACAGTTGACAGGTGTATATAAAGGTGAAACAACCGATTGGAGTGCTTTGGGCGGTGCTGAAATGCCTATAACGCTTTTCGGTCAGCCTAAAAAAACCGCGGTACAGAATGCTTTTGAAAAGTATATCCCCGATGCCAAGGAAATTCCCGCGGTCACAAGACCGTTGACCACCGAAAAAGGTTCTTTTTCGGCCGAGGTTGATTACGATAATCGTGACGGTGCCTTGGGTTACACCTTGTTAAGTCTTGCCGATGGATTTTTCGGCGGCAGCATCAAGCCTCTTAACATAGGCTCAGTTGCACCGACTAAAGAAAACATTGAAGCCAACACCTATCCTTTAACCGTTTCGGTCAGCATTGTAATCCGTTCAAGCGAAGTCTCAGGCAACACACGTGTACTTTACGATTGGATGCTGTCAGAACAAGGAAAAGCTGTTTTGTCATGTTTTAATTGACAAGCAGAAGTGTTGGGTGTATAATTAAGTAGTTATCTTATTGCATATTTTTGATTTTGTGAGGTGAGAATTAAATGGATACCGGCAGTAACAGTAGCGGTATGAAGCCCCGAGGTACCTTGAGAAAAGCGGCCTGTGTCCGTTTTTCTCTGAATTGATTTAGGTATCTTTGCCGTTTTGTACCTTTCTTGCTGTCAAAGAAGCGGTTTTACCGCAACAAGAAAGGAGAACTTTGAATGGAGAGAGAAGAATTGACGGAGTTGGTAAGAGAGTTGATT
>JAZUAC010000069.1:0-7852 GCA_045637775.1 Acutalibacteraceae bacterium | reverse complement strand
TAAGGATAATATCGGAATATCCGGTGGCAAATCCAACGGTTATGGCGGCGTTATTCTGACCAAAGAAAAGCAATGGACCGGTGTAACGGTTTCGTTCACCTATGATGGAACCGGACTCAATGCCGATGAGCATTATCTCTTGATGCTTGCACGTGACGGTGCAGGCTCTGACGGTACTGCAACAGTATACTTCGATGATATAGTTATTAAAGAAACCGAGCCTACGAAATCTTACTCAAGAAAGTCTGTTTCAATCGGCGGTTGGACTTTAGGCTACTATAAGTGGAGTTTACTTAACCCAATTAGACAGAGTATCGTTGTTCCTTCTGCAAACTTCTCTTACCTTGCAAGAATGCAGTGTGATGAGATGTTGAATGTTATCAAGAACATCGGCGAAAACAAAAATAGCTCAACTACTATTGTTAAAGACAGCAGTTGGCGTCAGTCAAGCTATAAGTTCAGTATCTTTGTAGGTAAAGTTAATGTCAATCCGAGTGATTCTCAATATAAGATAGACACCACCAACTTCACCGAGGATGATTACGCATTTTGCATTGGTAATAGTAGTATCTATGTCGATGGCGGAAGTACCTATGCTTTGGCAATGGCTGTTTCCGAGTTGACCAAGTATCTCGAATCGTTACCTGACGGATCGTCGGTAGCGGCCGGTACTTATGTCAGCGGTAAGTATTCCGAAAAGATAAAGGATTATTCTACTAAAAACTACTACCGTCCTACCTTCACGGAGGATTTTGACCAAGAGGATGTTGATACCAGTGTTTGGAACGAGATCGACGGTAGTGTAATAGATAGTGTTACCGAAGGCAAAAAGAGTAAGCGTTCTGCCGAGCACACCTATCTTGAAGATGGCAACCTTGTTATTGAGGCCGCATTTGACGATAAGTACTACTACGGCGGTATGTTGCGATCCCACGGCAAAATGGAATACCGCTATGGCTATCTTGAGGTTAGCTGTATTACTCCTAACGGTGCGGGTATCTGGACTTCGTTGTGGGCAACCCAGCATGGAAAAGAAACCGGTCTTTTCGGTAGTGAGATCGACATAAACGAAAGCTTCGGTAATGCAAGATACTCTGCATTTAATATGCACTCATGGCCGACTGCTTCGGGCTCTAACTTTGGATATGAACATTATTCACTCGATGGCAGATATTCTTCAGCCAAGAAAGCTGATGCAGGTTCCGGCAAGACATTCGGTGACGGATACCATACCTTTGGTTATCTTTGGACGCCTGAAGGAGCCAAGTTTACCGTTGACGGTCAGGTCTATTTCGAGTATAAATATGACCCGACAAATACCAAGTATTATAGCAATGATATTGATTGTTTCAACGAAAAATTGAGTCTCATTATCAGTATGACTGTTGGTAATCCCAGCTCGGAGGGTCAATTCTCGCTTGACGAAACCGCTGATTACTGGAAGACAACCAACAAGTATATCGTTGACTATATCCATATCTATCAGATTGACGGTCAGGAAATATATTTCTACGGTGAATAAAAATAACAATAAATAAACAAAAACCCTGCGTTTTAAAACGCAGGGTTTTTCTGTTCCGATTAAATGTCTTCGGGGAATTTAAGGGGTTTGTCGGTGGGGATTATGCGTACATTGAAGGTGAATTCTTTGTCGGCCATACGGTATTTTTCTAAAAGTACAGGACCACATGAGTTTGAACCGACACCACTGTTTTTATAGTCGATCGAAAATACAGTCTTGTCAGACTCGGGTAATTCATAATTATGAGCGTATTTACCCAATTCGTGAGCCTCGTAGGGGATAGCCGAGAAGTCAAACGGGTTGTCTTCTTTAATGACTGCTATACCCAAACCGTTTGCATTATGAACATAAGCAAACTCGGTGTTCCAGTGGTTACCGCAATCCTGAGGACGGATAAACTCAAAGAACTCTTTTTTTACTGTAGAGTTGAATTTGCCCATATACGAAGCGTGGTGCATATCGCAGTATGAATGATAGGGACCCATGCCAAAATATTCAACCGCGTCAAATGATTTATCAAGCGTCATATTAAAGCCGAATCTCGGGAAGTATGTGATAATGTCAACCTGGTCATCATAAGGATTCTCAAGCTCGCCATCTTTAATTGGGGTGAATCGGATACCCTTGCCAAGCTTACCGTTAAGGTGTAATGAAATTGTACCATCGTGGAATACCGACCATTCAGCCGAAACGTTGAAGTGAGGCCACTTGGTAGGAGCTGCCATGATGAAATCGTTATGAACTGTTACAACACCCTCGTGCTCGGAAACGGTAGTGGATTTCTCATAAGCTGAAGAATCATCAAGGCAAGCGGTAAACCATTTAGACTTTTCAAAACGGTCATTATCGGTAGGTGCACGCCAGATATTAAACTTCATTACTTCCTTCAAAAGCTCTTTTCCGTTGACCTTCAACGAAGTGAAACCGCACAGTTCCTTATTGAAAATATAGGTGAAGCGGTCAGACGAAAGTGTAATGTTGAGGTTATCCTCGGTGCACTGAACATTACCGTAATGAAGCTTGTCAACTACGACCTGCTCGGTAGGTAATTCAAACTGCTCAAAGCCGACAATCTCACCGTCGGGAATACAATTGTTACCGTAAGAGGTGAACCAAACCTTAACAAAGCAACGACCTGTTGCAGGCATATTGTAACCCAAATTGATACGCTCGGTTTTTCTGGGCGGAATTGCAAGTGATCCGATTAAACCGCTTGCAACGACCTCTCCGTTTTGAGTGAGTTCCCAATTACCCTCAAGACGCGACATATAACTGAAATCATAACCGTTGGTAAGCTCAAACATACCGCAGGTGAGGTCAATCGGATTCAAAGCAAACGGCTTCAAGATATTTTTATACTCTTTAAGACCGGGCATAGGCTTCAAATCGGGAGATACAAGACCGTCGCAGACAAATTCGGCATCGTGATACTTTTCACCATAGTCACCGCCATAGAAGTACATAGCCTTGCCGTTTTCGGCTTTACCGTTGTAAAGACCGTGGTTGAACCATTCCCAAACAAAGCCACCCATAAAGCAGTCATACCTATTGATAATATCCCAATATTCCTTAAGGTCGCCGGGTCCGTTACCCATAGCGTGACAGTACTCACAAAGTACGAAAGGCTTAGGATATTTCTGCTCGGTGCAGACACGCATCATGTTCTCGCACCATGCAGGAGGAGAATACATACGGCTGTGTGTATCGACTGCTGCAGGCATCTCATCCAAATAAAGCTGAGTTTCGGTAGAACCCGAAATAATATCCTCATAATGTGTGAATCTCGAAGGGTCACGGCGCTTGGTTTCTTGCAAAGCCTTATCAACATTGCAACCCCAACCTGATTCATTACCCATCGACCAGGAAATGATAGAGGTGTGGTTCTTGAAGTTTTCGACCATTAAGAGAACACGCTCAACAATCTGTCCTTCCCACTGAGGGTCATCGGCAATAGTACCTCTTACGGGACGCTTTACTGCATTGTTGCGGTTGTAATAATTGGGCCAGCCGACACCGTGACACTCAAAATCAGCCTCGCACATTACATACATACCGAGTTCGTCACAAAGCTGATAGAACCTTGGGTCGTTAGGGTAGTGAGAGGTACGGATTGCATTGATATTATGACGCTTCATGGTGATAATATCTTTTTTCATATCGGCAACAGAACAAACATAGCCGTTTTTATAGTTGAAATCGTGACGGTTTACACCCTTAATCTTGATGTTTCTTCCGTTGAAGTAGAATACGCCGTCCTCAATCTTCTGTGTTTTGATACCTACAGGTACAGTGATAAATTCATCACCACTCTCGATAATGACCTTATAAAGCTCGGGATATTCAGCACTCCACATTCTGGGGTCTGAAACCTTCAATTCGGCGTGACCTGAAGCATCGAAAAGGGTGGTTTCGAGTTTTTCACCTTGTGAGTTGAAAAGGGTGACCATCGAATCCTCGGCAATAGAGGACTCAATATCAACCTTAACTGTGGCTTCGCGGTAGTCGTCAGAAACAACTGTTCCGACCTGAACGTCACCGACATGACCCTTGGGACGGATAAGAAGATAAACATCACGGAAAATGCCCGCCATTCTCCATTTATCCTGACACTCAAGGTAAGAACCGTCACACCACTTGGAAACGATAGCGGTCATACGGTTTTTGCCATTTTTGAGATACTTAGTAATATCAAATTCGGAAAGTAAGTGTGAAATCTGGCTATAACCGACAAATTGACCGTTTATGTAAAGATAAACGCAACTGTCAACGCCCTCAAAAACGATGTATTTGCTATACATATCAATATCTTCGTGAATTGTGAAGTCGATAGCATAACAGGCAGCAGGAGTGTTCTTGGGAACATTGGGAATATCAATGGGGAAAGGGAATCTGACATTGATGTACTGCGGTTTGTCATAGCCCTGCAACTGCCAGTTAGAGGGAACAGGAATCTTATCCCAATCAGAAAGGCTTATATTTTCATCGGTGATGTTTTCGGGGATATACTCATAAGATTCAAAATACTTGAAAGCCCATTTGCAATCCGACAAAAGCTTAAAACGGCTGCTTTCCTCACGAATGTTGGCCTTGGCTTCCTCAGGTGTGCCGTAAGGAATGTAGTAAGCACGGGGCTTGGCAGTTCCCAAACGCGACACATTGATATTATTGTGGTAACGTTCTTTTATCATAATGTACCTCCTAAATAAACAACCTCAACGGTTTCTTTATTTTTAATATAAACACGCGGCATACGAATTGAAATGTTGCACATTATTTCGTAGCTTATCGTGTTACAGGCCTTTGCAATGTCATCAAGTGTTACAGAATATTCGCCATCTTGTCCGATTACGGTAACTACGGTATCAATAGTGACATCTTCAATATCGGTAACATCGACCGTCATCTGATCCATACAAACTCTGCCGATGATTGGGGCTTTCTTGCCGTTTATCAAAACATATCCTCGGTTTGACATGGCTCTTGGATATCCGTCGGCATAGCCTATCGGTACGGTGGCGACCGTCATTGATCTGTCGGCTGTAAAGGTTCGGCCGTAGCTTACAGAATCACCTTTTTGAATGGTTTTAACCATTGAAATGACAGATTTTATCGACATTATCGGTCTTTGTACAAAACCTATATCAAGTCCAAATGAAGGGGATAAACCATAGAGAATAATACCCGGTCTTATAAGATTGCCGTTGTCACTGCTTCTCAAAGCAGAAGCGGCAGAATTACAGCAATGAATATACTTGAAATCATAACCATCTGACTTCAAACGGTCAACTGTGTCACAGAATAATTTATACTGATCATCGGAAAAAGATATATCTTCATCATCAGTGCTGTCTGCCGAGGAAAAATGGGTGAATATACCTTCAAATTTGAGATTGGGTAATTTCAAGCAATCTATAATTTCCGAAATACCGCAAAGCTCACCGTTTCTTGCGTCAAAGCCTATTCGGCACATACCTGTGTCAATCTTGAAATGTGCTTTTATAACAAAATTGTTAGAAGCTGCGGCTTTTGACAACTGTTCGGCATATTCCTTGCAGTAGACCGTTTGGGTAATGTTAAAGGCATACATCTGATTGATGTATTTGATAGGGGTAAAGCCTAAAACAAGAATATCACTCTTTATTCCGTATTTCCGAAGCTTTATAGCCTCGTTTATGTTAGAAACAGCAAAACCGTCTGCACCGTTTTGTTCATACATCTTTGCTAAAATATTGGCGCCGTGTCCGTAGGCATCTGCCTTGACAACAGGCATGACCGAACGATAGTTGGCAAGCCTTTTTATGTGTTCAAAATTATACAAAGCATTGTCAAGATCGATTTCGGCCCATGTTCGTCTTAAAAAATCCATGATGTACCTCGCATTCACGAAATTATCATATAATTATAACCATTATACATCATTGCGACAAAATTTTCTACTGTTTATTTATATAATATTATTTAAAATATATATTAATCTCTAATTTGTCGAGAGTCAATATAAACATCTTGATAACAAATATGTATTTTGTAAAAATATTGGCAAAAAAGAAAAACGGCTGACCAATTGGTCAGCCGTGAAAGTGGGGGAGATTAGCAGCAACCGTTGTTGTTGCAACCGCATCCGTTGTCATTGCCACCGCAGCAGCTGAAGATGATGACAAGAAGAATGATGATCCAGCAGCAATTGCCGCCACCAAAACCGTTACACATGTGTTTTCCTCCTTTCGTGACTTCTATTGCATTCTATGTATGAGATTATTATTTGGTGAATGTAAATAATTTGCGAATTTTGAAAATTGACTTTGACTTTCTTTGACCAATGTGTTATAATGTGTTTGGAAAAGAAGGAAAAGGAGTTATATATATGAGATTAAGTGACTTTATAGCCGCCGAGATAAATAGAATTCTAGATGAGTCCGATGGTATTGCCGAAATACAAAGAAACGATTTCGCATCGCAGATTGGCTGTGTGCCGAGTCAGATCAATTATGTTTTGTCGTCAAGATTTATTCCTGAACACGGATACATGGTAGAAAGCCGCCGCGGTGGAGGCGGCTATATCCGAATCACCCGCGTAAGGGTAGACGGTGCATCGGCTTTAATGCACCTTGTCAACTCAATAGGTGATGATATTGATGATGCAACAGCAAGAATAATTTTGGAAAATTGTTGTAATGCAGGCATTTTGGATGAATCAAAGGTAAAGCTTATGTATTCTGCAATTTCGATTCCTGTAATGAGACAAATACCTGTAGTGTTGCGAGATAACATCCGAGCTGCGGTATTAAAGCAGATGTTACTGTCGCAAATTTGATTTGAGAGGAAGATTTAATGCTTTGTCAGAAATGTAAACAAAATATTGCTACTTCGCACATTCACTATGTCCGCAACGGAATTGTGCGTGATATGTATTTATGCGATTCCTGTGCAGTAGAATATAAAAAATCAATTTCTTATGACGGTGACATCTTTAAAATGCTATCATCTATTTTGAATGATAACTCAATTCAGTTTAAAGAAAAAACTAAATGCGAATGCTGCGGCACCGATTTTGATACTGTACGAAGGACAGGTAAGGTTGGTTGTGCTAATTGTTATGTTATTTTCGAGACTGAGCTTTCGCCTTTGATATCGCGTATTCACAGCAAGACAACTCATGTTGGTAAAAAACCTTGTACCATTGAGGCCGTTGTTGAAGATAACAGCAAGCAAGAAGAATCTAAGGTCAATGAAAAGGTACAGCAAATTGCTGAATTAAAAGCAAAAATGGCCGAGGCGGTTGTAAAAGAAGATTTCGAATCGGCGGCTCGCATTCGTGATGAAATTAAGGCTTTGGAGGAATAAGCAATGCTATGGTATGAATATAACAATAAAAACATTGCTTTAAGCACAAGGGTTCGTTTGGCACGAAACATTGAAGGAATACCTTTTCCGTCAAAATTGTCGTTGACCGAGCTTAAAAACACCAATCGAATGATTGCTGATGCGGTTTTGAGTGCCGGTCTTAAAATAAAGCTTCGCGAAATAGAAATGGACACATTAGGTGACCTTGAAGCCTATGCGATGGTTGAAAGACATTGCATCAGCCCCAAATTCGCCCAAAACCGTGAAGGTAGAATACTGCTTTTGTCGGATGATGAGTCGGTCAGTATCATGGTAGGCGAGGAGGATCATTTAAGGATTCAGGTTTTACATTCGGGTGAGTGCCTTAACGAAGCATATTCTTTGTGTGATGAAATAGATACTGTTTTGAATCGCAAACTTAAGTTCGCTTTTTCGGAAAAGTTGGGATTTTTGACCGAATGCCCCACTAATCTGGGTACCGGCATG
>JAZUAC010000068.1:0-5683 GCA_045637775.1 Acutalibacteraceae bacterium | reverse complement strand
AGCGGAACATCACCGGTTTCGGGAATGTAATCCCACTTGGTACCGAAAATGGTGTTGTTGAAGCAGATGTGAACATAGTCAGCGTTGGCTGTGAGCTTCAACTCTTCCTCACGGGCAATACGGGTGAAGTTTTCTTCCTTGGTGGTGGCAGCAAGATTGATCTTGTCAGAGTACTTCTGAGCTTCTTTATAAGCCTTGCCCGAGAACTGACCGGTTACGATGTAATCGGCAACGCCGGTCTTAAGAAGGTTCATGGGAACCGATGCGAACTGCTGAGAAGCACCGCCCTGAAGGAACAATACTTTGTAGTTGTCGGGAATGTTCATAACGTCGCGGAGAAGAGCCTCGGCTTCTTTGATGATAACATCATAAACTTTGGAACGGTGGCTCATTTCCATAACGCTCATTCCGCTACCTTCGTAATTCATGAGCTCATCTCTCGATTTCTCAAGAACCGAAACGGGAAGCATGGACGGACCTGCAGAGAAGTTGTAAATACGATCGTACATAATAACAATTCCTTTCTATGTAAGGGTGATTTTTTAACCCTTTGTGGTTTGCCGCTTTTAGCTACGGCGGGTATTTTGTGAAGAAATACGCTGAAAACGCAAATTGTTAAAATTTTAACAATGATTTCTTCTTCACGATGAGGTTATTATAATACTTTGTGACATATTTGTCAATCACAAAACTGCAAATATATAAAAAATATATCTGATTGTTTGGCTTAAACGGAAAATTTTATAAAATCATACGTGTTACAAATTTGTTGCTTGTAATTGCAGTTGAAAAATGGTACAATTATCGTGTCGAATTGTGTAGTACAAAAGTAAGAAAGGAGTTGGGCGGATGGAATATTATAATGTGACGGTTGTTATACCGTCTTATGACCCGAACAAAAAGCTTATGAGTCTTGTAAATGAGCTTTTGGACAATGGCTTTGACGATATAGTTATAGTAGATGACGGAAGCAGTGCCGAGCATAAAAAATTCCTTCCCGATACTCAAAAATATCCCTTTTGCACTGTGCTTACCCATAGAAGAAACCGCGGCAAAGGCGCTTCTTTGAAAACCGCCTTCGAGTTCTTTTTAAAGAACCGCAAAGGCAAGGCCGGTGTTATAACCGTAAACGATGACGGTCAACATGTTATCAGTGATATTATGGCTTGTGCGGAAAAGATGCTCAAGACCGAAAAAATCGTTTTGGGATGCCGTAATCTTTCTGACCAAAACCTATCCTTGAAAAGCAGGATAGGCAATAAGATAACTCGAATTGTTTTCAGATTGTTCTGCGGTCTCAAGATTTCTGATACCCAAACTGCGTTAAGAGCTATCCCCACGAAGCATGTTGAGGATTTTGTTGATATCGGTGGCTCAAGATATGAATATGAGACTAATATTCTATTGGAAACCAAGAAAAGGCAAATTGATTTTATTGAAATGACCATCGACACATCACATGTTGATAAAAATAAGCACTCGCATTTTCGCCCGATAATGGACTCTTTGAGAATCTATAAACTGATTTTGGCGTTTGCCTTCAGCTCGCTTTTCAGCATGGCGGTTGAACTTTTAGTATACTGGCTTTTGCTGCAGTTTTTCTTCCACGGTGAAGGTGATATTTTGTGGGCAGACCTGATTGCTCGTGTGCCTTCGTCAGTGGTTAATTTCGTAATTAATAAAAATCAGGTTTTTGATGTAAAGGGCGGTATGATGCGACCGATACTTCGATACACCCTGCTTGCGGTTGTGTTGTCGTTCACATCGGTTTCATTGGTTAAGGGCTTCTCGGTGCTAACAGGCAGTGAAAATGCTGCGCTAAGAACTGTTTTCAAGATGCCGGTTGACACGCTTTTGTTCTTTGTGAGTTTCCGTTTTCAGCAAAATTGGGTTTTTGCGCCGCCAAAAATCAAGGAACCAAAGAAAAAGAATGACAGTGTCAAACAAAAAAGTTCTGCCAAAAAGAAAATTATCATGGCAGTTGCAATTGTTTTGTCGGTTGTGATTTTGGCTGTTTCGGCATTTCTTATTTACTGCTTTGCTAGTGTAAAGGATTCGGATATGACCTACAAGCAGGCATTTATTGTTGGATCAAACAAGTGTCGGGTCACAAAATGGATACCGAAAGTTTTCTGGGACGAATCCGAAATTGAGTTTGCTCTCCAAAAAGCGGAATTTATCGATTGAAATTATGTTTTTAAGGAATCAATAATATATTTACATATGGGAAATAATAACCGTTGAATTTTCTTTATGATGATATTCGGTGAACTATATGAATATTTTTGAATTAAAGATACTTGATTTTATTCAGGAACATATTAAAAGCGGCTTCCTTGATTGGTTTATGCCGATTGTTACACGGCTTGGTGACGGCGGAATCTTTTGGATAGTAGTTGCTGTTGTATTACTTATAACCAAGAAATATCGCAAGGTCGGAGCTATGATGGGATTGGCAATGATTTTGGGGCTGGTTGTTGGAAATCTGACGTTAAAGCCTTTGGTTGGACGTGTGAGGCCTTATGATATGCCCGGTGTTGAGATTGACTTATTGGTAGAGAAGCTAAGCGATAAGTCGTTTCCGTCTGGGCATACACTTGTTTGCTTTGAGGCAGCAACCGTGCTGATGCTTAACGATAAACGCTTGGGAATACCGGCATTAATCATTGCGATAACTGTTGCACTGTCTAGACTTTATCTGTACGTCCATTACCCGACTGATGTTATGGCAGGTATCGTGCTTGGAGTGTTGTTCGGATTTATAGGATACATTACCGTTGGCAAGGCAATTAAATGGTACGAATTAAAAAAATGTAAAAAAATCGGTTAATTCTATTTTGAGGTGTGTGGATGAAAAAGCTATTGCTTATAGTGAATCCGGTTTCAGGTAAAATGAAGGCCAAATCAACACTTATGGATGTTGTCATGGTTTTGCAAAAGAGCGGATATACAGTCACGGTTAAGTTGACTGAAAGACGCGGCCATGCGACTGAATTTGCATCAACCGCAAAAGCAGATGGGTTTGATGTGGTAGTGTGTTTTGGCGGCGACGGAACGCTGAACGAAACAATCTGCGGTATTATGCAAGAAAAAAGCTCTTTGCCGTTAGGGTATATACCTGCAGGTAGTACAAATGATTTCGCATCAAGCATGAAATTGTCAAGCAACCCTGTGAAAGCGGCAACCGCCTTGATTGAAGGGAAGGGAAACTTTTTAGATATTGGAGATTTTAACGGGCAGAGATTTTTCACCTATGTGGCGGGATTCGGTGCCTTTACAGCAACTTCGTATAATGTATCGCAAAGTTTTAAGAATTATTTGGGGCATTTCGCTTACGTTTTGGGCGGAGTTAAAGAAATAGCCACAATTAAGAGTTATAATTTGACGGTTGAACTTGATGACCGAACTGTTACGGGTGACTATATTTTTGTCTCTGTTACCAATTCTACCTCGGTTGCGGGTATTGTAACACTTAAAGATGAATTGGTGGATATGAGCGATGGTGTATTTGAAATTGCCCTTGTGAAAAAACCTAAGAATATTATTGATCTTAATAAAATAATAATTGCTATAACTACATCAAATTTTGAAAATGGCAGTATTGAATTTTATAAATCGTCCAATATTAAGATTGTTACTGCGGAAAAGCTTGATTGGACACTTGACGGTGAGCACGGAGTGACCGAAGGAGAGGTTGAACTTCATAACATCAAGCACGCAATAAATTTTTTGCGGTAAATTATTGTAAACACTTGACTTAAAGCCACAAAAACAGTATATTATTATAGAGGATTGATGTTGATTTGTGGCTTTTGTGAGTGGGTTTATCTGTTTTGGAGGAAACACATGAATAAAAGCTCGAAAAGACTGTTGATTGCTGCAGGTGTTGGGTCGGTTTTGCTTTTGGGTGCAACGGTACTCACAAGCCGCGCTTTAGTCAGTGTTGCCGTTAAACGTGATGGTTTGAAGCTAAAGGTGCCTCATCGTTTGCAATCAAGGGTTTCGGGAGGGCTTTTGGATGACCCGAAATTGCAAAAGGTGGCAATAGCTCGCAAAAGAGCAATGGCTTTAGAAACTGAACCAGTCAGCATCACAAGCCGTGATGGATTAAGACTTAAAGGGTATATTTACGGTTGTGAGAACCCTAAACGAATAATCCTTGCAATGCACGGTTGGCGTTCTGATTGGAAAACCGATTTCGGCAGTTGTGTGGATTTTCTGTATGGTGAGGGTTCAGTTCTGATTTGTCCCGATCAACGCGGTCAGAACGACAGTGAGGGTGAATATATCGGATTCGGTGTGCTTGAGAGGCATGATTGTATTGATTGGTTGCAGTTTGTGACCGAGCGTTACCCTGAGGATATTCCGATTTACCTTTTGGGTGTTTCTATGGGTGCTTCAACCGTGCTTATGGCATCGGGAAGCAAAATGAATGACCGAGTCAAGGGAATAATAGCCGATTGCGGCTTTACTTCGCCTCATGCTATTTGGAAGCATGTGCTTGACAACAACCTCAAAATAAAGGAGAAATTCACTTATCCGTTGGCTAATGCGATTATAAAGCGTAAAGCACGGTTTGACGGTGACGGATATTCCACCTTGGATGCCTTAAAGGTCAATACGAGACCGGTGTTGTTTATACACGGTTCTAGCGATGGGTTTGTGCCCATCAGTATGACATTTGAGAATTATCTTGCAACGGTTGCACCGAAGCAGTTGTTTATCGTTCCCGGTGCTGGTCACGGAATGAGTTATTTAACCGATACCGCAGGGTATCAAAACAATGTCAGAGAGTTTTTCTTTAAATGCGAGAATAACGGCTTTGAAATATAAATGTTAATCGTCGCTCTTATATGAGTGATTATATATGAAAGGATGTTTTTACTATGGCAAACAGATTTGTACTCAATGAAACAAGTTACCACGGTGCTGGCGCTATCAACGCTATCGCTGACGAGGTTGTAGCACGCGGCTTTAAAAAGGCTTTTGTCTGCTCTGACCCCGATCTTATCAAGTTTGGCGTAACCAAGAAGGTTACCGATGTTCTTGACAATGCAAAGATTGCATACGAGATTTACTCCAACATTAAGCCCAACCCGACTATTGAGAACGTTCAGACCGGTGTTGCCGCATTCAAGGCAGCAGGTACCGATTGCATTATTGCTATCGGCGGCGGCTCTTCTATGGATACTGCAAAGGCTATCGGTATCATCATCACCAACCCCGAGTTTGCTGATGTTGTATCGCTTGAGGGCGTAGCTCCCACCAAGAATCCTTGTGTTCCCATTATTGCTGTTCCTACCACTGCAGGTACCGCAGCAGAGGTTACTATTAACTATGTTATCACCGATGATGCAAAGAACCGCAAGATGGTTTGTGTCGACGTTCACGATATCCCCGTTGTTGCAGTTGTTGACCCCGATATGATGGCTACCATGCCCAAGGGTCTTACCGCAGCTACCGGTATGGATGCTCTTACCCACGCTATCGAAGGTTACATAACCAAGGGCGCTTGGGAAATGAGCGATATGTTCCATATCAAGGCTATCGAGATCATTGCAAAGTCTCTCCGTGCAGCAGTTAACAACGAGCCCGCAGGCCGTGAGGGCATGGCTCTCGGTCAGTACATCGCAGGTATGGGCTTCTCCAACGTTGGTCTCGGTATCGTTCACTCCATGGCTCA
>JAZUAC010000067.1:0-8772 GCA_045637775.1 Acutalibacteraceae bacterium | reverse complement strand
GTAAGGTCCCCGGAAGACTACCGGGTTGATAGGCTGCATGTGTAAGCGCGGTGACGCGTTCAGCTAGGCAGTACTAATAGACCGAGGGCTTGACCTTTTACCTCTTTGTGACTTTTCTTGTTCAGTTTTCAGGGTGTGTTCAACACAACAGAACATAATTTTTACTCCAACCAAATTTGGTTGGAGTTTTTTATTCTTACTCTCTAAAAATACTTTTTATTGTTTGAGATATATGGTATAATTACGAAAAATGGTTGTTTACAGGTGGTGTGATATGGAACTTTTGGAATTAAAGCATAAATGTCTTGGTTGTCGGGATTGCAAGCTATGTGAGACGAGGACCAATGTTGTTTTCGGTGAAGGCAATCCGAATGCACGGCTTATGTTTATTGGTGAGGGTCCCGGTGAGACCGAGGACCAAACAGGTCGTCCTTTTGTAGGCAAGGCGGGGCAGTTGCTTGAAAAGATGATTCTTGCCATCGGTCTTACGCGCGAAGAGGTCTATATCGCTAATATGGTCAAGTGTCGACCACCTAAAAATCGCGATCCTGAAGCTGATGAGACTGAAACCTGCATTAAGTATTTGCGGGAACAGGTTAAGCTCATCGACCCCGAGTATATTGTTTGCTTGGGACGAATTTCGGCCTGCAGATTGATTGAACCCGACTTCCGTGTGACAAAACAACACGGCACTTGGGCGCAAAAGGGTAAGATAAAATTTATGGGCACATTTCATCCTTCGGCTTTACTTCGTAACCCTTTGCAAAAGCCCGAAGCTTTTGAGGATTTTTTGAAAATTAAGGCTGAATATGAAAAATAGTAGCAATATAAATAAAACCCTTCCGCTTCGATTAGAAACGGAAGGGTTGATTTTTTGCGGGTATTTATCAAACTTTAAACAGCAATTCGCCATAGGTGGAAACAGGCCAATAATCTTCGGCGGTGAGTACCTCGGCCGAGTCAACATCGATACGCAAAAGTTCCATCAAAGGCAATACCTTTTCGTGGAAGCACTTTGCCTGTTCGAGGCCCGAAAGCTTGGCAGCCTCTTTGTCGGCGGCTTCAAGCTCTTCACAATGCTTGAACATAGCATCGGTGTACTTGGAAAGCTTTGCGATAAGAGTGATTTCAGCAGTGCAAGGAATGGCCTCTGAAACGCCTTTTTTAGCCAAAACAGTGTCGCTCAAATCACTTACATAAGCACTGATTGCGGGCAAATACTGCTTTCTGACCATATCAATGGCGGTCAAAGCCTCGATATTAACTGCCTTGGAGTAGTTATCAAGCAAAATCTCATAACGTGAACGAATCTCGGATTCGGAGTAAACACCGTGCTTGACAAATACATCAATATTCTTTTGCTCGATCATCTGAGGCAATGCGTCAACGGTCGAGGTGAGATTGAGAAGACCTCTGCGTTCGGCTTCGACCTTCCATTCATCGGAATATCCGTTGCCGTTGAAAACAACACGCATGTGGTCGTTCATAGTCTTCTTGACCAACTCGTGAACGGCATCGGTAAGGTTTTCTACACCCTCGAGACGGTCAGCATAAGAGCAAAGAGCCTCGGCAACGATGGTGTTAAGTACAATGTTGGGGTCGGCAACCGAAGCTGTGGAGCCCAACATTCTGAACTCAAACTTGTTACCGGTGAAAGCAAAGGGAGACGTACGGTTACGGTCGGTGTTATCCTTGGGGAAGTCGGGCAAAACGTGAACGCCAAGCTTCATTTTACCTGCATCAACACCATGGTATGCAGTGCCGTTAATGATGGACTCCAAAATTGCTTGCAGTTCGTCACCCAAGAAAATGGAGACGATAGCAGGAGGAGCTTCAGCAGCACCGAGACGGTGGTCATTTGCGGCAGATGCAACCGAAACACGCATCATACCCTGATACTTGTCAACCGCCTTAATAACTGCGGCAAGGAACAAAAGGAACTGCGCATTCTCGGCAGGTGTCTTACCGGGGTCAAGCAGATTTACACCGGTATCGGTCGACATCGACCAGTTATTATGCTTACCGCTTCCGTTCACACCTGCAAAGGGCTTTTCGTGCAACAAACAAACAAGGTTGTGGCGGAGGGCAACCTTCTTCATCAGCTCCATTGTAAGCTGATTGTGGTCAACCGCAACGTTGGTGGTGTTGAAAATAGGTGCAAGCTCATGCTGTGCGGGAGCTGCCTCGTTGTGCTTGGTTTTGGCGTGAACACCCATCTTCCAAAGCTCTTCGTCAAGCTCCTTCATATAAGCGCAAACGCGGGGCTTGAGTGCACCAAAATAATGGTCTTCCATTTCCTGACCTTTGGGTGCAGGTGCACCAAAAAGTGTGCGTCCGCAATAAAGCAGGTCGGCACGTTCTTCGTAATATTTTTTATCAACAAGGAAATATTCTTGTTCAGGTCCTGCTGTGGTGTTGACACGCTTTACGGTATCGTTTCCGAAAAGTCGAAGGATTCTTACAGCCTGCTTGCTCAAAGCCTCCATAGAGCGAAGCAAAGGGGTCTTTTTGTCCAAAGCCTCACCATTATAGGAACAGAAAGCGGTGGGAATGCAAAGGGTACCATCCTTAACAAATGCGCAGGAGGTGGGGTCCCAAGCGGTGTAACCTCTGGCCTCACAGGTGTCGCGAAGACCGCCCGAAGGGAAAGAAGAAGCATCCGACTCACCCTTGATAAGCTCTTTGCCCGAAAACTCCATAATAACATGGCCGTCCTCGGTGGGAACGATAAAGGAATCGTGCTTTTCAGCGGTGATATTGGTCATAGGTTGGAACCAGTGAGTGTAATGCGTTGCACCCTTTTCAATGGCCCAATCCTTCATGGCATTGGCAACGGTGTTGGCAATGGTAATATCCAACGATTTGCCGTCGTGAATGGTCTTTTTCAAAGCCTTATAAGTTTCCTTAGGCAGTTTTTCTTTCATAACTCCTACATTAAAAACCTCACTGCCGAAAATTTCTGCTATCTTCATAAAATCCTCCAACAAAATCAAAACAAACGACGCCAAAGCGCCGTCCGTGAAATTACCTTAAAAGTATACCATGAAAGCCGAAAAAGTCAACTGTATTACTATAAAACATTATAAAATTTACCGCCAACCTATTATTTGTTAACATAAATTGGATTTAGCATTATTTTATTATGTTTGGAAGACCAAAATAATGCCAAATTCTTAATAAAATTAACAAATTTAACCGAATTTCGGCGGTGTTGCAATTGAGAAACTTAAAAATATTAAACAAAACCCTCGACCAAACGCTACTAACGGATGGCCGAGGGTCGCTCAATTATGTGATGGGTGCAACTATCTTTTATCTGGAAAGTTGTACAATATTTTAGAGAAGGGTGAAATCCGAGGGCTTTGTTTAATTATTTTACTCTTTTACTATGTGCCCAAGAAATTGCACTGTATACAATAAAACCTAAACACATTCCTATATTAAAGTTTTGAAAACCACTAGCAATAAAAGATATAACACCTATAATTGCATAAATTCCAAACGCAATCGTTGCTAATAGTTCAAAAAAATTCAAAAACCACTCAGGACATATAGAATTTTTCACTTGAATAAAAATCACTAAAAATACACCAAAGAAACAAATAGCAGACAATATCGGTGTAATTATCATCAACTTGGTCTTTTCTTCTGCTGTTCCAAAGATTATAAATAGTAAATATACTAATATAGAAATTACAATTGGAACAAACAAAGATAATTTCTTGTTATCAAACAATTTATCAAGTATTTTTCTCATTATGCCACCACCTTGGGTGTATTATAGCATAAATGCGGCGGGGGTGCAAGGTTAAATGAAACATCGCTACGTGATATGATATACGGCAAGCTGTATGATATAATATCCGTTCCTTCATATACCGCAGGTATATATCATCTTTATGGATATGCCTTCGGCGTATCCATAAAGGATATCATATCGGAGATATATCACCCGTTCGGAAAGGAACGGATAACATTGAAAAAACTCCTTGAGAAATCTCAAGGAGTTTTTTCTGGAGCTGTTAGGCAGACTCGAACTGCCGACCTCATCCTTACCAAGGATGTGCTCTACCACCTGAGCCATAACAGCATTACTGACAACGTTATGTATTTTACTATAATATCATCCCGTTGTCAAGAACTATTTTTAAAAAAATCAAAATTTTTTCAAATTGCGACTTATTTATCATGTAAAAGTTTGTTGAGCTCCTCCATAAAGGTGCTCAAATCCTTAAACTGACGGTAAACACTGGCAAAACGGACATAGGCAACCTCGTCAAGTTCTTTGAGCTTATCCATAACAAGTTCGCCAATAGCATCACTTGTAACCTCACGGTCAAGAGAGTTCTGAAGCTTAACCTCAATATCATCAACCGCACGCTCAATATCATTAATGGAAACGGGACGCTTTTCGCAAGCCTTGAGCATACCGTTGATCAGTTTATCGCGGTTGAATACCTCACGCGACTTATCCTTCTTAATAACGATAATGGGAAGACTTTCGATAATCTCATATGTAGTGAAACGCTTCTGGCACTTCAAACATTCTCTTCTTCTGCGGATGCGTTCACCCTCATCGGTGGGACGGGAATCGATAACCTTACTTTCTTCAAATGAGCAATACGGACATTTCATTTTTTACCACTCCTAAAGAGTATTTTGTATATTCCAAATTGATTATACCATAAATGTTGTGATTTAACAAGAAAAAGTTTTGCAGAATATAAAAAAATAACGGGTGTCTTGACGGAAATCACAGTTTTTAGGGTGTAAAATAAAATTCCAAGCCACCTTCCCTTGTGAGGTAAGGCTAACGGGCGAACACAGTTAGCCCCTACGAGAGATTTTGTTCTGTTTGTAGGGGAGGGCCTCCGAGACCTCCCGAATGTAGGGGCGATGATTGAATACAGGTGTGGTTATTATGAGATTGGGTGTGATTGTCTTCATTGTCGCGCGGATTTCAAAAAGTTTTGTTGTTAAACGATTATTTACAAAATAACTATTGTAAAATGCGGTGGAATTTAGTAAAATAGAGGCTGAAGATTAAAATAGGCTTGCTGTGAGCCTTTATGAAAGGATTTTTACTATGAGTTTTAATCAGTTGGACAAGCCTTTGAAGGGCGAAGTTGTAGCAGTTATGCACACCACTATGGGCGATATTTCCATTCGTCTTTTTAAGGATAAGGTTGAGCGTACCGTTACAAACTTTGTTGAGCTTTCCAAAAAGGGCTATTATGACGGACTTATTTTCCACCGCGTTATCAAGGATTTTATGATTCAGGGCGGTGATCCCACAGGCACAGGCTGCGGCGGCGAAAGCATTTACGGTGAAAAGTTTGAGGACGAGTTTGACCCCGACCTTCACAATATCAAGGGTGCTTTGTCTATGGCTAATGCAGGTCCTAACACCAACGGCAGTCAGTTCTTTATCGTTCAGGCTTCCGAGGTTCCCGAGGGTATGATTGAGCAGATGAGAGGTCTTGCTGACCGCGGTTTCCCCGAAAACACCGTCAAGGCTTACGAAGCTTTGGGTGGTACTCCTTGGCTCGATTTCAGACATTCGGTATTCGGTCAGGTATTTGAAGGCATGGATATTGTTGATGCCATTGCCAATGTTAAGACCAACGGCGCTGACCGTCCTTTGGAGGATGTTAAAATCGTCTCCATTGACATTAAAGAATAATTTATAGGAGAAAGTTTCATGAAAAAGCTTCTTTGTGTTTTGCTTGTATTCGTTTTGAGCTTTTCTTTGGTTGCTTGCGGAGGCGGTGTTAAGGAAAAGAATAAAGCGCAGAACAACTCTAACGGTAATGTTTCGGTTTCTGCAACTATGGGTAAATTGCCGCAAAACCCTCCCCAGAAGCCTGCTTTTATTGAGGTTGGTGAAAACGGTTCGAGAACTGATGACCCCATTGGCTTCCAGTTGGAGTTGCCTGAAATTGGTGAGAAGATTGTTGTTTTTGAGACCACAAAAGGCAACATCTATATGCGTTTATTCCCTGAAAGTGCACCTATAACTGTTACGAGCTTTGTCGGTCTTGTTGAGGCAGGATTTTATAACGGTATCACTTTCCATCGTGTTATCAATAACTTTATGATTCAAGGTGGTGATCCTAACGGTACCGGTGCCGGCGGTGACGGTGTTTGGGGTGGAAATTTTGAGGACGAGTTTAATGCCAACCTTCTCAATATCCGCGGTTCGCTTTCTATGGCTAATGCAGGTCCCGGTACAAACGGCAGTCAGTTCTTTATCAATCAGTCAAAGAGTTCTGTAAGCAAGGTTAATTATGACTATAAAACCATTTATGACGGCTATGTTTCACAGTATGGCGAGCAGATCAAGGCTGAGTATGAACAGTATAAGTCGCAGTTGACCGAATATGCCGATGCCGAAAGCTACATGAAGGACGTTATCGATTATAATATTGGTCAGACTACAATTTTCAGTGACGACGTTCCCAATGAAGCTTGGGATCTTTACAGAAAGTACGGCGGCAACATTCATCTTGACGGTGCTTTCAAGCGAGGCTTCGGCGGACATTCGGTATTTGCACAAGTCTTTTCGGGTATGGATGTTGTTGATGCTATTGCAGGGGTAGAAGTCGGTGCTAATGATAAACCTATAACGGCAGTTGTCATAACAAAGGCTTACACCACCACTGTTACCGAAGAGATTTTGGCTCTTGCTGATCCTGTGAAAGAGGATTCTGACGAAATAGTTGTTCCTAACTAAATTTTTAAGCGAGTCTCGAAAATTTTCGAGGCTCGTTTTTTGATGAAATTTTGATAATTTTCAGCATTTTCCTGTGCCGATATCCTTGACAAAAGATGTCACTTGTGGTAGAATATCAAAAATAAGATTTTGAGGGCTTTGCACCGTCTTGCAGTTTGGATTTTTCGTTCAAACAAAAGAATTGGCAGCAGGGCTTTTTATAAGGAGTAACCAATGAGCATTACACTCAAGAACTGTCTTGAATATAAAAACGGCACAATCGTTAAAACCGACGAGAGACAAATCGTTTCCGACGGTGATGGTGCCGTTGTTTCTATTTTTAACAGTATTGTTTTTCCGGCTTTTTGTGATGTACATGTACATCTTCGAGAGCCGGGATTTTTTTATAAAGAAACAATAAAATCGGGAACCATGGCGGCGGCAAGGGGAGGATATACCGATGTGTTCTCAATGCCGAATCTCAATCCGGTGCCCGACAGTGTTGAAAACATCAAACAACAGTTAGATATAATCGAAAAGGATGCTGTTGTTCGTGTTCATCCTTATGCCTCAATAACGGTTGGTCAAAAGGGTGAAGAATTGGCTGATTTTAGTGGGCTTGCACCGCTTTCAATTGCCTTTTCGGATGACGGTCGCGGTGTTCAAAGCCGCGAGATGATGAAAGAGGCAATGCTCAAAGCAAAGTCACTCGGTAAAATGATTGTGGCGCACTGCGAAGATAACGATCTGCTTTTTGGCGGATATATTCACGATGGCGAATATGCTAAAGAGCACGGTCACAAAGGCATCTGCAGTGAAAGTGAATGGGGCCCCATAAAACGCGATATTGAACTTTTGAAGGAGACCGGTGCGGCTTACCATGTCTGCCATATCTCAACAAAAGAGAGTGTTGAGTTGATTAGAAAAGCCAAGGCCGAGGGTGTGGATATTACTTGTGAAACAGGTCCGCATTATCTTGTGCTTGATGATAGCAACCTGCAAGAGGATGCACGCTTTAAGATGAATCCGCCTTTGCGGTCGAAGGAAGACCGATTGGCACTTATTGAGGGTATAAAGGACGGCACTATTGATATGATAGCCACCGACCATGCACCTCACAGTGCCGAGGAAAAGGGGAGAGGTCTTGAAAAGAGCCTTATGGGTGTTGTAGGTCTTGAAACCGCCTTCGCCGTTATGTACACCGAGTTTGTTAAAACGGGAATCATAACGCTTGAAAGATTGGTTGAGCTTATGGCAATAAATCCGAGAAAACGCTTCGGACTTCCCGAAACTGAGGATATTTGCGTTTTCGATGTGAACGATGAATATGAGATTGACCCCGAGGAGTTTTTGTCAATGGGCAAAAGTACTCCGTTCAAGGGTAAAAAGGTTTATGGCAAATGCATGCTAACCGTTTGTGACGGCAAAATAGTATATAAAGCAAAGTGATTTGCGACTAGAGTAGTTTAAAATTAAAGTTTATATAGATTTTTGGAGGAAGAAAAAATGGCAAAGAGAACAGACATTAAAAAGATTCTTATTATCGGCTCGGGTCCTATCGTTATCGGTCAGGCTGCAGAGTTTGACTATGCAGGTACCCAGGCCTGCTTGGCTTTGAAAGAGGAAGGCTATGAGGTAGTGCTTTGTAACTCAAACCCTGCTACCATCATGACCGATACCACCGTTGCAGATAAGGTTTATATGGAGCCTTTGACCCTTGAATACATGGCAAAGATTCTCCGTTATGAGCGTCCCGATGCTATTGTTCCCGGTATCGGCGGTCAGACAGGTTTGAACCTTGCGATGCAGTTGGAGAAAAAGGGCGTTTTGAAGGAGTGCGGTGTTGAGCTGCTTGGTACTTCAAGCGAGAGTATCGAACGCGCTGAAGACCGTGAACTTTTCAAGGAGCTTTGCCAGTCTATCGGTGAGCCTACTATTCCTTCCGAAATCACCTATAACATTGAAGAGGCTAAAGAGGCTGCCGCAAGAATCGGTTATCCCGTAGTTTTGCGTCCTGCATTCACCTTGGGCGGTACAGGCGGCGGCTTTGCATATAACGA
>JAZUAC010000066.1:0-42491 GCA_045637775.1 Acutalibacteraceae bacterium | reverse complement strand
AATCAGAATCCTCAGTATAATCAGAATCCCCAGTACAATCAGAATCCTCAGTACAATCAGAATCCTCAGTATGTTCAGTACAATCAGTACGTTCAGCCTCAGCCGGTGTATTCGACAAGAACATTGATCGTTGCATTGTTACTTTGCTTCTTCCTTGGTTGCTTTGGTGCTCACCGTTTTTATGTTGGTAAAATCGGTACCGGTCTTTTGTGGCTCTTCACCGGCGGCCTTTTTGGAATTGGTGCTTTTATCGATTTTATAATTATTCTGTGTGGTTCCTTCAAGGATAATGAAGGTAAATTAGTTAAATAAGTTTTAGCTTTTGTTATTTTAGAGTTTTGGAGTTCTAAATGAATATAGGGTTGGTTTTAGCGGGTGGTATGGCTAAAGGCGCATATCAAATCGGTGCTTTGCGCGCGATTACTAATTTCTTGCCTTTAAGTGAAATTAAATTTGTTAGCTGTGCATCTATAGGTGTATTGAACGGATACGCTTATGTAACCGACAACCTTGACGGTGCAGAGGATATGTGGAAGAATCTCTGCAAAGATAATGCGAAATTTTTTATTACGCAGATTTTAAAGAGTAGCGTTCTTCAAAAAAATATCGTTGAATTGTATGAATCTTCGAATGATTTGTCATCCACTTTTTATTGTTCATTGCTTGATATCAGCCATAGGAATATAGTTTATAAAGATTTATCAACGGTTGGTTGTGAGCAAGTTTCTGATTATTTAAAGGCAAGTGTTGCAATGCCTGTTTATAATCGTGCAGTTCAAATTGACGGCACTTCATATTATGACGGTGCCATGATTGACAATATTCCGGTTTATCCTTTGCTCAAGCATGATCCGGATTACATAATTTGCATTTATTTTGATGATACGTGCTATAAATTTGAGAGTAAAAACATTGATAATAAAATTATCAAGATTACTTTCCCGTGTAAAAGTGTTGTCAAGCAGTCACTTGTTTTCAAAAAGGAAAGCATTGAACAAATGATCAGTGACGGTTATGACCGTTCAATGGAGGTTCTTGAAAAGGTCTTTTCAAAGGGCTATAAGAATCTTGACCATATTTATAGCGCCATAGAAGATATGAATGTTAATACAAAAAATAACAGTCTGCGTATTACGGGCGATGTTCTTGTAACTAACCTTAATAAAATAACACAAAAGCTCACAAAAAAGAAAGTTCTATAATAAAAGCCATTCCGAATACTACTTCGGAATGGCTTTTTTTACGTTATTCAAATTTTACTGTCGAAACGGTGTCGGGTAAAAGCTCGATATAACACCATGTTCCGTCAACATTGACTTGAACCTGACGTTTTGACTTGTTAGGGTTGGCAAGGGCGAGATACTTTACACCATCGGTTTCCCATAAGACACCTTCAACATCCGCACCGTGATTGGGGTAGTTTAACATGGGTGATACATTATCAATTGAAACATCATAAACAACCGAGGTTTTGTTTATAAAAGGTGCAAAATGTTTAAATGCCTTGTACTGACCGCTGTATTTGAGGCAGTTTTCAACACGGTCACGAGTAACTAATCCACCGCAGAAGAATGGACCGATGTTGGGTCCGCCTGTTTCATCAAGCATTAGATTCCATCCTGTGAATGAAGAATAGCTGTTTTTAAGGGTTTTAACCATCATTATGAACCACTTATTCCAATCGGTTGCATAGTTATCATAAAGTCTCGGACCGCCCTCTGTGAAGTTCAACTTCATTTCGGGATATTTTTCTTTTAGAAAAGCAGTTTGCTTAATATCACCGTCATAATAATGGAACGCAAAGCCGTTGACAGCGTCTCTCAATCCTTTAATGTTCTCAAGACTCCAATCAACACGGTCGACACTGCTAAAGTTATGGTCTAACATCCATATCTCAGTATTAAGCCCATTTTCTATGAGCTTTTTACGCAGTATTTTTATAAATTTAGCCTCAATTTCGGGATGCCATATACAAGCAGGCATAAGTCCATTTTGATGAGTTTCGGTTTCGTTTTGCGGTGTGAGTGCACTGATGTGTATACCTTCGGCTTCATACGCATTAAGGAATTTTACATAGTAATCGGCATAGCATTCAACAAATTCCTCACGCATGAAGCCACCGCACATTGATCCGCCGGTTTTCATCCAATAAGGCGGACTCCAAGGCGAGGAATAGAGGTAAAGGTCGGGTTTAACCTTCAAAATCTCCTTTATCATTGGAATTATATATTCCTTGTCACGGTCGATAGAAAAATGCTTCAACTCCACATCGCCGTCAACATCGTCATAAGAGTAAAGCTCGGCAGAATAGTCAGATGAGCCTACCGAGATACGGGCAACCGAGAGGTTTAATCCGTCTTCTCCGTATATATCCTTTAAAAATGCTGTTCTTTCTTCAATATCCATTTCGTTGAGGTTGTAGCAGGAAGAACCCGTTATAGCAACACCAAAGCCAAAAAAATTCTTGTTAATGGGTTGATCAGATATCTTTGCGGTAATAACACCGTTCATTCTAATAGCAGATTTCAGCTCAACAGACCTAAAATCCTGATTGTTTGTGGTAATGTATTGAGTAACTTTCATTCTTATTACCTCCTTTAAAACAATTAAATCACATAGTGGATTGTTTTACAATGGATATTTTTTATATTTTATGTACTATTTTACTAATATATATTAAAATTTGCTATTGCTCATTTCTTGTGTTTTCGGTATAATGAAATAAAATAAACCTAAAAAGGCGGTATTACCATGAGTGAAAAAGCTTTTGAAGTTAAAGTAATCAGTTCCCTTGAAAAATGTTTTTATGATGAAGATATTTCTAAATTTCCTTCACTTTCTGAAATTTCAATGCTCAAAAATGAAAAGCTTTCTTTTCAGGTTGCATACAGACTTTACGAACAACGTAATAAAATGTTTGCAAATGTTGTTATTGACGGTGGTTTAAAGGACTATATCTCGGTTAAACAAACCGTTTGTGTACCATGTGTAAAACCTGTTGATAAGCTCAATGACAACTATGATGATAACTACCTGCGTACCGAACCGGGTCTTTATCCCGACCTTATCAAAAATCTGGGGTATCAGAACAGAGCCGTTGTTTCGGTGGAAAATCTTCGCACCTTGTGGCTTGATGTTGAGCTTCCTGAAGATTTTGAAGCAGGGGAGTATGTCACAGATATTTCTATTATGAACGATGAAGAATTGCTCGGTAAAACCTCGGTTAAAATTACGGTTATCGACAGTAATCTTGTTGAAGGTAACATTCCCCACACCGAGTGGTTTTATGCCGATTGTATCGCTAATTACTACAAGGTCGAGGTTTTCTCTGAAGAGCATTGGAGCTTGATTGAAAACTTTATCAGAACCGCTTATAACAATGGCATTAACACCATTTTGACTCCCATTTTTACTCCTGCGCTTGATACATACATTGGCGGTGAACGAAGAACAACTCAGCTTGTCGGAATTACTCTTGATAACGGTAAATACACCTTTGATTTTTCTAAGGTTGACCGTTGGATTGATATGTGTCTTAACATTGGTATAAAGAACTTTGAAATTCCTCATTTCTACACACAATGGGGTGCAAAGCATTGTCCGAAGATTGTAGCTAACGTTGACGGTGTTGAGAAGCGTATATTCGGCTGGGATACCGACTCTTTAAGCGATGATTATACTGCATTTATTGACGCATTTTTGCCTGCCTTGATTGATTGCTTCAAGTCAAAAGGTATTGACAAGCAGTTGATTTTCCATGTTTCCGACGAGCCGGATCTTAATGATTTTGACCACTATAATCTCACTGCAAACAATATCAAAAAACATCTCAATGGTTATACAATGATAGATGCTGTCAGCCATGTTGAGGTGTTCAAGCGTGGTATTTTGGACACGCCTGTTGTCATTGCTTCCAGGATGCACGATTTCCTCAACGCAGGTGCCGATAAGGCATGGGTTTACTATTGTTGCGGTCCTACCAAGACCTATACTAACCGCTTTATTTCGATGCCTTCGGCACGCACCAGAATTTTAGGTGTTCAGATGTATAAATACGATATCAAAGGTTTCTTGCATTGGGGCTATAATTTCTATAACTGTCGTTTTTCCTATAATACCGTTAACCCTTATCTTGATACAACCGCCGATTATTTTGCACCTGCCGGTGACCCATTCCTTGTATATCCGGGTGATGACGGAATCCCTGAGGAGTCTATTCGTATTAAGCTGATGCGTGATGCCTTCCAGGATATTCGTGCACTGAAACGTTGCGAGGAATTGTATGGCAGGGAATATGTAATTAAGCTTATCGATGAAGCTCTCGAGAAACCGCTGACCTTCGGCGAATACCCCAAAGAAGCCGAATATATCCTCAACCTTCGTGAAAAGGTCAATGCAGCTATTGCCGCAAAAATATAAAAAGTCAATGTATGGACCGGCGTCCCCGACGGTCCGTTGGCGACCGGAATACTCAATGATAAAAACCACCCTGCAAATTGCAAGGTGGTTTTATTATAAGTTTTTTAAATTTCCTTAATCAAAACAGAAGTGTGAACCGGGAGTGTTAATTCAAGATTATCAGTTGTTTTGATAAGCTCACCGTTGTGGTTATTATCAAGCAGATAAATTTCATAATTGCTGCTTTTGCCAAAATCGAGCTTTACTTTTTTGTCGGCAATTTCACCGTCAAAATCCTTGTCGGTGTAGTGAGTAACTGTTGCAATTATCTTGCCGTCATTCTTAACACCGCAAAGGCAGTAAATATTTTCAACCTCGGTGTCACATGGTATTTCCTTAAAGCAATCATAGAACATACCATACCAATAAAGCGGATAATAACCCTTTAACGGCTTGTAGGTGAAGTAGTTGAACACACCGTTCCACTGTGACGGACGGGTGTCATAGTACATCAGCATATCTATCGTGCTGTGCTGGGAGGCACAGATAGTTGCAAGCGTAAATGCGGCGCCCTTTAAACCTAATTTGGTATCCACGCTGTATTGGTAATTATCACCGGTCCAGCCTTTAACATAGTTCCATTCATCAAGGATGCTTTCGGTGCTTGTATAACCGTTTTGGTCAAGTAATTCGCGCATTTCTTCACCCATTTTAACAGCATCTATGGGCTCTGTGCAGTAAATATGCCATGACAGAAAATCAATTTCAACATTTCGTTGCCGCATTTCCGCCAAAAAATGGGCCAACCATTTTCTGTCACAGGCCAATCCCGGTCCACCTATTTTGATGTTCGGGAAGCATTCCTTTAAGCGCTTGGCAGTAATAGAATAAAGGTCAAAAAATTGCTCCTTTGTGCCTAACCAGGTCGAGCTCCACCAGCTATCGGTTAATGCATTATAGTTTTTAAGATCGGGCTCGTTCCAGATCTCCCAATACTGAATGTTGTAATTAAATCCGTCAGCCCAGCCCTCGTTGTAATGACGAATGATATGCTCACAAATGCTGGCCCATTTGTTAAAATCCTTGGGAGGATAAACATGACGTTTGGCGATCTGATGCTCAATGGTTTGACCCAAACGGAAAAATGTTTCGGTGCCGGCTTCAAGGCACTTAGAAATTTCCTCATCTGTGCAAGCAAAATCATAGGAAGCGGGGTCATTTTCATCAGCGTTAAAATCGGGGAAAATGGCCGAAATATCGTGACAAAACGGACCGTTGTAGATACCGCACATTTTGGAATCGTGATTACGACTGTAAGGAATGCGTGCGGCTTTGTATTCATTAAAATTATTGCGACTGTTATTTTTAGCCTGCCTTGAATACCAAGGACCGCCGTTTGTTGCGTTGAGTATCTTAAACTTATTACCGTTATTTTTGAGGTCAAACTTTAAAATATCCATAATGTCTCTCCTTTTGAGTTTTGAATATATTATAAAATTCATAATTCATTTTTTCAATAGAAAAACTTACGAAACTTTTTCGAAATAAAACAAAAGATTCTTCACTTCGTTCAGAATGACATAACTTTAGTGGTTTTTGTCTTTCTGAGCATAGCGAAGAATCTTATATTTTAATATGAATATTTAATTGATAATGACCTCTTCCCAAAGCTTTTCAAAATAGGCTCTGGTCTCATCGTCAAGGTCTTTGTAATACTCGGTGTGCATCTCATCCTGATTGTCGGGGTAGAGAATCTTGTTGTCAGCCAATGAGTAATCCTCATGTGCCAAAACACCTGTGTGCGGTGTTGCATAGCAGATGTATTCAGCATTTGCCAAAGCAACCTCTGTTTCAAGCATGAAGTTTATGAACATCAAAGCCGCTTCATAATTCTTTGAATTAGAGGGAATGCACATTGAGTCAACAAAGATATTAGTACCTTCCTTGGGATAAACAAATCCCAAATCGGGGTTAACATCGGCCATGGTGAGGTAGTCACCTGCGTAATAGGGAGCCATAGCGGCATTGCCTGCTTCCATTTTGTTAAAGACTTCGTCCATAACACGACCTTGTAACAACGGATTCTGTTCTTTGAGCTTGTTAGCGGCTTGATCCCATTTGGCTTTATCGGTTGAGTTTACACCTAATCCTAAATAGAACTGAGCAATAGCAAAGGCATCACGAGAGTTGTTAAAGGTCAAAATGTTGCCCTTATAACGTTCATCCCACATCGCACCCCAGCTATCGGGTTCTTCCTGTACCATTTTGGTGTTGTAAATCAATCCAACCATACCAACGCTATAAGGAACTGTGTATTTAAGCTCGGGGTCGAAATATATATTCTCGCCGGTCTTATAGCGCTCGTGAATGTACTTGTAGTTGGGTATCTTTGAATAGTCGATCTCTTTAAGCAAGCCTTCTTTTCTCATTCGGTCGATCATATAGTCCGAAGGAATGATAATGTCATAGCTTACCGAACCGCTTTTGATCTTGGCATACATTGCCTCATTGCTTTCGTAGGTAGTGTAGTTTACTTTGATGCCTGTCAGCTTTTCAAATGCACCGATAACATCGAGAGCACCTTCTCCACCGTCTGAAATATATTCGCCCCAATTGAAAACGTTTAGTTCAACGCCTTTAAAGTCGTTTTTATAGTAATCGGGGTTTTCAACCGTGATCTCGGTATTGGATTCACCAAGAAATGAAAGACCGAACAAACCGACAATGAGCAAGACTGCAATAATAACACAAATCAGCTTTTTCATTTCTTTAGTCTTGCTCCTTTCTTATTGTCATCGCTCTGAATAACATTAAGTAAAATCATCAGAACAAGGAGTACAAGGAACATAATGCTTTCCAAAGCATATACATCAGGTTTCATGGGTTTTCTTGTCATGGAGTATATCATAAGCGGCAGGGTTTGATATGTGCCGTTTGTGAAATAACTGATAACAAAATCATCCAAAGACATGGTAAATGCCATGATAAAGCCGACAATGATTCCGGGAGTGATAGAAGGGAGCACCGCCTTGAAAAACGCCTGGAAGGGTGTGCAACCCAAGTCCATAGCTGCTTCAGTAAGGTGCTTGTCGGTCTGTCTCAATCTCGGCAAAACATTCAAAATAACATAAGGCAGACCAAATGTTATATGAGCAATAAGAATAGTGAAAAAGTTGACCGAGTTTGCAACGTCAAGCATTTTGCCGACAAAAACAAACATAAGCATCATCGAAATACCGGTAACAACCTCGGGATTCATCAAAGGAATGTTGGTTACCGACATAACGGTGCTTTTAACCCATGCTTTTTTCATTTTAGTGATACCAACCGCGGCAATAGTGCCCAAAACAGTGGAAATTACCGAGGACAAAACAGCAAGAATAAGTGTGTTACGCAAGGCACCCAAAAGGTCTCCGCCGTACATAAACAAATCCTTATACCACTTAAAAGAAAAGCTCTCAAAAATAGATGTACTTGCTGCTGAGTTGAACGAGAACACAATCATAACAAGTATGGGTGCGTAGAGAATGAAAAGAATAGCTAATATAAATGTCCAACGAAGTGCTTTCATATTACAACACCTCCGCCATTCTCATCATCATCGTCCGAGAATTTGTTGACCACCGCAAGGCTAACGAGAATAATCAACATCAAAACCAAAGAAATGGTTGCACCAATGTTGTAATCGGGAACACTTGAACGGTAGAACTTATCCTCAATAACGTCACCAATCATCTTGATATTTCCGTCCGAAAACTGACGGGAAATATAGAATGTACTTACGCACGGTACAAAAACCATAGTAATACCCGAAAGAACACCGGGTAAGCTCATAGGGAGAATAACGCGTCGAACAGTACCAAAAGCGTTACATCCAAGGTCACTCGAAGCCTCAAGCAAAGACTTGTCAACCTTTGAAATGCTTGAATAAATAGGCAGAATCATAAAAGGCAGGTAATTATAAACCATGCCGAAAACGATAACTCCTGCATTACCCAAGAAGGATACGGCAGGGAGACCAAGCGACTCAAGCAACTTATTAACTATACCGTTTCTTTCCAAAATCTGCTGCCAAGAATATGTACGTACGATAAGATTCATAAGCATGGGCAACATAACAAGAAGCATAAGCATGCGTTGACTCGATGCATTGACCTTACTCATGCAATAGGCAAATGGATAGGCAATAAGCAGACTGATACCGGTTGCCCAAAGTGCATAAACAAGTGAACGCCAGAAAACAGTCATGTATGTTTCACTTGTAAAAAATCTTGAGATATTGCTGAATGTGAAAGAACCGTCAGCATTGGTAAAGGTGTAGTAAGCAACAAACAGTAAGGGTACAATAATGAACAAAACTGCCCACAAAAGATAAGGTGCATTAAGGAAGAATTTTCCGCTTTTAGATTTATTCATCTGCGGATTCCTCCAAAGCGGCCTGAGCTTCGGCCGACTCCTCGTTCATTTCATCAAGCTCATCACTGTAAGAACTATAATCACCGAATTTGCCCGAATATTCACTTTTCCTCATGATGTGAATTGCATCAGGCTCAATGTACAGACCGACCTTTTCACCGATATCGTGGAAGTCGGTGGTTTGAATCATCCATTTAAAGTTGTTAATATCAACGATAATCTCATAATGAACACCAAGGAAGGTGACCGAAGTTACCTCACCCTCAAGCATACCCTGCATGGGAGGTACAATATCAACATCCTCGGGACGGATAACAACGTCAACATCCTCATTCACTGCAAAACCCGAATCGAGACAGTCGAACTCGCGACCGTTGATGCCAACAAGGAAGTCCTTTTTCATAACAGCGTCGATAATATTACTTTCACCGATAAAGTCGGCTACAAATGCGTTCAGTGGCTCGTTATAAATATCTGCAGGTGTACCAATCTGCTGAATCTTACCCTTGTCCATGACAACAACTGTATCGGACATAGAAAGGGCTTCTTCCTGATCGTGGGTTACAAAGATAAAGGTAATGCCGGTACGCTTCTGTAAGTTTTTAAGCTCAACCTGCATATCCTTTCTCAACTTCAAATCCAAAGCAGACAAAGGTTCATCCAAAAGTAAAACCTTCGGATGATTGATAATAGCACGGGCAATAGCAACACGCTGTTGCTGACCGCCCGAGAGAGTATCGATTTTGCGCTTTTCAAGACCCTTGAGGTTTACAAGCTCAAGCATCTCCATAACCTTATCGTGTATTTCGTTTTTCGGCGTTTTCTTAACCTTCAAACCGAATGCAACGTTATCATAAACATTCAGGTGAGGGAAAAGGGCATAACGCTGAAAAATTGTGTTGATGTTTCTTTTGTGGGGCGGTACTGCGTTTATATTTTGCCCCTCAAAAAAAACATCTCCGTTTTCTTGTGACTCAAAACCTGCAATAATACGCAGAGTTGTTGTCTTTCCACAACCCGAAGGACCAAGGAATGTGACAAATTCGCCGTCCTTGATGGTTAAATCAATACCGTCAAGCACGACATCAGAGTCATAAGACTTACGGATGTCTTTTAATTCAATAATTGTGTTTTGGCTCATTTAAGCATCCCCCTTTGCGGCAAAAAGGCCGACTAAACCATAATGGCTCTGGTCAATCCCAGCAATATCTCTGTTAAATGCCCTCCGCAAAGGGTTTTTCATAGCTCTCTGACCGATTAATTCTTGGTCGGAACTACGGCATAAAACTTGACACTGCTCAATATAACACAGATGCAAAAACGCATTAGTGTTATATTATCGTTTTTTTGATAAAATGTCAATAATTTTTGCTAAAATACTGACCGAAACCGCCAAAATACACCGATATTTTATTATTTTCGCAAAATTTAACGCTGTTTACTCAAAATCTTAGCTAAAATACTTGTTTTTCTTTTCTGAAGCAGGGTACTGACTATACTTTTTATAAAGATGTATTTATTGAATAATTTAAGTTTAAAAGTATTGCCTTTTTTTGATGCTTGTGGTATAATTCTATGATGAATTATTGTGGACTAGTATCGTGTTGCGGAAGGCGGTGAAATGTGTGTATATTTTAGGAATTGACCCGGGTTATGCCATAGTTGGTTACGGTGTTGTACGATATGAGGGCAATAAGTTTACTCCTGTGACTTATGGAGCAATTACCACTCCTGCAGGGATGCCTTTTGTTAAGCGTCTTGATATAATTTTCAATGAAATGACACGCATTTTCGCCACATATAAGATTGATGCGATGTCTATCGAAAAACTGTTTTTTAACACCAATACAACAACGGCTATTGATGTTGCCCAAGCAAGAGGTGTTATTGTCCTTTCAGCCGAGAGAAGCGGTGTTCCTGTTTTTGAATACACTCCGTTGCAGGTTAAATCGGCTGTGACGGGTTACGGCAAGGCCGAAAAACGACAGATTATGGAAATGACAAAGATGTTGTTGGGACTAAAAAGTGTCCCAAAACCCGATGATACCGCCGATGCCTTGGCTTTGGCTGTCTGCCATGGTCATTCGGCAGGCTCTTCTTTGGGTCGACTTAATTTAAATTTGAGGTGATTTTATGATATATTCTTTAAACGGAATTTTGCTTTATGCCGATCATCAGTTTGCCGTTATTGAATGCGGCGGTGTTGGTTATAAATTTTTGGCTTCGACCAAAACGCTTTCATCTTTGCCTCAAAAGGGTAGTAAGGCATTTGTTTACACCTATATGAATGTTAAGGAAGATGCGGTTGACCTTTACGGATTTGTTGATACCTCCGAGCTTGAACTGTTTAAGCTTATCACCTCGGTCAACGGCGTTGGTCCTAAAATAGGTATTGCAATTCTTTCGGAATTTAAGGTTGACCAATTGAGCCTTGCAATCGCTTCGGGTGATGCCAAAACACTCACCAAGGCAAGCGGTGTTGGTTTGAAGTTGGCACAGAGAATTGTACTTGAATTAAAAGACAAGATGTCAAGCGGTTTGAGTGTTGAGTCAAACGGTGCTACTGCTACTGCAAGCGACATTTCGGACGGTTCTTCACCCAAGGATGCCATTGCGGCACTTGTTCAGTTTGGTTATAGCCATTCCGAGGCAGCTTCGGTTGTTGCCAAGTGTGATCTTTCAAAGTCAACTGAGGATATTATTAAACAAGCACTTCGCTTGTTATCGACAAAGTTTTAACGGAGGTACGGTATGCAGGAATTTGATTACGAAAGCAGAATAGTTGCACCCGAGTACACTCCGGTTGATGTTGATATTGACACATCTTTAAGACCTAAAATGTTGACCGAGTATATCGGTCAGGACAAGGTTAAGGAAAATCTTGATATTTACATTAAGGCGGCAAAATTGCGCGGTGAGTCGCTTGATCATTGCCTTTTGTACGGACCTCCCGGACTTGGTAAGACCACTCTTGCGGGTATTATTGCCAACGAAATGGGTGTTAACCTTCGCGTTACATCGGGTCCCGCGATTGAAAAGCAGGGTGACCTTGCAGCATTGCTCACCAACCTTAACGAAGGCGATGTACTGTTTATTGACGAGATTCACCGTTTGTCACGCAGTATTGAGGAAATTCTTTATCCCGCGATGGAGGATTTTGCACTCGATATTATCATCGGCAAAGGTCCTTCGGCAAGATCTATCCGCCTTGATTTGCCCAAATTTACTCTTGTCGGTGCAACAACCCGTTCAGGTCAGTTAACCGCACCCTTGCGTGACCGTTTTGGAGTTTTGCTTCGTCTTGAACTTTACACACCCGAACAGTTGGCTGATATTGTAACCCGTTCTGCGGGAATACTGAATATTGGTATCGAGCGTGAGGGAGCATTGGAGATTGCCTCCCGCTCAAGAGGAACACCCCGTATTGCCAACCGCTTGCTTAAACGAGTAAGAGATATAGCACAGGTTGAGTACGACGGTGTTATAACCGAGGAAATAGCACAGAATGCATTGCACCGATTTGAGATAGATGAGCTTGGTCTTGACGATTTTGACCGCAGAATGCTGACTACCATTATTAAGACATATAACGGCGGTCCCGTTGGACTTGATACTCTTGCCGCAGCCGTTGGTGAGGACAGTGTCACTATTGAGGATGTTTATGAGCCTTATTTGATGCAGATTGGCTTTTTGTCGCGTACCAACCGCGGTCGTTGTGTTACCCATGCGGCCTATGAGCATCTTGGCATTCCTCACGGCAATGCGTCTTGTGATTGTGAACAAATGAAACTGTAAAGGTAATTTGAATGAGAGTTGTAACTGATTTTAACGATTATGAATTGATCGATGCGTCAAGCGGAGAGCGTCTTGAGCGTTGGAAGGATATAATACTTATAAGACCCGACCCGCAGGTTATGTGGCACGGTGACCGTAAGAATCCCTTGTGGCGTAACGCCCATGCAAAGTATCACCGTTCAAATTCGGGCGGCGGTCATTGGGAAATGCTTAAAAAGGTGCCAAGCGTGTGGAGTGTTGATTTTAAAGACCTCACATTCCGCTTAAAGCCAATGGACTTTAAGCATACAGGTCTTTTTCCCGAACAGGCTGTCAACTGGGAATTGATGAGTGAATGCATTAAAAATGCAGGCCGACCCGTTAAGGTGTTGAACCTTTTTGCTTACACCGGCGGTGCAACGGTTGCTTGCCTTAAAGCAGGTGCCTCGGTTACCCATGTTGATGCCTCAAAGGGTATGGTTTCTTGGGCAAAAGAAAATGCTGTGGCATCGGGCGTTGGTGACCGACCCGTCAGATGGTTGGTTGATGATTGTTTGAAGTTTATTGCACGCGAAATCAGACGCGGCAATAAGTATGACGGCATTGTTATGGACCCACCGTCTTACGGTCGCGGACCTAACGGTGAGGTTTGGAAGATTGAACAGCAGTTGGATGAGCTCTTGTATCAAACGGCTCAAATTTTAAGCGATGATGCAATCTTTTTCCTGCTTAATTCCTACTCGGGCGGAATTTCACCGACCATAATCAATTATATGGTCAAAAATATTGTTATCGGCAAACGCAAAGGCGAGGTTACCACCGATGAAATCGGTCTTAAAATAACTGACCGAGATATAGCACTCCCTTGCGGATGCACAACACTTTGGACAAAGTGATAAAAAGGAAGTAATGTTTTGGAAACTTTAATAAATGTGGAAAATATCACATTTGAATATGATGTCGATGAAGGGTCGCAAACCGTTTTGAAGGACTTTTCGGTTGCCTTTGAAAAGGGTTGTTTCACTGCGGTTTTGGGACATAACGGTTCGGGTAAATCCACCCTTGCCAAACTGCTTAACGGTCTGCTTCAGCCGACCAAGGGCAAAGTTTTGGTTGAAGGTATGGATACCTCCGATGAGGAACACGCTATTGATATAAAGCGTACTGTCGGAATGGTTTTTCAAAATCCCGATAATCAGTTGGTTGCCACCGTTGTCGACGAGGATGTTGCTTTTGGACTTGAAAACCTCGGAATGAAGCATTCGGAAATGGTCAAAAGGGTAGACGAGGCTTTGGCTTCGGTTGGAATGCTTGAATTTAAGAAAAGTGCACCTCATAACCTTTCGGGTGGACAAAAACAGCGTGTTGCCATTGCAGGAATTATCGCAATGGAGCCAAAATGTATCGTTTTTGATGAGCCCACCGCCATGCTTGACCCAAGAGGTCGTAAAGAGGTTATGGAGGTCATTTTAAGGCTTTGCCGTGAGAAGAATATCACCGTAATTCTCATAACTCACTACATGAACGAGGCGGCGTTGGCCGACCGAGCCATTGTGCTTGACAAGGGTGAAATCGTGCTCGACGGTAAACCTCGCGATGTATTTTCTGAAATTGATATTTTGAAGCATGCAGGTCTTGATGTTCCTCAACCTACCGAACTGTGTGCTATGTTAAAAAAGTCGGGGTTAAATCTTGAATCGGGCGTTTTGTCGGTTGAAGACAGCGTTGAGGCTTTAACCAAAGCTTTATCGGAGGAAGTTTGATGGCGCTTTTAGAAGCAAAAAATCTTGTTTACACCTACGGTCAGGGTACACCGTTTGTAACCCATGCTGTAAACGATGTATCGTTTTCGGTTGATCGCGGTGAAATAATCGGACTTATCGGTCACACCGGTTCTGGTAAATCGACCATTGTTCAGCAGTTGAACGGTTTGATAAAACCCGAAAGCGGTGAGATATTGCTTGACGGCAAAAATATTCATACCGATTTTAAAAATATAAAGGAAGTCCGTTTCAAAATAGGTCTTGTTTTTCAGTATCCTGAGTATCAGCTTTTTGAGGAAACCGTAGCCAAGGATATTGCCTACGGCCCCCGAAATATGGGACTTTCCGAAGAGGAAATTGAAGAGCGCGTGAAATATGCCGCAAATCTTGTCGGTCTTACCGATGATTTTATGGAAAAATCACCTTTTGACCTTTCGGGCGGTGAAAAGCGTCGTGTTGCTATTGCGGGTATCATAGCCATGAAGCCTGATTTGCTGGTGCTTGACGAACCTACGGCAGGTCTAGACCCTGTTGGTCGCGACATGATACTTTCCCGAATTAAGGATTATCGAAACGAGACAGGTGCTGCCGTTATTATCGTTTCACACAGTATGGAAGATATGGCCAAAACGGCTGATAAGCTGCTTGTTATGAATAAAGGTAGTGTTCAGCGTTTTGACACTGTTTCCAATGTTTTTTCAGATGTTGAAGCCTTGGTTGAAATAGGTCTTGATATTCCTCATGTAACCAAAATCGCAATCGAAATGAATAAAAGAGGATTTAATGTGCCTAAAAACGTATTTACCGTCAAAGCACTCCATGATGCGATTTTGAAGTGTAAAAAGGGAGGTGCCGTCTATGACTAATGTAACCTTTGGTCAGTATATTGACACCAGCTCCTTCATTCATAAGCTTGATCCAAGAGCTAAACTGTTGTTTCTTATCGCATTTATTGTTTTTGTTTTTATTGCAGGCAATTTTGTGTCTTTGGGTCTTTTGTGCGTATTTCTTTTGACGGCGATTTTCGTCTCAAAGATACCTATAAAGATGTATCTGAAGAATATAAAGGTTATTTTGCCGATTATTTTAATTACCTCATTGCTCAATATGTTCTATACATCCGGCGGCAAGGTTTTGGTCGATTGGTGGATTTTCACCATCACCACAGAAGGTATCTATCGCGCTGTTTTTATGACCCTGAGAATACTTTTACTCATTCTCTCAAGTGCTGTATTGAGCTATTCAACTTCTCCGACATCGCTGACGGGTGCTATAGAAAGCCTCTTGTACCCCTTAAAGTTTATTGGTCTCGGCAGCGCAGTGCATACCATGGCAATGACCATGACCATTGCTTTAAGGTTTATTCCGACACTTATCGAAGAAACACAGAAGATAATGAATGCCCAAAAGGCGAGAGGTGCTGATCTTGATTCAGGTAACCTTGTCAAAAAGGTCAAGGCATTGCTGCCGATTTTGATTCCTTTGCTTATTTCTTCGGTTAGGCGTGCTTACGAACTTGCTGAGGCTATGGAGTGCCGTTGCTATAATGGCGGTAAGGGGAGAACCAAATACAGAATTATGAAGTATTCGGGTCGTGACCTTTTTGCTACAGCTTTAACTCTTTGTGTTTTTGCAGGTTCTGTTTTGATTGATATTTTTTATGATAAGGTAGTCTGGCTTATAAATTTGGTTTTTTAAAGGAGTGTACCAACCATGCCGCGACATCTGCTGACAATTAAATATGACGGCAGTAACTACTGCGGCTGGCAGGTTCAGCCAAATGCCGTTTCGGTTCAAAGCACCGTTCAAAAGGCTTTGATCGACTTGACGTGTGAACCTGATTTAAAGGTTACAGGTTGCAGTCGAACCGATTCGGGCGTTCACGCCAATATGTTCTGTCTGCATTTTGACAGTGATACTAATATTCCCAATGAACGCATACCGTTTGCTTTGAATATCAAACTGCCTGATGATATTTCAGCGGTTGACTGTATCACGGTAGACGATGATTTTCATGCAAGGTATTCAAGTAAAGGTAAGACCTATATCTATAAGATTCACAACTCAAAATTTCCTGACCCGTTCAAGAAAAAGTATTATTTGCAGGTCGACCGTCATATTGATGAAGTAATGCTTGATAAGGCTTGTAAATCATTTTTGGGCACGCATGATTTTAAAGGTTTTTGTTCGGCTGGTTCGTCGGTCGTTGATACTGTTCGCACGGTAACCGATTGCCGTGTTGAAAGAGTTAATGAAGATGTAATTATAAGCATCACCGCAAACGGTTTTCTTTACAACATGGTCAGAATAATCGTCGGAACCTTGCTTGATGTGAATTTTGGGAAGATTGACGCAAATGACCTGCCTGATATTATCAATTCCTGCGACCGTGACCGTGCAGGTGCAACCGCAAGACCACATGGTCTGTATTTGGAAAAGGTATATTATTGATTATACATATTTCTTTAATTAGGAGAGCGTAATGTCTGCTGATAGAAAGAAAAAAGCTTTTAAGTTTAAAGATTTTTTTAGTAATTTGAAAAAGAGTTTTAAACAACTTTTTCATAAAAAAGTTAATAAGAGTTCTAAAGATTCTAAAAAGACAGATGGAGAAAATGCCGAATCACCGTCTAAATTAAAGGTTATAAACGGTACCAGAAAGCGTAACCGAATTATCAGAATCATCATATATGTGATTATTGTTGCTATTATTATTACGCTGATCGTTTTAAATTCTCTGTCGCCCACAGGTCTTATTGAGGCTGTTCAAAATGCTTATGCTACTTGGGGTGAAGGTGAGTTTCCGATATCGGTTTATTCCGCCAACGGTACTTATTTTAATTGTTCAAACGGTGTTATCGGAATCGTTAACGATTCGTTTTTTGAACTGTATGACGATGATGGTAAACTGTTGCAAGCAGTGTCTCACGGAATGTCTGACCCAGTGCTCAAAACATCCGAAGCTCGCTTTGTTTTGTATGACCGCAATCGCTATTCGTTATCAGTGTTTAACTATTCGGAAGAATTGCATTCGGTTGACAGTGAAACACCTATCATTTCTGCTGCAATCGGTCGTAACGGTACCTATGCTATTGTTACCGATTCAGACACAAGCAAAAACACTGTGACGGTTTATAATAAGGATAACGAAGAATTGTTCAAGTGGAACTCGGCAAACTATTATATAACCGATGTTGTTGTCTTTAACGAGGGCGATAAGATTGCTTTGAGTATGTTAGATTCGGTTGGCGGTTCTTTTAAATCATTTGTTTACATTTTGCAGTTTGATAAGGTTGAGCCTGCATATGTATATTCGTTTGATGATATAGTATCATCGATCACATCGTGCGGTGAGAATTATGTGTTGGCAAACGGTTTTGACCGTGCATATATAGTACCTTGGGGCGGTAATGCCGAAACCGACATCAAGGTTTCCGGTGTGATCCGTTGCTTTGACTATGAGCTTTCGGGAAATTCTTGTATTGCATTCGGCCGTGAGGACAATGAACAGGCTAATTTTGTTACGGTTATTGATAAAGGCGGACATATTTCGGCTTCGTTTGAGGTTAACGATATTGTGCGGGATATTTGTGTTTCTGAGAACTTGGTTGGCGTTCTCACAGATTCACAAGCTTTGGTCTATGACCTTAAAGGAAACCTAAAAAACAGTTATCCTTTGGAGGTTGAAGGAAAATATATCGGAATAAGCGAAGATGGCTTTGTGCTTGTGCTAGATAATTCCAAACTCGCAAAGGTTGGTTAGCTTTTACCGCCAAAAGAGGTGATTCAATGTCTTTTGTGTTAGATCTAGTTGTTATTGCCGTAGTTGCGTTATTTATATTTATCGGATTACGACGTGGTTTTATTAAAGAAATCATCAGCCTTGTGGCTTTGGTTGTTGCCTTTGCTTTGGCCATGATTTTGTCAGGTATCGGTTCATCATTTATTTATGATAGTTTTATCGATGACTATATTAAGGGAACGGTTAGCAAACCGATAATCGAAAATGTCAGCAATGATGCTGAAAGCATTATAGTCAGCATCCCTGATGAATTTATCGACGCAGGTAATTTGCTTGGTGTTGAGGTCGAAACTGTTGTCAGAACAAATATGGCAGAAAGTGTTAAGGAAACGGCAGATGGCATTGCAACAACGGTAAGCCGCGATATCGCAAGACCAATCATAACAAGTTTTATTAGAGTTGTTTTGTTTATTATAATTTTTGTTCTTGTCAAGCTTTTGATAGAATGGTTGGGCAAAATACTAAATATTGCTTCACATATTCCGGGCTTGAGCAGTATTAATAAACTTTTGGGCGGTGCAGTGGGACTTTTGAGAGGAATGTTGACCGCTGCAGCTATATGCTATGCCGTAGTGCTGATTGTTGACGTAAGGGCTAACGGAATCTTTGGTATTACTTCAAAAACAGTTGACGAATCGCTTATTTTCAGCCTTTTTGCCAACATAGTAAGATAAATGTTGTTATCTTAAGGAGATATTATGAAACTTTGCTACAAATGTAAAAAGAGACCCGCAGTTGTTTTTATTCAAGGTATGAATCAAAACGGCCAGCAGGTTGGAGATGTTAACGGACTGTGCTTGGTTTGTGCTAAAGAAATGGGTATTCAACCTATAAACGATATGCTCAAAAACATGAATATATCTGATGAAGATATTGATGCCATGAGTGAACAGTTTATGGGATTGATGAATCCCGAAGAAATGGGCCTTGATGTTACTGACGATGATGAGGATAACGCCTTCTCGTTGGGCGGTGCACAGACGTTCCCGTTTTTGAACGGCATTTTCGGTAATGTGAATAAGGCGGGTAATCCCGATTCTGACAGCGCCGAAAAGGAACATGAAGATAAGGACAAGAAAAAAGACAAAAAGAAGGCCAAAAAGCGTAAGTTCATTTCGCAGTTTTGTACCGACCTTACTGCAAAAGCACGCAACGGCGAGCTGGATGTCATAATCGGTCGCGATGCCGAGCTTTACAGAACAATTCAAATTCTTTCCCGTCGTACCAAGAACAATCCATGCCTTATTGGTGAACCCGGTGTAGGTAAAACAGCTATTGCCGAAGGACTTGCACTTAAAATAGCATCAAAAGATGCCCCTGCAAAGCTTTTGGATAAAGAAATTATGCTGCTTGATCTCACAGGTCTTGTTGCAGGAACGCAGTTCAGAGGCCAATTTGAGAGCCGTATCAAGGGTCTTATTGACGAGGTTAAATCCGAAGGTAATATCATCCTTTTCATTGATGAGGTTCATAATCTTGTCGGTGCAGGCGATTCCGAAGGTTCGATGAGTGCGGGTAATATTTTAAAGCCGGCTTTGTCACGTGGTGAGATTCAGGTTATTGGCGCTACAACCTTTAAGGAGTACCGCAAGTACATTGAAAAAGATGCCGCTTTGGAACGCCGTTTTCAGCCTGTTACGGTTGAAGAGCCTTCTATTGAAGAATCAATCAAGATGCTCAAAGGCATTAAGGGATATTACGAAGGTTACCACAATGTTAAGATAACCGACGAGATTGTTCGTGGTGCAGTTTTGCTTTCGGAAAGATATATAAATGACCGATTCTTGCCCGATAAGGCAATCGACCTGCTTGATGAGGCTTGTGCTTGTGCATGCCTGCGTAATAAGGCTATTGATGAGCTTTACCTTGCCCAAAAGCGCACTAACGAGCTCAATGATGAGCTTGCATTGCTTGAGGCCGAGGTTGAAAGCCTCGATTATGAAAAAATTGCCAATGTTAAGTTTGAACTTGAAAAAAGTAGGGAAGCCGTTGAAAAGGCTACACCAAAGGCATCTAAAAATAAGGTTACACCCGATGATTTAGCTCGCGTTATCGAGCTTTGGACGGGTGTTCCCGCAGCTAAAGTTAAGCAGAATAACCTTGAAAAGCTTTCAAGTCTTGAGGATAATATTAAAAAACAGATTATCGGTCAGGATGAAGCTGTTGAGGCTGTTGTTCTTGGAGTTCGTCGTTCAAGTGTTCAGATTTCAAGCCACCGCCGACCTGCATCGTTTATCTTTGTCGGTCCCACAGGTGTTGGTAAGACCGAACTTGTTAAGGTTCTCGCAAAAGAGATGTTCAATACACCTGATGCGTTGATAAGACTCGACATGTCGGAGTTTATGGAAAAGCATGCGGTGTCTAAACTGATTGGTGCACCTCCAGGATACGTTGGCTATGATGAGGCAGGTCAGCTTACCGAGAAGGTCAGAAGAAAGCCTTATTCAGTCATTTTGTTTGACGAGATTGAGAAAGCACATCCCGATATTCTCAATATACTTTTGCAGATTCTTGATGACGGCAGAATTACCGATTCGCAAGGCCGTACCGTTAACTTTGAGAATACCGTGTTGGTTATGACCTCTAACGCGGGCAGCGATAATAATGGTGCATTGTTAGGATTTAATAAAACAGTTGCCGAGGCATCTAAGGATAAGGCGATGAAAGCGCTTAAAGATTTTCTCCGTCCGGAATTTTTAGGCAGGGTAGACGATATTATCGCATTCTCGTCGCTTGATACCGATTCACTTGAAAAAATCGCTAAGCTTATCCTTAATGAACTCAAACCCTTACTTGCGGAACGTGATATTGAATTCTGTTACGATGATAGGCTTTGCACTTATTTTGCTGAAAAATGCGACGGCAAATCTGGTGCAAGAGAGTTGCGAAAAATGATACGCAAAGAGATTGAAGATAAGATAATCAGTCTTATGATTGATAATCCTGATTTGACATTTAAAACTATATCGGTTGAATGTGACGATTCGCCTAAAATTTCTTTCACAAAATAGTAAAAAACACTTGACTCGCGACGCAGTTTATGGTAATATATACTGCGTCGCAAAGATGCGGGTGTAGTTCAATGGTAGAATTCCAGCCTTCCAAGCTGGTTACGTGGGTTCGATTCCCATCACCCGCTCCAAAAATGCCCGGCCGTTGGCAATAGTCTTCGGTTATTGGGCGTTTTTTATGAAACTTAATATGCGCTGATAGCTCAGTTGGATAGAGCATCTGCCTTCTAAGCAGAGGGTCGGGGGTTCGAATCCCTTTCAGCGTGCCATTAAAAATGCTCACCCATTTGGGTGGGCATTTTTAATTATATATTGGGATTCGAACCCTGAGAGGGTGAGGAGCGTTAATAAAACAGTTCGGCGAACTGTTTTTAGCGACGAAGTGTGAGACGGGTACTGTTTGCGAAGCAAACGGTCGACGAGCACGAAATACGCGTAGCGTATTTATCCCTTTCAGCGTGTCAAAAAAATAAAATTTCCTCTTGACTTTAACGCAGTAGTGTGTTACAATCCAAATATAAATCACAAAGGAGGCAGTTAAAAATGACTAAAAAGTTTTATTTTTACTTTTATTATTTTAATAAGGACTGCCCGTCTTCTGTGATTTCCAAAGCTTAAACTTTGGTTTGAATAAAACGGACAGTCCGCTTTCACTTGGCTTTAAAAGCTATAGTTGAAGGGCGGATTTTTTGTTTTTATGAGTCGAATTTGTCTGAAATGAGGTAATTAACAATGAGCATGAATTTCCACAGAAAACTTCCCATTCCCAAAGAGGTTAAAGAGCTGTTTCCTTTGACCGAACGCATGATTCAGGTAAAAGCTGAACGAGATGAAAGTATAAAAGCTGTTTTTGACGGAAGTTCGGATAAATTTATTTTGATTATAGGTCCTTGTTCTGCCGATCACAGTGAGCCGGTTCTTGAATATATCTCAAGACTTCGCAAAATCCAAGAACGGGTGTCTGATAAAATCATCATTATTCCCCGTATCTACACAAATAAGCCGAGAACAACGGGTCAGGGTTATAAAGGTATGCTACATCAACCTGACCCTGATGCAAAGCCTGATATGTATAAGGGAATAGTTTCAATTCGTGAGCTTCATTTGGCGGCTCTTCGTGATTATGATTTCTCATGCGCCGATGAGATGCTTTATCCGGAGAACTACCGTTATCTGTCCGACCTGTTGTCTTATGTTGCGGTTGGTGCACGTTCGGTAGAGAACCAACAGCATAGACTTACAGCAAGCGGAATCGAAGCTCCTGTCGGTATGAAGAACCCCACTGGCGGTGATCTTGGCGTTATGATGAACTCAATAGTTGCCGCACAGTTAAGCCATACTTTTCTCTATCGTGGTTGGGAGGTCACAAGCGACGGCAATCCTTATGCTCATGCAATTTTGCGTGGTTACATAGATTACGCAGGACGCAATGTCTCTAACTATCATTACGAGGATCTTATGAGAGTTGATGAGTTGTACCATAAGTCAAATCTTGTCAATCCTTCGGTCATTGTTGATACCAACCACAATAATTCAGGTAAAAAATACCTTGAACAAATTCGTATTGCCAAAGATATAGTCCACAGCCGCAATCAAAACGGTGATATAAAGCGCCTTGTAAAAGGCTTGATGATTGAAAGCTATCTTGAAGACGGTGCACAGAGTATGGGCGAGCATATTTTTGGAAAGTCTATTACAGATCCTTGTCTCGGTTGGGAAAAGACCGAGCAGCTAATTTTAGATATTGCAGATAAGCTGTAAATAGAAGGTGATTTTTTATGGCAAGCAAGCTTGAAGAGGCAAGAAAAATTATAAATGAAGTCGATTCAGAAATGGTAAAGCTTTTTGAAAAACGCATGAAGGCTGCTGAAGCTGTGTATGAGCACAAAAAAGAATTCGGTCTGCCGATTCTTGATTCAAAAAGGGAAGATGAAGTAATTGAGAAGAATACTGCATTAATTGAAAACTATGAATATAAAGGGTACTATATCGATTTTTTAAAGAATGTAATGTCGGTATCTCGTGCATATCAATACCGATTGCAAAATGGTCTCAAGGTTGCATATAGCGGTGTTGAAGGCGCCTTTGCACACATTGCAGCAGGAAGAATCTTCCCTGAAAGTGACCGCGTTTCCTATAATGATTTTGTGGCGGCATACAATTCTGTAGTTAACGGTGAAAGTGATGTTGCTGTGCTCCCGATTGAGAACAGTTATGCAGGTGAAGTCGGACAAACACTTGACCTCATATTTTCGGGTTCTCTTTATATTAACGGAATCTACGAGCTTGACATTCATCAAAATCTTCTTGGGCTTCCCGATGCTACTGTGAATGATATTAAGAAGGTATCGAGCCATCCACAAGCTTTAAGCCAATGCCATGAGTATATTGAAATGCGTGGCTTTGAAACTGAGGAGGTCAATAACACAGCACTTGCCGCAAAGGCTGTTGCTGAACAAAAGGATATATCGTGCGGTGCTATTGCCAGCGTTGAAACCGCAAAGTTATACGGATTAAAGGTAATCGAAGCAAACATCAATAAAAGCGGAGATAATACAACCCGTTTTGCAGTTCTTTCTAAGGTCAGAGCCAAATCACCGTCATTGTCTAATGCAGTTTTGATGCTGACTGTTAAGCATGAGGCAGGTTCGCTTGCAAACGCCATCAGTATCATCGGTCAGCATGGCTATAACATGACCGCACTTCGCAGTAGACCGATGAAAAAGCATTCATGGCAATATTATTTCTATATAGAAATTGACGGTACTGTTGACTGCGAAAACGGTGAAAAAATGATCAGAGAATTAAATAAGGTGTGTGACAATCTAAAGGTTGCAGGTACATTTGCTCCGCATTTTGAAATTTAAACCATGTGAATATAAAAAACCCGTTTCCTCTGTTTTGAGAAAACGGGTTGATATTTTATATTGATGCTATAAGGTTTTTCATGTCGTAAAGACCGGGTTTGACATTACTGATAAACACGGCCGCGTTGACTGCACCTGCGGCAAAAACCTCTTTAGAGCCGGCCGAATGAGAAAGCGAGATAACCTCATCGTGACCTGCGAAGATAACCTCATGTTCACCGACAATGTTACCACCACGAATAGCATGGATACCGATTTCTCGTGTCTCTCTCTTTTCACGCTTGGCCTGACGGTTATACTCATACGTATACTTTCCGTCATTAACTTCGTTGATGCCGTTGGCAAGCATAATAGCGGTACCGCTCGGTGCATCAATCTTTTGATTGTGATGCTTTTCGATAATTTCAATATCAAAGCGGTCGCCCAAAACCTTGGAAGCGGTTTTTGAAAGCTCAACAAGCAGATTTATACCGAGTGACATATTAAAGGTGAAGAAAACAGGCACTGCCTTGGCGGCTGATTTCACATTTTCAATATCGGCATCACTCAAACCCGTTGTTGCAACAACAATAGGAGTTTTGGTTGTTACGGCGTATTCAAGCAGACCGGAAAGGCAAGAAGGATGCGAAAAATCAATTATTACATCGCCATCTTTGACATCTTTAATGCTTGAATATACAGGGAATTCACGCTGAATATCGCATCTGAGATCAACACCTGCGACGATTTCACAATCATCACGCTCAGCTACCAAACGCGATACAGCCAAACCCATTTTACCGTTGCATCCATTTAAAATAATCTTAGTCATGTTTAAACTTCCTATTAAAAATTAGAGAAGACCGTGCTTTTTAAGTTCAAGACGCAAATTCTCGCGAGCAGCATCGGTCATTGGTGCCAAAGGCATTCTCAGAGGACCCATTCCGAGACCCATCATATTCATTGCTTCCTTTACAGGGATGGGGTTAACATCGCTGAAAAGAGCATTGATGAGGCTAACGTACTTCAACTACATCTCGCAAGCCTTCTGATGATTTCCCTTGAGATACTCTGCGCAAATGTCATGAGTCTCTTTGGGAAGAATGTTAGAAAGTACCGAGATTACACCGATACCGCCTAAAGACATGATAGGAACTATCTCATCATCGTTACCCGAGTAAATATCAAGCTCATCACCGCAAAGACTCTTGGTTTTTGCGATAGAAGAGATATCACCGTTAGCTTCCTTAACAGCAACGATGTTTTCGTGCTTTGCAAGCTCTTTATAAGTTGCAGGCTGAATTGCAGTACCTGTACGGCTGGGAACATTGTAAAGAATAATAGGTGTCTTAACGCGGTCGGCAACATAGAAATAGTGGTTCAAAAGACCATTCTGCGAGGTTTTGTTGTAGTAGGGAGTTACCATCAAAAGACCGTCGCAACCAATCGATTCAGCGTGTTGAGAAAGCTGTGTGGCATACATTGTATCGTTAGAGCCGGTACCTGCAATGATTGGAACACGCTTGTTGGCAACCTTAACGGCTTCTTCCAAAACCTTGCAATGCTCGTCATTGTCCAAAGTAGCAGATTCACCTGTTGTTCCGCAAATAACAAGTGCATCAACACCGCCTTGAATCTGCTCTTCAACAAGCTGACGGAATCTCGGATAGTTAACCGAGCAATCATCGTTAAAAGGAGTTACCAATGCTGTTGCGCATCCGGTGAAAATTCTCTTCTTCATTAAAAATTACCCCTATCTTAAATTAGTCGAAATAACCCTTTGCTGCAAGAAGTTCTGCGAGTAATACACCGCCGCCTGCAGCACCGCGCAGAGTATTGTGGGAAAGGCATACAAATTTATAATCATATTGAGTATCTTCTCTCAAACGGCCGCAGGAGATTGCCATACCTTTATCAAGGTCACGGTGAAGCTTTGCCTGAGGCATATTATCCTCGGTGAAATAGTTAAGGAACTGCTTGGGAGCGGAGGGAAGGTCGAGTTCCTGTGCGGTGCCCTTGAAGTTTGCCCAGATATTAAGAATTTCATCTTTAGTGGGCTTGTTATTGAATCTTACAAATACAGCGGCAGTGTGACCGTCAGAAACGGGAACACGCAAGCACTGTGCGGTGAAGTGAGGTTTCTCGGCATTGACTATAACACCGTTTTCAACCTTACCCCAAATCTTGAGAGGCTCCTGCTCACTCTTTTCTTCTTCACCACCGATGAAGGGAATGATGTTGTCAACGATCTCAGGGAAGGTCTCAAAGGTCTTACCTGCACCCGAAATAGCCTGGTAGGTACATACCAAAACATCCTCAACACCATACTCTTTGTCGAGAGGATAGAGTGCGGGAACATAGCTCTGCAAAGAACAGTTGGACTTAACTGCAATAAATCCACGCTTGGTTCCAAGTCTCTTCTTTTGAGCCTCGATAACCTCAATATGGTCAGCGTTAAGCTCAGGGATTACCATCGGAACATCGGGAGTGTGACGGTGTGCCGAGTTGTTGGAGATAACGGGGCATTCGTGCTTGGCATAAGCCTCCTCCAAAGCCTTGATCTCGTCTTTTTTCATATTAACTGCACAGAAAACAAAATCAACCTCTGCGGCGATTTTTTCAATGTCTTCCTCTGCGTTCATGATAACCATGTTCTTAATTGCCTCGGGAATGGGGGTTTTCATAGCCCAACGAGAGCCTACGCACTCTTCATAAGTCTTACCTGCGGAACGGCCGCTTGCGGCGAGAACCTTGATGTTGAACCAAGGATGGTTCTCGAGAAGGGTTGCGAAACGCTGACCGACCATTCCGGTAGCGCCGATAATACCAACATTGTACTTTTTCATTATGTATCACCTTTAAATAAATTTTGTCAAAAGTTGTTGATTATTTTGCAGCCATGCAATATAATATCATTTGACAATGATAAAAAGTATGTCTATTCAATACTTTATTCTAAAATTATACAACTGCAACATATATTTGTCAAACATATTTTATGCATTTAAAGCGATTTTGTGAATTACGGAGAATGAAATGAAAAAATCGGACTTTTATTATGAACTTCCACAAGAATTGATTGCCCAAACTCCTGTTGAACCGCGCACTGCCTCAAGACTTTTGACACTTAATAAGCAAGAAGGTACTTTTGAGGATAAAGGCTTTACCGACCTGATTGATTATCTAAAACCCGGTGATTGTCTTATTATGAACGATACCCGTGTTTTACCCGCCCGCATTTTCGGTACGAGACGTGATACAGGCTCGGTTGTTGAGTTTGTTTTGCTTAAAGAAATGGGACATAAGGTTTGGGAATGCTTGGCAGGTCCGGGTAAAAAAGCAAAACCGGGCAAGGTGTTCGATTTTGGTGATGAGCTTTCGTGTGAGGTAATAGATGTTACCGAGGGCGGAAACCGAATTGTTGAATTTAAGTGTGACGGTGTGTTTTATGATGTGCTTGACCGTGTAGGTCAAATGCCGTTACCGCCATATATAACCGAGAAACTATCCGATAAAGAGCGTTATCAGACGGTTTATTCCAAGGAATTGGGTTCGGCAGCAGCACCTACCGCAGGCCTGCATTTTACCAATGAATATATTGAAAAAATCAAACAAAAGGGCATAAATGTCGGTTTTGTCACGCTTCATGTAGGTCTCGGTACGTTCAGACCTGTTAAGGTAGATGAAATAACCGAGCATAAAATGCATTCCGAACACTATTTTATACCTCAAAAAACGGCTGACCTTATAAATGAAACTAAGCGTAATGGCGGAAGAGTAATTTGTGTTGGAACAACCTCTTGCAGAACACTTGAAAGTGCCGCACAGAAGGGTGAAATCACCGAATGCTCGGATGATACCGAGATTTTCATTTATCCCGGTTATAAGTTTAAAATTATGGACGGTATTATCACTAATTTCCACCTTCCCGAAAGCACATTGATCATGCTTGTCAGTGCATTCGCAGGTTATGACCTTACTATGTCCGCTTACCGTCATGCGGTTGAGGAAAAATACCGCTTCTTCTCATTTGGCGACGCGATGCTGATTGTATAGATGATTTTGTGGTCGTCATTCACGAATGACCTGCTGGCGATTTATGAATCGCCCATACGTTAATATAAAGGATGTTATTATGTTTAAAGTTTTAAAAAAAGAAGGTACTGCACGACGTGGTGTTTTCCAAACGGTACATGGTACGGTGCAGACTCCTGCTTTCATGAATGTTGCAACCTGTGCTGCAATTAAAGGCGGTGTTTCGGCTTTTGATATGGCCGATGACCTGCATACTCAGGTAATGCTTTGCAACACTTATCATTTACATTTGCGACCCGGTGACGAACTTATTAAAAATTTTGGAGGTCTGCATAAATTCACCGGTTGGCAAGGACCTATCTTAACCGATAGCGGCGGTTTTCAGGTGTTTTCGTTGGCATCGCTTCGTAAGATATCCGAAGAAGGTGTCAATTTCAGTTCCCATATTGACGGTCAAAAAATCTTTATGGGTCCCGAGGAAAGCATGAAGATTCAGTCCAATCTCGGCTCAACCATCGCAATGGCTTTTGATGAATGTGTTGAAAACCCTGCGACGCATGAGTATTCCAAGCAATCCTGCGCAAGAACTACACGCTGGCTCAAACGTTGCAAAATTAAAATGGACGAGCTTAATAAGAGGGAAGATACAGTTAATCCTAATCAGCTTTTGTTTGGTATAAATCAAGGATGTACATTTGATGACCTTCGCGTTGAGCATATGAAACAAATTGCAGACCTTGACCTTGACGGTTATGCAATCGGCGGTCTCGCTGTTGGTGAGCCAGCGGAGGTAATGTATCACATTATCGAACAGGTCGAACCTCATATGCCGAGTGAAAAGATTCGTTATCTCATGGGTGTTGGCACTCCTGCTAATATTTTGGAGGCTGTTGAACGCGGTGTTGACCTTTTTGACTGCGTAATGCCAAGCCGAAATGCAAGACACGGTCACTTGTTTACATGGGAGGGTATCAGAAACCTTAATAACGAAAAATATAAAGATGACCATGACCCGATTGAGGTTGGTTGTCAATGTCCCACTTGTCGCAGACATTCCCGTGCTTATGTTCGCCATCTTATCAAAGCGGGTGAAATGTTGGGTCAGCGTCTTTGCGTTCAGCATAATCTCTATTTTTACAACACTTTGATGGAAAAAATAAGAGAAAATCTTGATAATGGCACTTTTACCGAGTTTAAAAACGAGGTTATTGAAAAAATTGCCACAAGAATTTAATATTTTGCTTGCTTTTTGGAAGTTGTTGTAGTATTATAACTTTAATATAATTTTGGAGGTTATTTCAAGTGCTTTTATCTTTATTACCTATGATTCTTATTTTCGGCGGTATGATCTTCTTTATGAACCGTTCGAACAAGAAAAAACAGAGAAAAGAACAGGAACAGCGTGACAGCGTTATGGTTGGTGACGAGATCGTTACCATCGGCGGATTTGTTGTGAAGGTTATCTCGGTTAAAGAGGATCACTTTATTGTTGAGTCTCCTGCTGATCACTCTAAGATGAAGGTTATGAAATGGGCTTTGTCCAGCGTCAACACCGTTCACGATACTCCTGCAAAATAAGAATAAATTTCTTCACCGCTTCGTATATTTTTACGAGGCGGTGTTTTTTATGAAAAATTATATGAATGACAACGGCAGCAAATTTTTTAGATCGGTAGTTTTAGGCAACGTGTTTGGGATAATTTCAATGATTGTTCTTACATTGATTTTTAGCTTTGTTGTGGCATCAACAAGTATTTCTGATAAAAGCTTAAGCATATTTTCAATGATAATTATAGGGTTTTCAGCTTTAATATGTGGCTTTTCGGCGGCAAAAATTAATAAAGAAAAAAGTTTACTTGTTGGTACAGCTTCGGGAGCAATATTATACTTTTTGATTGGTATTGTTGCAATGATAATAACAAAAAACGCATTTTCAAGCACGTTTGTAATAAGAATGTTGATTTCTATTATATCGGCTGCAATGGGTTCGGTGTTGAGTTCAATTTTAGGTAGAAATAATAAGTATATATAATTATTTGCAGTCAGAATAATTCTTGCAACATAAGATAATGTGTGCTAGAATACGAATATAGTTATTTTTTTAAACCCAAATCATAAATATATTTGGGTGAGATTATGTTTAAAAGATTTTTAGTTGGCTTTTTGAGCATATTGGTTGTAGTGATTAGTTCGGTGTTAATCTATGACAAAGGTAATGTATTTAACGTCTTGTCATTATCCTTAAAGGTCAGCGGTAGTTACTCAAATTCCGAAAGAGTTATTATTATTGATGCAGGCCACGGCGGGTTTGACGGAGGTGCAGTTGCTTATGACGGCACCGTTGAAAAGGATTTAAATCTCGCTATTGCTTTAAAGCTGGATGCTCTTTTGCGCGCTTCAGGTTTTAAAACGGTTATGGTAAGAAGCGGGGACACTGCAACCAACGATCCGACTGATGGTGATAAAGCCAAGGTCAGCGACATTAAGAACCGTGTAAAGCTGATGACTAAATATCCTAATGGTATTTTTGTCAGTGTACACATGAATAAGTATTCAACAACTCAACCTCACGGAGCACAGGTGTTTTACTCAAAGGTTGAAGGCTCAAAGGATTTGGCTTTATTTCTTCAAACTTCGGTTGCTGAGTTTTTGCAAACCGATAACAAAAGGGTTATTAAACCTGCTGGGAAGGATATATACCTCTTACAGCACGCGAGCGTTCCGTGTGTTATCGTTGAATGCGGTTTTTTAAGTAATCCAAAAGACCTGGCTGATTTAAAGTCGGAAGATTATCAATTAAAATTAGCTATGGCGTTGTCTTACGGTATTATAAACTATGAAAATAATGGAAATAAAACAGGAGAGTCGTAAAAATGGCTAAAGTCAAAACCGCTTATGTGTGTTCATCTTGCGGATATTCCTCACCGAAATGGTCGGGACAGTGTCCGTCTTGCCGCGAATGGAACACAATGAACGAGGAGATTGAAACAAAAATTGGGTCTTCGGGGGTTTCAAATGCCGTGAAAACGCGTGCGTTTGCTAACGTTTCATCGGTTTCTGAAATAAACACTTCGGATGAATTGCGCTATAATACAGGCATAGGTGAGCTTGACCGCGTTTTGGGCGGCGGACTTGTAAAAGGCTCGGTTGTTTTGCTTTCGGGTGACCCCGGTATTGGCAAATCAACCCTTTTGATGCAGGCGTGCGGTACATTTTCAAAAGATAAAAATGTTTTGTATGTATCGGGTGAGGAATCGGCTAAACAATTAAAGCTTCGTGCCGACCGATTGAGTGTAAATTCCGACCGTCTTTTAATTATGACAGAAACCGACGTTGAGGCTGTTTGTGAATATATCAAGCAACAAAAACCTGAGGTTGTCATGATTGACTCGATTCAAACTATGAATCATGCCGACATTCAGTCGTCACCCGGCAGTGTTACGCAGGTCAGAGAGTGTACAAACCTTTTGCTTCGCACAGGTAAGTCACTAGATATACCTATCATAATTGTTGGTCACGTCAATAAGGATGGTGCTATTGCCGGTCCTAAGGTCATGGAGCATATTGTTGATGCTGTTTTGTATTTTGAGGGTGAACGCAACTATGCTTACAGAATCCTGCGTGCTGTTAAAAACCGTTTCGGTTCGACCAATGAAATTGGCGTATTCGAAATGAACGATATAGGTCTTTCGGAGGTTGAAAACCCATCGGCAGCATTGCTTTCTGAGCGTAATACAAATGTTTCGGGAAATTGTATCTCATGTGTTATGGAGGGTTCGAGACCTATTTTAGCTGAGGTCCAGAGTCTTGTATGTACGTCTGGGTTCGGTAACGCGAGAAGAATGTCCACAGGATTTGATTTCAATCGCATGAGCCTTATTCTTGCAGTGTTAGAAAAACGCTTCGGCTATCGTTTTTCTACAATGGATACATATCTTAACATTGTCGGCGGTCTTCGCTTGGACGAGCCGGCAGCCGATCTTCCTGTCGCTTTGGCACTTGTTTCAGGTATAACCGATAACCCTGTACCCGACGACATAGTGGCGATAGGGGAGATTGGTCTTTCGGGTGAGGTCAGGTCAGTTTCTAGGATTTCTGCTCGAATTTCCGAGGCGGCAAGACTTGGATTCTCGAAATGTATTGTTCCGAGGTCATGCTTAAAGCAGATTAAATCAAAAACCGACATCGAAGTTATAGGTGTCCGCAATTTGCATGAAGCCATTGCCAACGTTTTTTGATTTTTTGTAGTAAGGGCAGTTATGTTCTAAATCGCTTACGGCGGCTATTGTTTCCAAAAAACAGTAGCCGTCTTTTTGATGGACGCAGTCGTATGAACATCTGATAAGACTCATAAATTCACTTCCAACCGCTATTTTAACCGTTATATTACATTATATACCTCAAAACAAAGCGATATATTTGTTTAAATATACAAAATAGTTAAAAACACTTGCATTTTTATTCATCGGGTGTTATACTGTTACCGTAAATTATTACATATTTTTTGGAGGGTATTAAAATGAAAAAGATTTTATCGTTAATTTTGGCTCTTACCACTATTCTCGGTATGTGCGGTTTGTTTTCTGGCTGCGGTGAAGACAAGGATGAAAACACTCTTGTTATGGCTACAAACGCAGCATTCCCGCCTTATGAGTACTATGACGGTAAGAAGATCGTTGGTATCGATGCTGAAATCGCTGCAGAAATTGCCAAGAAGCTTGGTATGAAACTCGAAATTAAGGATGTTGATTTCGATTCTATCGTTTCCGGTGTTGCTTCCGGCAAGTACGATTTCGGTATGGCCGGTATGACTGTTACTCCTGATAGAGAGAAGAGCGTCAATTTCTCAAAGAGTTATGCTAAAGGTGTTCAGGCTGTTATAGTTCCTGAAAACAGTGAGTACACATCATTTGAAGATTTCTATACAGGCTTTGACGAGAAGGGTAATCCTTCAGGCGTTAAGTCTGGCATTAAAATAGGTGTTCAGATGGGTACAACCGGTGATATTTATTCTTCTGATGAGCCCAAGAATTGGGGATTTGGAAAGGATAATGTTGCTCAGTACAACACCGGTGCTGATGCAGTTCAGGCACTTCTTACCGGTAAGGTAACTGCTGTTATCATTGATAACGAGCCTGCAAAAGCATACGTTGCCGCAAATAAGGGTCTTAAGATTCTTGAAGGTGCATATGTTGAAGAATCTTATGCAATCTGCTTCTCAAAGAAGAATACTGAACTTCGTGATAAAGTCAATAAGGCTCTTGAAGAGTTGATTGCAGATGGTACTGTACAGAAGATTATTGATAAGTACATCAAGGCTGATTGATTTTGCTTGATTTATGAGGGCGGTGTACCAACCGCCCTCAAATTTTGATTTTAAGGGGATTAGTTATGAAGGAATGGTTTCTTGATTTAAAAGAACAGTTCATTCTTAATTTTATTGATGATGACCGTTGGGAATTCTTACTTGAGGGTTTTATTAACACAATTTTGCTGACTATTATGTCTGCGCTGATAGGTGTTGTACTCGGTATTGTTGTTGCAGCAGTCAGAACAACATATGATAATAACCGTGAAACTTTTAAGAAAAACGGTGGATTTACATATATTTTAATGACTGTCATAAATGCCATCTGTAAAATTTATCTTACTATCATACGCGGTACTCCTGTTGTTGTTCAGCTTTTGATAATGTATTTTATTGTTTTTGCAACATCGGATGACGGTCTTATGGTTGCAACAATAGCTTTTGGTATCAACTCCGGTGCTTATGTTGCTGAAATTTTCCGCGGTGGTATTATGTCCATAGATAAAGGACAACTTGAAGCAGGTCGTTCTATTGGTTTCAATTATATTCAAACAATGATTTTTGTTATTCTGCCGCAGACTATCAAAAATACTTTGCCTACCTTGCTTAATGAGTTTATTGCTTTGCTTAAAGAAACATCTGTTGCAGGTTATGTAGGTATTATGGACCTTACAAAGGCAGGTAACAATATCCGTAACCATACATATTCTCCCTTTATGCCTTTGATTGCGGTAGCTTTGATTTATTTGCTCCTTGTTGTTGTTCTGACATGGCTTGTGGGCAAGCTCGAGAGGAGGTTGAGGAAGAGTGACCACTGATAATAATATACTTATCCGTGTTGAGGGACTTATGAAGTCCTTTGGCAAGGTTGATGTTTTAAAAGGCGTAAACGCTGATATCAAAAAAGGCGATGTTATGGTTGTTATTGGTCCCTCGGGTTCGGGTAAATCTACCTTTTTGCGTTGCCTCAACCGACTTGAAGAGCCGACAGGCGGTCATATTTATTTTAATGATGTTGATATTCTTGATAAGAAGGTAGATATTAATCTCCACCGTCAGAAAATGGGTATGGTTTTTCAGCAGTTTAACCTTTTCCCACATATGACGGTGCTCCGTAATATGACTATCGGCCCCATGAAGCTTTTGAAAAAGAGTAAGGCTGAAGCCGAGGCAAAAGCAATGGAACTGCTCGAAAGAGTTGGTCTTGCCGATAGAGCCGATGCTTATCCTTCGCAGCTTTCGGGCGGTCAGAAGCAGAGAATCGCTATTGTCCGTGCACTTTGCATGGAGCCTGAGGTTCTTTTGTTTGACGAGCCGACATCTGCACTTGACCCCGAAATGGTCGGTGAGGTTTTGGAGGTTATGAAGGAGCTTGCTCTTGAAGGAATGACCATGGTTGTTGTTACCCACGAAATGGGATTTGCAAAAGAGGTTGGAACCGACATAGTTTTCATAGATGAGGGTATAATAATTGAACAGGCACCGCCTGAGGAATTCTTTAAGAACCCCAAAAACCCACGTCTACGCGATTTTCTTTCAAAGGTTCTTTGATTTATGAGCAAAATATAAACGGGGAGAGTTAGACTCTCCCCGTTTATTTCTAAATTATGTAAATTTCTTTAAAATATATGTTGACAAATGGTTGATTTGTTGTTATAATACCATAGTCGCAAACGTGACATGAGTTATTAGCTCAGTCGGTAGAGCACTTGACTTTTAATCAAGGTGTCCGGGGTTCGAATCCCCGATAGCTCACCAGAAAGCAGTTGCATCGAAAGATGTAGCTGCTTTGTTTTTTTGTTTAGTTGTATTATATCAAGGGGATTCGAACCCTGAGAGGGTGAGGAGCGTTTGAAAACAGTTCGGTGAACTGTTTTTAGCGACGAAGTGTGAGTCGGGTACTGTTTGCGAAGCAAACGGTCGACGAGCACGAAATACGCGAAGCGGATTTATCCCCGATAGCTCACCAGAAAGCAGTTGCATCGAAAGATGTAGCTGTTTTGTTTTTATTAAAGTAACATTTGACATAATGCAAGAATTATTGTAAAATTATATTCAGTAAAGGGTGGGGTTTATGAGATTTAAATGTTTTGTCTTCTATTTACTGATAATTGCAATTATTTTTAGTTTTACCGCTTGTGGAAATGTTGAAGGTGAATATGTTCAGTTGCCGGGTCTTGACAGTTCGCAAAACGCTTTACCTGATGTTGAAAACAATTCTTCAGACACATCATCCTCAAATACTGAGTCTGTTCCTGAAAATGTTCCGCAGTTCAGTGTTAAAAATGAGGAATTGGTTCGCGTAACCGATTACATTCCCGATGCTAAAGTGGATATAAAATATGCTACTGCCGATAATTTCACCAAGGGTAAGGTTTATGATTTTGACGATGCTTATCTTCGTTACGGTACTGTTTTGAAGCTTAAAAAGGCTGCCGATTCCTTGCGAGAACAGGGTTATAAAATTGTTGTTTGGGACGGTTACCGTCCTCAAAGTGCACAGTATGTTTTGTTTGAAAACGCACCTGACCCGACTTTTGTTTCAGACCCTAATAACGGATTTTCGTCACATTCAAGTGGTGGTACAGTTGATATTACTTTAGTAAAGCTCGATGGCTCTGAGGTCGAAATGCCGTCAGGTTTTGACGAGTTTTCGGATAAAGCCAACCGTAATTATGACGATGTTTCCGAAACAGCAGCACAAAACTCTAAACTTTTGGAAAAAGCTATGCAGGATGCAGGCTTTAAGGGGTATTCTGCCGAGTGGTGGCATTATACCGACACGGATTCATATGAGTATGATGATATTAAGAATTTAAAACCTGCTTCTAAGTACAAAAAGACCTACAAGGCCGATTGCGATGAGTATATCAGTCTGCGCTCGGCAGCCTCCATCGATTCTGAGGTTGTTTGCAAGATTCCTGCCGATGCAGAGATTATTCCATACTGTTGGATTGGTGGTTTCATCGGTGTTAAATATGGCGAAAACTATGGTTATGTTTCGGCAAGCTTTGTTAAGTGATTCTTTTGTAAAAAAGATAAAGAGGTGTGATTTTTTTGAATCGGTGTGTTACTGTTTTGTTAACATTTATGTTGTCGATTAGTTTGTTTGTTGGTTGCACTGAAAATAAGATAACCGATACTATGAATAACACTTTTTCAAATAACGCGGTAAATACATCAAATGATAATTCAACTGTTCCATCATCGAGTACTGCCAATTCACAAACAGTGGATTCAAGTGAATCAAATTTACAGTCATCAGTATCGCAAAACGGAGAGGATGACAGTTTCACTATAAACGGGAAATCTATTTCGAATTTCTCTATTGTCAGACAGCATTTTAACGGTTCGTATCTTACTTTTGTTGAGATTGATAAACTAAAAGGTGAAATTATGCGCTTGGCAGGCGCTGAAGTGAACATTGTCGATGATATGAATACATTGCCGACCGATTATGAAATTATTGTTGGTAACTGTGAGCGTGACAGTGTCGAAAAGATTGTCAACTATGATGAATACCACATAACGATAAGTGGTACAAAGGTGTTTTTAAACGGCGGCAGTCCTTATTCTACAACAATTGCTGTGTGCGAGTTTGCCAAGCTTTTGAACAAAGGTAGAATCACCGATGCCGATTCATTGGTTGGAAGTTACGCTATTACCGTTGATAGTTATAATAAATCGGAGTTTTATACATTGCGTTGGGGTGATGATTTTGATGGCGATGCTGTTGATTTAACCAAATGGGATGTTATAACCGAGGAACATTACGGTAAAGGTGCTGACGGTATGTCGGGTCAAAACGGCAAACAGTGTTTAAGAGTGCCTGAAGCTAATGTCGTGATGAACGGATGCTTGTATCAGTTGCAATATTATGACGATAAGTCATATTATGGCGGTACTATTCGTTCAAATAATCACATGAAATTTATGGGTGGCTATATTGAACACAGTGTTATTACACCCGATAATCCTGCATCATGGAATACATGCTGGATGTCTTCTGCTGAATCTAACGGTCTTGTTAATCCTGAAATTGACCTTAATGAAAACTTTGGAAAAGGCGATGTGACCGAGGCCAATGCTCATGTTTGGCCCACCTCTGCAGGCACTTCAGAATACGGATGGAAGCATAGGTCATTTGACCAGGTCAGACCTGATGAAAGCCGATACCGTTTACCGAGCGCGGATAGGGCAAAGCACAACCTTAACACCGAATTTCACACATTTGGTTTTCTTTGGACTGAGGATTATATTGCCTTTATTGGTGACGGTATGATTTACTGTGACCTTAATCTAAACGAAAAAGGTTTTGAGGATTATAAATTGGCATTCACCACCGTAGCTGTTAAGCTGATTATTGCAGCCTCGCCGGGAGTGGGCTCGGGACCAAAGGATACATCTTCACCTGAGCATTGGGAAAATCAAAAATGCGATTATGTAACTGATTATATTCATATTTATCAGGTTGACGACGGTTGGTGCAAGCTCGTCACTGATTATTAAAGCTAATAAAAAAGCAACAGTTCTCACAAGTTTTCAGTGAGAACTGTTGTTTTATATGTATTATTTTTCAGGGCATTTCCAATCGAAAATAAGTTCAGGCTTTTTAAACGGAACTTTGTAATAGGTATCGTCAAGCGGAGTGCCATCAATATGCCATTTTATTACCTTAACAAGCTGCTGAATATCGAGAGGAGTGTGCTTATGTGCGCCTGTGCGGTAGTACCAAATAAGGTTTTCTTCTTTACCGTAAAGCTTGAATACCTCGTTAGCGGCCATTGTGGTCTGCCATGAGCCGATTGTGTTGGTCCAGGCATCACTAGCAGCCTCCCAAACGCAAAGTGTTCTCGGTGCAACCAAAGCTTTTAAATAGTGAGCATCAAAGGGGAGGTCTTGTTCGCGTTCTTTGTATTCCTGCATTCCTTGACCGATCCAGAAATCAAAGTTAGTGCCAAGGTCTTTTAGGGTTTCGCTTCGACGCTCAACACCATCCTCACAAACTTGTCTCATGTGGATACGGTAGCAACTACAAGAGCCACAGTTGGTTTCATTGGGGTTTACAATGTGTGCTCTTTCATCAAGAACACCTGCAAGCATTGCGGTTTTAGCACCTCTTGAATGACCGGTGAAGGCGATACATGAGGTGTCGATACATTCAATCTGATCAAAAGCATCAACACAGCGTGAAAATCCCCAAGCCCAACAAGACAATGCACCCATATCAAGGTCGGGATAGACCTTATAAAGCTGTCCCTTGCCACGGCCCTCACCACGTATATCATGAGCAAGCTCAAGTCGGTTGAAAAGCACGAAACCAACACCGTTATCAAGCATAGCGTTCATATAATCACTGTTATGTGAGTATGCCCAGCAACCGTCACCACAGACAATTACGGGGAATTTTTTTAAACCTGTCGGCTTGAAAATCTGCATAATAAACGAAGCCTGCTTTTCTTTTGTGCCTGCAATTATTTTGTAATTTAATACTTGCGCTGATAATTCGTACAGCGGCTCAATTTCAAAAACTTCAGGCTTTGGGGGTTGCTTACCGTACTGAAGCTCGACAGCGGTTTTATAGATTTCTTTTCTGCGTTTTTCCCAATCTTCAATAGTTTTAACTTCGGTTCCATCATCAAATACAAAGGGGTTGGGGAGTTTGCCCAAAACTTCATATTTCACTGCTTTGATAATTTCATCACCATTAACGGGTTTCACCACAGTTATGCACCTCCATGCAATATTTTCTTCATTATACACTATTTTTTTGCGAATTTCAATATTGATATTAATAAATATTTCATTTTCTATTAGTTGACACAAAAATGAGAAAGATGTATAATTTTATTGCAGTTTTAATGAATTGAAGGTGATTAATTGAAAACCTTATTTAAATATTTAAAACCTCGTTTAGCACGAATGTCATGGATTCTGACCGTTAAATCTACAGGCACATTGGCCGAGCTGATGTTACCGTATATTTTGAGCCATATTTTAAAAAATGTTGTCGAAAGTGAAGATGTCAAAAAGGTTCTGCTTTGGGGCGGAATAATGCTTTTGTGCGCAGGCGTTGCTCTTGTTTGTCACATTTGCGCTAACCGTATGGCGTCAAAAGTATCGCGTGATTTTTCCGAAGATGTTCGCCGTGACCTTTTTGATAAAACAATGTACCTTTCCTCGGCTCAGACCGATAAATTCACAATAGCATCACTTGAATCAAGAATCACAACCGACACATACAATGTTCATCAGTTTGTCGGAATGATTCAGAGAATGGGTGTCAGGGCACCGATATTGCTTATCGGTGGCGTTGTTATAACTCTTTTTATGGACAGTTTCTTGGCACTTGGCATGATTGCCCTTTTGCCGTTTATTTTTGTTATAGTTTTCTTTGTTTCAAGAAAAGGTGTTCCGCTTTATACCAAGGTTCAACAGTCGGTCGATAAAATGATACGAGTTGTGCGAGAGGATGCAATGGGCATCCGTGTTATAAAAGCACTTTCAAAATCAGAATATGAACATAATCGCTACGAAAAGGTGAATAAAAATCTTGTAAAAGACGAAACCAAAGCAGGCGTTATCATGGGTACTGTTAATCCGATTATGACATTGCTTATGAATTTGGGACTTGTTTTGGTTGTCGCAATGAGCGCTTCACGCGTTGCTAACCACACATCTGATCCCGAAACGGTTATTGCTTTTATGCAGTATTTCACTCAAATTTCTATGGCAATGATGACCGTCACGCGTATGTTTGTTATGTACACCAAGAGTTCGGCATCGGCTAAACGAATTGCTGAGGTGTTAAACTCGGAGGATGAACTAATTGAAAAATCGGTTGAAGATTATCCCAACTTTTCAACCGATAATCATATTGTATTTGACAATGTTTCATTCTCGTACAACGGTAAGAAAAATAATATTGAGAATATATCTTTTTCACTTAAAAAAGGTCAGTCACTTGGAATTATTGGTGCAACAGGTAGTGGTAAATCAACCATAATCCGCCTCTTGTTAAGGTTTTATGATATTAACGAAGGTAATATCTACATAAACGGACGCGATATTAGAACGATAGACCGAAAAGAGCTGTATTCTTATTTTGGAACAGCTTTACAGAATGACTTTTTGTATGTTGATACTATTGAGGAGAATATCAGATTTGGGCGTGAGTTATCGCATGAACAGATTGTATCCGCTGCAAAAATTGCTCAGGCCGACAGTTTTATCAACGAGTTTCAGGACAAGTATGACCATATGCTTTCATCCAAAGGAACCAATATTTCAGGTGGTCAGAAGCAAAGGTTGTTTATCTCACGTGCTATTGCAGATAACCCCGAAATCCTTGTGCTTGACGACAGTACATCAGCTCTTGATTACCGAACCGAATTGATGCTCCGCAATGCTTTAAATGAGAATTTTAAGGATACAACAGTTATTACTGTTGCACAGAGAGTTAGTGCAGTTAAAAACTGTGACCTGATTCTTGTTATTGATGAAGGTAAGATAATCGGATGCGGAACTCATGATGAATTGATGACGTCATGTTCCGAATATGAAGAAATAAGCAACTCACAGATGGGAGGTGCTTTCGTTGATTAACAATTCAAATCAACGCGGAAACCGAGGTCTTGGCTCAAAACCCGAAAATAAACTCGACCGCAAAACAACAACTCAAATCATAAAACGCTTGAGTACCTATGTTTTAAAGCAATGGCCTTTGTTTTTGTTGGCAATCGTTATGACGCTTTTGTCAAATCAGTTATCCTTGCTTGGACCTAAATACTCAGGAAATGCTATTGATGCAATTTCATCCGAGCATGGTGTTCAGTTTGACTTAGTTTGGCAAAATGTTGTAAAAATGCTTGTGTGCTATGTTTTGGCTGCTGTGCTTTCCTATGTTCTTGCAGTCATAATGATAAAGCTCACACAACGCATTGTGTTTACCATGCGCAAACAAGTTTTCGAAAAGCTGACAACTTTACCCGTTAACTTCTTTGATACCCACGCAACAGGCGACATTATCAGCCGTATTTCTTATGATATTGATACGCTGAACTCAACACTTTCTCATGATCTTGTTCAGGTTATGACAAGTGTTTATACTGTTATCGGTTCACTTATTTTTATGTGGAATATTTCAAAACCTATGATTTTGGTTTTTGTTATAACTGTACCGGTATCAATATTGTTCACACGTTATCGTTCAAAGAAAGTGCGTCCATTGTTCCAAGAGCGCTCAAGAAAACTTGGCGAGCTTAACGGTTATGCCGAGGAAATGCTTTCGGGTGGCAGAACCATTGCGGTTTACCACCGCGAAAAAGAAATAGGCAGAAGGTTTAACAAACGTAATAAAGATGCAATGGACTCTTATTATAATGCCGAATATCATGGTTCGATAATGGGTCCTTCGGTAATGTTTATTAACAATCTTTCAATTTCATTGGTCATGATTCTTGGCGGCACGCTTTATATGTATTCTCAAAGTGGTGCTGTTAAGGCAGGCTCGATATTCTTTATAACCCTGGGCGGTGTTGCACAATTTGTGCAGTATTCAAGAAAATTTGCAGGACCTATAAACGAGTTTGCAAATATCTTACATGAGTTTCAATCAGCTTTTTCGGCGGCAGAACGTATTTTCAGAGTTATTGATGAACCCTCTGAAACACCCGATGTACCTGATGCGATTGTGCTTGAGCGTAGTGAAGGTAAGGTTGAGGTGAAAGGCGTTACATTCGGTTACACTCCGGATAAAATAATACTCAAAGACGTAAACATTTCGGCTGATTCGGGTAAAACTATTGCAATAGTAGGACCTACAGGTGCCGGAAAAACTACCGTTATCAATTTATTGATGCGTTTTTATGATGTAAACGATGGCGAGATTACTGTTGATGGCGCTAATATGACCGATATTACCCGTGAATCGCTGCGAAAGGCTTACACAATGGTTTTGCAGGATACATGGTTGTTCCATGGTACGGTATTTGAAAATATTGCATACGGTAAAGATGATGCAACTCTTGAAGAAGTGAAGGCGGCTGCACAGGCAGCTAAGATCGACTCATTTATCGAGCATCTGCCCGATGGATATGATACTGTTTTGTCGGATGGCGGTGTAAACATTTCAAAGGG
>JAZUAC010000065.1:0-13404 GCA_045637775.1 Acutalibacteraceae bacterium | reverse complement strand
GAGAAATCTCCCTTACCAACGCTTTAAATTTTTACTTATTTAGTTGCCCACTCTGCGGCAAGCATTATCCAATGCGCGTTGTGTGGATTGTTGTAAGCGGGTTTTTGATTGGCTGTTATGGCGTTTGAAAGCGCCATTCCGTGGGGTGCATCCTCAAAAATGTGCAATTCAAACGGAATGTTATGCTCGGCATAAGCATCGGCTAATCTTATTGCGTTACGGACATTAACAATCTGGTCGTTGGCTGTGTGAACAATAAACGCAGGAACCGAACGCTCATCAACATAAAGGTCAAGCGAAAACTCGGCATACTCCTCATCTGATTTGCCACGACCGACAAGGTTATAAAACGAACCTCTGTGACTAAACTTCGGGTCGCTTGAAATGACAGGATACACAGGGATAATGCCTTTGGGTTTGTTGTATCCAAACGGCATATCAACGGCCTTGTAAAGTTCTTCTCTGTGCCACAGAATGCCCAACGAAGCACAAAGATGACCGCCTGCCGAAAATCCCGTAGCATAAACCTCATCAATATCGATTCCGTATTCCTCGGCATTGTCCTTTATATGCTTCATTGCCAAGGAAGCCTCGATAAGCGGATTCCACTTTTGGCAATTAGCCTCACCGACCGAATAACGCAACACAAAGGCATTAAAGCCATAAGGCATAAAGGCTTGGGCAATGGGTTCACCCTCACGGTCGGCACAAATGCAACCGTAACCGCCACCGGGAATAACCAAAATAGCCTTTCTCACATATCCTGCCGTTTTATCGGCAATGTAGCAATCAAGTTTTACGTTATCTTTACCTTCAACAAGTTTTACACTTTTGAAAATCATACAATCACCTTTTATACGGACCGCCAAGGATGTCGGTCCCTACAATTCAATCACATACTCTCGGGAGCGTCGATCTTAAGCATCGAAAGAACGTTTGCGATAACCGTCTTGGTGGCGATACAAAGCGAAATTCTTGCCTGCATCAAAGCCTCGTCATCGACCTTAACACGGCAAGCGTTATAGAACTTGTGGAAAAGGGTTGCAAGGTCCAAAACATATCTTGTAATTCTTGCGGGGTCGTAAACCTTTGCCGAAGACTCAATTTCACCCGTAAACTCCGAAATATGACGAATAAGCTCATGTTCCTCGGATGCGGTGAGGCAGGTCAGCTCGTCAACGGTAAGGTTTTTGGGTGCAACACCGTCGGTTGCCAAGTTTCTCAAAATACTGCAAATTCTTGCATATGCATACTGAACATAGTAAACAGGGTTCTGGCTGGACTGTTCAACCGCCAAATCAAGGTCAAACTCAAGGTGAGTGTTAGGCTCTTTAGAGTTGAATATAAATCTTGCAGCATCCAACGGAACCTCATCGAGCAAGGTTTTGAGCGTGATGGATTTACCTGTTCTCTTGGAAACACGGACAACCTCACCGTTACGGACAAGACGTACCAACTGCATCAAAACAACATCCAACTTGTTGCCGTCAAGACCAACTGCATCCATAGCACCCTTCAAACGGGCGACATGACCGTGGTGGTCGGCACCCCAAATGTTGATAACCTTATCAAAACCGCGGGTTGCGAACTTGTTATAATGGTATGCAATATCGCCTGCGAAATAGGTGGGATTGCCGTTTGCACGAATCAAAACCTCATCCTTTTCGCCGCCGAAATCGGTTGCCTTATACCAAACGGCACCGTCCTTCTCATAAGTAAGGCCCTTGTCGGAAAGAATCTTTACAATATCCTTGATAAGACCCGACTCATAAAGGCTTGACTCTTTAAACCATACATCATAGTTGATTCTGTATGTGCCGAGGTCGGTGCGAAGACCCTCGATATTAAGCGGCAAAGCATAGTTTACCAAAGCCTCGCGACGCTCTTCTTCGGACTTTGCAACGAAAGAATCACCGTGAAGTCCGGCAAATTCTTTTGCTCTTTCAATAATGTCGGCACCGTGGTAGCCATCCTCGGGGAACTCAACCGAATCATCAAATATCTGCAAATAGCGAGCCTCCAAAGATGCACCGAACTTGGCAATCTGATTACCCGCGTCATTTACATAGAACTCACGGGTAACATCGTAACCCGCTTTGTCCAAAACTGCGGCAAGGCAATCGCCCAAAGCACCGCCACGGGCGTTACCGATGTGCATAGGACCTGTGGGGTTGGCCGAAACAAACTCGACCATTACCTTTTTACCCTGACCCATGTCGGACTGACCGTAACCGTCACCCAATGCCAAAACATCGTTTACAATGGCGGCATAATAACGCTCGGACAAAAAGAGGTTGATAAAACCGGGACCTGCAACCTCAGCCTTTTCGATATAAGTGCCCTCAAAGTCAAAATTTTCCGCCAAAGCCTCGGCAATCTTTCTGGGATTTGAACGGAATGCTCTTGCCCAAACCATTGCTGCGTTTACAGCAAAGTCACCGTGAGTACGGTCATTAGGCACCTCAACATTAAAATCGGGCAATTCTGCCTCGGGCAGTGTTCCGTTTGCCATTGCCTTTTTAGCGGCGGCAACGATTATTCCTTTAATTCCTTTTCTTGTTTCAAAAACTATTTTAGACATGATGCTTTTCCTTTCTCATGCTTGTTTTACATTTATTTCAACTGTGTTACGGCTTATCATTCCGTAATTCACATCCAGCGTGTAGCTCATGTAAAGACTGCCGCCGTTTTTGGTCAATCCATTGTTGACCGTTTCACCGAAAACACCCATAGTCAATGTTCCATGACCCGTTTCGTAGTGGCAAATGTGACGTTGACCTTTTTTGACATACATTCTTGAGTTAAGCACTCCCGAACGCTGCATGACCACTGAATTTTCTTTAGGGTCAATCTTTATCAGGCAACTGACACCGTCCATGCCCGTCACGGCACTGTCATCATACTTCAAGTAGGTTTTTCCACCGATGATGTTCATTTTACCGACCGTGGTAAGCTCCATAGAATCGGAATCACCGTCAACCTCTTGGGTGCTTTTAATTTCAATTACAACATCTTGCATTTTAAGGTTCACCCTCCAACCTCGTCCAAGTTGACCGTTTCAACATTTTCCGAAATGTCTGACCCAAGTAGAATGCCTGCAACCGAGGCAAACGACTCTGCACGGTCGCTGACAAAGTATCGTCGTCGTCCTCCGTCACCCAAAGCCGAAGTTTCTTTGAGATATTCGGCAGCGGCCAAAGCGGCCTGCTCACCCGAATTTATAAGCGTTACACCGTCACCCATAATATCGCCGATTATATCCTTAATCGCAGGGAAATGAGTGCATCCCAAAATAACGGTGTCGACCCCTGCTTCAATAAGAGGTTTCAAATACCGCTTCGCGGTGGCAACGGTAACCTCATCATCACGGTCGATCCAGCCGTTTTCAACCAACTGCACAAACAACGGACAGGCAACCTGGGTCACCTCAATATTGGGATTGATTTCAAGCATTTTGTTTTTATAAGATGAGCTTTTAACTGTGGCAGCAGTACCCAAAACACCAACCTTATTGATTTTCGTGGATTTGACAGCGGCTTTTGCGGCAGGTGTCACAACCTCGATAAAAGGCACAGGCAGTTCATTCGCCGTGAAGCCTGCAACCGAGCTCACCGTACCGCAGGCGGCGATAATAAGCTTTACATCATGCGACAATAAAAACCTTTCATCCTGCCTTGCGTATTTCACAATGGTTTCGGCACTTCGCGTTCCGTAAGGTACACGACCTGTGTCACCAAAATATACTATATTTTCATTCGGAAGAACACGGTTCAATTCCTTGATAACCGAAAGACCGCCTAATCCTGAATCAAAAACTCCGATAGGTCTTTTGTCCACAAAACAACCCTCTCTTTACGGCAAATTTCATCTGAACATAAATTTTCATATTATTCTACCATATTTTAATTATAAAGTAAACAATAAATTACTCAAAAGCGGTTGTGTTTCACGATATTTTTTCAAAAAACAAAACCAAGGCATCTCAAATGAAAAGCCTTGGTTTATATTTGTACTTATTCTATATATAGCTTATATAACCTTTTGTCCTCCGGTGAATACTGCTTTGACGGTTATATCATCATCAAAAGCCGTGAAGTCAGCGTCACATCCAACACAAATTCTACCCTTTTCAGGCAAATTCATAGCGTCGGCAGGAGTTTTAGTCATCATTCTGACCGCCTCAACAAGCGGAATACCTGCTTCTTTCACGGCAACGCGCACAAGGCGGTCGGCGGTCGCAATGCTTCCTGCAAAAGCACTTCGGTCCATCAGCTTGCAAACGCCGTCCTCAATGATAAACTCGGTAGCCTGCATAAAGCCGTGCTTTTGGTCGGTACCTGCAAGTGCAAGACTATCGGTCACAAGGGCAATTTTGTCAGGACCCTTGATTTTGTAAATCAGCTTTATCAATTCAGGAGGAAGATGTTTGCCGTCGCAGATTATCTCAACGTACATATCGTCCAAAAGGAATGCCGTTTCAATAACACCAAGCCGTCTGAAACCGTGGTCACGCGTGATGGTCGAGGTGCAGGAGAAAAGGTGAGTTACAAGGTTGCAACCGAAGGCCTTGGCGCGCAACATATCGTCATAAATGGCGTTGGTATGCCCTGCCGATGCTACGATGTTGTGCTCTTTAAGATCCTTTGCAAAGCGCTCGCCTTCATCGTTTTCGGGAGCATAGCTCCAACGGGCAATGGCGTCGCCACATTCTTGGAGCAAGGGCAAATAATCCTCGCGCTTGGGCGCAGTAATAAAATCGGCACATTGAGCACCTGCCTGTTCCCTTGAAAGGTACGGCCCCTCAAGGTGTGCCCCGAGTATAGTATTTTTTACTCTTCGGTCGGACATTGCCGCTTTGATGTTCCTTGTCGACCTATGCATACTGTCGATCTCCGCGGCCGATACGGTCGGGCAGATCGAGGTCGTACCGTGCTTCAGGTGGAAATTACAGCCATTCACAATATCGTCAACACTACCCTCAAAAGGATAGCCTCCTGCACCGTGGGTGTGCATATCGACAAATCCTGCGCTGACGTAAAGCCCCGTCATATCGTATTCCTCGGACACGGGGAGGTTGTTTTCGGTAATGTCGGTTATCTTGCCGTCGTCAAAATAAATATATCCGTCAAATATTTTGTCGGCAAGGATTATTTTATCACTCTTTATTCTTTTCATGGCAATCACAAAAGCGAACTGCTGTCACCGTCGAGATAAAGCACAGCGTTACTGTGACGGCGCAGAACGGTTGCAGGACATTTTTCGCTTATCTCGTCGCAAAGGGTTGCTTTTACGGCATTTGCCTTGGTCTTTGCAGGCACGATGCAGAAAAGATAGTCACCCTTGAAAAGTGTGGGAACTGTGAGCGTGATAGCGGTTTTGGGAACGTCGTCGATTTTTGCAAAACAACCGTCGTTGACCTGCTGTTGACGGCAGATCTCGTCAAGCGGCACGGGCTTTACTGCTTTTTCATCATTAAAATCGGCAACCGGAGGGTCGTTAAACGCAATGTGTCCGTTTTCACCAATGCCCATGACCACAATATCGGTGGGATACTGCTTCAAAAGGGCAGAATAACGCTCACATTCCATATCGGCATCGGTGGCCGAAATGTCTATGTAGTTGACACTCTTGAACGGTGCCAGTCCAAAGATGCTTCTCTTCAGAAAATTGCCAAAGCCCTGCGGTGCGTCTGACGGGAGACCGATATACTCGTCCATATGGAATGCGTTGACGCGGTTCCATGGAATCTCCTCGTCGGTTGCCAATCCCTTCAAGACCTCGTTTTGCGAGGGTGCAGCGGCAAAGATCATATTGATGGTATCTCGTGTTTGGAGCAATTCAAGGATCTTTGCCTTGATGTCGCTTGCGGCGGCCTTGCCCATTTCGTCACGGGTATCGTAAATATTAACATTCAAAAGGTCTTTTTTTAAGTTTTTCATTCAGAACAGTTCCTTTAATTTGGTTAATGCATCGGTGAACGCGGTTTTTTCATCTTCGTATTTGTAGGGGTTTTCAAACGAACGGCCTACCAAAGCGTTGAGTCCCGAAAAGGTTTGTAAATGAGGCTCCAAGGTTACAAAAAAATCGGTCTTTGCAAAGCTTTTGTGCGCCGTCAGAATCTCTTTTATTTTGGCATTCCCCTTTCCCGGAGGCACAACCGCACCTTCAAAAAGTGCGTCTTTTATGTGGAGATATGCAATATCATTTTTCAAAAGCTCAAAAGCCTCGGGGTACGGGTCAACATTTTCCAAAACAAAATTGCCCATATCAAAAACGCATTTCATCTCGCCACCGAAGTGGTCGATTATCTCTTTGCAGTATTCGGGTGTGTTTCCGTAAATCTCGGCCTCGTTTTCGTGGCAGAGTGTAATCTTATATTCACGTGCGATTTCAACCATTCTGCCAAGTGCACAGAAAACCTCGTCACGCATTACGTGAATGTCACGGCCATCGGGTGCGTAAAAGCTGAACATTCTGACATATTTTGCGCCCAATATAGTGGCGATCTCAAAAACGTGACGAGCCAACTCCATATGGGCATCTATATCCTCGTCAAGCTTTATCTTACCGAGCGGCGAGCCGATTGCCGAAACTCCGATGCCGTAACGGTCGAGCATTGCTTTGACCGCTTTGACCTCGTCATTTTTTAACACCGAGATGCTTTTACCGTTTATAAGCCGCAGCTCAATATACTTGATGCCGAGAGACTGCATTCCCTTCAACTGCTCTTCAAAATCAACGGCATATTCATCGGAGAATGCCGAAAGAATTATATCACCCATAAAGCCACCTCAAATCTCAAGTTTTTTAACGGCTTCAACTGTGCCATTTTTAAGCGAACGCTCGATAGCATTCATAATAAACACGGGTGCCGCCATTTCTTCGAGCGTGTTGTTTTGAGGAGCACCGCAAAGCAGGTCGTAATACTCCTTGAACTCCCTGTAGAACCAACTGGACGAATCGGAGATCTCGTAAGCCGTGGACTTTTCCGTCGACATACGCGATGCAAAATAGCGGTAATTTTTGTTGACAAAAAGGCCGACCGCATCAAAGCCGTCATAATGAAATATGACTGTGATGTTGTCGTTGGTTTCATGCGCCTTAACGCTTTCGGGGAAACGGCCGAAGATCTCGCAAACCATTTCAACAAGGTGCGGGGCGTAGAAATAAAAGTTGCCGTAGTCGTTTTCTTTGGAATAAGGCGCACGGACGTAACCGCCCAAAGTGTCACCGTTGCCGTCAAGACGTTCCTGCTTCAAGGCTTGGATAAACGTATCGTGCTTTAACGACGAACCACCGCAAACGGGAACATTTTTAGATCTTATTTCGGTCATAAAATCAACAACGTCCTGCTCACTCACGGTGAACGGCTTGTCTATAAACATCGGAATTTTGCTGTCAAGATAAGGCTTGGCATACTTATAGTGATTGTCGCCGTGACGTGCGGTGACGATAATACCGTCAACCTTGCCGACGAGCTCATCATAAGTGTTCATCACAGGCACACCAAAGGTATCGTTAAGCTTTAAAGCCGCCTCCGTGTCTGTGCTGTAAACACCAATGACCTCGACATCTTTAAACTCTTTTTTCTCTTTGATAAATTTCAAAAAAGCATTGGCGTGAGAGTTCTCACAACCGAGAATGGCTATTTTTTTCATAAAGCAACCTCACATTAAAGATATTTCAACGGCAACGGATTCTGAGCGTGAACAGTCTCAATAACCGAGATGACCTCAGCCGCCATTTCGGGTGTGACGGTCATATCCTTACCCTCGGTCAGCTTGTAGTACAACTGCTCATAAAGCTTGGCGGTACCAACGTCGAATGCGTCACCGTCAAACTCACCCGATTCAACGTGCTTCTCCAATTTTTCGGAGCAGTAAATGGGGTCGCCCTTTTCATTTTTGAGTGATACTTCAACCAAAGGCTGTTCGGCATTTTCACCGTCGACGATATAGGTCATTTCATAAGACTTGGGACGGCACTTAAACGTACCCTTTGTTCCCTGAATTTTGATATTGTAGTTGCTGTAAGCATCGGTATTGTTGATCTCAATATCAACCAACGGCTTGTTCGGTGCTGCAAGCAGAATTTTTGCATAATCGTCGGCATCACCGCTGCTCATCGGAGTGTGATCAAGTTTACTGTAAACAACCTTGGCGTTTTTGTCAAAATCAAGGAAGCCAAGACCCATACCAATGGGGTGAGGGCCCGTGTTATAGGCATTACCTGCACACTTTTTCTGCAAAGTCTGCCAGTCCCAACGACGCGCAAAGCCGTTGTAGCGAATGCTTATCTGTTTGATCTCACCCAGCTTGCCCGATTTCATAAGCTCATAGGCAAACTCGTAGAACGGAGCCAGGAAGGTCTGTTGGAATACCGCCAAAGTGACGTTGTTTTCCTTAGCGATCTTCATAAGCTCGTCACACTCGTAACGCGAACGGCCGAAGGGCTTTTCAACAAGCACGTTCTTGCCGTGAAGCAAAAGCTCCTTGGTGATGGGATAATGCATTTCGGAATAGGAGGCATTTACCACAAGGTCAATATCATCGATTTTGAACAGCTTTTTATAATTGGCAAAGGTGGTGCAACCGGGATGTCTCTGCTTTGCCACCTTGCGGCGGTATGCATCGGCATCGACAACGTATTTCACGTTGAAATATTTATTGCATTCACGCATAAAGTGTGAGCCATGAATACTTCGACCACTTCGTCCCTGACCGATAATCGCAATGTTAAGTTTTTCCATGTTAAACCGTCTCCTTTTGTTTGAAATCAAAGGTTATGGTTTAATTATAATTCGATATTTTACAAAGTAAATTGCAAAATCTGCATTTTTGTATTGCAAAAACTGAACCGATATGGCAAAATAAAATCATAAAGGATGTGAACCACTTGAACAACTATATTTTCAGTAGTAACAATCTGTTTTACAAACACCACGTTTCAAAAAATTTGGCGTGTGACACGTATTCATTGCACACGCACGGCTTGTATGAGCTGTTGTATTTCGTGGACGGCGATGCCACGTTTGTCATTGAGGACCGCCGCTATAAGCTAAAAAAAGGCGACCTTATTCTGATTCGTCCGTTGCAGTATCACTTTATTCAGATAGACTCGCCTGTCGACTATGAACGCTATAACTTTTTGTTCGATGCCGAGCGTCACAACGTCCACAGCGTTAAAGCTCTGCCGGAGGAAACGGTCGTTATAAACATCAAAGGCAACACCATTGCCGAGGATATCTTTAAAAAGTGCGATTTTTATCAAGCCAACTGCACTCCCGAGGTGTTCAGCGAACTACTCGAGCACCTGCTTTGCGAGCTTTTTTACAACATAAGTCTTTTTCCGCACACTTTCCCCGACAACAGTACTGTTTTGTCGCCGTTGCTGTCAAAGGCACTCAACTATATCAACCAAAATCTTTTGACCACGCTTTCGGTCGAGGACGTTGCCAGCCACCTTTTTGTCAGCGAAAGCTATCTTTTCAGACTATTCAAGACCGAGCTCCACCAGACACCCAAGAAATATATAATGGTCAAAAAGCTTCTTGTTGCACAAAAAATGATTGCTTCGGGTGAAAAGCCGACTACTGTTGCCGAAAAATGCGGTTTTTCCGATTACACAAGCTTTTACCGAAATTATATAGCCTTTTTAGGTTGCCGTCCTTCGGATGAAATCTTGTAAGCCTTTTTGGATCTTTTTGGGGGCTCGCAAGTTACAAAGCATAATTTTCTTGCAATCGCATTGGTTTAGTAGTAGAATTAAAATGTTAAGGACATTTACGGTGGTGAGGTTATGGATTGGATGAAAAACCGTTTGGGTGAAGCGTCTGTTTTGCTGGCAGCGGTGCTTTGGGGCGTTATTGGAATTTTCACAAGAACCTTGCAGGACATCGGCTTTTCGGCCATTCAGATAGTGACCGTCAGAGCCTTTGCAACCGTTGTGATTATGGGTGTTTTTATTTTACTTAAAGACCCCAAGCTGTTTAAAATCAGCCTTCGTGACCTTTGGATGTTTTTCGGCACAGGTATATGCAGTTTTATGTTCTTTAATATATGTTATATGTCCTCTATCGGTGAAAACTCGCTTTCCGTGGCCTGCATTTTGATGTACACCTCACCGATTTGGGTTGCCACTTTTGCCGTTCCGCTTTTCAAGGAAAAATTGACCTTGAACAAAATCATCGCCTTCTTTGTCTGTTTTGGCGGATGCGCTTTGGTCTGTTTTTCGGGGTCGTTGAGGCTGACTAAAATCGGTCTTGTTTTCGGACTTTTGTCGGGTTTTGGCTATGCTCTTTACTCGATTTTCGGAAAATATGCCGCCGCAAAATACAGCTCGCTGACCATAACCTTTTACACATTTTTGTTTGCATCGGTTGGAGTTTTTCCCTTGTGCAACCTACCGAAGCTGACCGTTTTAATGTCAAACGGCGTGAATGTACTGTGGGCAGTCGGCATTGCAATAACCTGCACTGTGCTTCCCTATCTGCTTTACACCTTCGGACTTTCCAAAATCGGTGCAGGCAAGGCCTCGGTTATAGCTATTTTAGAGCCTGCAGTGGCATCGCTTGTAGGCGTTTTTGTTTTCCGCGAAAGCATGGGAATCCTCGGTGGCATCGGAATATTTGCCGTTATTGCGGGTCTTGTTTTGCTCGAGACAGGCTTTTCTTTTGTTACAAAACACAAAATTATTGATAAATAACAGTAAACGTGATATAATAAATTGATTACAAAGTATTAAGGACTTGTGCTATGCGAATACTTACCGTTGGTGATGTTTGCGGCAGTATCGGTTGCGAATTTTTGCTCAAAGCATTACCTAAAATAAAGCAAGAAAACAAAATAGATTTATGTATCGTCAACGGTGAAAACTCGGCCGACGGCAATGGAATAACACCGCATTCGGCTGATATGCTCTATTCTGCAGGTGTCGATGTTATCTCGGGCGGCAATCACTCGATGCGCCGACGTGAGATTTTTGACCGATTGGACTCCGATCCATTTCTTTTAAGACCACACAACATGCATACCTCGGGTGTAGGTAAGGGATATACAGAGGTTGATTTGGGTGCTCGTAGAGTGGCGGTAATAAACCTTGTGGGACGAGTTTATATGCCCGAAGCAGAAGACCCGTTTACATCCGCTGACCAACTTGTAGAAACGGCAATTCAAAACGGCATTAAGATAATCATGGTTGATTTTCATGCCGAGGCAACAGCCGAAAAAAAGGCTTTGGCTTACTACCTTGATGGCAGAGTCTCGGCGGTTTTTGGCACGCATACCCATGTTGCCACCGCCGATGAACAGATATTGCCAAACGGCACGGGATATATTTCAGACATAGGCATGACCGGTCCCCACAACTCAATTTTAGGTGTCAGACCGGAGCTTTCGATAGCCAAGATCAAGGATAATGCACCCGTGAAATTTGAATTGGCAACCGGAAAATGCCGACTTGACGGATGTGTTTTTGAAATAGATAATAAAACCGGCAAAACCGTTTCGGTTGAGCGTTTAAGTATGCTTTAAATAAAACTTTTGGAGGTGTGACCGATGAAAATGAAAAGGCTCTTTGCTTTTTGTTTAGCAGGTGTTTTGGCTTTATCCGCAGTTGGATGCGGTTCAAATCCGACTCCGTCGGACACCGCCTCCGGTAACACTTCATCAAACAGCACAGAATCGGTAGACTGTTTAACGCTGCTGTACCGTGCTGACGACCCCATAAACCCTTACACTGCAAACTCTTATTTAAACCGAAGGTTGGCAACACTTATGTATGACCCTTTAGTCAAGGTAGACCCCCTGTTCCAACCTCAATTTGTACTCGCCAGGAATATTGATATAAGCGATAACCAATGCGTCATCACATTGAAAAACACGGCTTTTTCGGATGGCAGCGCCGTAACATCGGACGATGTTGTGTACTCTCTGAAATTAGCCTTAAACTCCGAGCTTGCGTTCAAGGAACAGCTGACCTCTGTCAAGTCATATAAAACCGACGGTAGTGATAAAGTTATTATCACGCTCACCAAAACCGACCCTTATTTCGCAAATGTTTTGGATTTCCCCATCATTAAAAAGGATTCCGACAACCTTAAAGACGAAAACAAGATCGTTCTTCCCCCTATCGGCTCGGGACGTTATGTATATGACACCAAGGAAAGGCAGCTTAATGCCAACACAGCATGGGTTGGCGGTGCTGTCACCGTAAAAACGGTCAAGCTTATCGATGCCCCCGATAACACCGTTGTGAAATATAATCTTGAGGTTGGAAATGTCAGTGCTTATTACAGCGACCTTTCGGACGGAGTCATTCCTCCCATGTCGGGCTCCTCGACAACCGTCAACCTCAATAATCTTGTTTATTTGGGACTTAATCTCGAAAACAAGCACCTTACCCAAGCCAAGGTGCGCTATGCTTTGTCGTATGCAGTAGACCGAACAAATATCTGTAACGAGGCTTATTTTTCCTACGCAACACCTGCCACGGGCATTTTCAACTCATGTTGGAGCGATGCAGGAACTCTTCAAAACCTACCAAAAGCTAAAGAATTGCAAAATGTTGTTGCGATTTTGGAAGAGATAGGTTATAATAATAAGGATAATGAGGGTTTTATTGTTGACGACAAGGAAAAAAACATCACATTTACACTTATTGCTTATAAGGATAACGACCGCAGATTAAATGCCGCAAAGCTTGTGAAAGAGCAAATTGAAGCAATTGGTTTTAAGGTCACTCTTAAAGAACTTGAATGGGAAGAATACACCCAAGCCTTGTCGGACGGCAGTTTTGATATTTACATTGCCGAAACCAAGCTCCCCAATAATATGGATGTAACCGAGCTTTTAACGGCTGACGGCAGCATTTCTTACGGTATTCCGAATTTGACTCCGACGGTTGACGAAAACACTTCCGAAGCCGATAAACCGTCAGCTTCGGAAAACAGCAAGACAAAAACCGCTAATAAAGAAACCGCCGACAGCCAACCTGAAGAGCAACCGAAATCACAGGTTCCTTTATTGGAGGATGCGGTGAAAGGCTTTTACAATGAGCAACTGTCGTTGGTTGATATAATCAACGCTTTTAATGCCGAAATGCCGATAATCCCCCTTTGCCACAGACAGGGTATTTCGGTTTGTGACTCAAGGCTTAATCCTCAAAAAATGTCATCCGTTTCCGATGTTTATTTCGGAATTACAGATAAAACAGAAACAAAATAACGGAGGTAATATATATGATCGCTTATCAAACAAAAAACGGTACTATCACTTTGGGCGAAGACTATCTTACCAAATTGATCGGAAATGCCGCTTCTTCATGCTTTGGCGTTGCAGGCATGGCGCCCCACGGCAAGCAGAAGTTCCGCAACATTTTCTCAAAAAAGAACTATACCGAAAAGGG
>JAZUAC010000064.1:0-14693 GCA_045637775.1 Acutalibacteraceae bacterium | reverse complement strand
TCCTAAGACCGCTTGGCCACCGACTTGTCATTGATGACTGCCATTAAACTGCGGAGTCTTATTTTTACTGCGCCGGTGTTGGTTATTTCATCAATCTTGATTTGGGTGTAGATTTTACCACCCGATTCGATTATAGAACGTGTTTCGTCAGTAGTAACTGCATCAACTCCGCAACCGAATGACACAAGCTGAACAAGGTTTATGTTGTTTTCGGTATCTTCGGCAACATACTTCGCAGCAGCGTAAAGTCTTGAATGATAAGTCCACTGATTGAGCACGGTTGTACGGAATTTAGGGATCTTGTGGCTTAAACTGTCTTCGGTTACAACAACTGCACCAAGATTGCAAATAAGGTCGTCAATGCCGTGGTTGATTTCAGGGTCAACATGATAGGGTCTACCTGCGAGAACGATGACCGGCATTGATTTTTGCTTTGCGATTTCTAAATATTCATCGCATTTTGTTCTTAATTCAGCCATGTGGCGATTATATTCCTCATAAGCTTTGCATGATGCCTTTTTGAGTAAATCAGCAGGGAAGGTGTTGAAGTGCTTTTCAAAAATCTCGCCCATGCGCTTGGGAAAATGCTTGATGTTATGAACACCTACAAAATCTGAAATAAACTTTGTCTGTGAAAGTCCTGATACGTTAGCCTTAATAACCTCAGGATAATATGCAACCACAGGACAATTGAAGTGGTTGTCACCCTTTTCCTCATTAAGATTGTAACTCATGTTGGGATAGAAAATAGCATCGACATTTTCTTTTAACAACGCCTCAATATGACCGTGTACCATTTTTGCAGGGTAGCAAGCTGTGTCAGAAGGAATTGTGTGCTGACCCAAAGTGTAAAGCTCACGGGTTGAAGGAGGAGAAACAATAATATTAAAACCAAGTTCTTTAAAAAATGTGTACCAGAAAGGTAACAATTCATACATGTTCAGTGCCATGGGAATACCGATAGTCGGCTTTCCTTCGACAACCTCATTGTTGCGGTATTTATTTAGTAATTCAGCCTTGAATTGGAAGAGGTTATATTTCTCGGTTGCTTCTGCAAGCTTTAAAGGCTTTTCACAACGGTTGCCTGCAATGAATTTATGTCCGTCGGCAAAGGTGTTTACGGTCAATCGACAGTGGTTGTTGCATCCGTTGCAAACTATTGCTTTGACAGTATGCTGGAAGTTTTCAAGACCTTCTGCGGTAATGATTTTTGATGTATGATTAGGGTGTTTTTTTGCTTTTTCAATAGAGTACAGGGCTGCACCATAGGCACCCATAAGACCGGCTATTGAAGGACGGATAACTACACGACCTGTTTCCATTTCGAATGCACGCAAAACAGCATCGTTCAGGAATGTACCGCCTTGAACAACGATGTTTTCACCCAAAAGGGAAGGGTCGGCACATCGAATGACCTTGTACAAAGCATTTTTTACAACACTTATCGAAAGTCCTGCTGAGATGTTCTCAACAGTCGCGCCATCCTTTTGAGCTTGCTTTACAGAACTGTTCATAAACACCGTGCAACGAGAGCCCAGGTCAACGGGCTTATCGGCAAGCAGTGCCATGTTGGCAAATTCGGCAATAGTGTAACCTAAAGCACCTGCAGATGTCTGCAAAAACGAGCCGCAACCCGAGGAACAAGCTTCATTAAGAAAAATATTGTCAATAGCGCCGTTATGTATCTTAAAGCACTTAATATCTTGACCGCCAATATCGATAATAAAGTCAACATCAGGGCGGAATTTCTTTGCGGCAGTGTAGTGAGCAATGGTTTCAACAATACCGTAATCAACACCGAAGGCACTTTTTATAATGTCCTCACCATAACCTGTTACAGCCGAAGAAACGATTTTAATATCAGGATATTCCTCATACATTTGGGTGAGGAAATCTCTAATCATACTTACAGCATTACCGTTATTAGAGAGATAACTTGTCCTGAAAATATTGCCGCTTTCGTCACAAACAACCGCCTTGACGGTGGTCGAACCTGCGTCAATTCCCAAATACATTTTATCTTTGGGTTCGGTTATTCCGTTAATATTGTCGGAGTCATGTTCATGACGTTCTTTGAAAATTTTATATTCATCTTCAGATGTAAACAACGGCTCACAGGCGCGGTAACCGCCCGAGGATGAATAGTTTGCAGTTTTGCTAATAAGCTCTGATACATTGACCTTTTCTGCGGTCGACGACATAGAAGCGCCAATAGCAACGAAATAGAGCGAGTTTTCGGGCAGAGTTCCTTTTGTTTTTAATACATCGTCAAAAGCCGAACGAAGCTCAGAAAAGAAGGTGAGAGGACCACCGAGATAAAGTACATTGCCGTTTATCTCACGTCCTTGGGCAAGACCGGCAATAGTCTGGTTGACGACAGCATAGAATATGCTCGCGGCAATGTCTTCTTTACGAGCGCCCTGGTTTATGAGTGGCTGAATGTCAGACTTTGCAAAGACACCGCAGCGCGAGGCTATTGTGTAGATTTTCCCATGTTCTTTGGCAAGCTCATTAAGCTCGGTAGGGGTTACGTTCATCAGGGATGCCATTTGGTCGACAAAAGCACCTGTACCGCCGGCGCAGGTACCGTTCATTCTGACTTCAAGGCCGCCCTTTAAAAACAGTATTTTTGCATCTTCACCACCAAGCTCGATAACAGTGTCTGTTTCGGGTAAAAGTCTTGAAACCGATACTTTCGTAGCATAAACCTCTTGCACAAAAGGAATATTCAGGTCGGTGGCAAGACCCATTCCCGCAGAGCCCGAAACTGCCATTAAGGCATCACCCGATTCAACCGTTTCGGAAATTCGGGTGAGAAGCGCGGTGGCGCTTTCGGCTATTTTAGAATAATGACGTTGATAGTCTGAAAATATAATTTTACCGTTTTCGTCGGTCACAACGCATTTAATGGTGGTAGAGCCAATGTCAAGTCCTATTCTCTTCATTTTTGCTCCTCTCTTTCCACCGAAAGCATAAGCTTTATGCGGTTTTCCTGATTGACCTTTGAAGCGCCTGCATCGTAATCAACAGGACAGATATTGGCGTTGGGATAAAGCTCTTTTAAGGTCCTAATAACACCCTTGCCTACAATGTGATTAGGGAGACAGCCAAAAGGCTGTGCACAAACGATGTTGTTATAACCCTTTTCGATAAGTTCAGCCATTTCGGCAGGTAAAAGCCAACCTTCTCCCATACTGACACCGCGGTCAAGCACTTTATCTGCAAGCTCTTCCAGTTTTTCAAATGGGTAGGGAGCAATTATCTCCGGATGATCCTTCAAAGCCTCGAGAAGATATTTTTCTAGTTTTCCAATGAGCTTAAAGGCAATTTTTGTGAATGAACTTTTTGAGTTTTTACCGTAATATTTTCTATCGATATCACTGCCTGCAAAACAGTATTGAATAAAGCCAATAACACCCGGCACCATAAACTCACAGTTTTCCGAAGCTAAAAACGTCTCAAGTCCGTTGTTGCCAAACTGAGAATACTTTACATATATCTCACCAACGATGCCGACTTTAGTTTTTTTGGTTCGTTCTACCGGAATAGAACAGAAATCGTCAACCATTTTTTTGAGATTACGCTTAACACTTCTGCCAACCAATCCACGGTTTTTCTTAAACTGACGGATAAGCTCTTTATTCCATTTGTCAACCATTTCAGCAGTTGTGCCTTTTTGGGTTTCATAAGGCTGAATCTGATTACGGAGAAGCATTATCATATCGCCGTACATAACAGCCATTATACCTTTTAAAAGCATGGTGGGTTTTATCTTGAAACCGCTCTGTTTTTCCATTCCGCTGAAAGAAAGAGAAATAACCGGAACATAATCCATATCCATGTTTTTGAGCGCTTTTCGCAAAAGCCAGATGTAATTAGATGCACGGCATCCGCCGCCTGTTTGGAATTGTAAAAGTGCAACCTTGTGAGGATTATAGTCGCCGCATTTTAAGGCATACAAAAGCTGTCCTACCGAGCAAATGGCAGGGTAGCACATATCGTTATGTATATAGCGAAGTCCGCAATCGATAACCTTTTGGCCTTCGTAATGCAATACCTCAACATTATACCCGTACATTGCGAATACTTCCTTTAAAAGATCCATATGTGTAGGGAATATATCCGGTACAAGTATCGTATATTCATTTTTCATTTCTTTTGTAAATTCGACAGACATCTCTGACCTCCGATTGTAAGAAACGACAAACTAATTATATTAACTATGTAATTATAATGCATTTTACAAAATTTTTCAATACATTTGAATGTTAAATTTAAATTAAAACCGAGTTAAGAAAACCGGTTGAGCGCAAATCCTCAACAGTATTTTCTCGACTCGGTTAGAGTTTGTTTATTTTATCGCAACATGATTGCTGAACAAAAAGACTGTATGGTCGCCAAGGGATATTTTTGTAATGTATCCTGCGTTGCTTATTTCCATGGAAAAATCACAACTTTCAGAGCTTCCTTTAACTGTGATAACATCATCAATCAAGGTGGGCGAGATACTTTTTGATGCATTAAAAGCATCATATAAACAAATTGCAGGTGAATCTTTTGGCGCCTCATTTATTGGGTATCGGTTAGAAATACCGTGAACTTCAATAATAAAGCATTCTTCTTTAATTCTTATCCCTGTGTCTTTAATATTGTCGGGCGAGGTAAAAATCAGTGACAAATCACCTTCGGCATTTATTGTTAATTCGCCCGCAAGGTCGGAATTTTCGATTTTGAAATCACACTTAATATTTTCTGTTACGGGTATAATGTCATAATACCGTTGTTTTGAACATCCACACTGACAAATCATTACTATGAGTGCAGTTATGATGTAAACAAAACGCGTAAAACCACCTTATTTCTCTGAGTAAAGTCGGCAGTATACAGAGGGTAAGACATCAATCATGTCGGTTGGTGTTAAAGAAAGCACAGAACTGTCTTTAAGTGCGCTGTCGCCGGAAAGGGCATGAATTTTAACTGCACATACAGCGGCATCGGCACTTGACATACCTTGCGCTAAAAAACTTACAACCATACCGGCAAGCATATCGCCGGTTCCTGCGGTAGCCATGCCCGGGTTGCCGTCGGTTACAACATAGACAATTCCGTCTGGCAGAGCGATCAAGGTTTTGGAACCTTTAAGCACGGTTATTGCGCCTGTGAATGAAGCTATTTTTTTAGCGGCGTTCAGTCGGTCTTTTTGTATTTCTTCAACACTGCAGTTGAGAATACGCGAGGCCTCCTTGGGGTGCGGTGTCAGAATAACATCATTGGTATACTGTCTGATTAATTCTATGCAGTCGGACAATAAGTTTATTCCGTCAGCGTCAATAACTATCGGGCAACTGCAATTTTTTAAAATCTCGGTCAAAGTATATTTTGAGTGCTTGCTTTGTCCCAATCCGCAACCTAACAGTGCTGCGGAACAACGGTCAATAGTATCAATGATGTTTTCTGTTTCTTCGTTACATATAGAATTGGGGTTATTATCGTTATATATTGTGCAAACAGCCTCGTGTAGCGAAGAAGCAACAATGTGGTATATACTTTCAGGAATGATCATGTTGGCAATGCCAACACCGCTTTTTACGCATGCTTTACCTGCAATGACCGCTGCGCCTGAATAACCTTTTGAACCGCAAAGCAAAGCGGCTGTTCCGCATTCTCCTTTATGGCAGCTTTGCTGTCTTACAGGAAGAGCCAAGCAAACTTCTTGCGTGGTTACAACGTGCATTATAGGGTCAACATAAGAGAAAACCTCATCGGGCATACCGATAGAAGCTACCATAACTTTACCGCAATAATCTGCGGCAGGGAATAGAAGATGGCATGGTTTGTGCGTTGCAAAAGTTATTGTTAAATCAGCATTAACGAATACCGAATTGACTAAACCGCTGTCACTGTTAATTCCGCTTGGTACATCAATAGACACCTTTATCGCATTGGTTTGATTGATAGTACGAATAACATCACAATAAACACCTTCGGGTTCACCCTTAAAACCGGTTCCGAAAATAGCGTCAACAATAATATCAGCATCTGCTATATATTGTTTGCAAAGATTGTCATAGCTGATGTAATCAACAGGTCTGATATTTAAATTATGTATTTTTGATGCCATTTCAATAGCGCTCGGTGTAGAAGGTGAGTCTATCGAAATGACACGAATCTGAGCTTTGTTTTCAACTAATTTTCGGGCAATAACATAACCGTCGCCTCCGTTATTGCCTTTTCCGCAGACGATAACAACTTTTTTATTTTCCAGGTTATAGTTGTCGCGTATAAGTTTTGCGGCGGCTGAACCGGCGTTTTCCATAAGTCGCAACCAACTCATGCCGAGCTCTACCGACTTTGCTTCAACAATCCTCGTTTGTTCCGCGGTGAGTACCATAAAATCCTCCTGATTATATCTTCTTTTTCAGATCATATGCAACATATTTCCTTACTGCATTTCTAAATTCCTCGTTGGGTGATAATACAAGTATGTAAAATCCTTTTTTAGGATGTCTTACAGTGAATGCAAGAGAATCCTCATCAGGTGTACAACCAAAATACACGTTCTTTCCGTCAGGTCTTTTGGAAAAATGCTTGTTAGGGTCATATTTCTCAATGTTTTCGATATCCGAACAATCAAAATTCGCCATTCTCATACGTTTTTTCTTATTGACGATACGGTCAATGTCGATTTCGCGATTAGTTATGATATATTCAAATTCATTGTTCAACTGACCGCACATATACCATGCACAGAAAAAAGCCGCAGCGGCAAGAAGCAGCAGCACGACTGCAAGAAGACGGTTGAAGATAGCGAAAACAATTAAGCCGGATGCTAACAGCGAACAAACGGTCCAAATACTGATTTTGGTGAATTTAACCTTTGGTCCGTTTTTTATAATCACAAGTTGTTCTATAAAAGTATCCATTTTGCATTTACCTCAGTTCGTATTTTTTATAATTATAACATTTGATATTGACTAAATCAAGTTATTGTGCAATCTGTAACCAATTCTTAACTTTTGGGAAATATTTCATAATATAAATTATTGATTTATATACTTTTTGCTGTGCAATGCCGACTCGGCATCCTTGATAGCTCTGACCGCCGCCTTGTTACTGTGCATTACAATGTAGGTGTATATCGCGTCAAAAATTGCAAGCTGGGCAATTCGTGAGCTCATTGCAAGAATTGAATATTTTGTTTCATCCGAACGAGTGTTCAAAACTATGTCCGAAAACTCGTTGATCGGGCTTTCTCCAAAATTTGTGATGCAGATTGTGGTGGCACCCGTTTCGCGTGCGGTTTTTAAAGCATCTACAACATCGATAGAAGCACCTGAATGCGAAACACCGATTGCAACATCACCTTTGTGCAGGTGAGAGGCGGCAATGGCCTGCATGTGGTTGTCGCAGTAGGCGATGGCATCTAGTCCTGCTCGCAAAAATTTATGCTGGGCGTCAACTGCGATTGATGCTGAGTTGCCAAGACCAAAAATCACGATTCTTCGTGCATCTTTGATGATATTTGCGGCTTTTTCGATTTCTGAAGGGGAGAGCACTGATTTTGTGTTTTCCAATGCAACGGCAATGTCTCGGATGCGCTTATTGAATATATCATAGCAACTGTCATCCTGTTCAACTCCCAAAACACCGCCGTGAACCGTGTTCGCTGACTCTTGAGCAATTTTAAGCTTTAACTCCTGATAACCGGAAAGACCCAGACGTCGGGAAAAACGAACAATGGTGGCTTCACCGCATCCGCATTTTGTTGCAAGCTCGTTTATGGAAAGACCGATAATCTCCTGAAAATTGGCAATCAACCAATCAGCTATTTTGCGTTCACTATTGCCCATTTCGGGATATAAACGCTTGATTTTTAGCAAAATCGACTCCATATTGCACCTCTCTATGAAAATTTACTCCATTTTACCGCAAAACGACAAAAAAATCAAGAGATTTTGAAAAAATATTTCGAAAAAGTGTTGCATTTTTATTAACGGTATGTTAATATAAAATAGCAAATTTAGGGGCGTTAGCAACCCCAAATAAAAAATAGGAGATGATCCGATGGTTTGTAATGAGTTTTTGACAGACATTATCCTTACCGAATTGGAAGATGCTGTCGGCAGAGAGAACTGTTCAACAAGAGAGATCGATAAGATTACTCACGGTGTTGACTATTTCTGGTTGTCCAGAATGTGGGCTGACCGCGGCAAGCGTATGCCCGAGGCTGACTTCATTGTATCCCCCAAGGATGCAACCGAGACCTCTAAGGTCATGAAGATCGCTAACTACTACAAGATCCCCGTTACCACATGGGGTGGCGGCGGCGGTACCCAGGGCGGTGCTATTCCCGTTGCAGGCGGTATTCTTCTCGATACCAAGAGAATGAACAAGATTTATGATGTTAATACCGAGTCTTTGTACATAGAGTGCGGATGCGGTGCTATCTATAAGCACATTGAGTGGGCAGCTAACGAAGTTGGTTACGCAACCATGCACTATCCTTCTTCTTTGACCTGTTCTACCGTTGGTGGCTTCTTGGCACACCGTGGTATCGGCGTTGTTTCTACCAAGTACGGTAAGATCGACGATATGGTACTCAAGATGGAAGTTGTTCTTCCTAACGGTGACATTATCGAGACCTCTCCCGCTCCCAAGCATGCAGCAGGTCCCGACCTTAACCAGATCTTCATCGGTTCTGAAGGTACCCTCGGTATCATCACCAAGGCTCAGATCCGTATTTTCGCACAGCCTGAAGAGCGTCGTTTCCGCGCATTCCTTTTCCAGGATATGCACGGTGCATTCGAGGCTTCTCGTGAGCTTCTCCAGAAGTTTAAGCCTTCTGTTATGCGTCTTTATGACGAGGCTGAAACCGCTTCTCTCATCAAGAAGATCGTTGGTGTTGAGAAGAAGGGCGCTTTCATGAACATTGCTTATGAAGGCGTTAAGGAAATGGTTGATGTTGAAGAGAAGATCCTTCTTGACACATTCTCCAAGTACGGTGCTGAGGACCTCGGTTCCGAGTACGGCGAGAAGTGGTGGAAAGAGAAGATTACCTTCTTCTATCCCGGCCATATGATGGACCTTCCCCAGATGTTCGGTACTATGGACACAATAGCACCTTACGACAAGATCGAGAAGATCTACTGGGCAATGAAGAAGGCTATCGAGACCAACTTCCCCAATGTTAAGTTCATTGCTCACTTCTCTCACTGGTATGAGTGGGGCGCAATGGTTTACGACCGTTTCATTGTTAACAAGGAATTCGTCCCCGAGGATCCGCATGAGGCACTCCGTCTCCATCAGCAGATCTGGAACTGCGGTGTTCGTACTGCTATCGCTAACGGCGGTGTTGTTAACGATCACCACGGTGTTGGCATTAAGCTCGGCCGCTTGATGAAGGAACAGTATGGTCCCGCAATGCAGGTATTCGAAGGAATTAAGAAACAGCTTGACCCGAACGGCATCATGAATCCGTTCAAGCTTGGTCTTTAATTATTGATAGGGGAGGTAATTAGTTATGTATATGTCTGAAAAAAGTAAGCAGATTGTAGACGCTTGTCGTTTCTGCTGGATGTGTCGTCATATTTGCCCTGTCGGTAATGCAACTGGTCAGGAGAGAAACACTTCTCGTGCTCGTGCACTTGGTCTTTCTCTTGTAAACCGTGGTGCCGCAGAGGTTACCGCTGACATCATGGATAATATCTATGAGTGCCAGATGTGTGAAGCTTGCACCTGTGACTGTGCAACCGGTTGGGATCCCACCTACTTCACCAAGGAAGTTCGCCTTCAGGCTGCCCTCGACGGCAAGACCCCTGATTACATCAACGCTATCGTAGACAAGGTTCTTGAGACCGGCAACATCTACGGTGCAAAGGAACTCGATGCTGACTTGGCTGCTGCTGCAAAGGCACACGCTGCTAAGGAAGACATCATCCTTTTCCTCGGCGCAGAGGCTCGTTACAACGTTCCTGCTGCTGCCAAAAACGCAATCAAGGTTCTCGAGGCTGCAGGTGTTAAGTTCACCGTTTTGGCTGACGAGCCTGCTTCCGGTTATGCTCTTGATTGGCTCATCGGCGCTGCTGACGAGACCAAGACCCAGATGGCTGACTGTGCAAAGGTCATCGGTGAGTATAAGACCGTTATCGCTTTTGATCCTCAGGATGCAAAGGCATTTGTTCGTGAGTATAAGGAATATGACCTTAAACTCGGCACCGTTGTAACCTTCACTGCTTTCGTTGCAGGCCTTATTAAGGACGGCAAGCTTGCAGTTAAGAACACCGGCAAGGCTGTAGTATTCCAGGATCCTTATCAGCTCGCTCGTATGCTCGAGGAGACCGATGAGCCCAGAGCTATCGTTTCTGCTTGTGCAACATTGAACGAGATGCTTCTCAACCGCAAGGATACCGTTTGGGCAGGTGGCTCTTTCATGGCTATCTACAATCCTCTCGTTTCCAACCTTGTTTCCAATGAGCGTTGGACTAACGCAAAGAACGTAGGTGCTGACACCATCGTTACCGCAAGCGTTTCCGAGTATGCCGCATTGAAGGCAACTGCTCCCGAGGGCATGACTGTTCTTTCTATCGAAGAACTTGTTCTTTCTGCTCTCTAATAATTCAGAGGAGTGTAAACAATGCTCGTTAATTTTAAACAGATTTTAACAATGGCTGAAGAAGGCGGATACTGTATTCCTGCTTTCAACGTTTACAACCTTGAGACCCTTATGGGTGCTGTAAAGGCTGCAGAGGAGCTTAAGGCTCCCTGCATCCTCCAGGTATATCCCCGTCTCATGAAGGAAGAGGTAGGCTACTACCTTGCTCCTGCTGTTGTTGCAGCCGCACATAAGGCTTCTGTTCCTGTATGTTTCCATCTTGACCACGGTCCTTCCGAGCTTGAGACCACTCGTTCACTTCGTTGGGGTGCAACCGGTATCATGCTCGATGGCTCTGCACTTCCTTTTGAGGAGAACATCGCTCTTACTAAGAGAGTTGTTGACACCTGTGGTTTTGTTGATGTTCAGGTTGAAGGTGAGCTTGGCCATGTTGGCACCGTTGCAGACGATGCAATGGATGAGTTTACCGAGCCTTCGGAGGCTAAGATTTTTGTTGAGCGTACCGGTGTTCAGGCACTTGCTGTTTTGGTAGGTAATGCACACGGTCGTTACAAAAAGCCCCCCAAGATCGACATTCAGAGAATTGCTGACATCAGAAAGGCTACCAATGGTACTGCTTTGGTTCTCCACGGCGGTTCAGGTATCCCTGACGAGGCAATTAAAGAGGCTGTTAAGGCAGGTATCAGAAAGCTTAACGTTGCTACCGATATTTGCTATGCATTCCTTGACAGTGTTCAGGAAGAGGTTAACAAGCCCGATCGTATGATCGCTGTTGACAACTTTATGAAGACTCCTATCAATGCAGTTAAAGAATTCTGCATGACTAAAGTATTGCTCTGCGGAGCAGAAGGAAAGGCGAAATAATGAGTAAAGTAGTTGGAATCGGAGCTTGCGTGCTCGATACATTGATTACATTACCCAACTTTCCTCCCGAAGACACAAAGCTTCGTGCAACTTCAACTAAATTAGTCGGTGGCGGTCCTACTGCCACCGGCATTGTTGCCGTTTCCAAACTCGGAATTTCTTCCGAGTTTTTAGGGGTTTTGTCGGATGATTCAAGCGGTGCTTACTTGAAGGCAGACTTTGAGAAGTATGGCGTTGCAACCGGCAATATCGAAATGATGCCCGGATACCGTGCGTTTACCTCGTGCATTTGGCTCAACTCTGCCGAGGGAACTCGAACCTGCGTTTTTGACAAGGGTGACCTTCCTGCTTTGAAGCTTACTGAGGGTCAGATTGAGGCTATTAAGAACGCTGAAGTTCTTATGGTTGACGGTAATGAAATGGATGCTGCTGTTGAAGCTGCAAAGATTGCACGTGAGAATGGAACCAAGGTTCTTTATGATTGCGGCGGTCTTTACGAAGGTGTTGAGAGATTGTTGGCTTTGACCGATATTATGATTCCTTCCGAGGAATTTGCAATGGGTCATACCGGCGAAAAAGATGCCGCATCGGCTGCTAAAAAGCTTTATGAGTTGTATCATCCTGATTTTGTTGTTGTAACCCGCGGTAAGCATGGTGGTTTGCTCTTTGACGGTGAGACCGTTACTGAGTATCCCATTTATCCTGCTGACGTTGTTGACTCCAACGGCTCGGGTGATGTATTCCACGGTGCATTCGCTTCGGCAGTTGTCCGTGGTTATACTCCTATTCAGTGCTGTCATTTCTCTTCTTGCGTTTCGGCATTGAAGTGTATGGGTGTTGGCGCTCGTGAGAGTGTTCCCAGTTTTGATGCAACTATCGAGTATTTAAGGAGGAACGGTTATGAACTTTAAGAAAGCATATAAGCCTGCTATCGGCTATACTCCTATCTGCAAGATAGGTGAGTGCTCTTTGAAAAAGCTCGAGTTCGGTATTATCGAACTCAATGCCGGTGATAAAATTGATTATTCCACCGGTGACAGAGAAACTGCTTTTATTATGCTTGAGGGTCACTGCAACGTTTATTTCGGTGATCAGAAGTATGAGAACGTCGGTAACAGAAACAATGTTTTTGAAAACCGCAAGGCAGAAAGCTTCTATATGCCTATCGAGATGGATTTGACCATCGAGGCTATCGACCACATTAAGATTGTTGTTTCGGGTACTCCCGTAACCGAAAAGACCGAGCCTCAGTTGCTCCGTGAGGATCATGTTGTATTGAAGGTTCTCGGTGAGCAGCCCTTTGAGAGAGAGACCAGCTTCATTATTGACGGTAACTCTAACGCAAAGGTTCTTACCATCGGTGAGTGCTATGTTACCAAGGGTAACTGGGCAGGATTCCCTCCCCATAAGCACGACGAAAACAATATGCCCGTTGAGTGCATTTGCGAGGAAATCTATTACTTCCTCTATAATCCCAAGCAGGGATTTGGTGTACAGTGTTTGTACACTGCCGACGGTTCTATCGACGAAGCTTACCGTGTAAAGAACGACGAGCTTGTTGAGTTCCCGTACGGCTATCACACCACTGTTTCCACCCCCGGATATGAGACCTACTTCTTGTGGCTCATGGCAGGTGACTATCAGGGCTTCAACCGTAGTAACGACCCTGAGCATCAGTGGATTGTTGACTAATCTTTTACAATCAGCCGAAGGGGATAAACCCCCTTCGGCACTTTGCTATACTTACATACTGCAATTTACTTAAAGGAGAAAATTATATATGGTTACTTTGAAAAACGGTAATTCCGTATTGAAGATAAATGAAAAAGGCGCCGAAATGAAGAGCTTTCTTGTTAACGGCGTAGAGTATCTTTGGGTTGGCGACCCTGCTTTTTGGGCTGCCAGCACTCCCAACCTTTTCCCAATGACCGGTGGCTTCAGAGATGATAAGTACATTCTCAATGGCAAAGAGTATATCATGCCCAAGCACGGCTTTGCCAAGAATATGGATTTTGAGGTAGAGGAGCAGACCGAAAATACCGCAGTATTTTTGCTCAAATCTACTGAAGAGACCAAGGTTAGCTTCCCTTATGATTTTGAACTTCGTGTTTCTTATATTTTGACCGAGGGTAAGGTTACCGCAAGCTATTCTGTCAAGAACCTTACTGACGAAACTATGTGGTTCTCTATCGGCTCGCATGACGGTTTTGCTACTCCCGAGGGTATCGAGGAATATGACCTCATTTTCCCGCAGAAGGAAACTTTGGATACATACACTCTCTTTGGCAACCTTTTGAGCCACGATACCACTCCTGTTATCAAGGATTCTGACCGAATCGCTTTGAATTATAACTATTTTGCAATCGATGCACTTGTTTTCAAGGATCTTAAGTCCAAGACCTGCCGCTTGCAGAACCGCAAGACCGGTCGCGGTGTTCAGCTTGATTTCCCCGGTTGCCCCAGATTTGTCCTTTGGACCAAGCCCAACGCTCCTTATCTTTGCATCGAGCCTTGGTTCGGTCAGGCAGATAACGTTGACAGTGATTACGATATTACCCATAAGGAAGCAATCGAGTCTTTGGAGGCGGGCAAGACCTTCAATGCAACCCGTGTTATCACCGCTTTGGAGGGCAAATAAATGTACGCTGATATAGTTGCAAAAAACCCTCATTTGAAAATCTATCGCACCTCGGATAAGGAGTTTGTTCCTTTCGGCTACCGTATAACCGATATTGATGCAAATCCTTTTATCGAAGCATCAAAAAATGCCGACGAGGTCAAAGAAGGCTCTTTGTATGTTGCCGATGCTGATTATTTCAAGGGTATCGAAGCCGCAAAGGATATTGAAATCAAATATTACGGTGAACTGCCCACACAGACCGGCTATTGCTATGGTTACAGCAATAAGCTTAACGCTGTTGAGTGGCATAAAAGCAGTGAGGTAAACATTGCTACAACCGATCTTATTTTGTTCTTGGGTTCGGTTCAGGATATTGTTGACCGCAAGATTGATTCTTCCAAAATCAAGGCTTTTTATGTTGAAAAGGGTGAGGTTTTGGAGGTTTATGTAACCACATTGCATTTCTGCCCTTGTCAGGTATCCCCTGAGGGATTTGGTTGTGTTGTTGTTTTACCTCAGGGTACCAATGTACCGCTTGACGGCGAATATGATGATAAATTGATGTTCAGAAAGAACAAGTGGATTCTCTGTCACGTT
>JAZUAC010000063.1:0-11329 GCA_045637775.1 Acutalibacteraceae bacterium | reverse complement strand
CTTATGTCGACCGTTCCAAGAACGTTATGAAATAAGAGTTCCACGAGAACAAACTAAACATCAAAGCACCCGAGCATTGCTCGGAGGCTTTTGTGTATTTATGTGGCTGATTTAGTATGGAGGGGAAGGCCTCTGTGCCTTTCCCATGTAGTGGCGATTCACGAATCGGCCACCCAAACACCACCTTAAGACTGCAATTAAGGAAATCAAGTAATTTGACTTATATTGCCGACTGAAAACAATCCCCCACCGCCTTTGGCGGAGCCCCCTTTACACAAGGGGGCCTTTTTTTATTCATCTTGGATGATTTTTTATCCAAAGTCCTTTTAACGGGACACAAAGTGTGGTATTATAAGTTTAAGAGGTGAGGAAAATGTCTTTTCATAGATTTGGCAAAGTCGATTTTTCAACTATTATAGCTTCTGGTGAAGAATGTCAATGGTACTATTCCTATCAAGAGTTGCAAAGTGACCTAAATGATATTTGCAAGAATCACGAGTTAAAAAAAGTGTACGCAGGGTTGCAAGGATATTTAGAATCTTTGCGTCAAAGCGAAAATTATTATGATTTTTCGTATTTGGGCGGTTCGGTAATTTTGATTTTCGATAATGTTGCCGTTAAATTATGTGTGCACGGGGTGGGAATGATTCAATGTTGTAAAATTAAATTGTGTGATATAAAAATAAAAAACACCAAAGATTTTCCTCCAAGCGATATGGGATTAAAAGGCGATAACTATTTTTATGATTTGGGTAATCAATTTCAGTTGTCGTACGAGGGGCAAAAGGTAGTATCGGTTTTGGTAGACAAAACTAATAGTTATCCTTTTTATTTGGAAGGCTTTGACGAACAAAAAGCAAAACTTGCCGAAGAAACCAATAGTTTGCCGAACAATATCCATTTCCAACTTGAAAACGGTGTCGATTTTGGGGTTTATGCCGATTATCTTGAGTGGTTTTATATTGAGTTGAAAAAATAATTTTCCTCTTTTGTATATCATCGCTCGGGTAGCTATCAAAGAATCTGACAACATGAATTTTCAAAGTTCTTTTTACAGGACACTATGTATGGTATTATAAGTTTAAGAGGTAAAAAATATGGATGAGGATAGAAAAGAAACCGAATTGATTGAGAAGCTAATAATCAAAATGGACGAGTTGGGATTGAAAGAAAAAACGATACAGGCAATAGTAACAACTGATCTTTTGCCGTCTAATTCTCACCTTGAAAAAATGCTGAATAAATTAAATTCATTGACAGCGCCTACCGACGAATTGGTTTTGGCTACCGCTTTGTTATTATCTGAAGAATAATCGCGACTTCGGTATCTATTGCGAAAGAATCTAAATAATTGGCTTTTCTGCTTTCTAAAATCGTGCATTTATTGGAAATTGAGGTTGACATTTTGGGGTGGTTTGATATACTGAACTTAAGGTCAAATTTTGCTTTAGTAAAGGGGAAATAGGTTATGACTTACGTTACCTTCAGCTTTGACACAGAGGATTATGTAAACCCGAGCGCTATATGGTGCATTAAGGAAATTGCCGATATTTTAACCCGAAACGATGTTAAAGGTTGCTTTAACGTTGTCGGTTGGTTGGCTAAATTGCTTAAAGATTTGGGTAAGGAAGACGTTATCGAGGCTATTAAAAGGCACGAGATTGACAGTCACTCGTTGAAGCATTCTTGGCATCCTACAATCAACGAATATACCGATATTGAGGACATTGAAGAGGCTATCGGTCGCTTTGTGAAAGAGGAATCCGAAAATATTTCCATTTTGAAGGAGATTTTCGGTGTCAACACGCTTCCTGCTTGGTGTCCTCCCGGAAATTCCACCTCTTATGCGGGACATTACGGCTGTGAACGTCTTGGGTTTAAGGTTTATTGCGGTGACGAGCTGACCGACCGTGTGCGCTATCGCCCCATCAACTTCTGCAACCTTGTTTGCACACGTTACACCAACGACATTGTATCAACTTTGCTTAAATTAAAGGAAGAGGACATTCCAAGCCTGCTTGACGAGATGGCCAATGCCGAGTACATAACTTGGGCCAACCATCCGCAGGAGTTTATACACACGGCATTCTGGGACGGCATCAATTTCCGTGGCAAAAACCGTCCTAAAGAGGAGTGGGAGCCGTCACCTGCCCGCACCGCCGAAGAAACGGCCGAGCTTTTCAGAAAATTTGATTTGCTGGTCAAGGCTATCAAGGCGGACGACCGTTTTAAGATAATAACATACTCCGAGTGTGCCGAAATTTATGGTGCAGAGGGTCGCATTATCACAAAGGATATGCTGCCCGACCTGAAACGTCAGCTTGAGGAGTATTTCTTCCCCGTAACCACGCCCGATTCGTTCTGCATAGCAGACATCGTGCTTGCCTGCCGCGACTTTTTCCAAGGCAAGGAGCAGCATCTTTGCGAAAAGGTGTACGGATTTGTCAACACGCCCTATGCCATTACCGAGGAATTGGAGTTTACCGCCCGTGAAATTGCGTTGGCATCGCATCAAATAGGCAACGGCTTCCTGCCCGAAAAGTTGTACATCAACGGCATAGAAATAGGTGTTGCCGATTGGTTATTTGGTGCTTTAGAGGTTCTAACAGGTGCCGAAAACGTCACCTTAAAGCCCCGCGATTGGCAGATTGATATGAGCCAGTTCCCGTGGGTTCAGGGCGAACTCTACAAAAATTGGAAATGGATGCAGGGCGATGATTTCAAGGACGAATTTTTGTCCAAACGCCTGCGTCAGCAAAGCTACACCATCCACCTACCTAAAGGCACAGTGAGAAAAATATATGATTAACCAAAATATCACTCCCGTCGACTGTTTGTCGGCGGGAGTGATGTTTATACAATTTTGACATTTTCGGTTTGGTTGTTAAGGACGCGGTTTTTACGAAATTCCTTTGCGGTTATTCCATAAACCTTTTTGAATTGCCGTGAAAAATAATACTGACTTTTATACCCAACATTTTCAGCGATCAGTCCCACCTTCATGTTGGTATTGACAAGTAACCCGCACGCTGTGGCGAGGCGCACATTGTTGATGTAGTCGCAGCAACGCATACCCACGTTTTTCTTAAAAAGCTTCGCGGCATAAGAGGGTGAAAGGTGAGCCGACTCGGCAACGTCACTAAGACCAATGTTTCTCTTGTAATTCGATTGAATAAAGGCCGTCATTCGAGTGAAGACCTGATCAACGGCGGACGAGGACTTCTGCGCAAAGCTGAGTTGTATCAATGCTTCTTTCAAATAATTATCCAACAATAGCTTTTCGTGGGGGCGTTGCCATATATCCAACTCAGCACAGCGGTTGAATATCTTGCCCAACCGGCTATCCTCGGCGTGGCGGGTCAGGGTCTGCACCTCAATAACCGAACGCTCGGAAAAGTTAAACGCATACGAAAAATTGAGAATCCCTCGGCAATACGAATGTCTTATGGAGTAACTGCTGTCATACGGCTCGACCTCGGTTGCCTTGAAATCGATATGATAATAGGTGCAGCCGCTCGATTCCAACGGTTGGTAACGGCTTTTGGGAGAAATCAGCAGAGTATCGCCCGAATGCAGCTGATAACGCTCGTTGTTCACCTGCATTACAAGGTCGCCGTCGACAAGATAGAACAGCATATTGTTGCTCTTCACCCATTCGCCGTGCCAAAAGCCTTGGGATTGCACAATTTTGCCAAAGTTGGTCACCTTGAAGGCTGTATCAAGATCAAAATACATATTTTCCCCTCACACTGCCGTGTTAAAATTCATTATTGTTATTATATCTTTTCAAAACCGTCAAGTCAAGCAAAGATATTCCAAAAATGGACAATACAGTGCAAAAAATAGCGGTTTTGTGCATTTACTTGTTTTGGCGACGCAGGTATAATGTATTTGTAAGTATATATTTTGTGAAAAAGGAGTTTTTACTTTGAAAAATTTTTCGCTCATTCTTTGTTTGATTTTGATTTTGTCGATGTTTGTCGGCTGCGGCAGTGATTCCGCTACCGACACTGCGTCTGTACCCGATGCGTCCTCGCCTGCCGATTCGTCGCAGGTTGTTGACGATGGTATTTTTTCGACCGCCCAAGTAAATTATTCTGCCAACGGCGAGGCGGTTTACAGCATTATTCGTCCCGACAACTGCACCGAAGCTGAATACGCTTCGGCTTCGGTTGTGTTTAAGCAGTACCGCGATGCTCACGGCGTCAAGGTCAAGAACATCAGCGACTCGAATGACGGTGCCGATAAATACGAAATTCTTATCGGTAACACCAACCGTCCCGAAACGGCACAGGCCAAGGCTTGGCTTTGTGACAACATCAACGGTCGTTCGGATAACTATATAATCTGCACCATTGGCAAAAAAATCGTCATTTACGGCAACAGCCCCGAGGCTTTGACCGCCGCTGCCGATCACTTTGTCAAAAACTTCCTCGCAGCGCCGCAGACGGCAGGTATCAAGCACACCTACACTCCCGAAGGTGAATTTGCCGACATCACCGTAAACGGTGCCAATATCGGCAGCTTTAACATTGTCCGTCCACATTACAACTCGTCCTACCTCACCTATGCCGAGGTTGAAAAGTTGGTCGAAACGGTTTATCAGAAAAGCGGCTACAAGCTTGCCATCAACGATGACACCGTGACCGATGAGACCGAGTATGAAATCATTATCGGTGACTGCGCACGACCCAATGTGACAAAAATCGACGACCGTGACGAGTATAAGGTAACCATTTCGGGCAAAAAGGTTTATATCAACGGCGGTTCGCATCAGGCTACCACCATTGCCGTTTCCGAGCTTATCAAAAAGGTGGAAAACTCGGTCGCTTTGACCGATGCCGATAGCTTCAATGGCTCGTACTCGGCAACCGTTGCGACCTATGATAGCAGCACCTACTACACACCCAAATTCTGGGATGATTTTGACGATATTTCGGGCGACCATGTCAACGCAAACGGTCTTGACACCACCAAATGGAGGCTGACCACTGAGGGCTCTACCGGTCACAACGGCTATAAGGCCACAAGAGCCACCGACCCCGAGCACATTTTTGTTGCCGACGGTATGTTCCACATCTATCCTTATGCCGACCACGAAAAGAAGGAGTTCTACGGCGGCTTCCTTGAAACAAGCAATCTGATGCGCTTTACCTACGGTTATATCGAGTACAGCGCCAAGATACCCGAAGGTGCAGGCTTCTGGACGGCGTTGTGGCTTCGTTGCGGTGACTATTCAGGCCCTGCCCGTCCCGAGATCGACATTGCCGAGTGCTTCGGCAACTCCAAGACCTTTGCCTTTAATATGCACACCTGGCCCGGAAAAGGCCCCGGCTCCGAGGATGTTACTCACACCTCGCTTGACGGCGGCAAGTACCCCGACAAGAAAAAGGAATGCCCCGACGGCAAGAAATTCAACGACGACTTCCACACCTACGGAATGCTTTGGACACCCGAGGTGGTTTATGCCACCTGCGACGGCGTGCCCTATTTCACATACAATATGGGTGACAAGGAAACCGATGCTTGGTGCTTCAGCAGATTGATGAAGATTTGTATTTCGATGGCGGTTGGCTTTGAAAGTAATGGCGGCGATCCCTCTACCTTGAGCGAGGAGATTTGGAACACCACGGGAAGATACTATGTCGACTGGGTCTATGTCTATCAGATCGACGACGGCCGTCAGGTAATGTCGTTTAACGATACCACTTGGTAAACGGCATTCGGAAAAAGGCGTTCTGTAAATGGGAGGTTTTAATTTATGAGTATTACCATAAACGGAATTGAAATTAAATGTTTTGGCATCGTAAGAAAGCATTTTAATATGTCTTTTATGACCTACAGCGAGCTTGAAACCTTGGCTAAAAGATGCGGCTTGAGAATTTTGGAGGACACCGTCAACAAACCCCGTGAGTACGAGATTATCGTTGGCGATTGCGAGCGTGACGGGGTTAAGAAATTCTGTGACCGTGATACCTTTGAGGTTAGAATTGAGGGTAAAAAGATTTACCTCAACGGTGGCAGTGCACCTGCGGTCACCATGGCGGTTTCAGAGTTCCGAAAACTTATAAAATCCAAAGAAGGAATTACCGATGCCGACAGTTTTGTGGGTTCATACTCCGAAAAAATCAAGGAGTATGACGACGAAACCTACTACAAACCCGTTTTCTTTGACGAGTTTGATGACATTGAGGGTGATTTTGTCAGCCCCAACGGTCTTGATACAAGAAAATGGAACCTCCGCGGCGGTGACGGTCACTCATCTTGGAGTACCCAAGGTCACAACGATGCGCGTTGTGAGCGCTCACTTGACCCCAAACGTGTTTATGTTAAGGACAGCTGCTTCCAGATTCACCCGTGGTATGACAAGGAAAACAACACTTTCTACGGCGGATTTTTGGAGTCCAACGGCAAAATGAAGTTCACCTACGGTTATGTTGAGGTTAGTGCCAGAATTCCCGATGGTGACGGTTTTTGGACGGCGCTTTGGCTTCGTTGCAACGACCGAAGCGGTAGAGTTCGTCCCGAAATCGATGTCAACGAGTGCTTTGGCAACGGATGTGGCGTCAATGCCAACCTTCACACCTGGCCGGGCGAGGATGCCGAACAGTACGGCATCACCCACACCCAGCTCAACCGTCAGGACTATTTTGAGAGATTGCATTGGTGCCCCGATGACAAGCGCTTCCGTGATGAATTCCACACCTTCGGCGTTTTGTGGACGCACGAGGTTGCATGGTTCACCTGCGACGGTGTGCCTTACTTCAAATATACAATGGGCGACAAGGAAACCGACTTTGAGTGCTTTGGCAAAAAGGTTTGGATAGTTTTGTCCGAGGCGATTGGCTTCCCTCATGTAAAAAGCCCGCTTAACAACACCCCCGAACAGTGGGAAAACGATGCTCCGTTCTATGTTGACTGGTGCTATCTGTACCAAATCAAAGACGGTCAACAGTTAATAGAGTTTGCAGAACAGTAAAACACGGCTCACCTGCCATATTTAACAGGTGAGCCGTGTTGTTATTTGTTTTTGCTTTAAGGCAATTTCGACAGGAGTAAACCCCTGCCCTACAAAACATATCTGGAAACCTCTTGTAGGGCAGGGCCTCTGTGCCCTGCCGAAATGTAGGGACAGGCGCCCACGACTTTCCGCAGGTTATCGCAAAATTTACTGTAGCGTAAATAGGTTAGTAGGATGTCATTGTCTCCGAAACTATGGGTTCAAAAATCGCACCGTTGGGAACAGGGCTTTGTTCCTTACCATTGGTGGAATATTTGTATTTTGGAATGGGTGAGGATTGGTCTGCGATAAACTTAAACCTATCACCCACAATCTCAAATGTATAGTGATAGAGTCCGTCCGAGGTGACGCATTTCAGCTTTTCTTCGTCCAACTCATATTTTCCAACAGCTGTATAACTGCTGAAGCCTGACCAGATAAATATAAAATCATTACCCTCTGTTGAAAGCTTGAGTGTAGGTCTTCTCGGGTCGGGTGAGCCGATATAACCGTAAACAGCATCGATTTTTGTCACAATGGTTTCCGGCTCATACACACCGCCAAAACTTGATAAAATGCTTTTATCCCAGAATACCTCATGCAGCTTCTCATAATAGGCATCGTTCACCTCGTAACGGTAGCTCGACAAGGGATGTTGATAGGCAAAGAGAAACATATCGGTCGTGGGCAACGAGTAGGTTGAGAGAATCAACCGCATTTCCACAATGCTCGCGGGCTTAAGACTCATTCTTTCCTTGTCGGTCTTGATGCGATTGGTGCCCGACATCAATCCGCATTGGTAGTTATCCTTCGACATCTGCCAGATATAGACCTCCAACCCCTTTGATGCAGGAAGGTCAAAGTATTCGGGGAACTTTTCACGCAGGGCGGCAATTTCACTTTCGGTCGTGTTCATATCCGTGATACAGCTTTCCTTTATGCTCGCAAAAAGCTGTTGTGCCTTTTTGGGGTCGAGAACCTTGTATGCGGTCATACTGCCGTCGTTGACGCTGCTGAATCTCACCGTTGAGAAATCATCGTTGAAGATTATCATTGTACCCTTAGAATTGAACGCCGATGATAAGCTGAAGGCAATATCACTTTCGGATTGCAACAGGATCAAATATTTATAATTCTCTGTTTTTATATCGTCAACTATCGGGTCTGCCGACACCTTGAGGTTAATAACCTCGTTAAGTATTTTGCGGTCAGGCTCAATTTCGGTCAAATAATATTCTCCGTTGCCGATACAAACGTTTACAGTGTTTTCAAGTACCGCTTCAAGCTGTAAGCCTTCCAAAGATTTAAGCGGTTGACCGTTTTCGGACTCACCTTTAGGATTGGTCAAAAAGCATACCGCAACAACAACCGAAGCCACGACCGAAACAACGATAATCCAAAAAGCAGGCTTTTTATAGTTAAGCACAGCCTTTATGCGCGATTTCACCCCGACCTCGCCGAAAGCCAAAGGACAAGCGGCAATACCGCGGCGCGAAACACTGCAGTTGATAAGCGCCATTGAATAAGGCTTTTTGACCTCAACGCCCAGCTGCTTTATGACCTTTTCATCGCAGGCAAGCTCAATGTCACGGCAAAGCAAAACATAAGCCACCCACAAAACGGGGTTGAACCAATAAACCGACAAAAGCAAAAATGACAATGGTTTTATGAGGTGGTCGCGGCGCTTTAAGTGAGCCGTTTCATGAGCAATGACATATTCGGCATCGCTTTCCGAAAGGTTACTCGGCAAATAAACGCGAGGTCTAAAAACGCCCAAAATAAACGGGGTCGAAATGCGGTCGCAAACCCAAATATTGTCGCGCAAAACAACGGCTTCACGAACACTTTTACGGATTTTCAGAAAGCTTATCGCGGTATAAGCAAGCATCAAAGCAACACCGCAAATCCACACAACGGTGGCAATAAAAATCACCGTCTGCATGGGGTTTATCGCTCTTTCGGGCGTGGGACTCAGCGTTTCGGAAATCATAGGATTTACGGTCGAGTTGAGAAATGTGATCCCGCTGTTTATAACAGGTGTGTGGGTTGTGGTTATATCTTGCGGCAGGGTGTCGGCACTTGGAATAAGACTCAAGACACTTTCAAACGACCAAGGCAACACAAGCCTTAATCCCACAAGCCCCCATAGCACAACATTAAGCCATTTGGGTGCTTTTTTAAGCAAAAATCTCAACAAAACAATAGCCAAAGAAAGCCAACCTGCCGTAATGCTCATGTTGAAAATCTTAAGAAAAACAGCCTCCATCACTCCACCTCGTATTCTTCAACCATTCGGCGAAGCTCGGCTACTTCCTCGGGCGATAGGGCTTTGCGCTTGGTAAATGCCGCCAAAAACGCAGGCAAAGAGCCTGAAAAGGTCTCATCAACAAACTTTTCACTCTGCAAAGAGAAAAAGTCCTCACGTGAGATAAGCGAGGTTACCGTGCCTTTGACGTTTTGAAAAATCCCCTTGTCGCAAAGGCGTTTCAGAACCGTGTAGGACGTGGTCTTTTTCCACAAAAGCTCGGCCTCGGCCATTTTTGCTAATTCTGCCGATGAAACAGGTTCGTTTTGCCAAATCATTTCGGCAAAACGAGTCTCAATAGAGCCCATCTGAAGTTCACTCATTCACAGTACCTCCGAAATTTATTCTACATCATGTAGTACAATTGTATTCTACATGCTGTAGAACGGTTTGTCAAGAGGTTTTTAAAAGTGTAATATATTGGCGATTGAGTGACATATGCACGCGAGCAATGCTCGCCTCTATAAACCGGTGAATTGATGCGTTGATGGCAATTGATTTATCCATTCCGCAGATATGAATTTAATTTTCGGAAGGCATACTCCCCAGTCATCTGCCGCTGACAATCCCTCCCCAAAACAAACCTTCCCTATGAACCTTCCTCTGACGAGGAAGGTGGCATTTTCGTAAGAAAATGGCGGAAGAAGAGAAACAGTCGATTTACGAACCGTCCCTACGAAGTATTTCAACCAACATCACTCCCTCTCGAGCCACAAAAGGTGTGCAATAGAGGGGATGCTTTCACCCTGCATCGACGCGGTGGGTGACATGAGCGCACCCGTGGCGCAAAACAAAACATTTTTCATCTCACCTGCCGACATTTTTCCGAAAATATAAGAGCAAAGCACCGATGCTGAGCATCCGCAACCCGAACCACCTGCGTGAACATCCTGGCGTTCACGGTCAAAAATCATATTGCCACAGTCATTGTGATTTGTAAGCGCGATGCCCTGTTGAGCCAAAAGCTTTAACAAAAGCTTCGATCCCACAAGCCCTAAATCTCCCGTCGCAACAAGATCAAACGCCTCGGGCGAAAGTCCGGTATCGTTCAAAAACGCCGCAATGGTATCCGCCGCAGCAGGGGAAAATGTCAAGAGAACACCATAAATTTTTTGAAAATTTATTTTTTCAAGCCATAATCAATGCGTTTTTCTTTATTAAAACAATCGAAATAATTAATAAAAGTTGTTTTGTTTGATAGAAAACAAGGTACAGAAATAGACCCTATCCCTTCATACATTTCTTTCCCATCTGTATTCTTTACTATAGGTGATTTTAATGCTTTATCAATATCAATTTTTGCAACTCTATAGCGTCTAGACATTTGCAACAAACATTCTTTTTCGCCAATATGAGAACTAATTTTGTTTTGTGTTTCGCGAATGTAATTAAAAACATATTCGCCATACTCTTGGGCCTCGCTCTTGGTAGCTAAACGTCCTTGATGCACTACCTCGTTTCTAAAATGCGTTTTGTCTTCATCAATAAATAAAGGATTCTCATTAAAGGTGATTTGCCATAAAATGTAGTATGCGCCTAATTGTCTTTCGGATTGCTTTTTAATCCTATTCCACAGTTTTTCAAATTCATTAGCACTATCGTTATTAAGGCACAAAATCTCAATAACATATTCAAAATATCTTTCCAAAGCTGCATGATATGTACCAACAGCTTCTCTATAATATCCATCGTCAATACAAAAAGTCGCCTGTTCAAAAAGAAGTTCATAAAGCTCTAATTGTAATAAAAATCTATGTTTGTGACCTTTATCGCAAACAACCTCTAAATATGGCCACTTGTCAAGTTCTATTATTGGGTCATCATAATAACCGTGTGTCGGTATATAAGGAACGGTTTTTCCTTTATCTTTTTCAAATCCTTCTTGTGCACATTCAAAACATCCAACTCTAATTCTCATTTAATCACTCTCTATTAAAATATTTTTCAATAATTATATCACACATTTCAATTTCAAACAAGATAGCGCAAACATCATAAAAGCGTGTGGCAGTAAACTGTCACAC
>JAZUAC010000062.1:0-66340 GCA_045637775.1 Acutalibacteraceae bacterium | reverse complement strand
TATAGCCTTTTTATAAAGTTCTACCGACCTAATACCGTCAACCTTTAAAACCTTAATAACTTCGGATTTTAGGTTGTCAAAATCGGTATCAAGTGGCATTTTTATATTTCTTACTATCAGCATTTTTCTAAATAATCCTTTAAACCCAAAGCCGCCGCAAAACCGGACGCCCAACAAAATGCCAAGTTAAACCCACCGCAGTCACCGTCAACATTCAAAACCTCGCCGACTGCAAACAATCCCTTGGCTTTTTTGGACATACAACTGTCAAAAAACTGTGCGGTTTGAGCTCCGCCGGCAGTAACCTGTGCATTTTCAAACCCTGTTGTGCCGATGACCTTGAATTTCCAATTTTTAAGTGTCACCGCTATTTTTTCGGCAGCTTTTTCGTCTATTTCACCACAGAGCGAGTTAATATCCAACCCTGCCGACTTTAAAACAACCTGACCTAAACGCTTATTTAGGAAGCCTATAAAGAGTTCACCCAAAGGTCGATTACCAAAAGCATCTGCACGACGTAAAATCTCCAATTTAATTTCCATTTCGGTCATATCAGGCAATAAATCGAGCGAAACTATCGCTTCCTCACCCTCTGCAAAGCGTGAAACCTGTAAAACGGGTGGACCTGACAACCCATAATCACAAAACAACACCTCACCAAACTCACAACGCGTGCCTATACTCGACGAAAGGGTAACATTTGCCATAACCTTAATACCCTTTAACTGACGGACAATTTCGGGTGTTGTTTTAATCTGTACAATTGACGGAAAAACCTTCTCAATTTTATGTCCCATTGATTTTAAAATTGTATATCCGTCGGCAGTGCCTAACTTTCCGCCTGCCTGACCACCCGTTGCTACGACAACAGTGCGGCAAACCGTTTCTCTACCTCCTGCCAAAATCGAAAAACCATCAGCCAAACGTTTAACCTCGGTCACTTTAGTGTTCAAAACGATTTTAACACCTAATTCCTCGGCGCGAAAACGTAAAGCATCTACCACCGAGCCTGCTTGCAATGATTTTGGGTAAACTTTACCCTCCTCCAACTCGCAAAACAATACGCCTAAACCCTTGAAAAAGGATTCTTGAGCATCAAAATCAAAATTGTTGATAATGCGTTCAGCAAAGTCACTGTCGCCGTGATAACGTGACGCATTTAATTGGATATTGGAAATATTGCACCGACCGTTACCGGTAACCAGCAATTTTTTACCTACACGGTCACTGCTTTCAAGCACAGTTACCTCTGATTTGGGGCAGATTTGCTTTAATTTCACCGCAGTCATAAGTCCTGCTGCACCGCCACCGATTATCACTGTATCCGTCATACTTCACCTACTTAAATTTACTCAAAAATATTATACACTCAAATTTTCTTCAAGTCAAACATTTCTAGTTTTAAATACGAACCGCCGCCGTACTGAAATTTCAGCACAGCGGCGGCTCGTTGTATGGGGATGAATATGGGTGGGCAATTTATGTGGCGGTCAAACCGTCATGTCAAAAAGCGTTATCTGTGCGCTTTCGCGCTTTGGCTTTTTGGGAATAGTTATGGTATATTCGATAAACTCATCGGTCTCACTCTTTTTCGATGTAGCCTCAACACCCGACCGACGCATACTACCTATCATTTTTGTTATGCTGTTGGTGAAAATTTTGATATCACCAACCGAACATTTTGGACTTTGCCTTTTCAACTTGTCAATCGGCGCCAAAATATTGTTTACCACCGTTTCGGTCTCGGACACAGACAGTTGTTCGGCGAGACAACGGTTTATAACCTCATCACGTTTTTCCTCGGGCAGTCTTATGATAGCTCTTGCGTGGCGTTCACAAAGATTACCCGCCATTATTCGCACACGCTGTTCCCGAGTTAATTTCAAAAGCCGAAGCTTATTAGACAGTGTAGATTGTGCCATGGAAAGCTTTTCTGCGGTTTCGGACTGTGACAGGGAAAACTCGTCCATAAGCCGTTTTATACCGTCGGCTTCTTCAAAGAAATTGAGGTCGGTTCTTTGAATGTTCTCAATCAGGCACATCAATGAGCACTCGCGGTCGCTTGCCTTGACCACAATGCACGGCACTGTTTTGAGTCCCGCCATGATGCTGGCTTTGAGCCTGCGCTCGCCCGAAATCAGCTCGTATCGGTCGCCCAATTTTCGCACCGTCATGGGTTGGATGAGTCCATTCTTCTGAATGCTTGACGAAAGTTCCAAAAGCTCATAATAGTCAAACTCGCGTCGCGGTTGAAAGGGTGACGGCACTATTTTTTGCGGTGACAGACTCATGAGTCTACGGTCGTGTCTTTTTCGGTCTAACAGCATGTCCGCACCTCCTCTTGACTGCAAGCAAATATTACCATATTTTGGAAAACAAATCAAGAAAAAGCGTAACAAAAAAACGGACAGTTTTCTGCCCGTTTCGTGGTTTTATAAAGGTTGTTTTGAGATTTTTCCTGCGTTTCTGGGGTACTTTGTCGGAGTTTGCGAAATCTTTTTAACATTTATTATGCCTCTGCCACCAAATTCAAGCAGTGAGAACAGGTCTTGCGACTCTAATTTGCCGCCAAGAGTGGTTATAGCCTTGTTCGACTCCTTGACCTCCTCAGCCGCAGTCGAACCCTTCATGGCGACAAAGCTGCCGCCCACCTTGACATAGGGCATGCAATATTCAGACAAAACACGCATATTTGCAACAGCACGTGCCACCGCAAAATCATAGCCTTCACGTTGTTCGGGCTTTATATCCTCGGCGCGCGAGTGAACGGTAACAACATCCAAGCCCAACTCACTGCACAAGGTGTCTAAAAACGCAATTCGCTTTTGCAAAGAATCCATAAGCGTCAGCTTTATATCGGGACGTGCTATCTTCATAACAACACCAGGAAATCCTGCACCTGTGCCGATATCGATAACCGATGCGCCTTCGGGGATGTTTACATACTTGAATATCATAAGACTGTCAAGAAAATGCTTAACTGCAATGCCTTCGGGGTCTAAAATTGCAGTAAGGTTGATTTTTTCGTTCCACTCAACCAACAAATCGGCATACTTTTCTAAACGTTTCATTGCCGTTTCGTCAAGTGTACAAAACTCCTTGCAGTTGTCAGTTATTATTTCAAATGGAAGTTTCATACATATCCTCCGTCAACATTCCGAAATTTCTCGCATACATATATTCCAAAGGAGTGATCGGAATGGTAATTTATGTAGTAAAACAGGGCGATACTTTATACAGTATCGGTAGAGAATTTGGCGTGACCGTTGCTGAATTGGAGCGGTTTAACGGGTTTTCTGACCCAAACCGACTTGTGGTAGGTCAGGATGTGCTCATCCCCGTTGAGGGCACCGTTTACACGGTACAAAGCGGCGATTCACTTTACAGTATCGCTTCAAGCTTTGGTATAACTTTAGACGCTTTATTGGGTGCTAATCCCGATATCCGCGCACCTTACACTATATACCCGAACCAATTGATAAACATACCCGAAACGGCACAAAAACGCACTGTCACAATCAACGGATATGCATACCCAAGCATCGACCGTGAGGTTTTGCGGCAAACCGCACCGTTTATTACCTATCTTGCCATTTTCAGTTACAGTGTGTCGTCCGACGGATCTTTAAACACAATCAACGACGACGATCTGATACGCATTGCAAAGCAAAACCGCGTGGCACCAATAATGGTTATAACCAACACCGAAGAAGGTGGCGGTTTTAGAAGCGAAATAACAAACAGCGTGCTCAACAATGAGTCAACAAGACAAACGCTGATAAACAATGTTATCAACAAAGCCTTGCAAAAGGGTTACATGGGTGTTGATGTTGATTTTGAGTACCTCTACCCGCAAGACCGCGAAGCCTACAACGAGTTTTTGACCCTTTTAAAACAGCAACTCGACAATCGAGGATTACGATTATCGACCGCTATTGCACCCAAAATTTCAGCCACCCAAAAAGGCACGCTTTATGAGGCGCACGACTATGCCTTTCACGGCAAGGTTGCCGACAATGTGATAATCATGACCTATGAATGGGGTTATCTTTACGGACCTCCGTTGGCGGTTGCACCGTATAACGAGGTCAGACGGGTTCTCAGCTATGCCGTGACCGAAATTCCGCCCCAAAAGATACTTATGGGAATGCCAAATTACGGCTACGATTGGACTCTGCCCTACCGCGAGGGTCGACCTGCCGAAATTCTTTCGATAAACGCGGCGCTTAACCGAGCATACGAGGTTGGTGCAGAGATTCAGTTCAGCGACCGCTCAAAAGCGCCGTTTTACGAGTACACCCGAAACGGCGTTGACCACATTGTGTGGTTTGAAAACGCACGAAGCACCGCCGCAAGACTACAGTTGATAAACGACTTTTCCTTGGGCGGTGCGAGTTATTGGACGATAAACCAGCTCTACCTTCAGAATTGGCGAGTGGTTGAAAATATGTTTGACATTGAAAAGGTGTTATGACCTGGGCTTCAAGCTCGGGCCTTGAGGCTGATCGTCAAACACGGCATCCTCGTTTTCCTCGTCAAGCAATCCAAGGTCGCGACGCTTTTCAATATCCTCATCGGGATGCTCCTCGTAATAAGGGTCGATGATATACTTCTTAATCTCGGGGAAAACATTAAACTGAATAAGGAACGCTCTAAACGACGGGAAAATGAAAACGAGCAAAACAGTTGATATCATAATACCAACCTGTGCATTGATAACGATAAGCCAAATACATCCGAAATAAACACAAGCCAACGACAACGCAATAATGATATTGTGCTTTATTCCAAGTGTTGCAAACAACCACGAATTTTTAATAAGGGTTTTCAACTTGAAGTCGAAGGTTATCATCAATGTGTACTGATAGAACTTGGCAAAACTGAAAGCAGTGAAGAAGAATGCAGTTGTTGCAAAGACTACTGCCGCCCACGTTTTATTTATGATGCCTTGCGTCCAAAAGATATAAAGCACATAAACATCAGCAACAAGAATGGCCAGAATCAAGGTATTGATAATTCCTAACGGCAACGCTCTTTTCCAATTTTTCTTTATTGCATCAAAGAAATCGGATGTAACAAAAGAGTGTTTGTCTCTCGACGCGGTACGGCAAACATAAGACATACCCACTTGTGCCAAGCCGTTGGTAACAATCGGCAAACACAAAAGCAAAAACCAAAACTGTGCCGAAATCAACTTCCAAAAATTGCGGATGTACAACTCAAAAAAGCGGAAGAATCCACGTTTTTGAGGTTCGTGTTTAGATACACCCTTACCGGGTTTATCGTAATTTTTTTGAAACAATCCCATTATCGGCTACCCAACCTTCTGACGTTTTGATCCTTACGGGTGCTTTTGTACAGCAATTTAGCAATAACAGAGTCCTCGTTATAACAAATGTAATACATGGCATAACAGAAAACAACAAACAAAATCAAATAAACACCCTGTACAGCAATAAACCACGCAGGTACCGATGCCAAATCGGTCTGTGCCGAGGTTATAGCATCATTGATAGGCTTTACAGGACCCATAATAATAAATCGGTAGAACCAAAAATACCAATTTATAATTTTATTTGACGGGAAAAATCTTAAAACAACTGTTGCTAAGTACAAAACAAAAGCAGGTACTGCAGCCATCAAACCGATTACAAGTCCCTTTTTCTTGTCATGCTCCGCACCGTTGAAATCACAGTCATTACGGTCTTTAGCGGCAACATTTGCCAACACAGTACCCACAGTGCAGAAAAGCACACCCAAACTGCATATAGTGCCTAAAACCTTCTCAACAACCTTAACGCTATCGGGCATTTCGGAAAATGTGGAAACATAATTCATGCCTTCTTCCCGTTCTTCCGGGAGTTCGCTCTTTTCTATCCAACCCTTGTAATCGCCCTTTTGGTTCTCCTCGGTTGCATAATACACATCATATCCTGTGACCTCGGTAGAAAAGCTTTTGAGCATGAAATGGAACGAAAATTGGATAAATATGCAAAGAAAGCTTGTAAAAAGTGCCATGCCGACAATTTTTCTTGCAGCTTTGAAGTTGCTTTGCATCATGTCACCTCGTTTAACAAAATAATGATAAAAGGGTAAACGAACCCATCTCTGCCAAACGGCAGAGACGATGCGCTTACCCTCAAAAGCCTTAATTATTCCTCAACTGCCTCAACAGTCTCGGTTGCTTCCTCAGCGGTCTCTTCAACTGCCTCGGTCTTCTCGATCAAAGCGCGAATGGAAAGGCTTACACGCTTCTTGTCAAGGTCGATGTCGATAATCTTTGCGTCGACCTCCTGGCCAACCTTAAGTTCATCGGCGGGCTTTTCAATTCTACGGTCTGCGATCTGCGAAATGTGGATAAGACCGTCAACACCCGAAATGATTCTTGCAAATGCACCATAGGTGGTCATGCTTACGATCTTAACGGTAACAACATCCTCAACAGCATACTTTGCCTTGAAGATCTCCCAGGGATTCTCGTCAGCCTTCTTGTGACCGAGAGAAATCTTCTTCTTTTCCTCGTCGATAGCCTTGACATAAACGTCGAGAGTATCGCCAACCTTAACAACCTCGGAAGGATGCTTGATGCGCTCCCAAGAAAGCTCGGAAATGTGAACCATACCGTCAACACCGCCGAGGTCTACGAATGCGCCGTAGCCGGTGATGGACTTAACGGTACCGGTGAATCTGTCGCCAACTGCAACAGAAGACCAGAACTGCTCCTGAGCTGCGTTTTTCTGCTCGCGGAGAAGAGCCTTTGCCGAACCGATTACACGGCGGCGCTGACCGATCTCGATAATACGGAAGGAAATGGGCTGACCCTTCATAGCCTCAAGGTCATCACTCTTGGAAAGGGTTGCCTGCGAAGCGGGGATGAATACTCTGATGCCCTCATAGAAAGCAACTACGCCGCCCTTAACAACATCGGCAACGATAGAATCGATAACCTCATTGTTCTCTTTTGCGGTAAGTACCTTGTCCCAACCTGCGATAGCGTCGAAACGCTTCTTGGAAAGCATTACGGTGCCTTCCTGGTCGTTTGTACGCATGATGATAAGATCGAGCTCATCGCCGACCTTTACAGCTTCAGTAAGCTTTACGCTGGGGTCGTTGGAGAACTCAGCTTCGGTAACATAGCCGGTGTGTTTTCTGCCGATGTCAACCTGAATCTCGGTCGGACTAACAGCGAGTACGATACCCTTAACCTTCTGATCTGTATTTGAACTGCTTTCGGTTGCCTTAAGCATCTCCTCGAAAGTCATTTCATCGTTGATTGTTTCCTGCACTGCAGGGTTCTGCATTTCTTGCATGGTTTTTAGAACCTCCTTTATTATACCGGACGGTGTCGATGCACCGGCCACAACCCCAACAAGGTCACAAGGCTTGAAAACTTTTCGGTCAAGCTCATCTGCGGTTTCAACATGCACCGTTCTTTTACAGGCACCTTCGCAAACTTCACGAAGCTTACATGTGTTGGAACTGTGCTTGCCACCGACCACGACCATCACATCGCAACGCGATGCTAAATCGCAAGCCTCCTCCTGCCTTTTTGAGGTAGCATTACATATTGTATCAAATATAATTGCATTTGTATAGTGTTTTTTTAAAATTTTTTGACATTTTTTCCACAATTCTTGATTAAATGTGGTTTGCGAGACAACCGAAAGCGGTTCGTCATCCGAAATTTGACCGTTTTCTTGCAATTTTTCCAAATCTTCAACACTGTTAAAGGTGAAAAACGCGCCCGTGCAGTGACCAATAATACCCTCAACCTCTTTATGCTCACGGTCACCTGCTATCAAAACCGTTCTTCCTGCCTGTCCTGCCTCGGCAACCAGCTTATGAATCTTGGCAACAAAGGGACAGGTTGCATCGGCAACGGTCAGTCCCAACCCGTCGGCCTTTTCGATAACACTTTTTGCAACACCGTGAGATCTTAACACCAAAACCTCGTTTTCCAAAACCTCATCGGGACTTTCGACTATTCTGGTGCCCCTACGTCCCAAATCCTCAACTAACTGTGGATTATGGATAATAGGTCCCAAGGTTGCAACCTTTTTGCCCTCGGCAAGCAGACCCTCAACCATTTTAACGGCACGGTCGACACCAAAGCAAAAACCTGCGGTTTCAGCCAATATAAATTTCATTAAATTACTCTCCCAAAAGACTACTTTCGACGACTTGGCGCATGGCGTTGACAGCACCCTCCAAATCAAGGTCGGATGTATCGACTATAACCGACTGCTCCGAAGGCTTCAAAGGTGCTACGGCTCGATTCATGTCCTGCTCGTCGCGTTTGATAAGGTCACTCAAAACATCCTCGAACTCAACGGCTTCACCCTTGGCTATAAGCTCATCATAACGCCTTTTTGCACGCACTGTGGCCGATGCCGTGAGAAAAATCTTAACCTTTGCATCGGGTAGAACGACGGTGGCAATATCTCGACCGTCCATAACGACATTGTGCTCATCGGCCAATTTTCTCTGCAATCCCAACAAAAATGCTCTAACTTCTGGGATGGCCGAGGTTTTGGAAGCCATCATCGAAACCTCGGGTGTTCTGATAAGCTCGGAAACATCGTTTCCGTCGAGCAAAACTCGTTGCTCATCACCCTTATACATTATATCTACCTTTATGCCGTTTATATGCTCGGTGACAGCCTTAGTATCATCCGAATCCACGCCGTTTTGCATAATGCTCAACGCAACGGTGCGATACAATGCACCCGTGTCAACATATATATAGTTCATACTCTTTGCCAAACGGCGTGCAATGGTGCTTTTGCCTGCACCTGCAGGACCGTCAATGGCAACCGCTACGGTGTTATTCATAAATTGTTCCCCTTGTAAATTTTATTTATAAAAGCAATTATTTCAGTTTAACTGTTCCTTCAGCACCCATCACTTTAACATAGCATCTTTGTGCGTCAAAAACACCCGACCGAACGAGAATCTTAACCTCGCCGAAATACTCTCCTCTTTCGGAAAGCTCATATTGTTGTTCGTTGGTAAAGGTTGATTTGCCCTCCAAAACGAACACCTTCAAAGTCAGCTTGGCGTTGGAATATTCGGCCTCGACCTTACTTTTCACCGACAGACTAACGGTAACGTAGTGCGTTGCTGTAGGAAGACCTTCAAATTTTTCTTTATGCAATTCCCAATCGGACACTTCGACAATAAGATAGTCTTCAGCATTATACCGTTTTAAGGTTGCTACGGAATCATCGGATAAAGTACAGCCCGAGATGGCAAAAAGCATAATCACTATCATTAGAATTGAAAAAGCTCTTTTCATAACAGCCACCTCTTTTGATGAATTTCACACTGTTGCTCACAGATCAATAGTAACTGTTCCCTGCCGATTCGCCTGCCGAATATCCCGTTGAAAAGGCTATCTGCAGATTGAATCCACCCGTAAAGGCATCGACATCCAAGACCTCACCCGCAAAGTACAAGCCGTTTACAAGCTTGGACTCCATGGTTTTGGGGTTGACCTCGCCCAAAGCGATACCGCCCTTGGTGATAATGGCCTCGTCAATAGGTCTGAAGCCGGTTATCGTTAAATTAAGGTCTTTCAAAACGCTGACCAATTTGGCGCGTTGCTCACGGGTTATCTGATTAACCTTTTGAGAAGGCTCAATACCCGATAACTTTACCACAACGGGTATCAGTTTTCTCGGCAACAATTCACCCAAAGAATTTATATAATCCTTATTCAGGTTCTTTTCAAAATCACGGCGGATGCGTTCATCCAACTTTTCGCTTGACAGTGCAGGTTTAAGGTCGATATGCACCTTGTACTCATTATTTTCAGGGTCGGGTGTATAGGCCGAAGCACTTAAAATAACAGGACCCGACAAGCCGTAGTGAGTGAACATCAATTCACCGAAGTCATCGTATATCGGTTTAGACCCGCCGTTTTTAGTAACCGTAACCTTGATATTTTTAAGGCTTAACCCCTGAACATCGGAACACCAGCCCTCTAACACATTGACGGCAACCAACGACGGACGAAGCTCGGTCACAGTATGTCCCACCGATTTTGCCAAATCGTAACCATCACCCGTAGACCCCGTCAAAGGATAGGAAAGACCCCCCGTAGCAATAATCACCGAATCGGCAAAATAGACATTACCGCTTTCGCATTTAACACCACCGACAGCACCTTTTGAGGTCACAAGCTCGGTAACGCGTTCTTGAATTATCCTCACGCCTACCTCTTTTGCGGCATTAACCAAAGCATCGACAATGTCGACCGCCTTATCACTTTCAGGGAAAACACGGTTGCCACGCTCGGTTTTAAGGGCAACACCGTGGTTTTCAAAAAAGTTTTTGGTGTCTTCCGAAGTGAAGTTACTGAAAGCCGAATAAAGAAAACGACCATTACCCGTGACGGCATTGACAAGTCCGTTTACATCGGTGTCATTGGTAACATTGCAACGACCCTTACCAGTTATCATAACCTTTCGTGCAGGTCGAGGATTGCGTTCAAGCACTGTGACCTCGGCACCCATCATAGCCGCCGAATAGCCTGCCATAAGACCTGCAGCACCTCCACCGACTATCAGAACCTTACTCACGGAAAGCACCTCTTTTCTATCTCAATTCTGCTTTGAATAGTTTTTTCATATGTTTTTTTGCCGTGAAATAAAGCGGCACGCCCAAAGCACCGCAAACGGCAATCTCACCTATTGCTACCTCGACTGCCACAAGCAAAAAGCCTGCCCATGTAACCCCTTCTGGCAAAAACCAGGTTATCTCAAGACCGACAAGCACCGCATTAAACAATGTCGGTGGTAAAATCCCGAGATAGGGTGTTAATTTACCGCAGCATTTTGCCATAAGTCTTATCAAAACCGCGGCAAGACCCGTTGCAACCGTGCCGACAACGATGTCAACCAAGCCGAACGGACTTCCGATGTTGCCAATAACGCAGCCTATCATAAGTCCGGGAATCGCGGCAGGGGTGAATGCGGCTAAAATGTTCAAAGCCTCAGACAATCGGAACTGAATGCCACCGTAGGCAAGCCCCAAAAAAGCCGAGACATAGGTCAATGCCGCATAGGCAGCAGCAATAAGTGCCGCTGTCACGATATAGCGCGACAGCGTTTGTGATTTAGACATATTAAATTCCTCCGTAGTTTTATTTTAGGTCAGGATTTTGCGAACTGACCGGTCGAGAACCTCGACACGAAATTCGCGTAATTAAGATTCTCGTTTTATATAATTCTTACCTCGCGTCTGAATGATTACAAACAGGAAGTAAAAAAATTAACATATATTAGTATTACTTTTTGATATACTTTTGATACTCCTCGACGGCAAGGCGGTCGCAACGCTCATTTTCCTCGTGTCCTGCGTGACCTTTTATCCATTCAAAAGTAACCTTATGCTTTTCGCAAAGGTCGAGCAATTCGTCCCAAAGCTCGGGGTTAAGTGCAGGCTTTTTATCGCCCTTGCGCCAACCGTTCTGTTTCCACGATGCCGCCCAACCCTTTGTAATGCCGTTGACAACATACTGCGAATCGGTCGTCAGCACCACCTCGCACGGTTCTTTCAAAAGCTTCAAAGCCTCAATACAGGCGGTAAGTTCCATTCGGTTGTTGGTGGTGTTTTGGTCGGAACCCGAAAGCTCTTTTTCAACCGAGTTATACCTCAAAACGGCACCCCAACCACCGGGACCGGGATTACCCGAACACGCACCATCGGTAAAAATATAAACCTTTTTCATAGTTCAATACTTTTTAATACTTTCTATAACTTCCCACAACCCTGCCGAGTATCTCCATATACTCGGGGTAAATGGGGTCAAAATCGGGATTTTCGGGCAAGAGGTACGGCTTTTTACCGTTTTCAGACACAAGGCGCTTAACGGTAGCCTCATCCTCGATCAATGCTACAACAATATCACCGTTTTTGCTCGACAAATCTTTATCAGCAATGATAATGTCACCGTCAAGAATGCCTGCATCACGCATACTGAGTCCCGAAACGCGAAGTGCAAACAGACTTTCCGACCGTTCGGATGAAATGGGATAAGGAATATACCCTTCTATCTCCTCAACCGCCAAAATAGGCTGACCTGCCGTGACCTTGCCCACAAGCGGCACCATTGAGGTTTCGGCAGTGCCCGTAAGGCGGATACTGCGAGACGACTTGGCATCACGCACGATATAACCGTTTTCCTCCAAAGCCGACAAAGCCGCGTGCACCGTTGAGGTTGAACGGATACCCGTTGCCTCACATATCTCACGCACGGTTGGCGGAATGGAGTTGCCCATTGTTTTTTTCAAAAAACCGTAAACCAACATTTGTTTTTGGCTTAATGATATTTTTGACATATTTTTTCACCTAAAATCTTAAATTTCAGACGCTATTTGCTTGATGAACTCTCTCAATTCATCTTTAACATCGGGGTGTCTAAGACCGACCTCGATATTGGCCTTCAAAATGCCGAATTTATTTCCCATGTCGTAACGGATTCCGTCAAAATCAACACCAACCATACCGTCGCGACGGGCAATTTCGGCCATGGCATCGGTCAACTGCAATTCACCGCCTGCACCGTTGGGAATAGTCTCAAGCACATCGAAAATATCGGGAGTGAGCACACAGCGACCCAAAATCGAATACATTGAGAATATCTTATCAAGCGGCGGTTTTTCTATCATATCGTCAATGTAATAAACATTGTCCTCGATATTCTGAACCTTCATCGAGCTATACTTTACAATCTGCTCGGGAGTGACCTCTTTAATGCCGACGGCACATTTTCCATGCTTTTCATAAGCGCGCATAACCTGACCGACAACGGGGTCTTTTTCGTTTATGATAACATCGTCACCGTACATAACGGCAAACGGCTCATCCTTAACAAAGCTCTTAGCACACAAAACAGCGTGGCCCAAGCCCTTGGCTTCCTTCTGACGGATAAAATAGATGTTGGCCATTTTGGCAACCGATTTCAGTTCGGACAAAACATCCTCTTTGCCACCGCGTTCCTCAAGCAAGCGTTCCAATTCAAACGAATGGTCAAAATGGTCTTCAATAACGCCTTTGCCGCGGTTGGTGATAATAAGAATATCGGTAATACCTGCATCGACCGCTTCTTCAACTATGTACTGGATAGCCGGCTTGTCAACAATGGGAAGCATTTCCTTGGGGACTGCCTTTGAGGCAGGCAAAACGCGAGTGCCGAGTCCGGCGGCGGGGATAATAGCTTTACGAATCATATGCTTATTCTCCTTAAACAAATACTTAAATGATAAAGCTTGCTATTATAGTCGGTATATTCTCTACTGCCAAAAGTGCAATAAACATTGCCAGGAAATTGAGGTTGCCCGAGCGCATAAGAGCCTCGTCAACATCCTCAACCTCGGGGTCAGCAACAATTTTTCTGACATTTTCGAGGGTAAAGGTCCTGTAATTCCAGTCGGCTAATCTTCCGCAGATTATTCTGGGCACGAGATTCAGCACTGCTCCAAGTCCCAGCATTCCCAACTCGAGCCAACCAAACTGACCGATGTTTTGGGCCACCATTTGATAGACCTGCATGGTGGTCATTCCGTCGGTCTCCATTGCGTTGAGGGTCTGATAAAACGGCACTCCGCAAAGCGAGCCCGCAATCATTATTATGGCATACAAAATGCCTTGAACATACAATTTTCTCGAAAAACACCATGCCGCGGGTGACAGGAATGCTGCCCAGTTCCACGAGCCCTTGTTGTGCTTATTAAGTGTAGCAAACCTCGGAACATAACGGTGGGCATTACTTCCGACAAATTTTGCAATATGCTCAACCTTCACATCTTCTATCTTGGAATCCTTGGGGATTCCACCATATGAATTAGGGTTGAACGGCATGCCGCCCATAAAAACAGGGCCCGCTCCCATGGGATCACCGTATTGACGATTTTGGCGGTTACCTGTACCGTTATAAGCTTGACCGCAGTAGGGACAAAAATCGCCTTCATGCGATTTTGATATTCTCTTGCAATGCGGGCAGGTTCTTTCCTCTCCGTCAGAACTCTCTTCTTCTTTTTTTGCCGCCTGAACCTTGTCGTACTGGCGGTCGGTTCCGTGATCGGACTCAACACCGCAGCGACCCGTTGTCTGCCAACAGTCTCTGTGATGAGGTGCTCCACATTGGGGGCATATTACAATGTCGTCATCCTCGAAAAGATAGCCCTTACAAATCTGACACTGTTTATTTTCTGTTTCGTGACTCATATCGTCTCTTTCTCCGTCTTATGGCAGACTTCTTGTCGAACGCTCCGAAGACCGCATCGAAATACTCCTTGCCGTAGTTATGAAATTCGCCGTTCTTTATCATCTGGCGAAGCTTGTTTCGGTGTACCCATTTAGCCTCGCTGACCTCTTCCTCCTGCAAGGTAAGGTCGGCAACAGGCATTGTTCTGCACACCATGAAAATATTAAGTATAGAGTTCTTGCGAACCATGTTTTTGATAGGTTTAAGGTCGGTTTCCTCGGCCTCAATGCCCATTTCTTCCGAAAGCTCACGTCTTGCTGCGGCTACAGCCGACTCGCCCGAAAGTGCACTTCCGCCTATCGCCGCCCATTCGCCCGGCATCAACGGTTTATCAAAGCTGCGGCGCTGGATAAGTACACGACCGTCATTACCCAATATCCAAATATGCACCACAAGGTGATATTCGCCCTTGCCGAGACAAACACGCTTGCGTTCCACCGTTTTTCCGGTTGGAACGCCGTTTTTATCAAGTATATCCCACACTTCCATCCAACGAACCCTCACGCATTACCTTTTAGTAACAACTTCACCTTGTTTTTTATAGATGGAATTTGCAGGAATAGCACCTCTTACCGAGGAAAGAGGATAGATATTGCTGTTTTTACCGATAACCGTACCGGGATTTAACACGCTACCGCAGCCGACCTCAACAAAATCACCCAGCATTGCACCAAATTTCTTGAGGCCTGTTTCAATGCGCTCATCTCCAACCGTTACCTTAACCAGTGTCTTGTCAGATTTTACGTTAGAGGTGATAGAGCCTGCACCCATGTGTGAACGATAGCCAAGAATAGAATCACCGACATAGTTATAATGCGGAACCTGAACGTTATCAAAAATTATCGCATTTTTCATTTCGGTCGAATTACCGACAACCGAGCCTTTACCGATGATAACACTGCCTCTGATAAACGCACAGTGGCGAACCTCAGCCTCTTCATCTATGATGCAGGGTCCTGCTATATAAGCACTGGGGAAAACCTTGGCGCTTTTGGCTACCCAAATATCCTCACCGCGCTTTTCGTACCTTTCGGGGTCAAGGGTCGCACCCAATTCCAAAATAAAACTTTTTATTTTGGACAAAGCCTCCCACGGGTAGGTCAAGCCCTCAAAAACACCTGCGGCAATAGTCTTATCCAAGGAATAGAGTTCTTTAATTGTAACACTGTTCATAAAATCCTCCCAAATCTTGAACTGCGCTCAAATCAAACTCAAAAAAGTGCACAGTTCTCCTTTTAACTATATTTATATTTATCTTTATTGTACCAAACTTTTGTTCTTTATACAACATATTTTTTCACTTTAAACTGAACTTTTTTATTAAAGTTTTGTAAATATTCAAAAATCACTTTGATTTTTCCACTCCCTATGGTACAATATCTAAAAACAAAACCTTTTTGGAGTCAGTATGAGATACAGAAAAAGCCCTTGGTATATTGCAGGACTTATTATTGTTGGTATTGCCGTTGCCGTTATGCTGGTCACAATGGTGATGATGTATTACGGTGTTGATGCCGCTATTGTGTGGTTCTTCGGCGCCTGTCCTGTTTTGCTTATAGGATATTTTATGGTACAGACCACTATTCGCCGTTATGAGGATGCCGACGCTATAGACGGTGAACCGTTACCGATGTTTTGGCGAATAAGATTTGCCTATCACAACTTGAAGGTGCGTGTTATAACGCAAAATTTGTGGCGTAAGATAATTGCCTCACTTGTAGCTTTGTCATTATTGATAGGACTTATTTTAGGCGGTGTTTGTATTTATTCAGCCTTTTCGAGAAAGAACATAAAAAACGACCCGCACTATAAAGAAAGAAATGTTCTCTATAACATGGCAATGGTCGAATGGCAGACTGCCCGTGAAAACGGTGATGATGCAAAAAGGCAGGAAAGCTTTGCTGAAATGGAAGCCTATAGAAACGCTAATTTTGAAGCCAACCAACAAATAAAGGAGTACGGTGAAACAATCTCGTCTTGCATACCTTGGATTATTTTTTCGGGTGCTTCAGTTGTGTTTTTCAGCACGGTATTTTACGCATATGTGCGTCACCAAAAGAATAAAAAGAACGAACCCCAAACCGAACAAACTGAAATAGAATCTGACGACACAAAAGCCTTGGACCCGTGAGTCCAAGGCTATTTTTTTCGGTAAAACAAGGGTGTGTGCCCTGTATTTTTTTTGAACACACGGCAAAAATATGAACAATCGGAATACCCTACCATTTCGGCAATTTCATCAACGCTTAAAGAGGTGTATTCAAGCATTTCAACTGCACGCTCCATGCGTATTTTCAGCTGAAAATTGTATGGTGAAAAGCCTGTGTGTTCTTTAAACATATGTATAAATCGGCTTCGACTGACATAGCACATATCGGCATATTTTTCGAGGTCTATGGGTTGCTCAAAATTGCTGTTCATATAGTTTATAACCGTGATAAGTCTTTCATAGCCATGACCCTCGGCCTTTTCGTTTTGTTCGGCAACACTGCGAAGTATCAACCCCAGCAAAACGGTCACATAACCGCCGCAAACCGTTTTATAGTTGGCACGGCGAACATTATTGGCGGCAATCATTCGGTCAAATACACGCTTGAAATCCTTTGGGTCGGTCAGTTTTACACAGACTGTCTCACCGGTATAAAGAGAATCGAGCATTGAGCATGAAGTGCCTGAAAAGTGTGCCCACATCAGGTGTGTTCCATCCTCTTTTTTAAAGGAATAATGTTGCCGAACGTTTGGGAAATGCAACAAAAGACTCCCTGCCTCGGCCGTTCTGACAACCCCGTTGTCCTCAAAAGTGCATTTGCCTGATTCAATAAACTGTATGCCAAAATCCACCCTACCGTGTTCACGAACAGTATCGTAATCGCGGTTTCCGAGATACTGCTCGCCGCAGTTGTTGAGGGTTATATATTCATCCGACACACGCTGGGTGGTGTAATTATAATGCGGCATAGTTCCTCATCGCCACTCCTTATCTTGTGCTATCGCACAACTTTATTTAATATAATAAACCGCCAACAAACCTTTGTCAATAGCAATATTGTCCTATTTTTTAGCAACTTTCGACCTTTACTCGACCTAAATTTTTCTGTATAATGAATATGATATTTAAGTTGGAAGGGAGCGTCTTTATGCCCGAATATCCAATCAAAACGGTCGTGTTGAGTGCCCTGCACAGGGTCTTGCCCGAGGTTGATCCAACCATGGCTGAAAAGCACAGTTTTTCGTGTATGAAAAACGAGCCGTTGTCGTTCCAAGTGGCTTTTAAAGTGACTGCAGAGGAAACAATTTCTATCCCCTTTAACCTTAAAATTGAAAGCGACCTACCTATTTCGCTTTATAGTGAAGGTGCCGTACCCGTTCTGCAGACATCGGAATTGAAATTGGAAGACAAATTCCGTGCAGGTGTTTTTTACGATATGCTTTTGCCCAAAACGGTCAACCCCAAGTTAAAAAACGGTGGCAACCCGTGGAGTAAGGTGCATTTTGACGGTGACAATATTCAACTTCACGCCGTGCGTGACAGTTGGAAGGCTATTTGGCTTACGGTCAACGAAAATGAAAAGACCGTACCTGCAGGTCAACACAGCATCAAACTGCAGTTGTTATCCCGAAGCACCAATAACGTTGTGGGCGAATGTGAGTTGACGGTTGAGGTAGTTGACGCAAAATTGCCAAAGCAGAAACTCATCTACACCAATTGGTTCCATTGCGATTGTCTTTGTGACACCTATGGCGTGGAAATGTTCTCGGAGCGTTTTTGGGAGATTTTCCGCAAATTTGCCACCACCGCCGCCAAAAACGGTATGAACATGATACTGACCCCCTGCTTCACGCCACCTTTGGACACACCGATTGGCGGTGAGCGTATGACGGCACAGCTGGTTGGTGTCCAAGTGGTTGACGGACAGTATAAGTTCGATTTCACGCTGCTCAAACGCTTTATAGAAGAAGCCAAAAAATGCGGTATAAAATATTTTGAACATTCGCATTTCTTTACCCAATGGGGTGCTAAAAACGCCCCCAAGGTAATGGCAACCGTTAACGGAAAATACAAGCGTATCTTCGGTTGGGACACAAAGGCGAGCGCTAAAAAGTATGCCACATTTTTGCGTGCCTACATCACCGAACTGCTGAAATTCTTAAAAGATTTGAAGATTGACAAGAACTTTCTGTTCCACATTTCCGACGAGCCGTTCCCGAGAATGAAAACCGACTACCAAAAGGCCACCAACATCGTCCGTGACCTGCTCCAAGGTTATATGCGTGGTGACGCGTTGTCACACTATGAGTTTTATGAGGATGGCACGGTTCAAACACCTATTGTTGCAACCGATTTCATTCATGATTTTAAGGGCAGGGCCAAAAACCTTTGGGGCTACTACACGGGTGCTCAATGTGTGGACGGTATGAGCAACCGCAAGCTCAACTGTTCACCCGAACGCAACCGAATGCTGGGCTTAAGCCTTTATTCCTATAATGTAAAAGGCTTTTTACATTGGGGTTACAATTACTATTATGATATGTTGAGCTACGGTCTGTTTGACCCCAAGACCGAGCCTTGTCACTATAACGGTGCCAACCCTGCCACGGCATTTATGGTCTACCCCGCCACCAACGGCGACTGCATACAATCAATTCGTCAAAAGGTATTTTATGACGGCTTGAACGATATGCGTGCCTTAAAGTTGCTCGAAAGTTTGATAGGTCGCACCGCTACATTGGATTTCTTGAAAGAGCATTACGGTGATGTGGATTTCCACACCGACGCCGTGTCAGAAGAAAAGTTTATGTGCTTCCGCGAAACTTTAAACGATATGATAAAAAACAATATTTGAAAGGTGATAAAAATGGAAACAAAATTCTACAATCTTATCGAACCTCAAGACCTTGCCAAAAATACAACCATCAATCTTCAGGTTTGTGAAGCCGAGGTTGATATGTATTGGCGCGTTGCGATTGATGTTCTTGAGGTTATCGAAGCCAACAACAAAAAGGGCGAGCCCACCGTTGCAGTTGTACCTTATGGTCCTCTTGGCCCTTATGCCCGTCTTGTTCATCTTGTAAACAAGTACCGCATTTCGCTCAAAAACTGTGTATTTATCAACATGGATGAATACCTCGAAAACGAGACCGATTATGTTGATTACAACGACCCGCTTTCATTCCGTGGCGGTATGGACCGTGTTTTCTATTCGCTCATCGATGACGAACTGAACGTTCTGCCCGAAAATCGTATCTTCCCCGACCCCAAGAATCCCGGTCAGGTTATGGAGATTATCGAAAAGTACGGCAAGCTTGATTTGGTCTTTGGAGGCGTTGGTATCAACGGACACTATGCCTTCAACGAACCGCCCGAGCCGGGTGAGGATTGCACCAACGAGGAGTTCTTGAACCGTCCTACCCGTGTGCTCAAAATCAGCCGTGAAACCAAGACCATCAACGCATTTATGAACTGCGGTGCCGACCTTGAGGCTATCCCCGAGTATTGCATCACCGTTGGTATGAAGGAAATGTTCAAGGCAAAGAAGGTTATTATGTGTATGCCCCGTGACTGGAATGCAGGCGCTTTGCGCAAGGTTTTGCACGGTGAAATCACCTGCCACGTTCCCTGCTCACTTTTCCGCAACCACCCCGATGCAACCCTTTATGCCGCCCAGGTTGCCACCGCCTGCCCCATTCCCCAGATTAGAGTTTACAACAAGTAAAATGAACAATTTACTTATAAAAAACGCTAAAGTTGTACTTTCCAGCACCGTTACCGACAAGGTTTCGGTGTTGGTTTTAGATGGCAAAATTGCCGAAATCGACTGCAAAAATGCACCGAGCGACATCAAAACACTTGATGCAAACGGCGGATATCTGTTGGCAGGCTTTATCGAAAGCCATGTTCACGGTGGCGGCGGTGCCGATTTTATGGAAGCCACGGTTGAGGCCTTTGAAACGATAACAACCACACATTTAAAGCACGGAACCACCACGCTTGTGCCGACCTCAATGACCGCAACACCCGAAGAACTTGAAAACTTTGTCAAGGCTTATCTTGAGTTTTTGAAGACCGACCGCAAGGGTGCCAAAACCTTGGGACTCCACCTTGAAGGACCGTATCTTTCGGGTGCAGGTGGCAAATCAAAGGGTGCGCAACGAGGCGACCTTCTGCGTTACCCCGATATGAACGAGGTAAAACATCTCTACGAGCTTTCCGAAGGTCACATCATCCGTTGGGACGCAGCACCCGAGTTGCCCGATGCCGATAAATTTGCCGAGTACCTTTCCGAAAAGGGTGTAATTTGCTCGATAGCACACTCAACCGCCACAACCGACGAGGCCGAGACGGGAATTAAGTCAGGTTTTTCTCATGTCACCCATTGCTACAATGCTGTTACGACCTACCACAAAGAGGGTCAAAAGGTGCTTGACGGTGTGGTTGAGGCGGCTTATCTTAACGATGATGTTGTGATAGAGCTGATTTGTGACGGTTGCCACATCCCGAAAGGCGTTTTGAGGCTTGCTTTGAAGATAAAGGGATCCGAAAAGGTGTGCGCCATTACCGATGCTATGCGAATTGCAGGCACCGACTTGAAAAAGGCGTATCTCGGTACACCCTCTTGCGGATGCGAAGTCATTGTTGACGACGGCGTTGCCAAATTGCAGGATTTATCCTCATTTGCAGGCAGTATTGCCACATCCGATCGTTGCTTGAGGGTGCTTGTAAAGGATTACGGAATTGACATTTGCACCGCATCAAAAATGTTGTCTTTAGCACCCGCAAAGCTTCACAAGGTTGACAACACCATGGGCAGTATTGAAGTTGGTAAGGTTGCTGATTTTGTTATTGCCGACAGTAACTACAACGTCAAAAACGTCATTTTGGATGGCATAGTAAAATAAGATTCTTGTTCAAAATTTTGTTGATGTTGTCCGTGGCAACAAAAACTCTTGCGCAACGCTTGAAAGCGGAATTTTGAGCGCTAAAATGTGCCTTGCCGCCAAAAATTCAGCCAAGAATTTTGAGTTTTATGATATTTAAACAAACAAAAAGCAGCCTCACGGCTGCTTTTTTCTATATAGGCTCTCCCTTTGGGAGAGCTCCCGGCGTATGTCGGGTGAGAGGGCCATCTTCCTAACCAAGATTTTTGCTTTCATTCTTAATGTGAAAGTAAAACATGGTTGCCAACAATCTGCGCATTTCTGTTTCGTCGGTTATACCTAAGTCCACAAAATAATCATACAAAGGATTTATAGGGTAAAGAATATATTCAGAAATATCATTTTTCAAAAGTTCAGCCTTTGCCAATATTTCATCCAACCCATAATTGATATATTTGCCTTCTAACCGTTTATTGAAAATCTTTTTTAAATATTCAATATCCATAGTAATACAATCCTGTAATAACATAATATCACCTCTTGTACATCATTATATCACTTTTACTTTGTTTTATCAAGTACTCGAAGTAACATTGTTTAAAATAGCCATATACTTATATCAAGTAAGCGAAGTATATGGAGGGTTGGATTTATGCAATTAAATGAAGCTATATCTAAACGAATAACGCAATTATGCAAGCAAAACAATATTACACAATATCAACTTTCAATGAAAAGCGGTGTGCCACAGTCAACATTAAGCACTGTTATGAAGTGCAAATTCCCAAGTATGAAGATTCGTATTATCTATGAAATATGCGAAGGTCTTGAAATAAATATTAAGGATTTCTTTGATTCACCTATTTTCGATAGAGAGAATCTTATTGATTGACAGAAAATTATGTACTATCCAAGATTACGCGACCTTCGTGAAGATCACGACCTTAAGCAAAAAGAAGTTGCTGCTTATTTGAATATCGACCAACGCGTTTACAGTAATTATGAAACCGGCAAGCGTGAAATTCCAACGCGATTTGTAATAGCGCTTGCAAAGTATTATAAAACATCAACCGATTATATTTTAGGGTTGAAAGACAGTATATAAAAAAGCAGCCTCACGGCTGCTTTTTTTGTATCTGAACTTTAAATCCTGACAGCCTTCCCTTGCGAGGGAAGGGGGACCACGCAGTGGTGGATGGGTAGTAGGGGCTGACGCCACGGCAGCCCGCAAAACCAAGAAACAGCATTCACTAAATCATGGCCCAACAAACGCCTCATCCGTCGCTCGTTCCTCACGCCACCTTCTCCCACCGGAGAAGGCTGACAAGCCGAAGTGAGTTTCCCACATTTTACATCATTTCAAATCCGAGAATGACATCCCTAATTTATTAAGAATATCCTGTGCAACCGAATTAAAATTCTGATTCACCTCTCGGTTTGTGTATCTAACAACAGTTATTCCCCACCTTGCCAAGACCTTTGTTCTTTTCTCATCTTCCAACATAGCCTCGGTTGTTGAGTGTTGCACACCGTCAAGTTCGATAACCAACTTATGGCTTGCGATATAAAAGTCAACAATATAATTTTCAATATTATGCTGGCGTTTAACGGTAGTGGGAAGTTTTTTAAAAAAATCATACCACAGATGCTTTTCTTCGCTCGTCATGTTTTTTCGCAAAGTTTTTGCATTTGTAACAAGGTCTTTATTATACGGAATCATCACTCTTTCCCTTTTCGCTTGTTCATTTCGAGCTGGGCCATGACGAGACCGTAGTAGATGCCTTTTTGTTTCAAAAGCTCGTTATGAGAGCCGAGTTCGGCAATCTTGTGGTCATCTATAACCGCAATTCGGTCGGCACAACGAAGTGTCGACAAGCGGTGAGCAATGGCAAAGGTGGTTCGACCCTGTCGCAAGCGTTCCAACGCCTGCTGGATCTGATACTCACTTTCGGTATCGAGTGCCGAGGTTGCTTCATCCAAAATCAAAATCCTCGGATCGCCCAAAATGGCTCGGGCAATAGCAATTCTCTGCTTTTCACCGCCCGAAAGCATATGACCCTTTTCACCGACATAGGTGTTATATCCGTCGGGAAGTTTGCAAATAAATTCGTGTGCGTTGGCCGCCTTTGCCGCCCTTATAATTTCCTCAAGCGAGGCATCGGGTCTTGCAAAGCTGATATTATCAAGCACCGTTCCCGCAAAGAGGAAGGTCTCCTGCAACACAACGCCAATCTTACTGTGATAGTCGCTGACATCGTAATCCTTAATGTCAACACCGTCAATCGTTATGCTTCCTTCTTCAACATCATAAAGACGCATAACAAGGTTTATAAAGGTCGATTTACCTGTGCCCGATGCTCCGACAAGACCTATCATCTCGCCCGCCTTTACATCGATGCTGACTCCGTCAAGCACAGTTTCGTGCGAACGGTAGCCAAAAACAACATTCTTAAAGCTGATGTCACCCTTGATGTCGGCTTTTTTAGCGTTTTCTTTGGAAGAAATCTCGGGTTTCTCGTCCAGAACATCGTAAATTCGGTCAAGACTTGTAGTCATATTGACAATCTGCCTCGGCAAGAAGGTCATCCAGCTTAAAGGACCTAACAGCATTCCTGCATAGGATATAAACTGAACAAGACCGCCCAGCGTCATATCACCGCTTAACACATCCAAGCCGCCAAGATAAACCACAAGGTATGTTCCTAACGACATGAGCAGTGACAAAAATGGGAACACAGTTGCAAAGAACAATTCGTTCTTCCTTTGAACCTTGGCAAACTCATCGTTCAAGCGGTCAAACTCTTCAATCTCGGCCTTTTCGCGGCCGTAGGACTTAACAATGCGTATGCCCGACAAGACATCTTGCAATTTGTTTTGTATGCGGTCGCCCTTTCGACGCTGACGGTGGAAAATCTTGCGAATATGCGGCCAGAATGTCTTGGCAAAAATCATAATAAGCGGCGCAAATACGAATGCCGCCAAAGCTAATTTCCAATTAAGTATCAGCATAAGCACCGCAAGTGCAACCAAGGTCACCACCTGCGAGAACATATTGCAGAAGCAGTTGGTAAAAAATGTGCGGACATTTAAAGTGTCGTTAAACACACGTGCAAGCAGTTCACCTGTATTTCGCTTGCCGATATACGACATGGAAAGCTTTTGCATATGGTCGTTGAGTTTAGCTCTGAGTCCACGGCTTATTCGCATGCCCAATCGGCTACACAAAAAGCTTCTCGCCATGTGACCTATAACCGTTATCAATGAGATTCCGACATAAAGAGTGACAAACAATGCAATGTCACCAAGTGTTCCCTTACCTTCAGCAAGATAACCGTCGGTAAACCAACGGACAACAAACTGCTGACCAAGTGTCACCGCCGTACCCAAAAGCATCAACGCCGTTATGACTATGAGTGCGAGCTTGTGAGGCTTTGCTATCTCAATAATTCTACCAAAGCTTCGATTCTTTTTGTCACACACAATGCAAAAGCCTGCTTTGGTGAGCATTCTTCCGCATTTAGGACATTTCTTTTCGCGTTCCGAATTGGTAACAACACGGTCATTGTTATTCATTAAAAGCTTAACACCGCGGGCAAGACAGGCAAAATGTGTGGTGTGGGTCCCGGTAAAGCGCGCAAGGATATACTCCTCGCCTTTTTGGGTATAGGTGAGAAGTCCGTTATCCACCTGATTGCGAATCTGTACCTTTTCACAATCGGCAATATTTACAAATTTGGTCTGCTCGCCAATAAAGGCAAACAACACCGTCTTTGTCGCACCAACGTAAACATCTTGGGTGTAATTACCTTCGGTGTCAATCTCTGATTGCACACAGTACACCGTAGGCTCTTGAGTTACCTCATCAAGACGCGAACGAAGGCTTTTAGGTAACGGTAAATTAAGTTCCATACACTGCCTTTCTAAGAATTACAAATACAAATCCAATTTTTTCATTTCTTTAGGGGTTAATTTTGAAAGGTCCTCTATTTCATAGCGATTGTCGTTGGAGTCCTTTATAATGACACCCTTTTTGTAGCGGATGACCGCACTTGCCGAGCCCGAAGAACTCGCGAATTTGGTAGGGCCCTTATCGGTCACAACAGTCCAATAGGTGTGACCGTATTCCTCTTTGATATTTTCAATCGAAAGTATCAAAGGACGATAATATCTTATCTTCAACTGCTTTTCTAGCAAAGCACGGGTCTCACCGTCGAAATCAGCAATATCCTCGATCATGCCAACCTCATCCTGCTTGCCGTCGGGCAGACGGATAGACAAAAACTTATTGGCATCGCTCAAAGGAAAGGTTCTGATGATATTGACATGCCCGTGATCAACACCGTTAACCGTCACGGCGGCAAATCCGCCTGCGGTTTCTCTAAAAGTCGCATTTTCGGGAGTCAGCCTCAATATTTCAAGCATTCTTTCAACCTTGGTTTCTTCATTTTTTAAAATGTCATTACTCATTAGGCTCACTCCTTACTCAGAAATTCCGCGGAACTTCAATGCCTCGTTCTGAATCTGAACAAGCTTGAAATAGGTTCCGTCCATACGTATCAATTCATTGTGTGTACCCTGCTCGACAACGCGTCCGTCCTCAATTACTATCAGCTTATCTGCATTGCGAAGGGTGGATATTCTATGGGCTATCGAAAGGGTTGTTCTGCCCTTGATAAGCTCCTCCAAAGCGTTTTGAATATTACGCTCGGTCTCGGTATCAACAGCGGCGGTTGCCTCGTCTAAAATCAGTATTTTGGGGTCGGCAAGGATTGCACGTGCTATGGAAATTCTCTGCCTTTCTCCGCCCGAAAGACTTCTTCCGCCCGTTCCGACAAAGGTGTCATACCCGTCGGGGAGCTTACAAATAAAGTCGTGAGCACTTGCCGCATAAGCCGCCTTAAGCACAGCCTTTCGGTCGGCTTTTGGATTAGCATAGGCAATATTATCGAAAATGGAGCCTCGGAAAATATAGGTTTCCTGGCTGACCAAAGCAACCGTACTTCTGATATCCTCAAACGACATATCGCGTATGTCAACACCGTCAAGATAAATGTGACCCGAATTAGGGTCATAAAGCCTTGTTATAAGATTGGCAAGGGTGGATTTTCCAGCTCCGGAACGTCCGACTATGCCTAACATTTCACCGGGGGCCACCTCAACGCTGACATTCTTTATAACATCACGGTTTTCTTCATAACCAAAGGTCACATTTTCAAGCTTTAATCCGCCTTTAATGACCTCAGGCTTTGCGGGCTCAAGAGTTTCAATAACATCGGGTTTAGCGTCGATTATCTCGAAAATACGCTGTGCCGAGTTCATGGAGCTTGACCACCAACGGAGCACATGCATAAAGAATGTTGCAGGGTCAGCAAGCATGGCAACATAACCCGTGAAGGTGACCAACTCACCGTATGTCATTTTAGGTTCAAACACCGCCAAAACAAAGCAAACACCAACACCCCAGGTAAGCATGGCGGTAAGCGACTTAGCGACTTCGTAAAGCGCACTGAACTTGGTATCAAACTTCAAACTGTCATACTGCGCTTCATACACACGGTCATTTTCAACCGCCAAACGGTCAGCTTCGGCCTTTTCCATACCAAATGCTTTAACAACACGGGCTCCCACAAGGTTATCATTAAACTTTGCACGGTAATCACGCGAGGTTTGGTGCATACGGCTATTATAGTGCCACATTCTCGGCTGAAGCTTAACGCTGATTATAGCTGTCAAGGGCAAAGCCGCCATAGCAACCAAAGCCAAAATCCAGTTGGTTGCAAACATAATTGCAAAAGAAAAACAAAGGGTTAGAACATTAGGCAAAATGTGAGGTATGCCGTCGATAAACAGATCGGAAATCTGATTGGCATCGTTTATAATTCGGGTCATAAGACCGCCTGTGCGCTTATCGGTAAAGAACGACACCGACAAAGACTGAATAGAGCCAAACACCTTTTTCTTTATGGTGCTGACAACCTCGGGCACGACCTTGGCCACCATTCGTCCGTGTATAACACCGAACAACTGTTGCAAAAGCTTGCAGACCACCATGGTCAACGCCAAAATTCCCAACAAAACCGCAAAATCGTATATAGGGATTTTTGAAAGGAACGAGACCGAATGATCCATCTTCAAAACGCCGTCATACAGAACACTTCCGTTTAAATACGGCCACAGTGCCGACAGACCCGCTGTCAGCAGGTTCATGACACACATTACAACTATAAAAGGTATGTAGGGTTTGAAAAATGAGCCCAACCGCAGGAAAATTCGGCGCTTATCCATACATTTGGGACAGATCTTGCGATCTTGATTAGGATACTTTTTGCCACACTTGGGACAAACATCAACTCTTTTTTCGTGAACAAGCTTTTCTTCGGGTATTTCCTCATCGCTTGCCAAAAGATTCAAAACCTCACAAAGCGAATTGAGTCGGTTTTTATATGTATTGGTGCAGGCGCAAAGCGGAATATCCTCACCGTTTAATTCGATACGGAAAATACCGCCCACAACAAGATTATCGATAGCGGCTGACGTTATGTTTTTTATATCAAAGGTCTCAAAAGTGTATTCCTGCCACTCGCGCTCGCGTTTATCGGAAGGCTTATGATTTTTAAATTCCTTTGTGATATCCTTTGCCTTGCCAAGAATCAAGGCATTTTCGCACAAAATCAGAACATGGTGTCTGAACTCACACGAAAACTCCATATCACCTTCGGCAAATACAAGAGGTTTACCCGAAATCAAACTATTTCCATCTAAATATTCCTTTAATTTCTTCGGCATGGTCGACAATTCATGCTTTTCGGTCAAGTTCAACACCACCTTATCCTATGTTTCATCTTTTAGAATACCATATTTTAAAACACTTGTCAACAAAAGACCTTTCGTTAAACAATCGATTACAAAACTCTTGATTTATTCGTTGTAAAAAGTTATTCTATTGAATGGCTTCAAAAAATTTAAAAAAATTTTCAAAATTTTAAAACCGATCTTGTTTTTGATTCCCCCTTGTAATCAGAAGCCACAAAAGGCAACAAAATTAAAATCAAAAAAGGAAGTATTAACAATGAAAAACACCATCACAAAAATCTTAACACTCGCATTTGCTTTATTGCTCACCTTATCCGTATGCGCCTGCGGAGAAGACAAGCCCAAAAACATTGAGGACATGACCGATAGCGAAATTGCAGATGTTATTAACAGTGCAATGGGCGGTGGCAACGAAACCACCGACAACTCTTCTAAAGAAACCGAGTCCCAAGAGCCAGAAGGACACAAATACGAAACCAAAACTCTTAAATTCAACTCTGTTGTTGAAGAAACCGAAGAAGATTCAACCGTTCCCGAAAACGACGGTACTATTTTGGGCTTTACCGTAAACAACTACAACGGTGAAATCATCTATTATTTCAAGAACCAGTCAACTCTCACCGTTTTGTCGGTAGATAACGGAACTATTTACGCAAACTCCTACTACAATAACGGCAAGAAGAAAGATTTTGACAACAAGGTTGTATCTCTCTACGACAGAGACACAAAAACCGACCACACCTCTGCTAAAAACGTTAAAGTTGTCGAAGATGACGGCGTTGCAACCTTGACCGCTGAAATTAACGGCAAGTATTACATTGGAGCAATAAAGAGCCTTAACTACCGTAATCCCCAGATTTCTGTTAATGAACTTGAAGGCGCTACCAAGCTTTTAGCATCGGGAACCGACGTATATTCCGACAGTGCTATTTATACCAAAGGTGCTGACGAAACAAAACTTTACATGGTTGGAACCAAGAACCGCACCTTGACCCTTCCCAGCGGATACACCGCAAATGATGTTAAAGAGGTTTATCTCGAGAAGCTTATCACAGCAGTTATGAACGATGGCACCGTATGCTACATTAAAACCGAAAAAAACGGTGACGACTACACCTTTACCATCCATGAAGAGCTGTCCAAGCTTAATAAAGAGGGACACGTCAAGGAAATCTATTTCAGCAGCTATTCTCAGGGTTGCACCGGATGCGTACACATGGACGATAATAAAATTTATATCTTTGGAGAAGTCGTCTACAGATAAAACCTACCGACTTATATGAATTAAAGCCAACGCATTTCTGCGTTGGCTTTTGTTTTAAACCTTTTTAAAGAATGCCGCAGCCACGGCACCCGGGCCTGCATGGGTTCCCACAACACTGCCTATGCAGGTGTATTTTGGCTTTGAACCGTAATCGGCCCACAAATGCTTGCTGTCCTCTATATACTTCGTCAGCAAAACATCTGAAAGACCTGTGTAACCCAGCAACAACGGTTTTGAAAAATCTATTCCGCCCGCTTTGTTTATTTCCTCAACAAGCAGGTTATTGCCCTGCTTTGAGCCGCGTGCCTTACCCAATATCTTTATCTCGCCACCATCAAGGCTTATAACCGGCTTGATGGACAAAAGTCCACCCGCAAAGGCAACCGTTTTCGAGATTCTTCCGCCTTTTTTGAGGTATTCAAGTGTATCAAGCATCGCAATGACGCGTATATTCTCGCGTTCTTGGCAAAGTGTTTTGGCTATTTGCTCTGCCGAAAGATTGCCTTCTTCTATAAAACTCATGGCCAATTCGGCAAGAATGGCCTCGCCAATGGCTATGCTTTGAGAATCGACAACAAAAACCTTTCCCTCAAACTGCGATGCCGCAATCACGGCACTTTGATATGTACCCGAAAGCTTTTGCGACACTGTTATTGCAACAACAGTATCGCCACCGTTTACCAACTTTTCAAAAACACCTATAAAATCGTTGGGCGTTGCCTGGCTGGTTGTAGGTATAACATCGCTTTCTATAAGTTTGGAATAAAACTGACGATGGTCAATGGTAACACCATCGATATATTCTATATCTCCAAAACGAATGGTTAACGGTACCGTCACAACCTTTTCTTTAAGTTCAGGCAAAATATCTGCCGTTGAATCTATTACAAGCTTTACTGCCATTTTTACCTCCTCATTTATCGAGACCTTTTTCGCTTAAAACCTTGAGATTCGCGGCAACCAACTCAAGCCCCTCGTAAAAAAGCTCGCGATGTTGGTCGCTCAAACCGTTTCCGCCCATTTCAACAGCACGAACAGCCGCCTTTTGTACCTGCTCTGCCGCCTTTCGACCCTCCTTGGTCAACATTACCCTGGCGCGGTATAGGCTATTGTTGTTACCTTCACGCATGACAAGTCCCTTTTCTTCCAAAGTGGCAATAGCGCGTGAAACATCAGCCTTGTTTTTATCGCAAAGCTCGCCCAATTTCACCGAGGTCACACCGTCGTTATGGCGGTAAAGCACCGTGAGATACAAGGCAAACGGACCTTTAAGACCGTATTTGCCCATTTCGTCGGCGGCAATTTTGTGCCAATAACGATTTATTTCCGAAATTGCATAACTAAACCTTTCAAATCTTGAAAGCATTTCATCATCTCCAAACTTGTTGATTTATCAACAAGCGATAATATACCACAAACTTGTTGATTTGTCAACATCTTCCTGTGAAAAAATAATCACCCGACTTATATTAAATCATAAATCGGGTGGTTTTATCACTTTTCTGCCAAGGTTTGCTCAACCTCGCGTGCACGGTGCCTCTGCATCACCTCGTCGGTTATGCGGTGACATTCTTTGATATCAAGATCGGAAAGCTCGGCTCTGATTTTCAGGATATTTGCGGAATTTGTGCTGAAAGATTTAAGTCCAAACGACAAAAGTAACGGCAAAAATCTTTCGTTTGATGCCAACTCGCCGCATATTGAACACGGAATATTGTTTTCTTTGGCGATTTTAACTGTGAGTTTTATCATCCTCAACACTGCAGGCTCATAAGCTGAATAAAGATAGCTTACATTAGGATTACCTCGGTCGACCGCCATGGTGTAACCGATAAGGTCATTGGTGCCAATGCTGAAAAAGTCGGCATACTGTGCAAGAATATCGGCAACAGCAACCGCGGCAGGTGTCTCAACCATAACACCAACCTTGATGTCCTTATTATAGGCAACACCCTCTTGGTCAAGTTCGGTCATCAATCGGTTTAAAAGACTCTTGACATATATAATCTCGTCAGCGCGTGTGACAAGCGGTATCATGATGCTTATGTTGCCGCAAACCGAAGCGCGGAGGATTGCACGAAGCTGCGTTCTGAAAAGGCCTTGATTCTTGATGGAGTGACGTATTGCGCGAAGCCCTAAAAACGGATTATCCTCGGATTGGGCGCTCAAAGTAGGTAGTTTTTTGTCGCCACCCACGTCAAGCGTTCTAATGACCACCTCTTTATCGCCCATTGCTTTGGCAACGGCAGAGTAGGCTTTAGTTTGTTCTTCCTCGGTCGGCAAAACACCACGGTCAAGGAAAAAGCCTTCGGTTCTGAAAAGCCCGATGCCCTCAGCATCGTTTTTCAAAGCCGCTTCAATATCACGCGGTGAATCTATATTAGCCAAAAGCTTGACCTTTGTCCCGTCGCAGGTTTTGGACGGTTTACCAAAAAACGCAGCATACTGCTCCTCGCGGTTGCGTTTATAGGTATTTTTCTTTGCGCGAAGTCGGTCAAATCCTGTTTCGGTCGATATATATATTTCACCGGATTCACCGTCAAGCGCAATCGAATCACCGTCATTAAACTTTTGAAATGCATCGCAAACACCTAAAACCGTTGGGATTCCAAGCGACCGCGAAATTATGGCCGAGTGGGAGGTTCTGCCGCCTTTTTCGGCTATAATTCCGACAATTCCGGAATTTTCAATTCCCACCATCATGGAAGGCGTTAGTTCACGGGTCACAAGCACCGTATTTTGGGGCATTTCTTTTAGTTCGGTGGCTTTAACATCCAACAATATCTCTAGCATTTGACGCTTTATGTCTTCGATATCGGCGGCACGGTGGCGAACAAGCTCATCGGTCGAATCAGTAAACAGCTTTATAAAATCGTTACAAGCCTTAGCAATAGCGGTCTCGGCATTGGCACCGCCGTTAAGCTCTTTAAGTACAATTTCGGTAAGATATGGGTCGTTTATCATGGCAAGATAGCCGCGAAGAATCTGACCGTCGGCCTCGGTCGAATCCATTTCATCGGCCAAACTGCCTACGCGCTTTGAAAACTCGTCAACAGCATCTTTAAATCGCTGTTTTTCAAGTTCGTGGGATTGTACCGTCACACTGTCAAACTTTAGCGGTTGCTCAACAAATTTCACAACATTGCCTAAAGCGATTCCGCTTGAAACACCGATTCCCTGTAACATATCCTACCTCCCAATCTTATTTTAAAAGCGCAACTATTTCTTCCTTTTTTGCAAGTACCATTGACGAAGCAGTAGCACTACCCGAAGCAATACCGAGCTTTAAAGCATAATCATATCCTTTGTCGACGCCGGCAATAAAGCCTGCCAGCATCGAATCACCCGCACCGACTGTGTTTTTAGGCACAATTTCAGGTGCAGTTGCAATATGAACCCGTTGTTCATCATCTATAAGTATCGCACCCAAAGGTCCTCTTGATACAAGAACATTCTCAGCGCCCATTGTTTGCAACTTTTTAGCCGCATTGATTATATCATCTTGAGTTTGGATTTTTGTTTTAAGTGTTTCTTCTAATTCCGCAACGTTCGGCTTTATTAAAAACGGCTTGTAAGTTAACGCATTCAGCAACGCATCACCTGAAGTGTCAACGGCAACCTTCACACCCTTGCCTTCAAGTCGTTGTATTATATTCAGGTATATGTCATTCCCTACCGAAGGTGGAACACTGCCCGAAAGCACAAGTGTATCACCTGCTTGCAGTAATTTGAGTTTCTGAAAAAGCAGGTCTATATCGGTCAAAGTGACATTCGGACCCGATGCGTTTATCTCGGTTTCGGTTTCGCCTTTGAGTTTAACGTTTATACGGGTGTTTCCGCTTGCGAGTCTGATGAAATCGGTCTTTATGCCAACGGCATTAACGATACGCACCAACTCCTCACCCGTAAAGCCCGCAACAAATCCCAACGCAATCGACTCTACATTCAACTGCTCTAAAACATAAGACACATTAAGCCCTTTTCCGCCAAATGTGATACTCTCACCGCAGGAACGGTTGGTTTGTCCAAACGAAACATTATTTACATGCATACTGTAATCGAGTGCAGGATTAAGCGTAACCGTATAGACCATATTTTCACCTCTTAATTCTATTTTACATATAATACCACATTTCGTCAACTTTTATTTCAATTTTCCTTTCAAAACTTGACAAAACCATTTCATAGTTATATACTTGTGAGTAGTATCATAATTTGATTATGATCAATTACACTAATTGTTATCATTAATGATACAACAAAAGGAGTATTACCATGAAAAAACTTTTAGCACTTTTATTGGCAGCGGTTATGTTGTTCTCATTCGCCGCCTGCGGTGACGACAGTGACAAAGAAGATGCATCAGCTAAATCCAGAGCAGAAGAATTCCTTGACAAGCTTAACGACTTGTTCGATGAGTACGAGGAAGCCGAGAGCGATGATGACGAGGATGCTATGGATTCCGCAAAAGACGATATTGAAGAATTGATCGATGATGATTTCAACGATATCTATAACGACCTTATTGAAGACGACGAGGACGATGCAGAGGAATTCCTTGATGATGTTAAAAAGGTCAGCAAAGAGCTCAATATCAAACTCGACACCACCATCAAAGCCAACAGCGATGACGATGATGACGATGATGACGATGACGACCGCAAAGAAACCACCAGCGCTTCCTATGACGATGATGAAGATGCGGACAACAAAGGAAACGCTATTGAGACTTTGCCTCCTTCAACCAACAACTCCTCAAGAGTTGAGCAGTGGGATGACGGTCCTACCGTATCTGTAAACAGACCCAGCAGCAACGATCTTCAGGATTATATAGACTCAATCAGCGATCAGCTTGACGCTACCATTGACTCTTACAAACAGCAGGGCTTGTCCTTACAGGTAGTTGCACGCGGCGATTCTCTTGTTTATGTTTGCCGTTTCTTAAGAGATATAGGTGATGTGTCTGCTGCACGCACCCAGTTGAAAAACTCTCTCGATCAAAGCGGTTCTCTTTACCACGACATTTTGACAGCCCTCAAGCAAGAAGTTCCTTCGGCAAAGTCGGTTATCGTTGAATATCAGAATGTTGACGGTTCTGTAGTTTATTCCAGAGAATACAGATAATTTTAAATTTTACAAGGAATCGGATGCGATGCATCTGGTTCCTTTTTTTATAAAAAATCACATATATATTTGTTTTGTTGCCTTGACTTTTTCAACAGCGCAAATTATACTAAAAATAAGTCTGCTGCATAAAGCACAGATAAATAGTATGGGTTGTATTTTCTAATACAGCGGGAGGATAATATTATGAAAAAACTGTTAGCTCTTTTATTGGCGTTGACTATGCTGTTCGCATTTGCCGCTTGCGGTGATGATGACAAAGAAGACCTTTCTCCTCAGGAAGAAGCAGAAGCATTCCTCGATGAGTTGAACGATTTGAAAGATGAGTACAAAGAGGCAGTAGAGGAACAAGACGAAAACGCCGCCACGTCTGCAATGCAGGATATTGCGGAATTGATCACTAGCGATTTCAATGATATCTACAACGACCTTATTGAAGACGACGAGGACGATGCAGAGGAATTCCTTGATGACGTTAAAAAGATCAGTAAAGAATTCGGCATAAGACTTGATACATCGGTTAAAGAAGATAAAGAAAATGATGACGCTGAAGATTTTGACAACTTTGGCGACGATTTCGGCATTGATATAGAGGGTACTGGCAGCAAAACCGCACAGGATGCTTGGGAAGAAGCAGTCAGTGACTACTATAACGACTACGCAGGAGATGCGGGTGATATTACTGTATTACCCGGTTACGACAACGAATTTTAAGTTTTGAACAGCAAAAATAAAACAAGAAAATCGGATGCGAAAGCATCCGATTTTCTTGTTTTTCTTATTCAGCATCAAAAAGTGCTTTTACTGCCAAATAGGTCATATAAACATCAAGCTTGGAAACAACCTCAAAGGGTGCGTGCATCGAAAGTACGGGAACACCGAGGTCAACAACATCGACACCCAAATTTGCAATATACTTTGCAACAGTACCGCCGCCGCCAAGGTCAACCTTGCCAAGCTCACCAGTCTGCCAAACGACATTTCTATCATCTAAAATCTTGCGGATAAATGCCATGAACTCAGCCGAAGCATCCGAAGTGCCACCCTTACCGCGAGAACCTGTATACTTTGTAATAACCGCACCGTTGTTGATAAATGCGGCATTTCTTCTTTCCATAACATCGGGGAAGGTTGGGTCAAACGCGGCATTAACATCGGCCGACAAGCACTTGGAGTTACGAAGTGCATGGCTACCCTTTCCACCCTGCATTGCGGCAAGGTCGTCAATAAAGAACTCAAGGAAGGTAGACTGCATACCTGTATTGCCGTCAGAACCGGTTTCCTCTTTGTCAGCAAGCACCGAAACAACGGTGTGCTTGGGTTTTTCGGTCGAAACTGCCGCCATAAGGCAAGGATAAGCACAAACGCGGTCATCATGTCCATAAGAGCCCATGAGTGAACGGTCAAAACCAATATCACGAGGTTTCCCTGCGGGGACACACTCCAACTCGGCCGAAAGGAAATCCTCCTCTGTTACACCGTATTTCTCAAACAAAATGTTGAGAATGTTGAGTTTTACAAGCTCACTGCCTTCATCTGCCTTGAAAGGACGGCTTCCGATAAGGATGTTGAGTTCCTCTCCCTTTATAAGGTCGCCCGGAGTACGCTTGTACTGGTCTTGTGCCAAATGCGGCAAAAGGTCGGTCACAACAAAGCACGGCTCATCTTCATTTTCACCGATACACACCTCAACAGTGGTTCCGTCTTTTTTACAGAACACACCGTGCAAAGCAAGAGGTACGGTAGTCCACTGATATTTCTTGATTCCGCCGTAGTAATGGGTCTTGAAAAGAGCCATTTCGGCCTCCTCGTAAAGAGGGTTGGGTTTTAAATCAAGACGGGGCGAATCGATATGAGCCGCCGCAATACGAACACCATTTTCAACAGGCTCGGTACCGATAACCGCCATAATCAATGACTTTCCGTGATTGTTTACATACACCTTGTCGCCAGCATTGTATTTTTTATCGGCACTAAACTCCGAAAACCCGTTTCTGGCAGCAATCTCGATAGCCTTTTTAACGCAAAGGCGCTCGGTCTTACCAAACCCCAAAAACTCAGCATAGCCTTTGTTAAAGCTTTCAACCGCCTCAAAATCAACATCGTCCTTTTTAAGTCCGTTGGTTCTTGAATAGCAAAGCTTTTCCTTCAAATCTTTTATATCGGTCATAATGAATCCTCCTTATAAGAAGTATTTATTTACTTTTATAATATTTTTGTGCATCAAGCACCTTTTCAACATACTCTCGGGTTTCCTTGAACTCAATTTCGGAAAGCTGAAGCTTTTTGTCCTCACCCATCCAACGCTTGACGTTACCCAGTCCTGCATTATAAGCCGCAAGAACAGCCGTCTTATCCTCATCGAACATATCAGAAAGATATCTTAAATATCGCGTGCCGTATTTTATATTGGTATCGGCATCGTTCCAAAGCTCAGTATAGCGGTCTTGCTGATCATCGTCAAGCATTTTGCTTACATCACGAAATGTCTCCTCAGTCAATTGCATTAGACCTTTAGCACCTGCGTCCGACTTGGCATCTTTGTTAAAATTGCTTTCGCATTTTATGATCGCAAACACAAGCGATTTTTCTATATTAAACTCTTTCGCATATGTCTCAACCTGCGACTGATACTTTATAGGGTACATATATTTCATTGCAATATTATACCCTGCAAAGCCCAAAATACCCACTATTATCACGCAAACAATTGCAATTATAATGTTTCGTGCTTTTTTCATTATTTAATTATCTCTCCGAAAATTTTCGAGACACGGCGCAAAAATTCATCCATATCTCCGTTATTTATCACTATATGCGGTGTCTTTTCAGTATAGAATATGTCATCAGGCGAAGCGTTAAGCCGTGTCTCGGCCTGCTCGTCTGTCAATTTGTCGCGCTCCATTATGCGCTGTTTTCTTATCTCTTTAGGACAAAGCACCGCCAAAACAGCATGACAAATACTATCCAACCCGCTTTGATAAAGGGTTGGTGCATCCAACAAAACGCACTCGACCCCGTCGTTTTTATATAAATCAAGCATTTCGGTTATTCTGTCCGAAATAAACGGTAACATTATCGAGTTAAGCAAATCGGTAGATTCAGCGTCACAAAAAGCCTTTTTTGCCAGCATTTTACGGTCCAAACTGCCGTCGGGCAAGATTATTTCCTCACCAAAAGCCTCACCTAAAATATCAAGCAAAGGACTGCCCTTTTCGACAACCTCGCGTGCAACCAAATCACAGTCTATAACAACAACGCCATGTTGTTTCAACATATCGGCAACGGTTGATTTTCCGCTACCCGAAGGGCCTGTCAATCCGATAATCTTCATAACTCGATCACCTCAAACGCGGCGGCACGGATAAGTCGGTTGTAAACCGCAAGACCAACGCCCGATTTTTGAGGTACACGTGCAAAACAAACCTTGCAACCGCGGTTGTCCAACTCACGCAAAGCATCAAACAATACGGCAGCCTGTTCAGCTTCGTTACCTTTATGGCCAAACGAAACGCAAGGCACCGAAAGTTCCTTCTCTTCACCGTCGAACACCAAAGCGAAGGTGCCTTCATCGGTGTTTTCGGCAACATATTTTTTGAAATCATCAAACGAACCGTCGAGCATAACAACACGTGCTTTGGGTGAATAATGCTTGTATTTCATGCCGGGTGATGCCACAGGCTTGCCTTTTTCAGGCTCGGCCAAAACGGCTTTATCAACCACTATATCAGGCAAAACCTCCTGCAACTGTTCAAGTGTAACGCCGCCGGGTCGAAGCAATCTCGGAGGCTCGGTGCACAATGAAATAACCGTCGACTCGAGTCCAACCTCGCATTTATCCGATATTATAACGGCATCTATCCTACCGTCGAGGTCAAACAAAACATGTTCGGCCGTAGTGGGACTCGGTGAGCCCGAAAGATTGGCCGAGGGTGCCGCCAACGGCAATCCCGACACCTTTATCAATTCACGCGCTACGGGATTAGACGGCATACGCACCGCCACCGTATCAAGACCTGCGCTGACCGATTTAGGTACCTTTTCACCTCTCGGCAAAACCATGGTAAAGGGTCCCGGCCAGAATTTTTCGGCACACTCAAACGCCTTTTCGGGCATTTCGGACACTAAACTCTTGACCATTTCCATATCCGACACATGGACAATCAAGGGATTGTCCTGCGGTCTGCCCTTTGCCCTAAAAATATTGGAGATAGCCTTTTCATCAAACGTGTTTGCGGCAAGACCGTAGACCGTTTCGGTGGGTATACCGACAAGACCGCCGTTTTGCAAAATCTCGGCAGCCCTCAGCAAAGCTTCTTTATCCTTTTCTATGTCAAATACCGTCAATCTCTCGGTCTGCATAGGCTTCTCCTTTCGTTCACGGTTAATTATCTTCCTGCGCTTTAAGCATTTCGGTGCGATAGTGAGTTATGAGCGCATCCACTATATCGTCAATATCGCCGTTCATTATCTGGTCTAATTTATAAAGTGTAAGACCGATTCGGTGGTCGGTCATTCTTCCCTGCGGGAAGTTGTAGGTTCTGATTCGTTCGGAACGGTCACCCGTGCCAACCTGTGCGCGCCGTTCACCTGCAATGGCCTCATTCTGCTCGGTGACCATCTGCTCATAAAGACGAGACCTCAAAACCTTCATTGCCTTATCTTTATTTTTATACTGGCTTCGTTCATCCTGACATTCAACCACCAAACCTGTGGGCAAATGGGTGATTCTGATGGCCGACTCGGTCTTATTAACGTGCTGACCGCCTGCACCGCCTGCGCGGTAGGTGTCAATCTGCAAATCTGCGGGGTTTATTTCAATCTCAACATCCTCGGCCTCGGGTAAAACGGCCACCGTAACCGTCGAGGTATGGATTCTACCTTGAGTCTCGGTTTCGGGTACACGCTGAACACGGTGAACACCGCTTTCATACTTCATTCTCGAATATGCACCAAAACCTTCAATCATGAAGCTGATTTCCTTATATCCGCCAAGCTCGGTCTCGTTTGCGCCAACCAACTCAACATGCCAACGACGCGACTCGGCATACATGGTGTACATACGGTAAAGGCTTGCGGCAAAAAGTGCCGATTCCTCACCGCCTGCGCCGCCTCTGATTTCAACAATGACATTTCGTTCATCGTTGGGGTCTTTGGGCAAAAGCAGGATTTTCAGCTCGTCGGTCAACTGCTCGATTCTCTTTTTAGCATCATTGAGCTCTTCATCGGCAAGCTCTTTAAGTTCGGCATCAAGTTCTCCTGATTCAAGCATATCCAAAGCACCCTGCATGTCCGACTTTGCCTTTTTGTACTCACGGTAGGTTGTCACCAACGGCTCAAGCTGACGGTGTTCCTTCATCAAATCGGTCAAAAGGCTTGCATTGGCAATGACGGTAGGGTCGGTCATTCTCAAACCGATTTCTTCAAAGCGCACATCAACTGCATCTAACTTATCAAACATTTGTGTTTCCCTTTACAATCTGTTTTATATTCTTTTCGGCCTTGACACGGGACAGCATGACCTCATGTGAGCAACCATCACATTTCAGCTTGAAATCCATGCCCGAACGAAGCACCAAAAAAGTGTTGCAACCGCACGGATGCGGTTTTTTCATGATTAGTTTATCGCCAACCGATACATCCATAACGGTACTCCTTTCAAGACAAAATGGATACAGCGCAAATTCAGGACGCCGTATCCATTTCGGTAAGGCCACGGATTCCGTGCGCCGATATTTTATTTAAGTTTTCCGTAAAGCTTGGTGCCGTCAGTCTCCTTAGGCTTCTGAACTGCAGGAGCTTCCGATGCGGCAGGCTTTGCGGAACGGTTGCGGTTGCCACCGTTTCTGCGGTCTCTGCCACCGCGACCGCCTCTGCGGTCTTCAGGCATACGGAAAGGCTTGCCCTCGGGGTAGATAACAACACGGCGGTTTGCACCGTCGCCAACCGAGGTGGATTCAACACCTTCGATATTCTGAACTGCGGTGTGGATAACGCGGCGCTCATAAGGGTTCATAGGCTCCAAAGAACGGCTGCGACCGGTACGGAGTACCTGACCGGCAGTTCTATTTGCCAAAGCCTCAAGAGTGGATTCGCGTTTCTCACGGTAATTGCCGATATCTATAACGATGCGATAGTAACCGCCACCGTTTTCATTAGCAACAAGCGATGCAAGATACTGCAATGCATCAAGGGTCTCGCCGCGACGGCCGATGATAACACCAAGCTTATCGCTGCCCTTCAAGGTGATTTTGGAACCACCCTCAACCTCGCTGATAACAGCGTCAACTTCCTCGCAGCCAAGTTTCAAAAGAACTTCCTTCAAATAGGCATAGGCTCTGCCTGCCTGGGAAGAAGCATCAACCTCGCTTGCGGGTACGCCCTGAACCTCAACCTCTTGGACTTCAGTCTTTTCAACCTTAGGTTCAGCAGCCTTCTGCTGCTTCTGGGGACGATCAGCCGGCTTTTCACGGCGATCGTTCTTCTTGTTACGATTGTCACCCTTGTTGGGTTTTTCCTTCTTGGGTGCGGGGTCGGGTCCTTCGACATAAACTCTGACCTTGGCGTCACATCCGCCAAAAAGGCCCAAAACTTTTTTCTTTGCAACAGTTAATATTTCAAACTGTACATCTTCATCCAAAGCGGCGTTGAGCTTTGCAAGAGCATCCTCATGAGCAGCCTCAACGGTACTGCCTACGCCGATAGCTTCCTTGATTATCAACTTATATTCCTCCTAAAGGGGTGTGTAGCTTATTCAGCCTCTTTGCTTTCAGCCGAGGCAATTATACTCTGTTCGTATTTAGCACGGGTCAAGATACTCTTGACCTGATCTCTTGCATTTACAACATTGGGTCCGTAGAACACCTGAGTGAGAACCTGCAATCCGCCGGAAACCAAACTTGAGCAAGCCCAATAGAAACCAACCGCACAGGGGAATCCAAATGCGATGTAGAGCGAGAACAAAGGCATAATGAGCATCATTGCCATCATGTTGGGAGCTCCGGGATTGGTCTTCTTCTGGATGATCTGCGAGATGATACCGGTCAACAAAGATGCGGCAAACGATGCCAACGGAATGATCCAGTTAGCTTCCCATTTTTCAGCAATATTCCAGCCAAAATCGGGAGTATCTCTGAGGTCGATACCGAAGAGGTTGTAATTGATATCTCCAACCTTACCGCCCTGCTCTTGGAATTTTGTCAAAACAACAGGTTCAAATTCCTTGGCATCAGCAGTGATATAGTTAGCTATTTCAAGCTCTCTGGTTACTTTGCATGCATCGGTCTTATCACGGACACGCTTTTGAGCCGAACCGTCGGCAACGGCAGACTTATCAAGCTTATTGACTTCGCTGACAATTACAACCTTTGCATAGTGCTCTGCGTTCTGATAACCGAGCTTTTTAGCTTCTTCGCTGAGTTCTTGAGTTTTGGCTTCAAGACCTAAAGCCTTCCAATCGTCTGCCGAAATATCATTATCACCGTAATCCTCGGCAACGCGGACATAAGAAACCCAATTGTAAGCAGTATTGATAGCTTTATCGCTATTGCCGACAACATAGGTAAACGGACTGAAAATTGCGTAGTAAACGCCCATCATAATGACGAGACGGATAATCATGGGCAAACAACCGCCGCCCATGGAAATTCCTTCCTTATTGTAAACCTCTTGCATGGCCTGACTGTACTTCTGACGGTCATCACCATACTTTTTCTTCAATGCATCAAGCTTGTGCTTAACTTTTGCCTGCTTTGCGGTCGACTTCTGCGACTTTAAGGTAAGCGGCAACATAATGACGTTTACGAGAATAGTAAACACCAAAACCGATACTGCGAAATTATCGCTGAATAATGTACTTATCTGGGACAGTATCCATCCCATCGGCTTACTGATAAAACCCATAGCAATTCCTTTACTTCCGACCTTTAGCTTTGTCGGACAAAAATTCTCTGTCTTTTAATTTTTTATCCTTTTTCCTTAAGGGCACAGGATCATATCCACCCTTACACAATGGGCTGCACCGACAAATACGCCACACCGTAAGACCAAAACCTATTATAGCACCTCTTTCGCGGAATGCTTCGATTGCATACTGTGAACAGGTTGGTGTGAAACGGCAGCAAGAGGCCTTCAACGGTGATATAAACCGACGATACCCCTTTATCAGTGCAATAAAAATATACTTCATTTCGACGAAGGCGGAACCAAGCCGCCCTGTTTTAGGTGCTTTTTCATTACCGCGGCCACTTCGTGGCTTTTGGCTGTAACGGTTCTTGAACGGGCAACAAAAACAATGTCTGCCGAAGCGGACTCGATCTCTCTAAGGCATTCACGCATGGCTGCCTCAATAACACGCCTTGCACGGTTGCGCTCGACAGCACCGCCGATCTTTTTGCCGGTGGTTATGCCGTAACGAATACAATTACGGCGGCTGTTTGCAATATAAGTAACCAACAGAGGGTGCACCTGTGACTTGCCTCTGCCGTAAAGACGCCTGAAATCCTTGTTAAGATTCAACTTTACAGAGTCCATCAAAAACCTTCCGTTCCAAAATTTTGACAAACCTCTACCATATAAGAAAGGTCACTCAAGTGACCTTTCATCAGTAGGTGAGGCTCTGTCTGCCTTTTGCTCTGCGGCGGGCAAGTACCTTGCGGCCGTTAGCGGTGGACATTCTCTTGCGGAAGCCATGCTCCTTCATTCTGTGAAGCTTCTTGGGCTGATAAGTTCTTTTCATGGTTCTAACCTCCTTTTTAGGTCTTGCGTTCTATCGCTTTTTTCTGAGGAAATGCCGTAAAACATAATTACAGACATAACCTATCAATTTAGGATTATAACTCAAACTGTGCCCTAATGTCAACACAAATTTTCGCGTTTTGAAAATTTATATATTTTGAACATTCAAGACGCATTAAAAACCCACATCCATGTTCAAGCTGACCTTATACCTTTTTTGCAAGCATTACGCCGGTTGCAAACTCTATGGCGTCAAGCAGCTTTTCCCTATCCACTTCCGACATTGGGGCTCCGTTGAGCATGATCCCCTTATCACGCCTGATGCGGTCACTCATTTCTTTTATAATATCGGTAGCCTCTCTTGTCGGCTCCGAAACGCCCAAAAGACTGTCGGTAGACACCGAAAACACCTCACACAGCTTAACCAGCATTTCACCGTCGGGTTTACGGCGTCCTTGCTCATACATTCCAACAGTGCTGGGTGAAATCTCCAATTTTTCCGCCAATTCGCCTTGGGTCCATCCTTGTGCATTTCTCAATTTTCGGATTCTTGAGCCGATCTGTTTCATAATATTCTCCATTCTGTTACCGCAAAGCCTTGGTAGTTTGGCCGCACGGTTATGTTTACAACGGTTAACAATTTTTATGATAACACAAACTGTGTGATTTTTCAATAAAGTAACGCCTTTAATTTTAAAAACATTTTGACAAAACGCGACATAATTTTTTCTTGCCAAACGGTCAAAATTATGGTAATATGTATTAGTTATGAAGAAATTATACCTTTAAATAAAAAGGAGTATAAAAATGGCTGACATCAAATCGGAAATTTTGCGCAGACGAACCTTTGCGATAATCTCCCACCCTGACGCAGGTAAAACCACCTTGACCGAAAAGCTTTTGCTTTACGGAAGAGCTATTCAAAGTGCAGGCTCGGTAAAGGGCAAGCAGAACGACAAGCATGCCGTTTCGGACTGGATGGAGATTGAGAAGAAGAGAGGTATTTCCATAACCTCATCCGTGTTGCAGTTTGAGTATGACGGATATTGCATCAATATTCTTGACACCCCGGGACATCAGGACTTCTCGGAGGATACCTACCGTACATTGACGGCCGCCGACAGTGTTGTTATGGTTATTGATGCCGCAAAGGGTATCGAGCCGCAGACAAGAAAGCTTTTCAAGGTCTGTGCAATGCGCCATATCCCGATATTTACCTTTATAAACAAGCTCGACCGTGAGGCACGCGACCCGTTTGAGCTGTTGGACGAGTTGGAAAAAGAGTTTGGTATCGGCACCTATGCCATGAACTGGCCTATTGGCTGCGGTCAGGACTTTAAGGGTGTTTACGATCGCGAAAACCATCAGATTCTTACCTTTTCGGATTCCCACCGTGGTTCAGACCGACTTGAGGCCATTAAGTGCGACATAACCGACACCGAGAAGCTGGATGAGCTTATCGGTCAATATTCCCGTGCCGATTTGGTTGACCAGGTTGAGTTGCTTGACGGTGCAAGCTTTGACTTTGATTTGGAGCAGGTTCGTTGCGGTAAGCTGACCCCCGTTTTCTTCGGTTCGGCTCTTAACAACTTCGGTATTGAGCCTTTCCTTGAAAACTTCCTCAAGATGACCACCACTCCGCTTGCCTACCGTTCGGGTGATGAGTTTATCGACCCTGCCAATGAGCATTTTTCGGCCTTTGTTTTCAAGATTCAGGCCAACATGAACAAGGCTCACCGCGACCGAATTGCATTTATGCGAATCTGTTCGGGTAAATTTGAGCGTTCCAAGGAATATTTCCATGTTCAGGGCAACAAACCCATCAAGCTTTCCCGTCCACAGCAGATGATGGCCGAGGAACGCGAGGTTATCGACGAAGCGTATGCAGGTGATATTATCGGTGTTTTTGACCCCGGTATTTTCTCTATCGGTGATACCATTTGCGAAAAGGCTATGAAGGTTGAATATGCAGGTATCCCCACCTTTGCTCCCGAGCATTTTGCCATTGTTGAGCAGATTGACTCTTTGAAGCGTAAGCAGTTTGCCAAGGGTATTACCCAGATTGCTCAAGAGGGTGCCATTCAGATGTTCTTCTTGCCCAATTCGGGTATGGAACGCGTTTATGTCGGCGTTGTCGGTATGCTTCAGTTTGATGTTTTGCAGTTCAGAATGGAGTCGGAATACGGCGTAAAATACAGCCGTCAGGACACGGCACACAGCCTTGTGCGTTTTATTGAAAACACCGACCTTGATATAAAATCCTTAAACCTTATGCAGAACACCAAATGGGTTCAGGATGTAAAGGGCAGAAACCTTTTGCTCTTCACTGCCGAATATGAGATAAATTGGGCATTGGACAAAAATCCCGGTCTCGTTTTGAAAGAATTCAGCCAGATGCAGGAAGATATGCAGTAAATAATAAAAACTCAAAGGAATGGTACCGCGGAACCAAGCCTTTGCTTATTTTGCCGTCAATATTAACAGATTTCAAAGTATCTCAAGCAACCGTCGGGTGTGAATACTTGAAGTTCACCTTCATCGTTGTAGCAATATCCGCTACCCACGCAACCGAAATTTGAAAAGCCGTTAAGCGTGGGGGTTGAAGCTTCTTCTACGCACCCCATCACAGTGCCGATTCGTTCAAACATTTCATCCAGCTCACCAACCCTATCGGTTGCTTTATAAAGCTTGCCGTTATGCTTGAATTTCCACTGATCGTAATCAAAATCATCGGGTATTGTTACAGGTTTAATGTTTTCGTTTTCAGCTCTTGGATTATATTTGACTCTAAAATAATAATATTGTACGTTTTCACCGCTTTCATCGGCGGTTTTTACAAGGAAACTGCGAATTGAGTCAGCTTCAAATTCACCACTATAAAGACCTCCAACATAAACCGCCACAACTCCATCGGTTACAGTTGTTGGGATAAACGAATCATAATACGCGTTCAATTCACTCTTGATATCATTTACATCGACATTTGAATACAGTGGCACTCGACAACTTTTCACGTCCTGCCCTGCGGTAAAAACAACCGAGCATTTATCATTAACCTCAATCGGCTCACAGTGATATTCGTATGTCTTAAAAACCTGCATTCTGAGTTCATCAGACTGTTCTTTGTCCGAGAGGTCACCTGTAAACGCTTTGATAACCTGCTCGTTATCGGTTTTTTCAACCAATGGCGCATCAGAATATGCCGTTTGCGAATCGGTTTCTGTTTTATGGCCTTGACAAGCCGAAAACGAGAATAACAACACTAAAAACAACGCTAATAATTTTTTCATAATTAAGCCTCCTTAGTGAGTTTTATCAACTAACGAACTTTAAAATATCTCCAACATCCATCGGGAGTAAACACCTGAATCGAACCATTATCGTCATAGGTATATCCCTTTCCGACCGAACCGAAATTGGAATATCCATCATCGGTTGGGGTCTCGCCCTCACCAACAGTTCCGACTATCCTGCCCTCAACACATCCGCTGTCGCCCATGGGACCGTCTTCGTCAGTACCATAATAGAGCTTTCCATTGACCTTAAGCTGCCATTTTGAATACTCAAATCCGTCAGGCACGGTGATATACTCTTCGGTCACCTTGTTGTCCTCGGATGGCACGCTTGCTGTTTCGGATGGGTTACTTTCGGGCTTGGTTTTCTCGCTTTGAGTAGATGCTTTAGGCTCGGAAGATTCAACGTCAGTATTTTCATCGCTCGAACCGCAGGCCGTAAACACGCCAAACACAACTAAAATAAGAACCATTGCTAATAATTTTTTCATAATGACACCTCCTGTCACCTAAATATTACCACACCTCAACACACCAAAACAACCTCAAAGCGGTTACAAATTAGGTGTTAGATATTACAATGTTGTAACAACATGAAGTGACTCATTACAATATTGTAAAATGTAGGGTCGATTCACGAATCGACCGCGGGTGCTTCATGAAGCACCCCTACAAAATACACTCGAAAGCCATTTGTAGGGGAGGATATTATCCTCCCGCAAGGCTTGTTTTTTTCTTCGGGAGGGCACAGAGGCCCTCCCCTACAAGGGTTTCTTTGCCGTGTTGTGTAGGGCAGGGATTTATCCCTGCCGAGGATTATGTTTCTTGCGGAATGGATAAATCCATTCCCTACAATGGTCAATTAGCCGATTTTGTAGGGGAGGATATTATCCTCCCGCAAATTTGCGTTAACCCGCGGGACGTCGAAATCGCCGTTCCCTACAAAACATACCCGAAAAGCGGTCTTACTGCGGACAGTCGAACCCCCTACAAAAAGCCAATTAGCCTATGCCGTCCCTTACATTCTTCTTTACTTTTTACAAAGTTTGTTTTATAATAAAATTGTCACAAGCGGCGGCGTTTACCCCAAAATCAAACTTTTTATATAAGGATATTGTTATGTTTTTTGAAATCAAGGACAACGTTAACGATTACTTCAAATCGGGCAAGCTGGCAATTTTGCTGGACAGCATCGGCTCATGCCCTTATCAGGAGCATATGACACGCGCAAACGGCTACAAAAGCCACCACTTTTTGTGGGTCGATGAGGGAGAAGGCATCTTCAAATTCGGTGAGGAAACTGTGACCTTAAAAAAGGGTCAGGGTATCTATTTCAAAGCAAATCTTCCGCACGAATACTATCCCGGTAAGGACGACATTTTCTCAAGCTCATGGCTGACCTTTTACGGCATGGAGGGGCTTTTTGAACATTACGGCGCAGGTGACTGGTTTTGCTTTGATGCAACCGACGAATTTACCCAAACCGCACGTTCGCTGTATTTTCATTGCATAGGCAACAGTACAGTAATATCTCGTTCGACAGCGATATATTCTTTTGTTGCCGAATTTTTGGAGTCGCACTTTGCTCCGACTATAACACTTGCCGAAAGGGTTGACCAATATCTTGAAACCAACTTTGCCAAGGATTTGTCTCTCGACGAGATTGCCGCTGCATTTTCCATGAACAAGTTTGTTTTGTGTAAGCAGTACCAACGCATTACAGGTAACACGGTTTTTGACCGTTTGAAGCACATTCGCTGTGCCAAAGCGAAGCAGTATCTTATAAACACTGCCTATCCCGCCGAAACTATCGGTACAATGTGCGGATTTAAAAGCCCGAGCTACTTTGGCAAGGTCTTCCGCGAAACAACCGGTATGACCCCAAGATATTATAGGACATTAAAGAAAATATAATGACAAACCGCTTTCATCCAATCAAGAGATGAAAGCGGTTTTTTCTCTTTTATTAAACTCAACAAAACACAACCGACTTGCGTTCTCTTGTAGGGTCGATTCATGAATCGACCGCGAATTTCTCCGCTACATAGCTTGCGTTTTATCTTTAATGCCTCATAAGTCCGTGACCCTCAAGCTGATAGAGATAGATCCAATCCACAATAAACTTGTTGGTGTTTCTCCATTGCCATTCGTCCTGTGTGACAAGTCCTCTTGACGGGAATGCGGTAGCCATGCTTATCTGCACAACCATATACTGCGAATATACTTTTTGCAGTTCCTCTTCGGTGAGTTCGGTCTCACGCCAAACATAACCGTCTATTGTAAAACGAATAGTCTTATTATCGATCCATTCGAGTCCATAAGTATGGAAGTCCATCCACAGTTCTCTTGAATCGGTGCTGTTATATTCACCGTGGTCCTTAACGGTATCGCTTCTTCCGTTATTAAGATTAAGCTGATTGCGTCCGTATGATGTAGGCCATGCCCAAAGATTACCCTTTATCATATAACCTTCGCCGAACGATTCATCAATATCAGTCTCGCTGTACCACATATCCTTGTTGTATCTGTTAGATTTTGAAATGGTCCAAAGTGCTGTCCAAAAGCCGTTACCCTTGGGGTGAATATCGGAAATTTCAAGGTAGCCATACAAAAATTCCATTGTTCGGTCGGTTTTTAACATTCCGCCGTAATAAGCGTCCTCGGTTTTGACCGCCTCAATATACAGCTTACCGTCTTTGACATAGTTATTTTTCAATTTGCTGCTGCCGCGGTAACAAGGTTTTCCGTCAACCGAGGTTTCACTCTTGGCATCCCATGAAATACGCCATTTAGTCTCGTCTATTTCGGTACCGTTAAACTCGTCCTTCCAAGTAGGACGGTAATAGGTCTTTTTGTCATAATCATGGATGACCTTTAAATAGCTGCCTCTTTCGACCGACATCGACGGCTCGATAACATCATTGTTTTCAACAAGTTTTATAAACTCTGAAACCGCCATGGCAGTAGCGTAAGGACTGCCACCATTTAAAAATATCTTTTTATCCTCAATTCGGATTTCGTAATTATCTGCCGTTTTAATATGGTTGACACCCTCACGGTCGCAGTTGCCTATAACAATCTCATACTCGGTGGCATCGGTTTTTTCGAGCAGACCGCCGCGAGCAGTCGGGTCAGGGTTATCTACCGCGATATTGTCATGTACTGTTTTGACCTCGTAACCTGTTTTTGCATACAGAAGGTCACATAGCTTATCGGTCTCAAGCTGTGTAATGTAGGATACATTGTAAATCGGTCTGACAACGGTAAACCTTGAAAGGCTTGATATATTGCAGACCTGCATTACACCCTCGTTGCCCTTGTAGTGGTAATAAATGCCGTTTAGGTGCTCATTGGACAAAATATTTTGTACGAAATAATCTCCCGCAGCAACCAAAGACCTGTCGCACCCACCAAGGATAACGATATCGTCACCTATTGAACAAATCAAGAAATCCGACTCTTTCCCCGAGCTTTGTTCATTAAAAATTTGTTGTGCTTTTTTGGTGGCATCGCGGTTACAATTGCCGACAAGTATTTCTCGCACACCATCGCCGTTTTCTGCATCGGTGACCTGCTTCGGTGCGACACTGTATTTTTCTTTATAGGTCTTGAAAATACTGACCGCTGTTGGTCCTGCACTTGGACTCACAGCATCGGGTCGAACAATTCTGAATACCGCTTTGCCGTTTGAGTCGGCAAAGGTTATCTTTTCGGTTGAAACACCCTCAGGCGTTGTGGTTGCTGTATCAACCGGGTTCGGTTTTATACTATGGTATACTATAATCGATGCAACAAGACACAAGGATAGTAATATACACCCTATAGTCCTTGACACTTTTAACAAAATACCACCTCTTACGTTCGATTTTTGCTATTTGTTACTTAATCTTTTCCAAAACCTCTTTAACTGCGGCGCCGATAACATCGGCCATGCGTCTGAATCCGAGGTCGGTGGGGTGACAGTTGTCAACGGTAGCTTCATTGCCACCGGGGAATTTCATCATTTCACTGCCGTCAATAAACCAAACATTTCGGTCACCGTTGGCAATTGCTTCATCATAGGTTGCCTTGATAACATCACGGCGATGCTTCCAAGCGGCATTGGGACGTCCGTTGGGTGCCGAAACCATAATAATTGGCAAATCAGGCTGCTTTTCGCGGATGATTTTGAACATTCTTGAATGTGTGTTCTGCAAATGCTCAAGGCTTGGGGCGTTGTGGTCGTAGTCATAAACAAAGACCGACATTGTAAGCCCTGCAATATATTCGGCAATGGTATCCTCTGCCTTCGCACTGCCCGAAAAACCGAGGTTTATGTGGTCGCAAGAAAGCTCACGCGAGATAATGTTCTGATAAGCCATACCGGGACGCGATGCACATCCTCCTTGAGTGATGGAAGAACCGTAATAAACAACGGGAACGGTATAATTATAATCATCGGCGGCTTTGAGCGTTGAGCCTACCTTAATTCCTATCTCAAGGCTTTTGACCCTTGAATAAAGCGGAAAATGAATGGTAATATCGGTTTCTCCGTCAAGTTCTGTTTCCCTTTTGGCCTCGAAGCCATCCTTCATATCAAAGGGCGGCATAAACGAGCTGACGTACATATCCTCTCCGTTAACATTTTTGTAAAGGTCAAAGCCTGCGCTTCCGCAAAGGGTGAAATGCGGTGCACGGTAGATGGCAGGCTCCTTTGCACGAATGACGATATACGGAGAATTTGTTCTGAACTTCACACGGCCGCCTGCGGAATGGTGATTGAGTGTATGGACACCTTCGTTCACAGTTTTTGCAACCTCGTAAGGCATTCTGTGGAAAACGTCGTCCTCGTTTTGGGGGAACATAAGGCCATAAACCTTAAAAGGCTCTTCCAAGCAGTTGAAAAATACAGTATCTTGGTCCGTTTCAATGGGTTTTACGGCAAAATTTTTATCAATTTTTGAAATATCACTCACTTTTATCATCCTTGCTATTGATAAATTTATATATACATTGTATAATAGGCTTCGTTTTAAGTCAATAAAAACATAAAATTTATAAATAAAACTCTTGACTTTAGTCTGCTAATATGGTAGAGTAATGAAACAAAGAACACTCAAGGGTATACTATTCTCTTTTTTGGAGGTAAAAATGGCTATTGACGAAAGATTGTTAAAACGTGAAGAAGCGGCGGTCTATGCCCTTCGCTCACTTTATCGCCGTTTCGGTTACACTCAATTTAAAATGAGCAAGTTTGAGGAGTATGACCTTTATGTCAGAAACAAGGACTTCCTTGTGTCCGACGGCATTATAACCTTTACCGACACTAACGGAAGATTAAAGGCATTAAAGCCCGACGTCACTCTGTCTATAATCAACAACTCAAAGGATTCAGACGGTGTGCACAAGCTTTATTATAATGAGAATGTCTACCGTATTTCTGGCAGCACCCACACCTATAAGGAAATTATGCAAACAGGTTTGGAGTGCATCGGAAATATCGGTCTTTTTGAGGTTTGCGAAGTTTTGAGCCTTGCAGTCAAGAGTCTTGAAACGGTTGACAGTAACTCTTTGCTTGAAATGTCACACGTTGGACTGATTGAGGCCGCTTTTGACGAGTTGAATCTGTCAAAAGAGCTTCGCACAAAGGTTATCACCTTTATCAATTCCAAAAACACCGACGATTTGAAGGGACTTTGCGAGGATAACGGTATTGCACCCGAATGCTTGACCGTGTTCACCAAAAACTATGTTTCGGCCGCAGATGCCTTCAATGCGGTTAAATCGGTCTATTCGTCCGATGCGGTTTTGAGCGCATTGACCGAGTTTGAAACCATATACAACGTGCTTTCGGGCCTTGGCAGTAATGTCAAGCTTATTGTTGATTTTTCCTGCATCGGCACAATGAGTTATTACAGCGGTGTGGTCTTTAAGGGTTACATCCGCAATATTCCCGATGCCGTTTTATCGGGCGGTCAGTATGACAAGCTGATGAAAAAGCTTCACCGCACCGCAGGTGCTATTGGTTTTGCCGTTTATCTTGATGAACTCGGCCGTTATGACCGAAATTTGGCTGAATATGATGTTGATACCGTGCTTTTGTACGGTGAGGATATTGCCGCCGCTATCAAGACCTCTGAAATGCTGTCCTCGGGCGGTAATTCGGTGCTTGTTGCCAAAGAAGTGCCTCAAAATCTTCGCTTCCGCCAGTTGCTTAAAATAACCGAGAAAGGATTGGAAACCGTAAATGGAAATGATTAATGTGGCACTTCCCAAGGGTCGCTTGGGTGAAAAGGTTTACGATATGTTTGAAAAAAGCGGTTTCCCCTGCCCTTCTATAAAAGAGCCTAACCGCAAGCTGATCTTTGAAAATACAGAGGTTGGTGTTCGTTACTTTTGGGTAAAGCCCTCCGATGTTGCTATCTATGTTGAACGCGGAGCCGCTGACATTGGTGTTGCAGGCAAGGATATTTTGCTTGAATATTCGCCCGATGTTTATGAGCTGCTTGATTTAGGGTTGGGCAAGTGCCGTATGGCCGTTGCCGCAAAAAAGGATTTCAGAGATGACCCCAACTCAACCTTGCGCGTTGCAACCAAGTTCACCAACATCGCATCAAAGTTTTATGCCGAAAAGTGCCGCGATATTGACATTATCAAGCTCAACGGTTCAATTGAGATTGCCCCGATTTTGGGACTTTCGGATGTTATAGTTGATATTGTTGAAACCGGCAAAACCTTGTTGGAAAACGACCTTGAACCAAAGGAAACTATACTCCCCATTAGTGCCCGTCTTATTGCCAACAAGTCGAGTTACAAGTTTAAAAACGAATTGATTGAAAAAGTCCGTGAGGGACTTTTAAAGCAGGTGAAATCAAATGATTAAGATTTTGAAATACGGCGATGTGCCGAACAGTGAAATTTTTGCCCGTGGCACCGCCGCTACCGATGTGTCATCCATTGTTACCGAAATTATTGAGGATGTAAAACAAAACGGCGATAAGGCTCTTATTAAATATGCCGAAAAGTTTGACAAGGCAGTTTTGACCTCTTTAGAGGTTAGCGAAGCCGAAATCGAAGAGGCTTTTAATGCGGTCGAGCCCAAGTTTTTGGAAATTATTCGCACTGCTGCCGAAAACATCCGCAATTTCCACGAAAAGCAGGTAAGACAGAGCTTCATTATCTCGGAAAAAGACGGTATTGTCACAGGACAAAAGGTCACACCCATTGAAAAGGTTGGTCTTTATGTTCCCGGTGGCACAGCCGCTTACCCTTCCACCGTTTTGATGGACAGTATCCCCGCAAAAATTGCAGGATGTAAGGAAATTTGCATAACCACACCGCCGAGTGCCGACGGTAAGGTAAACCCCGTAATTCTTGCCGCCGCAAAAATTGCAGGTGTTGACCGAATCTTTAAAACAGGTGGCGCTCAGGCTATCGCCGCACTCTCGTACGGCACCGAAACCGTCCCCAAGGTTGACAAGATTGTTGGCCCCGGTAACGCCTTTGTTGCCGAAGCCAAGCGTCAGGTTTTCGGCCTTGTTTCGATTGATATGATTGCAGGCCCGAGTGAGATTTTGGTTGTTGCCGACGGCACCTGCAACCCCGATTTTGTTGCCGCCGATTTGCTGTCCCAAGCCGAGCATGACAAAATGGCAAGTGCCGTTTTGGTCACCGACAGTATGGATTTGGCAAACGCGGTAAGCGACTCTTTGGAAAAGCAGATACCTTTGCTTAGTCGTTCGGAGATTGCACGCATTTCCATTGACAATAACGGTAAAATTATTGTTGCCGACTGTCTGATGAAGGCTATCGACATTGCCAACGAGATTGCTCCCGAGCACTTGGAGATTTGCGTTGACAATCCGTTTGATTATCTTGACAAAATCAAGCACGCAGGCAGTATCTTCATGGGTAAATATTGTCCCGAGGCTTTGGGTGACTACTATGCAGGCCCTAACCACACATTGCCCACAAGCGGCACCGCAAGATTCTCCAGCCCCTTGTCGGTTGATGATTTTGTGAAAAAGAGTCAGTACACCTACTACACTCGCGACGCTTTGAAAAAGGTCGCTGACGATGTTGCCTTCTTTGCCGAAAAAGAGGGTCTTACTGCACACGCAAAGAGTGCTACAATTCGTTTTGAGGAAGAAAAATGAGTAAGTTTTTGAAAAATCGGTACTCGTCGTTGGAGGTTTATACCCCCGGTGAGCAACCGAGAGATAAAAAATATATAAAACTTAATACCAATGAGTCACCTTTTCCGCCGTCAGAGGGTGTTATCAAGGCCGTGAACAGTCAAGAGGTCAAAGACCTTCGTCTTTATTCCGACCCGACCGGTATTGCGCTTAAAACCGCTTTGGCCGAGTTGCACGGAGTGACCCCTGAAAATATTTTCCTTTCCAACGGTTCGGACGATATACTCAATTTCTCGTTTATGGCATTCACCGAAAAGGGTGCAATGTTCCCTGAGATAAGCTACGGTTTTTACAGCGTTTTTGCCGAACTTCACGGTATTGACTATGTAACCGTTCCTTTGAAGGACGATTTTTCCATTGACCCTGCCGATTACAAAGGTGAAGGCAAAATGGTGGTCATTGCCAATCCCAATGCACCCACGGGTCTTTGCCTTTCCTTGACTCAAATCGAGGACATATTGAAAGCCAATCCCGACAGCGTTGTTGTGATTGACGAGGCTTATGTAGACTTTGGCGGTGAGTCGGCCTATCCGCTTATTCAAAAATATAAAAATCTTTTGGTGGTTCAAACCTTTTCAAAATCACGCAGTATGGCGGGTGCTCGTTTAGGTTTCTGTATTGCCGATGAGGAACTGATTGCCGACCTTGAGCGCATTAAATATTCAACCAACCCTTATAACATAAACCGTCTTACGATGGCGGCAGGTGTTGCGGCAGTCAAAGACAACGATTATTACATGGAAAATTGTCAAAAAATCATCGAAAACCGCGAATACACCACCCGTGAGCTTGAACTTTTGGGATTTTATGTTATTCCGTCCAAAGCAAATTTCATTTTTGCCAAGTCGGATAAAATCAGCGGTGAGGATTTATACCTTAAATTGAAGGACAACGGCATTCTTGTCCGCCACTTCACAAAAGAAAAAATCAAGGATTTTAACCGCATTACAATTGGCAGCCGAGAGGAAATGGAAGCCTTTGTTGAATGCACAAAAAAGATATTGGAGGCTTAAAAATGAGAATAGCCGAAATTGCCCGCAAAACAAACGAAACCGATATTAAAATGACCTTAAACCTTGACGGTGAGGGTAAATCCACCGTCCAGACAGGTTGCGGATTTTTAGACCATATGCTGACCCTTTTTGCCAAGCACGGTCGATTTGACCTGGATGTTACCTGCAAGGGTGATGTTGAGGTTGACTACCACCACACCGCCGAGGACATCGGTATTGTGTTGGGTCAGTGCTTTAAAGAGGCTTTGGGCGATAAAAAAGGTATCATCCGCTATGGCAATATGATTCTTCCCATGGATGAGGCACTCATCCTTTCGGCGGTTGATATTTCGGGTAGAAGTTACCTTAAATGCACCTTCCAAGGTCTTACCGAAAAGGTTGGCGACTTTGACACCGAGTTGGTTGAGGAGTTCTTTATGGCGTTTGTTCGCAATGCCGAGTTGACACTTCACATCAAGCAGTTTGACGGTGAAAATACCCACCACATTATCGAGGGCACCTTTAAATCGGTTGCAAGATCGCTAAAAGATGCCGTCAGCATTGACCCCAAATTCTCAGACGAAATTCCTTCCACAAAGGGTGTACTTTAAATGATAGCAGTAATAGATTACGGAGTGGGAAACCTTTTCTCACTCTGTTCGTCGTTAAAATGTGTCGGAGCCGATGTGACCGTCACCGGTGACCCCGATATTATAAAAAAAGCCGATAAGATTATCCTGCCCGGTGTAGGTGCTTTTGAGGATGCGAGAAAAAAACTCTCTCACAACGGGCTTGATGAGTTGATTATTCAAAAAGCCAAGAATGGCACGCCCATAATGGGTATCTGCCTTGGAATGCAGATGCTTTTTGAGGAAAGCCATGAGTACGGTGTGCACAAGGGTCTTGGTCTTATCAAAGGTAAGGTTGTTGCCATGAAAGGCCGAATCCCCGAGAATTTGGATATTCCGCACATGGGTTGGAATGCTTTGAAATTCCACAACCCCTCCCCCATTTTTAAGTATATCAATGAGGGCGACTGTGTTTATTTTGTTCACTCTTATTTTGCCGACGGTTGCGATGAAAGCCTGATTGCTTCGAGTGAATATGGCATTCCTGTCACCGCCGCGGTACAAAACGGCAATGTTTTCGGTTGTCAGTTCCACCCCGAAAAAAGCGGAAATGTGGGACTTAATATTTTAAAAGCATTTTGTGAGGAGGACGGCTGATTATGATAATTTTCCCCGCTATTGATATTGTCGGCGGCAAGGCTGTCCGACTTTTTAAGGGTGACTATGCCCAAATGACGGTATATAACGATGACCCTTCGGCCGTTGCACGCGATTTTGAATCTAAAGGTGCTACACACATTCATTTGGTCGACCTTGAGGGCGCCAAGGATGGCGGCACACCCAACATTGAAACCGTTAAAAAGATTCGCGAAACCACTAAACTTTTCATCGAAATCGGCGGTGGCATTCGCAATATGGAAACGGTTGAAAAGTACCTTTCAGCAGGGGTTGACCGTGTTATTTTGGGCACCGCCGCTGTAAACGACGAGGCATTTTTGACCGAAGCCGTTAAAAAACACGGTGATAAAATTGCCGTTGGAGTCGATATTAAGGACGGTTTTGTTGCCATCAAGGGATGGCTTGAAAAATCACAGTTTACAGGAATGGAATTCTGCGAAAAAATGCAAGCTTTAGGCGTTTCCTGCATCATTTGTACCGATGTTTCGAAAGACGGTGCAATGAAGGGCACAAATCTGCCGCTTTACCGTGAAATGTCGCAGAAATTCTCAATGAACATTACCGCTTCGGGTGGTGTTTCGAGTATGGACGATGTTAAGGCATTGCGCGAAATGGACATTTACGGATGTATTATCGGCAAGGCTTATTACACGGGCGCTATTGATTTAAGCGAAGCATTGGAGGCAGCAAAATGATAACCAAAAGAATCATTCCCTGCCTTGATGTTAAAAACGGACGAGTTGTAAAAGGTGTTAACTTTGAAGGTCTGAACGATGTTTCCGACCCCGTTTCTCTTGCCGAGTATTATAGTAATTGCGGTGCCGATGAGCTTGTTTTTTATGACATAACCGCGTCTTTTGAAGGCAGACAGCTTTTCACTGACATTTTGCGTGAGGTTGCCTCAAAAATCTTTATCCCCTTGACGGTTGGCGGCGGTATCAACACGCTTGACGATTTTGACCGTGTGCTTAAATGCGGTGCCGATAAGGTCAGTGTCAACTCGGGTGCAATCCGCAACCCTCAGCTTGTTGAGGATGCCGCAAAAAAATATGGCGACCAATGTGTTGTTTTGTCAGCCGACATAAAAAGGGTTGACGGAAAATTCACCGTTTTCTCTAAAGGTGGCCGTGAAAACACAGGAATGGAAGCCATTGAGTGGATAAAACGCTGTGTTGATATGGGTGCAGGCGAGGTTGTTGTTAATTCTATTGACACCGACGGTGTTAAAAAAGGCTTTGATTTGGAAATGCTGTCAGCCGTGTGCGATGCCGTAAAGGTGCCCGTTATTGCTTCGGGAGGGGCCGGCGGAATTGACCATTTCACCGAGCTTTTTAAAACCGACCCCAGGGTTTCGGCAGGACTTGCCGCTTCGATATTCCATTTTGGCGAGGTCAAGATAGAAGACCTTAAAAACGAACTTAAAGCCAACGATATTTTAGTGAGGTTATAATTTATGAACACTAATTTTGATATTTCTCAACTTAAATTTGATGAAAAGGGACTTATTCCCGCCATCGTGGTCGATTCTTTGACCAAAAAGGTGCTGACCTTGGCTTATATGAACGAGGAAAGCCTTAAAATCTCAATGGAAAAGGGATTGACCTGTTTTTACAGCCGTTCTCGTCAGGAGCTTTGGCTCAAAGGTGAAACCAGCGGCAACTATCAGCACATTGTGTCGATAACCGCCGACTGTGACCGTGACGCTTTGACCGTTGTGGTTGAGAAGGATGGTCCTGCCTGCCATAAGGGTACCGACTCATGCTTTACCGAAACCGTTTGGCAGAGTGACGAGCTTTCGGAATACTCGATGGACGAGCTTTACGCCTTGTTGGAGGGTCGAAAGGCAACCATGCCCGAGGGTTCTTACACCACCTATCTTTTCTCAAAGGGTCTTGATAAGATTCTCAAAAAGGTTGGTGAGGAGTGTACCGAGGTTATCATTGCCGCCAAGGATCACGATAAAAAAGAAACTGTTTACGAGATTGCCGACCTTGCTTATCACATCATGGTGCTTATGGTTGAAAACGGCATTTCGGTCAACGATATAAGAAAAGAATTGGCCTCGCGTCATGTTATCGACCACAAGGTCAAGCAGGAGAAGATGGCAAGTGACAACGATTGATCTTCACACCCACACCAATTTTTGCGACGGTAACGACACACCGCGTGAAATGGTGGAGGAAGCCGTAAAACGCGGCTTCCAAATCTTCGGGTTTTCGGGTCACTCTTATGACCCTTCGGTTGAACCTTACAGTATGACACCCGAAGGCACAAAACAGTACAAAGCCGAAGTGACCGCCTTGAAAGAGGAATTCAAAGATAAAATCGACATCTTTTTAGGGCTTGAGCAGGACTATTACTCCGAGCCTTACGGAGACGGTTATGATTACATCATCGGCTCGGTGCACAACATTCAAAAAAACGGCTGGCTTTACCCTGTTGACCTTGACCCCGAGGGTTTGCAAACCGTGTTGGATGACCTGTATGACGGTGATTTTGAGAGCTTTGCCGAGGAATATTTCGAGTTGGTAGAGGATATTGTCAACAAAACAGATTGCGATATTATCGGTCATATTGACCTTGTTTCAAAGTTTTTTGAAACCCATCCAAGAGTTTTGACCGACCGATATAGGAACGCGGCTTTGAAGGCGGTAAGGGCACTTGTGCCGTATGGCAGATTTTTTGAAATCAATGTTGGTGCCATGACCCGCGGATACCGCACCGCGCCATATCCCGACCCGTTTATTTTGAAGGAAATAAACCGCTTGGGCGGAAAAATCGTCATAAACGGTGATTGCCATAACAAGGATTGGCTTGGCGACCACCTCGACACCGCAATAAAGATTGCCAAAGAATGTGGCTTTACCGAGCGCTATATCCTAACCCAAAACGGTTGGCAAGCCGAAGAATTTTAAAAACAAATAAGCTATCTCGCAGTAAAATGTGAGATGGCTTATTTTTATCCACTAAACGATTTGCTGATATTTCTTGATTTTAAAGTTCAGCGATGATATAATAAAGTTACCACACCAAATTCAATATTTTGTTCATTATACAAGGGCGGCATTTTTATTTAGGTAAAAGTGCGGGCTTTGTTTTCGCATTCTTGTGTGATGAACAACGATTTGGTGTGGTAGCTGATCGAGGTCTGCATTTTTCGGTGTGTGTGTAGCTTCGGCGGCACACACTTTTTTTAATTTTTGGGGAGGTATTTTATGTACAGTAACATCGGCAAAAAAATCAAAGCTCTTGCTGTCGTCACATTTCTTATCATAGCCATTCCTTCGGTAATCGGCGGTGTTATCCTTGCAACGGAAGATCCCATCGGTATACTCTTGATCATAGGCGGTCCTTTAGTAGCATGGATAACCTCATGGTTTACATACGGTTTTGGCGAAATTATTGACAAACTTACTGATATTGAGCGTAACACTCGTGGTGATTCAATTAAATCTGCAACCCAACAAAAGATTGACTGCGATAGAATTACCCAACTGGAAAAGCTTCGTGCCGGAGGACTTATTACAGAGGAAGAATATCAGCGTGCTGCAACTAACCGCAACGCTAACATCCAATAAAAGGAGATAAAACTATGCTTCTTATTCTTATACCTTTAATAATTATTTGCGTTGTAATTGGCATAATTGTTTATTTGGTATCTTCCAAACAAAACAAAAAGACCAACACCCTAACTCCCGAACAAGAATTACGCACGCTTAAGGATATGCTTGATAACGGTATGATTTCGATCGAGGAATACAATGCTCGTCGAGAACAAATCATTAACAGGCTTTAATGTGTTAAATGCAACATATAATCACCGAAATTTTAAAGCCAACGCATAAGTTTCCCTTATGCGTTGGCTTTTTATGCTTACTCTTCGGTGTAAAAACAATCCAATTTCCACTTTATCGGATTTTCATACATATATTTGGCTATCTTCTCATAATCGTTTCGGTCACGTATTACATAGTCGTGAAACGACCCTTGCCAAATTGCAGTGCCAATTCTTTTTGAAACATACCGTTTCATTTGCCCAACAGCAGTCATGCTGCTTGTAGGGGAGGATATCATCCCCTACAAAATCAAATGCATCCTTCGACCAAAACAAACATTTTCTATCCTTTGTGCATACTGTTATAAAATACGCACCGCATGAACTGTAATCATAATTTTGCAAACGGTTTCGTTTTCTTATAGGTAATTTCTTTTCCATTATTGCTTCTTCTTTTCAAATGCCTTTTGGCGGTATTCTTTGGGGGTCATTCCGCGGGCATTTAAAAACACTCGGTCAAAGGTTCGCACCGAATTGTAACCTACCGCGTGTGCCACCTCGGTGACCGAGGTGTTGGTGTTTTTGAGCATCTCGCAGGCACTTCTGATGCGCAACGAATTGATATAATCGTTAAAACTGATGTGCAAACGACGGCTGAAAATACGTGAGATATAGCATCGGCTGATGTGCAGCTCGTCGGCAATGGCTTGCAGGCTTATATCACCGTCGTAATTCTCATAACAATAGGTAATAATATCCTTAACAAGGTCGTTATCGCAGGATTCTTTTTCCTGCAGCTCAATACTTCGGAAAAGTTCACTCATAAGTATCAGCATACAGCCCTTGGCTTCGGTTTCGGAGTATTCGCCTTGATCCCGTTTGCACTGCACCATATTCTCCAAAGCACCTACTATGCGAGGGTTTTGGATGGCGTTTTTCACCAACGGAATTTTTGGCACCATCGACTTGAAAATTCGGCTGAACTCGGGACACATATCGGGTGAAACGATGGCTATTTTGTGATCGACGGGACGTTGCTTATCAATGTAATAATGCACTTGGTTGGGGAACGCTATGAACAGATCGCCAGCCTCAACCTTAACCTCGGCAGAGTCGGCGACGGCAATAGTAGTCCCCGATTTGGTCAGCACTATTTCAATGTGGCTGTGCAGGTGTGGTGTGGGTGCAAGCTGGTCACCACCGCGAGCCTCATATGCCGATTTCTTTGTTTCGAAATGAAAATACATAGCTTTTCCTCTTTTTCAACAAATAATGAGTGCAATATTTGTCTACTTTTTTTCTCTTTATGACTTGTATTGTACAGTATTTTAATGTAAAATACAAGTATAAAATGCCGTTACTGTGAGGATTGGGTGATTTTTATGAGTTTGCCTGTTGCTGTTCAACTTTATTCCACTTTTTAATTTCGGCTTTTGATTAGTGCATAGACAGATTGAAGGAACTCAAAAAATAGTTTCACACTGTTTGGCAATATAAATTTATTCTCTATTCAAGGAGGAAATTATTATGACAAAATTACCTATCGGACTTCAGCTTTATTCCGTTAGAGGCGCAATGGAAAAGGATTTTGCAGGCACCATCAAGGCAGTTGCAGAAATGGGCTATAACCAGGTTGAGTTTGCAGGTCTTTTCGGCCACACCGCAGAAGAGGTTAAAGCTATCTGTGCAGAAGCAGGTGTAACACCTATTTCGGCTCATGTCGCTCCCACCCAGATTCTTGCAGACATTGAGGGTGTTGTAAAGACCTATGCCGATATCGGTTGCAAGTATATCGTTATTCCCTGGATGAACGGCGAGTCACTCCCCGGCGGCCCCAAGTACGATAAGTTGCTTGAGGATATCAAAGTTATCTCTGCAGAGCTTAAGAAGTATGGCATGAAGCTTGGCTATCACAACCACGATTTTGAATTCGTAAAGGTTGACGGCAAAAACAAGCTTGATATTCTTTATGCAGACACCACTCCCGATGAGCTTCAGACTGAGATTGATACCTGCTGGGCAAATGTTGGTGGCGAGAATCCTGCTGAATATGTTAAGAAGTACACCGGCCGTGCACCTTTGGTTCACATTAAGGACTTTGTTGGTCAGAAATCTGCCAATATGTACGGACTTATCGGTGGCGGTACAACTGAGGAAGCCACAGAAGAGCCTGCAGTTAAGTTTGAGCTCCGTCCTGTCGGCTACGGCGTTCAGGATGTTGCCGCTATCATTGCAGCAGCAGAAGCCGCAGGTGCCGAGGCCATTATCGTAGAGCAGGATGAGCCCGCTCTTGATAAGACTCCGATGGAATGCGCTAAGATGAGTATTGACTACATCAAGTCCCTCTAATTTAGTTCTTTAATTGAAATTTAAAGATATATTCTTTTTATAAAAAGGAGTAGATAACCATGGCAAAAGAAATCGATATGAATGATTTTTCCTCTAATCAGGTTGAGGAAGCAGTTGTAAGCACCGGCAAGAAGATGCGTATCGGTATCATCGGTTGCGGCGGTATTTCGTCCAGCCACATTGCTGCTTATATGAAGCAGCCCGATGTTGAGATCGTTGCAGGTTGTGACCTTATCGAAGGCAAAGCAGAAGCAAAGTTTGCTACCTGCGTTGAAAAGTTTGGCAACGCCGAGATGGTTGCTAACGCAAAGTTCTTCACCGATTACAAGGAAATGATCGACACCGTTCCTATGGATGCTGTATCGGTTTGTACCTATAACTGCACCCATGCCGAATGTACCATTTATGCTTTGGAGCACGGTCTTAACGTTCTTCTTGAAAAGCCCTTCACCGTAACCTTGGACGAGGCTATTGAGGTTATGAAAGCCGAGAAGAAGTCCGGCAAGATCGTATCGGTTGGCTTCCAGCCCAGATTTGACGCCAATATGCAGATGATCAAGAAGATTGTTGAGTCGGGCGAACTTGGTAGAGTTTACTATGTTCAGACCGGCGGTGGCCGTCGTCACGGTATCCCCGTATCTTGGTCCGAAACCTTCATCGAAGGTGATAAGGCAGGTCTTGGTGCTTTGGGTGACATTGGTTGCTACTCTATTGACCTTGTTATGAACGCTTTGGGCAACCCCAAGCCTTTGACCGTTACCGGTACTGCTACCGACTATTTCGGAACCACCCCCGAGGCTTATGCCAAGGTTGGTAAGCCCGAATGTGCCAAGAAGTTCTCTGTTGATGACTTTGCTTCGGCTTACATCCGTCTTGAGGGCGGCATCATCCTCGACTTCAGAATTGCATGGTATATGCATCTTGACACTCCCGGTGACACCATTATCATGGGTACCAAGGGTTCGTTGAGAGTTCCTTCTACCGATTGCTGGAACGGAACCTTCACCAAGCCTATGACCATCTATCACGATGTTGCAGGCGTTCCCACCCAGACCGAAGTTCCTCTGTTGCCCAAGACCGATGATCTCTGGAACAGAAAGATTCGTTCCTTCCTTGATGCTTGCATCAATGGTAAAGAGGCTCCCGTTCCCACCAGCCAGATTATCTACAATCAGGCAATTTTGGACGGTATCAACCGTTCTTCCAAGCTCGGTCGCGAGGTTGAGGTTGAAATCCCCGAAATCTAAAATACCGCAAAGTAACTTTTCGGTTTTAGAATATTAAGTTTTAAAATTATTTTTTAGGAGGTTTTTTCTATGGCAGGCTTAGACGCTTTCAAAGAAAACCAGGAAGTAAAAGAAATTGACCTTAGTAAAAAGGTTAAAATCGGTATTATCGGTACCGGTTGGATCGCAGAATCTCACGCAGTAGTATATAGAGATATGCCTGACGTTGAGGTTGTTGCCATGGCTGATATCGTTCCCGGCAAGGCAAAGAAATTTGCCGCAAAGTATGGCTTCGATGTTGATAAGATTAACTTCTACAACAGCGACAAGGAACTCATCGATGCTGAAAAGGACATCGACGGTGTTTCTATCTGTACTTACAACTGCCAGCATGCAGCTCCCGCTATCTATGCTTTGGAGCACGGCGTTAACGTAATGCTCGAAAAGCCCTTCACCGTAACTTTGGATGAAGCTATTGAAGTTATGAAGGCCGAGAAGAAGTCCGGCAAGATCCTCACCATCGGCTTCCAGCCCAGAATGAGTGAGAACATGAAGATGATCAAGAAGATCGTTGACTCCGGCGAACTTGGTCAGGTTTACTACCTCCAGGCAGGTGGCGGACGCCGTACCGGTATCCCCACTCCCTTCGGCACCACCTTCATCGAGGAGGAGACCGGCGGTATCGGTGCTGTTGGTGACATCGGTTCTTACTCTCTTGATATGCTCCTTAAAGCAGTTGGCTATCCCAAGCCGTTGACCGTTACCGGTTATATGTCCAACTTCTTCGGAACCGACCCCAACTACTCTAACTATGTTAACACCAACCACCCCGAGTATGCAGAGAAGTTCGGTGTTGATGACTTTGCAGCAGCTTTCGTTCGTCTTGAAGGCGGCATCGTCCTCGACTTCAGAATTTCTTGGGCAATGCACATGGATACCTGCGGTGACGCACTTATCCTTGGTACCAAGGGCGGTTTGAGAATCCCCTCGACCGAGTGCTGGAATGGTGAGTTCGACAAGCCTTTGACCGTTTACAAGACCGTTGCAGGCAAGAACATCCAGTATCAGATTCCCCTTATCCCCACCAAGGTTCCGCTCTTCACTCAGAAGCTCCGTGCTTTTGTTGACTCTATCAAGGAGGGTGGCACTGCTACCGTTCCTTCGAGCGAAATCATCTACAACCAGGCTATTATCGACGGTATCGTAAAGTCCAACCAGCTTGGCAAGGAAATCGAAATCGAGATCCCCGAAGTCTAATTTTAATTTCAAAAAATGCCTCCGTGGCAACACGGAGGCACACACCGCCCAACACCTGCACGAGGGTGAAGGACGTACATAATCTGTTTTCTCTAAAAGAGAGGTATTTGTCATGAAAAAGAATATTGCAATCGTAGGTTTCGGCGGTCAGGGTGGCTGGCACGGCGACCACGCTCTTAAAAGCGACGTTGTAAACCTGCAAGGTATTTATGATATTAAGGAAGCTCGTATGGAGTATGCCCGCAGTAAGGGTATCCACACTTATGAGTCCTTTGAGGCCGTTTTGGCCGACCCTAATGTGGATGTTGTTGTTTGTGCAACACCTAACGATGTTCATGAGGATATCGTTGTCCGTTCTTTGAAGGCAGGCAAAAATGTTGTTTGCGAAAAGCCGGTTGAAATGGGCGTTAAGGCTCTTGACCGTATGATTGCCGCTGCTAACGAGTCAGGCAAATTGTTCACTGTTCACCAGAACCGCCGTTGGGACGTTGACTTCCTTGGTATGAAGAAAATCATCGAGGGTGGCGACATTGGTGAGGTTATCAACATCGAGTCCAGAATCCACGGTTCTCGCGGTATCCCTTCCGACTGGAGATGCCACAAGCCTTATGGCGGCGGTATGATTCTTGACTGGGGTGTGCATCTTATCGACCAGATGTTGTTCCTCATCACAAGTGAGATTGACACTGTTTCCTGCACCTGCACCCACATAACCACCGACGAGGTTGACGACGGCTTTAAGCTCACCATCAAGTTCACAGACGGTAAGACCGCTTATATCGAGGTTGGTACATTTAACTTTATCGCACTTCCCAGATTCTATATGCAGTGCAAGAACGGTACTGCCATTATTCAGGATTGGCGTGAGAATGCCAAGGTTGTAAAGTGCAAGGCATGGCACGAAAACGATGTTCTGCCGGTACAGACCGCCGCAGGTATCACCAA
>JAZUAC010000061.1:0-24715 GCA_045637775.1 Acutalibacteraceae bacterium | reverse complement strand
CCGTATTTTTCGGCGTAAGGAACTACTGCTTTGACAAAATATTCATAATTTGCCCAAAGCTGGTCGGCTGTAATTTTAGCGCCCGTAGGTTTAAAATCTGCCATATTGAACTCTGTTACCTTTGCACCGCCACGCTCGGGGAACTCCGACGAGGTGCGAAGCCAACCGATGTGTGCCATGAAGTTAAAGCAAATTGTGTCGATACCGTGAGCCTGCATATTGGGGAACATCGAAATAACCTTTTCGATTGCCCAATCGCGCAAATCATCGCCTGCCTTGATATGGTCGTGCAACTCGTTGGGCATAGGCTCGATAGCCACGGGTGTTATGCCGAAATCATTGAACTTTTTAACCAGAGCATCCCAATGCGACTTGTCGGCATAATCAAACTTGCCGTCCTCGGGCAGACGGATAATACCGTGCTTTACACCCGAAGCAATGGCAAAATCCCATGCGGTGTCGTGTTCGGGGCGGAAATAGTCTGCAAGTATCATGTTGTCCTCCGTTATACACCCGAAAGGGTCAGGAATCCGCCGTCAACGGGGACGGTGATACCGGTGACAAAGCCTGCGGCCTCGTCATCGATAAGCCAACGGATAGCACCGCACATATCGTGAGCCGAGCCGAAATTGCCCATAGGAGTGTGGTCGATAACGTCCTGACCGCGCTTGGTTAAGCCTTCTTCAACGGTACCCAAAATAAGCTTGCTTCTCGGATTCAGAATAAATCCCGGTGCAACTGCGTTGACACGGATGCCGGTTTTGGCAAAGTATGCTGCAAAGGCTTGAGTAAAGTTAGCAACCGCGGCCTTACTCATTGCATAGGCAAAATTGCGGGTGAGAGGGCAATATGTATTCATGGAAGCAAAGTTGATAATGCTTCCCCCACCCTGCTTGACCATATATTTTGCAAAGGCAAGCAGAGGGTACACCGTGCCCATTGTGTTTAACTTGATGATATTTTCAAAAACGTTCATATCAATATTATAAAGACCAACCACATCCTCGGGGCGATCGTCTTCGAGCTCACGAGGGTCGAATTCGACGATTTTGGGCTGGCACTTGGCATTGTTACCGCCTGCGCCGTTGATAAGAAAATCGCAACGGCCACAGGTTTTGATAACCTCGTCGGCCAAAGCGTCAACCGCCGCCTTATCCATAACGTTGCAGGAATAAGCCTTGCATTCACCGCCGTTCTGACGGATCTCCTCGGCTACCTTTTCTGCATTTTCAAGTGAAAGATCAACCAACACAACAAAGCATCCTCGCGCCGCAAGGTCACGCGAGACCTCGGAGCAAATAACACCTGCCGCACCTGTAACAACGGCAACCTTACCTTCATACTGTTTGTTCATTTTAAAACTCTCCTTTTATTTTTTAAATTTTTAATTTTGCGTTTTCGTAACAGATTTTTTTGATGATATCTTTTTGAAACTGGGGTGGCATATCCCATTCGCCAACGTTGTTTTGTTCGTCGAGCCACGAGCAGAGCAAGCGTCTGAAATAATCGTGACGGACAAACGACAAAATACTTCTTGAGTCGGTTGTCATACCGATAAACTGCGAAACAACGCCAAACGAAGCGATACAGTTCAACGTGTTTTCGATTCCAAGCTTGTGGTCGCACCACCACCACGCAGGGCCAAGCTGAACCTTGGACGGCACTCCGTTTTCAGAATAAGAGCCCTGCAAAATACTGAGCGGTGCTTGGTCACTCATATTAAGTGGGAACAGTACCGTATCGGGCAATGCTCCGTTTTGTTCCATTTTGCCTAAGATGTCAGCAACAGCCGAAATATTGAAACTTTCACCGGTGGCTGCAAAGCCTCCTGCAGGACCCGCTATTGAAAGCAGTCGAGGACTTGTTCTTCTTTTTGCGTTCAAGTGTAAGAGCAGGGTCCAACCGCGTTTTGCATACTCATTTCCTAAAGACACCAGCATATCGGTCTTTTTGCCGTCGGCATCGTCTTTGAAAAAGCCTGCATCAAGCGAATGGTCTGCAAAACGGCAACCCTTGGCAGAGAAACGGTCTAAAATCACACCGACTGCCTTTAAATATGTATTATCGTCAACAATCGCCACACCACTTTTGGCAGAGAGTTCAGACTTAAAGGCGTCGGTTGGTGCAAGCAAATCATCTGCACGAAGCGAGGGTGCCACGGACTTTCCGTCGAAGCTTGACAGGTCTTCCAACAGGGTAGCTACGGGAGATTGATACTCAATGTTGAAGTGTGACAATATTCCGTTGTTGGAAAATTCGGGTGATGCCAGCATTTCGTTAGCCTTATCATATATTCTTTTGGCGTTTTGACTGTTTATGGCATCAGTCACTCCAAATACCGACGACAGCTCCATACGTGACCAATCATATACGGGATTACCTGCTAAAAAGGGAAAAATTTCGCAATATTTTTGGAATTTCTCGAAAGGCTCTGCGGCACCTGTGATAAAGTGCTCATCTACACCGCAAATTCGCATCAATCGGTGCTTGTAAGGGTCGGGGTTGAGCCACAAATCAACGATATTTTCATATTTTTTGTCGGTCTTAATATCGGCCACGGCAATATGATTGTGAAAATCAATTATGGGCAAATCCTTAGCACACTCAAAATAAAGCCTCAAAGCCCCGTCGCTCTTTAACAAAAAGTTTTCGTTCATGGCTTTGCTCCGTTTCTCAAATCTTCGGTTGTGGCCAAAAGCTGTTCGATGTTTATTTTTTTATCGCCTCGATGCCAATTTTCCCAACCGTTCACCTCAAGTATTTTGCGCTCTTGCAATATCGTTTTGAGTTTACTGCTTGCCAAGTCGAAATAAGCCGTTCTTTCTTTATCGGTCAAGGTTTCGTCGGTCGTTTCCATCAAAGCAACGCACCACTCGGCCATCAACTGCATGTGAAGAATTTGATATTTCAAAAATTGTCTGAAATAAAGTGTGATTTCTTGTGAAAGTTCCAGTTCCAACTCTTCAGCCTCTTTGTAAAGCGACGAAAACGCTTCGGCACTGTTTTTCAGCACGGTTTTGATGCTCTCATCCCTTGATGGGAAAAAGTTAGTGCCCGGTTTGTTTTCAAGTATGTACCTTCCAAACAACATAAGTTGTCCGTCGGTCACAGCGTTGCGGACAAAGGGAAGATTTTGGTAATCGTGGTAATAAAAACACCACAAATCGGCAATTTTTCGCAACGGCGCTTCGCCAAAATCGGCAAAGCAGGCATAGTATTTTTGCCTTATGTTGTTAACCTTTTCACCAAACTTTCCAAAAAGTGCAATATCCAAGTTCAACAGTTCTTCTTTTGCGTTAAAGTTGGTAGGCTTTGCCAAAATTTTTGCATTCATCATGGCCGAAACGTGCAACGGACGAACGTTGGAAATGTTTAAAATCGAATAGCAAAGCAGATTTTTGCTTGCGGCAACGTTGTAGCAATAAGCCATCTTTTTGGGGTTGCAACCCTCGGTAAAATGGGGACCCAAATGCCAAAAAGCGGCGTGGTAATAAACACCGTAAGGACGGTTGCTTTTCAGCGCAACGTTATAAAGGTCTTCGCCAAACATCTGGTCAACGCCAAAATCGGCAAACACGGGGATTGTGTTTTCGGGCAAGGTCAAATACCCCTTGTCGTAAAGCACGGAGCCTTCGTTCCAAAGCGTTGCCGTACTGTAAAAGGCATCGGTGTTCAGGGTTTGTTTTATTATGTCGTGCTGGGTTTTTATGGCGTCGGCGATGATAGCACCGCGTTGTTCGTTTGAGGTGGGAACATTGGGGTCAGACCTCCAAACGGCGTTGTCACCCTTGCCACGCAAACCAAGTTGCCAAACAACCCTATCGCCGTACTTTGCCCATTTTTCGGCGTAATACCGCCAAATTTCAACCATTCTTTCTCGGTTGGCGATGAACGAAACCGCTTCATCCTGCAAATTGCGTTTTTTAAGATAGTTATCCGCCGTGTAATACGAAACGCCCATCGGTTCAATATGGTGCTGCGAAACGTATAAACCGCGTTTGCACGAGGTCTCGACCAATTTTCCCTCGGCAGGATTATCAATATCAATAAAAGAGCCGGGAATTATCAGATTGATTTCCAAACGCAATGCCGTTTCCAAAACCATATCCAAAACCTCGGTATCCATTACATTTTGATAAAACGGATAGTTGATATTTCGGGTGCCGCCGCTGATTTTGAAATCGGTCAAAAGGTCTTCATCATTCAAAAACCAACCTCTAAAACGGACGGAACGAGAGGGTGAAGAAAAAATTTGTTCTTCCAATTCCAACGATTCGGTTTGCTTGGGGAATATATCGGCTAACCTATAAACAGGTGATATATTCAAAAAATTGGTAGCGAAGCCATAGATACCATAAACAGTACCCAATTCATCAAAGCCGATTATATAAACAGCGTTTTCTTTTATGGTTATTGTGTAGCCCTCGGCTTCGGTCGGAGCCTCAACGTTTTTCGGCAAATCTCCACCCACGGTCATAATAACAATACCGTCTTCGCCGTTGTCAGAGGTTATAAAAGCACCGTTTTGCCCCGAAAGCCTTTCGAGGTTGCGCACAAGATCGGCTGCTGCTTTCTTGACCGATTCAAGATCGCTTTTTAAAACGATGTTACACCTGTTTAAAGAGTCAAAAACCTTGAACATTTTAAATCGCTCCTTTATGGTTGAAATCTTTTCCTTTTTGTGTTATTGTATAATAAATACGAGCAAAATACTATGCCATATTCGGCAAATTTGTATGGTATTCGCTCAAAACGAGGTGTTGTCATGGCGGGATTATGGTTTATGTCCGATATTAGTCGTTTCGTTTCAAAAGCAGGTTTTGTTAATGTCACAAGGCCTAAAGGCCACAAGGCATTTTTTAGGAACGGAAAAAGGGTTTATACCTTTGCCTATATTGTGTCGGGGTGTATGAGGTATGATATATCAGGTCAAAAACAGGTAACCGCCATTGCGGGCACCCTTCTGTTTATACCAAAGGCTGTGGAGTACAAGGCCGAATATTTAGAAGATGAGTCAACCGTGAAGGTACTGACCTTTGATTTTACTGCCGACCCTACTGACCAGCTTTTTCAAAGGCCGTTTAACATTACAAGCCACAGAATAAAAGAGGTTTTTGACACAATTGACCACCAAAACGGTATCAACAGCATGTATCTGGTCTCAAGACTGTATAAGCTGTTTTGGTTATTGGGCGAAATGAATGTCAGTACCGACAAAAGGTTTCAGCGCCTTTTTTCTGCAATACAACACATAGAGCAAAACTATTCCGACAATGTTAAAATATCGGAGTACGCTAAAATGTCGGGGATGAGCGAGTCTAACTTCCGTAAACAATTCAAGCAATGCACGGGAATGTCGCCTATCGACTATCGCAACTCGGTTAGGCTTAACATTGCCAATAAGCTTATCCAAAGCAAGGAGTATACAGTGTCCGAGGCGGCGTACTTTGTAGGATTTAATAATATGTCGTTTTTCTACGAGGCCTACAAAAGGCAGTTCGGAATCGGTAAAATTAAAGAGTAGCGACCACACACTTTTATATAGAACAATCGACAACAACGGTGCCTCTTACCACAGCGTTTTTATATCTGACGCTATACTGTTTCATTGCAGCACAAGAGTTTTGTCTGCCGGTCGGAAAATCGGACGGTTTTTGACTCACAAACCCACTCCTGTCAAGGCTTTGGAGGATAGGACGGATTCGGATTATCCTTGCTTCATCAATGAATAATAGTGTAAAAATAATGAAATAATAGTGGAAATTTTGATTCTTTTATGGTATAATAAATTCGACGAATCGAAGGAGTGATTTTATGATTAAGGTTACTTTAACTAATGATATTTTAAAAAAAATATCCGTCATTGACGAAAACCGTTTTTCGCTCAAAACAATAGAATTACCGCAAGTAACTAAAAATAGACTACGAAAAAATTCCAAGAAAAAAAGCTCGTATGCTTCTAACAAGATAGAGGGTAATCCTTTGACCGAGGCACAGGCTGACGAAGCTATGGAAAGAGATGCACATAAGCATTTTCTCAAGCCCGAGCAAGAGGTTAGGAATTATTTTCTTGCTCTAAATTTGCTTGAGGAAAAACTTAAAGCGAAAGAACCGTTTTCTAAGAAGCTTTTGCTTGAAGTTCAAGCAATGGTAGAAAAAGGTGCATCCAAAGAAAAAATAGGCCTTAGAGGCGAAATGCCTCCCGGTGTGCTTTTTGCAGTATATGATTCAGAAACCGGAACGCCCGAATATATACCGCCTGAACACACTGATATACCCGCTTTGCTGGACGAACTTATAGAATATGTAAACACGACCGATGATCATCCGCTTATTGTCTCTGCAGTTGTGCATTATCAGTTAGTCACTATCCATCCCTTTGAAGATGGAAACGGACGTACTGCAAGACTAATGTCGGGGTATATTCTTGATCTTAACGGATATGGTTTCAACGGTATTGGCTCTCTAGAAGAATATTTTGCTTACGATCCTGACGAATATTACGCATCACTTCAGATGGAATTGCCTGCATTATATTATTCGGGCAGAGAAAATCCGCCACATCCTGAAATTTGGATTAACTATTTTTTGCGTATGATGGAACTGTATTCGAAGAAAGTTTGTGAATTATCAAAAGCCTCTACTGACGATGAACTTGACAGCAGTTTATCTTATTTGAATTTAAAAGAAAAAGATTTGTTAGTGTACCTCATCAAAAACCGTATGTTTGAGTTCACTCCAATCGAAGTTAGCAAAAAGCTTGGCGTTACAAACAAGACAATTATCAATCGCTGTGCTAAACTCACAAACAACGGTTTCCTTATCCCCAATATTGTAAAAGAGAGAGTGCGTTCATATTCTTTGAGTGATTTTACCAAGAAAAATGAAAAGCATATAATTTCTAAGATAATTATTTAATAGAGGAAATTTATGGACGCTAAAATTGCTAACGCATTAGGTGGATATTTTGAAACGCTATATGATGCTAATGTTAAGTTGATTAAATTGTGTGGAATAAACTTATTGGATGTATATGCAAATGACGATCGGCTGGTTTTAAGCGTCATCCAAGATATCTATCGATTATTCCCATACAAAAACCTAAAAGGTAAACCAATCTTAATATTAGATAAAACATGTGGGTTGTTCGAATTTACAGATGTTTTAGATTACTTGGAAGATGATTTTTCACGTATTTTAAAAGATAACTATGAGTTCTTGGACAACATCAGACAAATCAGAAATAAATATCAACACAGGATGCACGATGTTAAGATTGTCGGTAAAGGTAGCGGAACTTGGATTCTATTTGATTTTGTGTTTGAAGTTGATGGGAAGGAAATTTGTTTGTATGCCGGAAATTTCATAAAGTTGTTATCCGATTTAAACTCAGTGTATGCAAAAACGCAACGAGATGTTGAGATTTATGCAGAGGAAAACGGCAAAACCGACCATGAGTATCACAAAAGATTGTCAAGATTTGATTTTAATGATTTTTCTAAAATATATCAAGATACCAATCTACGATTGATTGGTAAATTAATGCATACTTTTTAAAATCAATGTAAACCTGTTTTTATACGCTCAGATTAGCAACATTTATTGACCTTCGGGTTTTGTCTGCCGGTCGGAAAATCGGACGGTTTTGGGCACGTGCCGAGAGTGCGAGCAAAGGCTTTGCCTTTGTGCGAAACGGTTGGACTTCTGCCCCAGCAACAAAAAACTCGGAACACCTTTTGGTGTGCCGAGTTTCTTCTTTCCATTTTTCAAGGTGGAATTCTATTGATGTTCTATGCCCAAATTGGCTTTTGAGGAGGAACTGAAGCAAATTGATTATTTCACTTGCAAAAACAATTAACTATGTAATATAATAATCTCAGATTTCAAATGTGAGGTTATTATATGATAAATTTTTCTTGTGATTGTTCCATGAAAAATCATTGTGCTCCAATTGAAGCGTATGAAATTTCTTCGGGCGCTATCAATAAAATCCCCCAAATGCTTAAAAGCTATAAAAGAATATATGTAGTGGCTGATAATAATACATATAAAGTTGCCGGTAAAAAGGTAGAAGAACTTTTAAAGGCAAACGATATGCATTATGGAACTTTTGTGTTTTCAGATCAACCTGTTCTTCCCAATGCCGAAAGTATAGGGAAGATTATTCTTAATTTTCAAAATCTTGATGCGAAACCAAATATTTTCGAATTTAATGAAATGCCTGATTTTATCTTGGCAGTAGGTTCAGGTAGCCTTAACGACATTTGTCGCATTACCGGTTATCGTTTAGGCATTCATTACGGAATCGTCGCAACAGCGCCTTCTATGGATGGTTATGCATCAGCCGGATCTCCAATGCTTCACGACGGAACGAAATCAACCATTCAAGGAACAACACCCAGATATATAATCGCGGACATTGATATTCTGAAAGATGCACCGTATGAAATGATGCTTGCCGGAATTGGTGATATGTTTGGAAAATACACCGGTATGCTTGACTGGGAGTTGGCAAGAGATTACTCCGGTGAATATTTTTGTAAAAAAATTGGCAACGACGTTATCGAAGCGACAAACAAATGCTTATTTAACGGATATGACCTTGTTGATCGCAATCCGCAATGCATAAAAAACATTATGGAGGGTCTTCTTGTAACAGGTTTGGGTATGGCGTTTGTGGGCAACTCTCGTCCCGCTTCGGGTTCGGAGCATATTGTTGCTCACGCTTGGGAATTGTCTGATATTGAAAAAGGCAATCAACCCCATCTCCATGGACTTGAAGTATGTGAAGCAACAAGATTGATCGCCATTATGTACAAAATGCTTCTCTCAGAAACGGAGGATGCGCATATCAAAGAGCTTATAGAAAAATATATTCCTTATTTCGATGCCGTTGAAACTTTTTGCACCAAGATGAATGTACCCCCGACAGTTACAGACAGAGAAACTATTATTGCGGGTATTAAACGCGCACTCGGTATGCGCGACCGATATACAATTTTGTTCTATCTGCGTGATAAAGGTAAGTTTGATGAATATGCCCAAAAGGCAACCGATGCACTTTTGCAGTTATTTTAACATAAATTATTTTAGCACCTAAATCGGTGCAACTCGCCAAAACCAAAGGCTTGACAAACATGATTGTCAAGCCTTTTTCTTATCACTTTTATTGCCCAAAACAACACCGAATGAAACAAGCAAAAATCCTATAAGATACTGCCGTTTAAGGATATTTTTACCCAAAATCCCTTAGAACTGTTTACCTCTCTTTTTTATTAAAATTATCAAAACTATTGCTATTGCCAACAGTACCACAATAACAATTACTGCAACAATAACCACTGTAAGGATATCATTGCTCATAGCACCGGAATTGGCAGGCTTCTCACTTTTAGGCTCAAAAACAGCTGTGACCTTAGCGTTGCTTCCCGGCATGATAAAGTCGGTTTCAGTTGCCGAAGCATTCACAAATTCGCCCTCGTCGGTTTGCCAGCCAACAAAAGAATATCCTCTTGAAGGAGTTGCAACAATGCTTATCTGAGCCCCCTTGGGATAATATCCGTTAGGAGCTGTTACGGTTCCTCCCTTTTGAGCAACGAATGATACTTCGTTAATTTGAGCTTGTGAGAATTTAGCGGTGAGAACAACATCGTTCTTAACTGCGAAACGGTATGTTGCATCGGTAGAAACCATCGCACCTGAAGCATCATACCATCCGTAAAACTCACATCCGATATGAGGGTGTGCCTCTACCTGCGCAAAGTGGCCTTGAATATATCGACCGGCACCGCTGACATATCCGCCGTTTCCATCTGCCGCGATAGTAACAGTGTGCTTCAAAGTGGATGTCTCGCGTCCAATCAACCGTTCGCTACAGCTTATATCACGTCCGTTGTGTGACACTTTATACTCTGCGTCAGTACCAACAAATGCATTTTCTTTAAGTGCTTTGTTGCTGGCCGCAGGCACTGTTGCCGATAGGTTATCTCCTTTTGTCACAGTCACATCATAATAATTTTCCACTCTGACAAACTGGTTGTGCGCAAAGTTAAACTCTCCGACAGAATAGTTTACTTCACCGTTGTCAGTTGCCTCTATCTGCACATTATAATTACCGTCTCCGGGAAGATATACAATTTTTTCTCCGTTATTATTCACATACGCAATCAATTGGTTGTCAGCCGAAACCGTGTCGCCGATAATGGAAGCTACCACATTTCCCGATTCATCATATACCGAGATATTAACCGGACAATTGATGCGTATTACTCGGGAAACGGCAGAAATCTTATCTTGTGATATATCGGTAATATAATTGGAATCTAACGAGCGACACCAGGCAAGACATATCTCGGGATAGTGCGGTTGGAATCCGCTTTCAACCAACACATTTATAAACTTGCAGATCGTATTGATTGCGTCGGTATTGTTGTTCCACACCTCTTTAGCAATTTCTACGGCTAACCTGGTAATAATCTCTGATACGCCTTCAACAAAGCCTTCAATCTCGGCATATGCTTCAAACACACTGCCCAGTTTTTTCATTGCACGCAGCTTTACGTCCTCAACTCGATCGTCAAATCCGTAAAAAGGATTCAGACTGAACATGGGCGAAAGCGTATCCATCATGGACTCGAGCGTGAAAAATTCCAACAAGTTATTCTTGAATTCTTCTAAATCAATCAGTGATTCGCCGTATTCGTCCAATCCGCCGGCTATACCGCGGTAATGTTCGACAATACCCAAAACCTCACTTATGCAATATTGCAGATGCTCAACATAAAACTCTCGGTTCTCGATCAAATCGTCTGCCAATAAATCAATAAATTCCTGCAGAACCGCATGTGACGGAACCTCTGACTCTTCAGACCACCATAACGGCTCACCGCCGGGAAACCACTTGCTTTTATCGATATACAAATCCCTCACTGTACACATTTCGGATATGCGGTACGAGAAGTCTATGTTCCTTTTTTTCATCGTTTCAGCATCATACCCGAGCTTTGCCAGCTGTTGCTTCATTGCTTCTAACTTTTTGTCAAAAACCGTCTTTTCGGTAGTTAACCTTGTAGGGAGGTAAGTGGTGTTGGTATAGTTATATCTGACAAATCCCCAGGCAGACGGAGCAACCATCGGCACTATATCGTTAGCATTTAAGATATTATGAATATTATAATATGTGCCCGTGGCATTACTCTTTAAAACACCCTGAGGCGCTTCAAACGTGTAACAGAACAAATTCTCTGAATCTATGTGACGCCCTAAAGTATCCGGATTGTCATTGATCTCGCCCGCCACCATATTGGCAACTGCGCCGCTTCTGCTATAACCCACAATCCACAGTTTTATATTTTTTGATTCATCGGGTTTTAGTCCCTCAAGATAACCACGGACAAAGTTGATTACTTTTTGGCGCGCATTGTGAAAGCCTTGATGGTTACCCTCTTCGCCTATCTTAAAATTGCTTGACCATTCGCTATAATATCCTCCGCCGCGAATTATAACTGCCACCAATGTGTACGGATTGGCTTTGGTCTCTTCGTTGCGGTAGATTTGCTTTCGGGCAACACACACGCCTATCGAATCGTTGGTCGGCTCGCTCTCCCAATCTTCATTGGCAGAAAATTCTCCGAAGCCTAACCCACTATAACCTTCTTCTTTGGCATTTTTATCTCCCATCAAAAGCGTTTTTGCGTTTACCAGCTTGTCCTCCAATGAATTGGGGTCATTAGGGTTATACCACTCATTTTTATCGTGGCTTGACCAAGAAGATAATTCCAAGCACAAGGACATTGTTGCCAACGAAGGATTATACAAACTTGCTCTTTTAAAGAAATATAGGTCGGAATACCAATATTCGCCTACTGAATCGCTGTCTTCATTAATCATACCGGCATATTTGAACAGCCCCGACTTCGCCATGATATCACCGGCAATATCTTCAAAAGCGAACTCAAGCTCAGACGGATTACTTGCATCAAAGAAACAGCTTTCCGATGTTGCCAACTCTTTGGCTGTCAGCTTGAAAAACTCTGCAATATCTTTACCTTCTTGAGGGATCTGCTCCATTGTCTGAAAAAGACCGAGTGTGTATAGTGTTGCGTTCTTTTTGACATTTTGAGCCGATTCATGCGCAACATTAGCATATTTGTAAAGGTTAATTCCTGTATCTGAACGATACCAGGTATTTCCGACTATATCTGATCCGTAACGACCGGTATCACTGTGTTTACCGTCATCGGTCATACCTGTTGTGAACAGTACAACGTTTTTTAAGGCGTCTTGGTTTTCGATTTTTGTTATCAGCTCATTGGCTTTATCCAACCCCGCGGCAATGTTGCGGTCGGTAACACCGGTCTCGCGAATACTATTAACTCGCTCGGTCAGCTTCGCAATATCATTGGTAAACTCAGACACTACCGTAGCATAAGAGGTATAGGTGACCAAAGCAACATAGTTTTCGCCTTTGGCGTTGATAACATCACTCAAGAAACTATGTGCGGCCGTTCTCACATATTCAACCGCTGTATCGGCACTGTATATTCTCACACCGTTATATGTAAATGTTTCTTTTCCCGAAACATCAAGTACAAGAACCGAGTAGCGTGCTGTTTGTGCAGCGTGTGCCGACGGTTGCGGCATTACCACAAAAACAGAAACAAACATAACTACAAATGTCAGTAATACAGAAAATACCCTTTTCACAGTAAATCCCTCCAAAACACTAATACTAATAAAAATGTTTTATAAATTTATTTTACCATTTTTTGCTTGTATTTTCAACCGCGAAGTCGATTGCGGCAAAAATTTAGATAAAAAACAAAAAATGTGCAAATTTTTATAGAAATTGAGTCTTTAATGTGTTATAATGTTTAAAAAATTTTTTGGGGGATATTTTATGAATATTGCAGTTGCTCAGTCGGGTGGTCCCACCTGTGCTATAAACGCTTCGCTTTTGGGCGTTATTAAAGAGGCTTTGAAGGTACCTCATATCGGTACTATTTACGGCTCGGTAAACGGCATTGAAGGCATTATAGAAGACCATTTGGTCGACCTCAAGGCCGCTATCCGCACCAACGAGGACATGGAGCTTTTGCGTCAGACCCCCTCTACCGTTTTGGGCTCTTGCCGTTACAAGCTGCCCGACATTAAAGAAAATGCCGAGGTTTACAAGACCATTACCGCCTGCTTTGAGCGTCATGATATTAAGGCTTTCTTCTACATTGGCGGGAACGACTCGATGGATACCGTAAACAAGCTTTCAAAATATTTTAAAGAAATCGGCAAGGACATTAAGGTTATCGGTGTTCCCAAGACCATTGATAACGACCTTTGCGAAACCGACCACACTCCCGGATTTGGTTCGGCAGCAAAATATGTTGCCACCTCGGTTCAGGAAATTGCACGAGACAGCTCGGTTTACAGTATCAAGTCGGTTACAATAGTTGAAATCATGGGTCGTCATGCAGGTTGGCTTGCCGCATCGGCCTGTGCACTTCACGCTAATGGTGAAGAGGCTCCTCACCTCATTTATCTCCCCGAATGTGAATTTTCACTTGACCGCTTCTTGCGTGATGTCGCCTTTAAATTAGAGCAATACAAGGCAGTTATAGTAGTTGTTTCGGAGGGAATCACCATTGACAGTCCCGAAAACGCAACCGTTCACAAGGCTGACGGCTTTGGTCATCTTGCAGTTTCGGGAATCGGCAAAAAGTTGGAAAAAATTGTTGCCGAAAAATTCTCGATAAAGGTTCGTTCGATTGAGCTCAATGTTATGCAGCGTTGTGCTTCGCACATCAGCTCACGTACCGATATTGAGGAGGCTGAACGCATTGGTTCTGCCGCAGTCAAAGCCGCTTTGAACGGTGAGACCGGTAAAATGATGGCTTTCCGCCGCATTTTGGACATGCCTTACACCGTTGCAATTGAGCCCGTTGATGCCGACAAGGTTGCCAACAAGGAAAAGTTCTTCCCCAATAAGTGGATAAACTACGACCAGAACAACGTTAAGGACGAAGCTCTTGCCTACTTCTTACCGCTTATCCAAGGCGAACAGATAATAAAAATGCAAAACGGTCTACCCGTACATTACAAGGTCGGCAATATTTTGGATTAACCTGACAGACATATAATTAAAGGAAGTCTTTGCACCAATGCGAAGACTTCCTTTTGTTGTATAACGCTTTATTTCAATGTGATTTTGGTTTTCTCAAAAATCTTAATCAGCACGACACCGACAATCAATCCGGCTACTGCCTGGACACCGTTTGCGGGGATATTTACAAGTGACGGAATGAAACCATACAAAAAACCTTCAAATACAAAATAGCCGAGTATCATTATAATCTCTGCCAAAGCACCGCTGATAATTCTTGACGGCAGACTGCCTATTTTGTTGTAAAGCAGTTTATAAACATAAAATGCAATTAGTGCCATCAAGCCTTTAATCACAAAGGTCGCAGGTGCATAGGTTACGTATCCCGAAAAAATGTCAGCCAGCGCAGAACCAAGACCTGCGGACAAAAATCCATATACAGGTGAAAGCGTCCAACCTGCCACCAATACAATACAATCGCCTAAATTTATATATCCTTTGAGGGGTGATGGAATTTTAATTATCATTGTCGCTACGCAAGTAAGCGCTGCTAACAACGCAGCCATAACGATTTTCTTTGTCCTTGTATTCATTTTCCAAAAACTCCTTTACTTGTTGACGACAATAGTGTATACTAAATCTGAACATATAGCAATCACCACATAAGGAGAATTTTATATAGCCAGATGAAGTATATAGTTGACAAAGAAAACCGACCGCTATATCTGCAGCTATACAAGCATATACGGGATGACATTATTCTGGAAAACTATCCGTATAACACAAAGCTGCCTTCAAAGCGCAGTCTTGCTGAGGAAACGGGTGTCAGCACAATTACTGTTGAACACGCATACTCTCTGCTTTGCGATGAGGGATATGTAGAATCCCGCGAGCGTAGCGGTTTTATAGTTATATTCCGCAAGCGCGACGGATTTGCCGCTACAGTCGAGCTTCATGCCGAGCATACATCCCATCAGTCGGATATCGGTCTGCCCGACTTCCCTCTGTCTGTACTCAGTAAAACTATGCGAAAGGTACTCACCAACCGCGGTGACCTGTTGCTTGAAAAATCACCAAACTGTGGCAGTATGGAATTGCGTGAGGCAATTCGGCATTACCTCGCACGGAACCGTGGCATTAAGGTTGACACTGAACAAATTGTTATCGGTTCGGGCTCGGAATATCTTTACGGTTTAATTGTAGAGCTGCTTGGCAGACACCGCACCTATGCAATAGAGTCACCGTCTTACAAAAAGATTGAACAGGTATATAAGGCAGCCGAAATTACATACGATTCGCTACCGCTTACAGACTCGGGCATTGACAGCAAAGCTCTTTTTGATTCATGGGCAGATGTTCTTCACACAACCCCTTATCGAAGCTACCCAAGCGGTGTTACGGCAACGGCATCGAAGCGCCATGAATATATACGTTGGTCCGAGCAAAATGACCGCTACATTATTGAGGACGACTTCGAGTCAGAGTTTTCGGTCTCGGCAAAACCATCTGAAACACTGTTCGCCCTGTCGCATAACGATAATGTTATTTACCTGAACACCTTTTCAAAAACAATTTCGCCATCATTCCGTATCGGTTATATGGTTCTGCCCAAACACCTCGTTAAGGAATTTGAAACAAAGCTTGGTTTTTACTCCTGCACCGTACCAACCTTTATGCAGTATGTTCTCACCGAGCTTATAAATAACGGCGATTTTGAAAGACATATTAACCGTGTCAGACGAAACAAGCGAAAAGAATTATCCTCGCAAAAATAATCAGATGCAGTTTGGCAAAGATACCAAGGTGCAATGTGTATTAGAATGTGTTGAAAGCAATAAAAAAATAAAGGCAGGTTGAATTTATGAATAAACCAAAGGTATATTTTTCGCGTAATATCACTCCCGATGAGGTCTTGAGGCTTTATAAAATGTTGGGGCATGAGCTTTCGGGCAATGTTGCCGTTAAGGTTCACTCGGGTGAAAAGGGTAATCAAAACTTTTTGAAGCCCGATTTTTGGAAGCCCGTTATCGACCATGTTGGCGGTACGGTGGTTGAGTGCAACACGGCTTATGACGGTGCCCGAAATACCACCGAAAAGCACATAAAGCTTATTGAATACCATGGTTGGAGCCATTTTTACAAGGTTGATTTGCTTGACGCAACGGGTCCCGACAAGATGTTAGAAATTCCCGATGGCAAGGTTATAAAGAAAAACTATGTGGGTAAAAACATTGAAAAATATGACAGTATGCTGGTGCTTTCGCACTTTAAGGGTCACCCGATGGGTGGCTACGGCGGTGCTTTGAAGCAGTTGTCTATTGGCATTGCTTCGTCCTACGGCAAGGCTTATATCCACGGTGCAGGCGAGCCCGAAAAGATTTGGTCTGCCGAGCATGACCTGTTTTTAGAATCGATGGCCGATGCCGCAAAAAGCGTGGTTGAGTATTTCAAGGGCAATATTCTTTATATCAATGTCATGAAAAACATGAGTGTTGACTGTGACTGTTGCGAGATTGCCGAGGACCCTTGTATGAAGGATATTGGCATTTTGGTGTCGGACGACCCGATTGCCATTGACCAGGCTTGTATTGATTTGGTATATGCCTCTGATGACCCGGGCAAGGCACATTTTTTAGAGCGTGTTGAAAGCCGTAACGGTGTTCACACCATTGAAGCCGCCGCCCAGTACGGATTTGGCTGTAGAGAATATGAATTGATTGAAGTTTGAGTAAGAGCAAAGCCGGGGCAGAGAAATCTCTGCCCCGTCTGATTTGTTTTATTGTGTTTTAATTAACCCTGATTGATTTTTCAACCTCGCATCGAAAATACAATGTGTTGGTTCAAGTAGAGTATGGCACCTTTGAAATAAATATGCAAAAATCTGTCAATTTATCAGTGCTTGGCCGCATTACACGGCGTTATTCCCTATTCATCCTTTGGTCGTTGAAGAACATTCCCGTAAATTGAGGCTTATTGAACATTTCGGCAAAGTAATTGCACTTACAAAGGAAAAGATAGTACACATTCCTTTGACAGTGACCCAAGGTTTCAAAATTGCCTTGACCCTTGGCGATGATAACATCTGCCGAGTTGAATACCGCTTTTGCCTCGTCGCCCAAACGGTCGATAACTGTTCCCGCGACACTTGTTCCGTTGCCGATGACCCTTGCAACATCGCAAAGACCGACCTGTTTGGCATCCTCTACGGTTGCGTCATTCAGCACAGCCGAGCCACGGACAATAACCGTGATATTTACATTGGGGAACCGCTTTTTGATTTGCTTCACAAGCAGTTTATCGGCAACAATTTCACCGCAGTTGTCGGTACACAGAACCATTGTTTTGGCGGTTTTCAACTCGTTGCACAGGTTACTATACTCAACCTCGTCAAGCTCAATGCGCTCTACCGATTGCAGCAGCTCGTCCAACTTTTCCCGAGACACACTGTTCATTGCACCAAAGTCTATGTAGTTACCCAGCATAGCGGTTTTTAGTGCGGTTTTGAAGGGGTCGGCAGAGTTTTCGATAGTGGTTTGCATTGCCGATTCCTTTTGAAGCATAAGTTCATTAAACTTATATTTCACCTCGGCAAAATCGTCTATCTCGCCAAACATTCGGTTTTTGTAATCGGTGACCGATGCCACGATTTCGGGTGCGGTTAAGGTTTGGCCCTGCTCGGCAATTATCTTCAAAACACCCAGCTTATACGCCATTTCGGTGTCGGTTCCGACACCTTGAGGTGCCTTCTTCATAAATTTTTCTAAAATGCAATCCACACACTGCGGATCAATACGGTAGTTTGGCATTTATCAAGACTCTCTTTCCTGTTGCTTTTCAATTTCTTTTGCTCTTTTTTTCCGCGCCGTGGCAGCACGAATTTCTGTTTCCATTATACTTAACATTAACCGTTTTGTCAAACAAGGTTTTGTTACATAGCCCTTCCTCAAAGAGAGGGCTCTTATCGGTACTATAATATGGCAATGAATTTGAATGGTGCAAAAGGACATTATTTGCAATTTATGTCTTTTTTTAGTTGACTTTGGCATAAAAAATGCTATGCTATAAGTATTGATAAAACAGTAACCGCAAAAAGGTGGGTGGGTATGCAAAACTATGCCGAAAGTGTGTCGTTGCAGTATGGCAATGCCGAAATTTCCTTTTACAATATAAAAATAACACCCAAGAACTACTCGGGAACAATGCTTTGGCACAGCCACCGCTACTTTGAACTGCACTTTGTTGAAAGCGGTAGTGTATGTTACCGTTTTAGCGACCGAGGGGTGACGGTGAGTGAGGGTGAAATGATTATAATTCCGCCCGAGACCGACCATTATTCGGTTATTGATACCTCTAATTCCTCAATGACCGTTGTTTCTATGTCGGTTGAAGAGATAAACGGTAATCAGCGGTTTTATTCCACCTTTATCCAAGCGTTGAACACCCATTCCATGCGTGCCATAAGGTTTCAGTATGCCGATTTGAAAACCTTTGACTACACCGAGCTTTACCGTTCGGTTTTGGGTGTTTTGAAGCTAAAGCAGGTTGCCTCCGAGTTCACGCATCGCTTGTTTACGCTTCTTTTGAGTAACAATAACCCGTCGATTGCCTCGGGTAAGGCTTCAGCCGTGCTGATTGATACATTGGTCAACATCGACGGCACAACACTTGACGAAATTGCCGAGGCCACCAACTATTCCAAGCGCCACATTACGCGACTTATCAAAAAGACCTATGGTATGACTCTGTCGCAAATAAAACGCAAATGCAAGGAGGGTAAATAATGCCCAAAACAAAACTTTTAAAGATGCCGATGTTTTGGGTGGCATTGGCACTGCTTTTTACCATAATCACCTTGGGAATAGTTTTCAAAACCCATCCCATAAAGGTTGTACCTTTGTGTATATCCTGCTTTGTTATGTTTTTACAGGCAAGGGTCAACCGTTTTGCGTTTCTGCTTGGTGGACTAAACTCAATAATCTACGGCTTCACCAACATAACCATGACCATGTATTCCAGTGCGGCCAATGCGTTTTTGGTATCTTTTCCGTTGCAGATAATCACCTTTATAAATTGGCACAAAAACACAAAAAACGGTGAGACCGAAACCAAAAAGCTTAACACCAAAGCTCGATTCGGACTTTTTGGCGGAATGGTGGTTTTTTGGGGAATTCTGTTTTTGATTTTTTCTTTTCTCGACTCACCTTACATAATATTGGATAATACAATAACCGTTTTGGGCTTTGTTACAACGGCATTATGTTTGTTCAGATACGCCGAGTATGCAATTTTGCAGTTGGTTGGAAGCTGTGTCAGCTTTGTGACTTATGTAATAATGACGGTTGACGATATAAGTAATATAGTCTGGATAATCTTCACGGCATATTCGCTTGTCTGCACCGTTATTGCCTTTATCACCATGAATAAAAGAGGTGTCTCGAAATGATAGGAAAAATTGTTTGCGAATTGCCACCCTCAAAGGAAAACCGCCGTAATTCCGAGGGTGCGTTTATAACTTTAAAAAACGGCGATATTTTGTTTGCCTACTCGCATTATGCAGGCAAAAGCTGGGCCGATGATGCCAATGCTGATATCTATGCCATTTTGTCCAAGGACAATGGCGAAACCTTCTCCGAGCCGTTTTTGTTTTATTCACATCTTAATATCAAGGAAGCCCAAAACATCATGGCGGTATCGTTCCACCGTCACCAAAACGGCGATATGGGAATGATGTTCCTTGCAAAACGCGGTAACGGTCTGTGTTTGCCGTTGCTTGTGCGTTCAAACGATGAGGGCAAAACTTGGTCTGACCCTGTTAATGTGTTTAACGAGGAAGACTACTACTGTGTCGTCAATGACCGCATTATAGTGGGTGAAAAGGGACGGCTTATTGTCCCTGCATCACGCCATAAGGTCACCAAATGGCACATTGTCGACGGTGAAAGCCGAGTGCTTGAAACCGATGCCGGCACATTGAGTGTTTTTTGCTCGGACGATGACGGATTTACATGGCACACCACCTCACAAGGCTTGGGAATCCCCGCTTCAAGAGGCGTGAAATACGGTATTGCCGAGCCGGGTGTGGTACATCTTGGAAACGGCAGAATATGGTGCTTTACACGTAACGAATCGGGGCGTCAGTATGAGTGTTTTTCCGAGGATAACGGTGAAACCTTCTCGGAGTTTTCGCCTTCGTGGTTCACAAGTGCCGAGGCACCCATGTCGGCAAAAAAGCTTTCCGACGGCAGGGTTTTGGCACTGTGGAACCCTATTCCCAAATATAACGGAAGGCAGGACAAGGTTGACGGTGTGTTGACCCTTTGCAGGACTCCTTTTGCTATGGCAACAAGCAGTGACAGCGGTGAAACCTTTAGTAACATGAAGATTTTGGAGGATGACCCCAAAGCAGGCTACTGCTACACCGCGATACACGAAACGGATGACGGTTGCGTTTTGCTTGGTTATTCGGCAGGCGGTACGGGTGATGAATGCACCCTCAATCGCCAAAGACTCCGCAAGATTCCTTTAAATGAGCTTTAATTGAAATTTGTGCAAAAGAAAACCTCGGTCGTAAGGGAGTTACGATCGAGGTTTTTGTTTTACTTAATTGCTTTGGTTTTCCATTTACCAATGCGGTAGAAAATGAAGGTCAGCAATGCACCGATGATCCATGTTGCAAGCAGCGAAATCTGAATGCATTTTTCCCAACCGTGCGAGAAAACACCATCGGGCGAGGTGAAATATGCGATACCGTAAGCCAAAGGAATACGGAAGAAGACGCTGGTTATAAGCGAAATCCACATGGGAGTCATGGTGTCACCTGCACCGCGCATGATTCCCGAAAGGCTTTGGGTAACCGCCATTGCGATGTAACCAACTGCCAGAATCATCATAAGCTGATAGCTTTTGTCGACAAGTGCCGAATTATCGGTGAATGCCCACATCAGGAACTTACCGAACAGCAAAATTATACCCGTAATCACCGCCGAGCAGCCCACTGCCATGAGCGTTCCCTGCTTGGCACCCTTGATGACGCGGTCGTACTTACCTGCACCGACATTCTGACCCGCATAGGTGGTCAAAGCAGTACCAAATGAGAAATTAGGCATCATGGCGAAACCGTCAACACGCATTACGATAACATTTGCGGTAACAAACTGCGCACCGAAGCCGTTGGTAAGCGACTGAACAACTATCATAGCCGAGGAGAAAATTGCCTGAGTCAATCCCGAGGGCAGACCTAATTTTATAATTGTCTTGACATAGCTTGATTTGAGTTTGAGATATTTCCAACCAAAGTCGAACATATGGCGCATTCTGGCAAGCTTTATCATACAAAGTGCCGACGAAATCACCTGCGAAATAACCGTTGCCCAAGCAACACCCTTAACACCCATTTGGAAAACAGCGACGAACAAAATGTCGAGGCCGATGTTCAAAACAGTGGCAATAAGCAGATATATAAGCGCCGAAACCGAGTCGCCAAGACCGCGGATGATAGCACTTAAAATATTGTAAAACGCAACACCCACACCACCGATAATTGATATCATAAGGTAAGCATAGCAGCCTTCAAAAACCGCATCGGAACCGTCGGATGCCGTGGGTATATTAAGTTGATTCAGTAACCACTCAAGTATAGGTGCAGCAATAGCAATAAGACCAACGCAGGCTATCAGCGTGACTGTGATACAGTTGCCGACGGTGTAGGAAACACCCTCGCGGTTTTTGGAGCCGTAATACTGTGAAACCATAACGCTGGCACCCGCCGAAATACCGATAAACAGCACCAAAAGCATATTTACTATGGGCAATGCACTTCCGATTGCCGCAATGCAGTCTTCACCTTTTTCGGCAAAACGACCGACAACCAACGTGTCGACCGTGCTGTAAAACTGCTGTGCAATATTACCTAAGAGCATAGGAAATGTGAAGATCAGAATCTTTTTCCACGGTGCGCCGCTGGTAAGATCCTGAGGAGCAAATAAATTTTTCAGCATAGTATCTCCCAAAAGTTCATATTTCTATCATTTTAACACAATTTCTAAAATTTCACAATGTGCAATAAAACAAAATTTTCAGCATCAAAAAACTATTTTTTGACAGATTGCCTTTGATCTTTTCACAAACAAAACCCGCCGCATAAAAGCGACGGGTTTATTAGAAACAAATGATTTTATAAAAATCTATTTTTATAAAATGTTGGGATTATTTTCGAGAATTTTTGTTTTACAATCCTCCCAAGTACAGTCAACAAACTTTGATTTGTATAATCTAATAACTGTTTTAGCCTGCAGTTTCAAATAAATATTTTCGTCTTTTTCAACTATCTCCAAAATATCAGAATAGTTGTATTTAGTTTCCGTTTTCTCATCTTTAACGATGATTTCGTTTTCTTCAAAACAAATTGTTCTTACCCAGGAATTTTTGCCGTAAAATCGTGTCAATCTTTTGTACTGCTGTTTGGCAATTATTGTATTCCACAAAAATGCCCGAAAAAAGCTAAATACTGCTAACAAAATGAAGTAATAAGTATAAGAAGTCATATTAGCCAAAATGGTTAATATCGCAAAAGCTATTAAGAAAGCCAAAAATACACACCATCCGATAAAAAAGTACAATCGCACACCGGTGTAACGACTTTCATTTGCCCATTTTTTCAAAAGCGGCCAATCAATTGTGTATTCATTTCGCATAAACTCAACTCCTTTGGGTGTATTATAGCATAAAAGCGGTGGAGATGCAATACTACCACTTATCACTTATCATCTACTACTTGTCACTAGTTACTTATCCATAAGGCTCGAAGTGTCGGGGCGATTCACGAATCGCCCGTTATTAAAGCAAACTGCCAAGCAAAATGTAATCCAAGCTTGGCTTTGTCGACGGTTGCGGTGCCCAAAATCGTTGGTCGCGCCGGTGCGTCGCTAACGATTTTGACCGCTGCCCCTCTGTTGTGCTCGCTGTATCGTCCACCGGACGCGCTCGCACTGAGCCTTCCCGACTTCGCTTAGCATCGTCGGTGGAAAGCTTGATTGTAAACATAAGTGTTAATAATTGAAGCCAATAAGAAAGCAAAAAGATAAGGCACACCTTTTGGTGTGCCTTATCTTTTTGAGTATTTTGAACTTAATGACACGAATTAAATGTGCCTGAAAACCGAGAAATTCAAGCTCCCGGAGTTGCCATTGCTCCATTGATAACATACCATTTTCCATCAACCTGATAAGATATAAAATTATAAAATCCCTTTTGCTTTTCGCTATTTATATACACTTCAATCGGTGCGTAAAAACCTTTTTGCAAGCCATCAATGAAGTCGATACCCTCATCTTCAAGATATACTTCAAAAAACTCTTCAGCAGTATATTCTTTTTGTTCTTTATGCACCTTGTCGCCACTAATAAAAGATTCAAGAATTTTGTAGGTGATTTCTTTTTCTTCATGTTCTATTTTTCCATATATATTCTCGTGCGATAGGTAAAAATTTTGTCTTTGTATTTCTTTAAAATCAAATTTTTCATATGTCATATTTTCGTAGCTTTTTAACTCAATATCATAAGATGGGTCATTTTTATCTAACGTATCTAATCCTTTTTTCCAACCTTCCATATATTGCTCATACTCTTCATATCCCCACTGACGTTCCCATTCACCATAGATATACCAATGACGTTCATACCAATTATCACAATCTACGCAGTTGCACCCATACTCATCTTCAAGAATAATCTGTAATACGGATTCCATTGATTCGTTTACGGTTTCTTTAGCAAAAGCATCCGCACAAGTATTGTTAATTATCTCGACAACATCAACCTCTAAAATATTTTCCTTACCCTCAACAAACTTAACTAAAGCTACAGATTCACGATTTATAGGCGTGTTTTCACATATAACACCAACTAAATCTTTTATGGCAGTTTTTAGTTCAACACCTATATAACTCGAAAAATCTATCGCTTTTGCATCTTCGTTCTTCGGTTCAATTCCTAAAACAATTGCCTTTTCATCAAGATAAATATCAAAAGATGGATTGATTGAAACATTTACAATTGCTGCATATTTTTCCGGTTTCACAAATACAGAATCAGCAGAAGATAGCTTATTATCAGAAGCACCGCATCCGGATAAACAACCCACAAGTATCACAAATATTAGAATACAACTTAAAAATTTTTTCATAATTTTACTCCCCTTCAGTTAATTATAGCATAAAAGCGGAAATAAATCAATGCGAAGCATTGTATATCAACAATTCCGCAGGAATTGGATATCATCAAAACGAAGCTTTGTATATCATCATTGCGAAAGATTGTTTGATACACACCTTCGGTGTGATGAGATACCGTTGCTTTCGCAATGGATAAAAAAACACTCGTTCTCTTGAACGAGTCTTTTTTGGCTCCCCCAACTGGGCTCGAACCAGTGACATCATGATTAACAGTCATGCGCTCTGCCGACTGAGCTATGGAGGAATATTCGGTAATTTAGTTGTATAAAGCCGTTTAAGAAGGACTTAAACGGCTTTATTTGTGTCGGCATTACCTATTTTCCCGGGCCGTCACCAGCCAAGTATCTTCGGCGCAAATGAGCTTAACTTCCGTGTTCGGGATGGGAACG
>JAZUAC010000060.1:0-14453 GCA_045637775.1 Acutalibacteraceae bacterium | reverse complement strand
GAACGGATATTATATCATATCGCGCAAGCGCACATATCGTTAAAGCGTCACAAGTCACTTCATATAAACCCACCCTCACCAACCACAAACTTCGGGTTTGGTGGGGGGTTATTTTTGTCGGTGTAAAAGGGTGGTAAAAATATGCCTTGAAAATATCAAAAAAATTTACAAAAATCTTAAAAAAACTATACCAATTACTAAAGTTTTATGGTATACTTACACTGTGTATTTATATATAATGGCGTCAAAGTATGTAAATTTGGAAAATCTCAGTGAGAAAGGAGTTGGCGATTGTGAAAAAGTACAGATTGTTTGCATTGAGTTTTGCTGTATGTCTTATGCTATCGGCCTGCTCGGTTCCCGGATTGAACATTGCCGACGGTATTTCTCCGCCCAAGCCCTCGGGCGAGCTTTATGAGATTCAAAAAGCACTCGAAGCCTCGGTCGGACACGACGTGGATCTTGTGTATCCCTCCTCGGGAAATTACCGTTCAGCTATAATAACTCAGGACATAAACGCCGACGGTAAGTATGAGGTTTTTTCGTTTTACAGTACCGAGACCGACGATAAGACCACGGTCATGCATTTGAATTACATCCGTTGGATAGGCGGAAAGTGGGTTTCGGTAAGTGACCTTCAGGTAGACTGTTCATCGGTTGAGTCTATCGAGTTTGTAAGGCTTGATAAAAGCGAGATTCCAAAGGTTATGGTCAACTGGAACCGTTATTCCGCAACCGATAAGCAGCTTTCGATATACAGCATAGATTCCGGCGAGCTTTGCGAGGTCACAAGTGCCGACTTTTCAGTATATTCCGTTTGTGATTTTGATATGGATGGAATTTTTGAAATAGTTGCAGTTCAGCTCGATATTGAAAAGAAAACCGCAGAAGCAACCTTATTGGGTCTTGGCGACAAGGGCTTTTCAGCCTTGAGCGGATGCGCTTTGGACGGAACCGTGGCATCGTATTACAAGCCAACCGTTTCTAAGTTTACCGACGGAACCCAAGCTTTGTTTATCGATGCCGATAAAGCAACCGGCATGATAACCGAAGTGCTTTGCATTAAAGACGGTGCATTAACAAGCGCAATGCCATATACAGCGGCAGGTGAAAATGTCAACACTCTTCGCGCTTCGTCGGTTCGTTCCGGTGATTTTGACAGCGACGGATGCATTGATATCCCGTTGGCACAAAAGTTGCCTACCGTTTCAAATGAGCTCAATGAAGACAGTGCTTACATGACGATTTGGAACTCTTTTGACGGTAAAAAACTTACGCCTATGGCACATTCCATAATAAACTTTACCGATGGATATTATCTCAATATTCCCGAGGCTTGGGTTGACAATATTGCCGTTGAGCGTAGATTGGAAATGCGTCAAAGAGTATTTTACCGTTGGTCACCCGAAGATGCAGCGGTTGGTGAAGAGGTTTTGAGAATACAGGCGATACCGCTTGCTTCGTGGGATCCCGGCAGGGATGAATTTGCCGATTATGCTGAATTTGCCCGCAATTCGGAAACGGTTTTTGTTGTAAAAATGGGCAATAGTGCATTAAATCCGGGCGAAGAGTATCTGAAGCAGAATTTCAAGGTAATAAATCCCGAAAATACCGATAATATGCAAAAATAGTTTAGCAAAAGGAGAAAAAACATTGAAAAGAGTGCTCATTGTTGAGGATGAACAGAATATCCGTGAGTTTGAGGTTATCAATCTCAAACGTGTAGGCTACGAGACAGTTGAAGCCGGCTCGGGTGAAGAAGCGTTGAGGATTTTCGATAATGACCAAATCGGTTTTGATATTGCATTGCTTGATATTTCTATGCCGGGAATGGACGGCTTTACGCTTTGCAAGGAGTTGAGAAAACGTTCGCCCCGACTGGGTATTATTATGCTTACCGCGCGTACGCAGGAAATGGATAAGGTAAGCGGTCTTATGCTTGGCGCCGATGATTATATCACTAAGCCTTTTAGCCCCACCGAGCTTAACGCCCGTGTGGATTCGCTTCACCGCCGTATTGAGCTTATTGCCACAGGGCCCAAGGAAATATCCGAGGAAATATGTCATGGCGAGTTTGTCCTCAATATGCGTAGACGTACCCTTACCAAGAATGATAAGGATATTGAGCTGACACAGGTCGAGTTCCAGATTATTGAATATCTTTTCACCAATCCCGATACTCCGCTGGACCGAAACGATATTTTGACCCGTGTCTGGGGTGAGACATATTTTGGCGAGGAAAAGATTGTTGACGTTAATATTCGCCGACTTCGTATGAAGATTGAGGATGAGCCCTCTGACCCAAAACATCTTGTAACGGTTTGGGGCATGGGATACAAGTGGTGTACAAACCAAAACGAAGAATAAAAGATGAGATGTGCCGTTGGCACAAATTATAAATGCCGGTATAGCCGACACATCACTTATTACCTTTTACCTTTTACCTATTACTTATTACTTCAAGATTGGGGGTGAAATCGTGGAAAGTAACGTAAAAATGCACAGCATAACACGGCGTTGGATATTCAACGTTTTGACTATCGACTTTTTGGTTGTGCTGATTTGTGAGATCTTTTTCGGAATTTTCATGTTCGGTTATTACCGTGATATGGTTATAGATGTTTCGTCGGAATATGTTCGCGATATAAATGTGCTGTCTATCACCGAAGAGAAAACCTATCCGGCCGCCGCAAGAGCATATGCGCAAAAGTTTGAGCACCGCGATAAGGTTGAGGTGCAATTGTTTGATAATGCAGGAAATATGCTGGTTACTACCAACGGTTTCACATCTCCGGGAGTGGCTGAAGTTGCCACCGATTATGATGAAACAATCAAAACCGGTAAAGAGGCTTGGTGGTATGGCGAGAATGACAACGGTGAAAAGGTGCTTGCCATAAGCAACCGCTTGCCGGATCTCGGCAATGGCTCTCACGGTATATACCGTGTATTGGTCTCTATGGAAGAGGTCATAAAGAGTTATGCTTTGTTTCTCACGGTTGCCATTATAGTCGGACTCTTGGTCATCGGATTCTCGATATTTAGCGGTGCGTACTTTATACGTTCTATTGTCCGTCCCGTGCGTGAGGTTACAGGTACTGCAAGAAAGATTGCATCAGGTGACCTTAAAACCCGACTTGAGGTTAAACAAAATGACGAAATAGGCGAGCTTTGCGACACCATCAACTACATGGCTTCCGAGCTTGAGAATAACGGAAAAGCAAAAAACGATTTTATTTCCTCGGTATCGCACGAGTTAAGAACCCCCTTGACTGCCATTAAAGGCTGGGGTGAGACGGTAAGACTGTCTATAGGTGAGGATGATGAGATAGTCAAACGCGGAGTTGATGTAATGCTTTCTGAGGCTGACCGTTTGTCGGGTCTTGTTGAAGAATTACTCGACTTCTCGCGTATCGAGACGGGTAAGCTGACGGTTACCTTGTCGCTCAATGACCCAATGTCGATAGTTGACGCGGTTGTTGATATGTACACGGAAATTGCCCGTCAGCAGAAGATAACACTAACCTTTGTAAAACCCGAAGAAAACGAAATGATAATGGCCGACCGCGACCGTATCAAGCAGGTTTTCATCAATGTTATAGATAATGCGGTCAAATACACCGAGGCGGGCGGTCATGTTGTTGTCTCGGCGTTTAACGAAGAGGGTTGTATCCGTGTCACTATCAGCGATACGGGATGCGGTATCGCCGCAAAAGACCTTAACCATGTCAAGGAAAAATTCTTTAAGGCAAACACCAACGTGCGAGGCTCAGGTATAGGTCTTGCCGTTGCTGATGAAATTATAAAAAGTCACAACGGACTTCTGTTCTTGGAAAGTACAGAAGGTGAGGGCACTACCGTCACTGTAGTATTGCCGACCGTTAAGGTTGAGCAGGAAGAAGTGACCGAGGTTATATTCCCGCCCGAGCAGAAAGGATAACAAATGGCTAAAAAAACATCAATAGGCGGTCAGGCTCTTATTGAGGGTATCATGATGAAAGGCCCTTATAAGACCATGATGGCCGTTAGAAAAAAGGATGGAACAATTGATTTGAGCGAGGTCAAGGAAAAGCACCTCAAAGACAAGTGCTGTATCTTCGGTTGGCCTTTGATAAGAGGTATGGTAAACCTTGTCGAATCAATGATAATCGGATACAAAACACTCATGTCATCGGCCGATATTTCGGGATTTACCGATTTGGAGGAAGAAACACCTGCCGAAAGGGAACAAAAATCCGAAACTTCCGAGCAGGAAACCATAGCAGAGGAAGTTATCGAAAACCAATCCGCTGTTGAAACAGAAACCGTTGAAGCCGAAGAAACAATCGAACCTGAAAAGGCAAAACCTGAAGAGAAGAAGGAAAGTGTCCTTGTTGGCGCCGTTATGGTTGTCGGTGCGGTTTTGGGCGTGTTGCTTGCAGTAGGATTGTTTATGTATCTGCCGTCGTTAGCGTTCAAGGGTATCGACTATCTTGTGCCCTACAACCTTAAAATGTACAAAGGCCTTATCGAGGGTGTCATCAAAATGGCGATTTTCGTCGGATATATCGCTTTGACCTCGTTGGAAAAGGATATAAAGCGTGTGTTTATGTACCACGGTGCCGAGCATAAGACCATTTTCTGCTATGAAAGCGGAAAAGAGTTGACGGTTGAAAATGTGCGTGGCTTTAAGCGTTTTCATCCTCGATGCGGAACATCATTTATGTTCTTGATGCTGGCAATGGGTATACTCGTCAGCAGTGTGTTGGTTATGGTGTTGCCCGATTTTATAATTAGCCGTAACTACATATGGGTGCCTATAAAGATACTTACTTTACCTATTGTTTGCGGTCTTGGTTATGAACTTATCAAAATTTGCGGACGTCACGATAATTTTTTGACCCGCATTATTGCCGCACCGGGACTTTGGATTCAGCGTTTGACCACCAAGGAGCCCGATGACAGCATGATTGAAATTGCTATTGCCGCTGTGAACGAGGTCATCCCTGAAGACGGTTCTGACCAAGTGGAATGCTGTTGCGAATGAACAAAGAACAACTGATACTCAAGGTCGCCGAAACATTAAGATCAAACGGGTTTGAGTCGGCAAGATTTGAGGCAAACCAAATAGCTGAAGCCGCAATGGGACAATGCGTTTGGGACACGATGGCAACAACTCAACAGCTTGAAAAGGTTGATGAAATGTTGAATCGGCGTCTTAAAAACGAGCCGTTGCAGTATATATTGGGTGAGTGGGAGTTTTATGGACTTCCCTTCAAGGTCGGCTCTGGAGTGCTTATTCCAAGGCAGGACACCGAAACGCTGGTTGAGGTGGCATTGCCCTTGATAAAACCCGACAGAGATAAGGTTTTTGATCTTTGTGCGGGAAGCGGATGTATCGGCATAACGCTTGCGAAATTAGGCAAGGCTGATGTTACGCTTTTTGAAAAAAGCGATGAGGCGTTGAAATATTTAAAACAAAACATTGCCCTCAACGGTGTTGAGGTAAAGGCTTTGCAGTACGATGTTTTGGGCAGACCTTTTGAAAAAACTGCCGACATTATAGTTTCCAACCCACCTTATATCAAAACCAAGGTTGTGAAAACACTCGACCCGGAGGTTAAATGCGAACCTACTATGGCGCTTGACGGTGGTGAAGACGGACTAATATTCTACCGTCATATAGCAAAGGAATGGAAAACATCGTTGAATGATGGCGGCTATCTCATTTTTGAAATAGGCTTCGACCAAGGTGACGAGGTCTGCGAAATTTTGAAAACCGCAGGATATAAAGAGGTTAAATGTATAAAAGACCTCGGTAAAAACGACCGTGTAGTTATCGGTCGAAAATAAACTGTTAAAGATAGGATATATCCTTAACTACATATAAAGGAGTTATGAAAAATGGCAGATGATAAGCAGAAGGCTTTAGCCACAGCGCTGGAGCACATTGAAAAAACCTATGGAAAAGGCACTATTATGAAGCTCGGTGAGAATGCTCATATGAACGTTGAGCATATTTCCACCGGTTCTATCGGTCTTGATGCCGCACTTGGTATAGGCGGACTTCCCAAGGGAAGAATTGTTGAGATTTACGGACCCGAGTCTTCGGGTAAAACCACCATTGCGCTTCATGTTATTGCCGAGGCACAGAAAAAGGGCGGCGAGGTCGCATTTATCGCCGTTGAGCACGCACTTGACCCCGTTTATGCCGCAGCTTTGGGTGTTGATATTGATTCTATGCTGGTTTCCCAGCCCGACACAGGTGAGCAGGCTTTGGAAATTACCGAGGCTTTGGTTCGTTCGGGAGCTTTGGATGTTGTTGTTGTCGACTCGGTTGCGGCTCTTGTTCCCAAGGCCGAGATCGAGGGTGATATGGGCGACTCTCACATGGGTGTTCATGCCCGTCTTATGTCGCAGGCACTTCGCAAATTGGCAGGTGCTATTTCCAAGTCTAACTGTATCGCTATTTTTATCAACCAGTTGCGTGATAAGATAGGCGTTATGTACGGCAGTGCCGAAACCACCACGGGTGGTCGTGCACTTCGTTTCTATGCTTCGGTTCGTCTTGATATTCGCCGCAGAGATGCCATCAAGATAGGCGGTGAGGTTATCGGCAATAAGACCGAGGCCAAGGTTGTAAAGAACAAGGTTGCACCTCCGTTCCGTTCGGCCGAATTTGATATTTTGTACGGCAAGGGTATCCACCGTCCCAGTGAGCTTGTTGAACTCGGCATAAAGCTTGAGATCGTCAAGCGTTCGGGTGCATGGATTTCCTATAACGATGAAAAGATTGCACAGGGTAGAGATAATGCAAAGCTGTATTTGGCAGAGCATCCTGAGCTTGCTGCTGAAATTGAGCAGAAGATTCGTGAAAAGCTTGCAGAACAGTCACAAACTGTCGGCAAGTCGGCTAAAGAGGCCGCCGAAGCCAAGGTTGCCGAGATTGATGCCGCAGTATCTGCTGTGGCCGCCGAGGCAGGTGCCGAAGAAACGGCCGAAAAGCCCAAGAGAAAGTCTAAAATCAACATTGATGTTGATGTAGAGTAATGAAAATACTTGAAATAAGGCCGAGACGAAAGTTTTTGGTAGGGTTAGTGTTCGATTGCGAGATAGACCCCAAAGAATTTGGTGCCGAGAAGGATGCCGCAGGTTATTTGAGCTTGGATTCCGAGCTTTGCGAGATGAAGCATCTCAAAGCGGGGATGGAGCTTGACGATGAGCAGTTGACCGAGCTTGTGCGGGAATCCCACATAAAGCGTGCCAAGTCGAGGGCAATGTGGTATCTGTCACGCGGAGATTGTGCAAAAAAGACGCTTTTTGATAAACTTAAAAGGTCGTTTCCCGAGTATGCTTGTGAAGTGGCCTGCAACCGTGCCGAGGAGTTGGGCTATATCAATGATGAGGCTTACGCCAAACGCAGGTTGCAAAGGATTATAGATGAAAAAAGGGTTTCGGTCAGAATGGCAAAACAACTGTTGCGGCAGGAGGGTATCGACCCCGATTTGGTGGACGATGCCGCCGAGGAGGTTGAATACGACCCGATTGACGCGATAGCTGGTTTGATTGAAAGAAAATACAAAAACAAAATAGGGGAAAAAGAGCAACGGGATAAGGTTATCGCCGCTTTGATGCGAAAGGGCTATGGTTTTTCCGAAATTAAAGAGGCGTTGTCCCGCTTTGACCCCGAAAATGATTTCTACTGTGAGGATTATTGATGATTAAGGTTGGAATGGTCAGCCTCGGTTGCCCGAAAAATAGGGTAGATGCCGAGATAATGCTGAAAAAGTTGGTTGATGCGGGCTGCGAAATAACCCCCGAAGAGGCCGAGGCAGATGTTATAATAGTCAACACCTGCGGATTTATCGAGGATGCCAAGGCCGAGGCGATTGAGAATATTTTGGAGGCTGCAAACTACAAAAAGGACGGCAAATGTAAGGCACTGATAGTCACAGGTTGCCTTGCCGAGCGTTACCGCGACGATATTAAGCAAGAGCTTCCCGAGGTTGATGTAACGGTTGGATTGGCCGGCAATAACGACATTGTTGATATTGTCAAAAAGGCTTATGAGGGCGTTTGCGAAAACCGATACGGCAAGAAGGAAGACCTTGAAATAGAGGGCGACCGATTGCTCACAACCCCTGGTTACACCGCTTATGTTAAGATTGCCGAAGGATGCGACAACTGTTGTACCTACTGCGCTATTCCTAAAATCCGCGGCCGTTTCAGAAGCCGTCAGATGGTGGATATTCTGTTTGAGATTGGTCACTTGGTTGAGCAGGGTGTTAAAGAAATAGTGCTTGTTGCACAGGACACCACCCGTTACGGCGAGGACATCTACGGCACACCGCAGTTGAGCACTCTGTTGAAGAACATCTGCAAGATAGAAGATCTTCATTGGGTCAGAATGTTGTATACATATCCCGACCTTATCACCGATGACCTGCTTGATACCATGGCACGCGAAGAAAAAATCGTGAATTATCTCGATATTCCGCTTCAGCATTGCGATGGTGAGGTTTTAAAGCGTATGAACCGCAAGGGTAATCGTGAAAGTTTAGAGCTTTTGATTGAGAAAATCAGAACAAAAATCCCCGATATAACACTTCGCACAACGCTTATCACGGGATTCCCCGGTGAAACCGAAGAGCAGTTCCAAAGCCTTTGCGAGTTTGTGCAGGCGGTGAAATTTGACCGACTTGGTTGCTTTGCCTATTCGGAAGAAGAAGGCACTGCTGCCGCAAATTATCCCGACCAAATCGATCCCCAAACAAGGGTCGACCGTGCCGAGATAATCATGAACGACCAATTAGGTATTGCGATAGAGAAAAATGAGGCCAAATACGGCACTTTACAGGAAGTGTTGATTGAAGGCTATGATGATTATATCAAGTGCTATTTTGGCAGAACCCGTGCCGATGCCCCCGAAATAGACGGCAAGGTTTTCTTCACCGTTACAGAACCGCAGGTCATAGGCAGTTTTGTAAATGTCAGAATAAACGATTCGTTAGAATATGATCTTCTTGGAGAAATGGAAGGAGAGGCATTATGAATCTACCCAACAAACTCACAATTTTAAGAATCATCCTCACACCGTTGTTTATGGCGGCTATGATGATTAATTTCCCACATCACTACGCCGTAGCGTTGGTGCTGTTCTGCGTGGCATCCTATACCGATTATCTTGACGGTAATATTGCCCGTGCTCGCGGTATCGTCACCAATTTCGGCAAATTCCTCGACCCTTTGGCAGACAAAATGCTGACCACCTCGGCATTTATTGCCTTCTTGGCAAAGGGCTTCGGTTGGGGCATCGAGTGGGTGCTCTTCATCGTACTTTTCCGCGAATTTATGATAGCATCCTTGCGTTTGGTTGCCGTTTCTTCCGAGGTGAAAAAGGTCATTCCTGCAAACATGTGGGGCAAGATAAAGACCGTTACTCAAATGATTGCCATTATCATGGGTATTACCGTGATGTACTTCTTTGAGAGCATTGCACCTATGTTTAGTTGCCCCGCAATAGTTTTCGACATTGCAAAGATTGCTTTTGATATAACCCTCTGGGTATCCACCGCGTTTGCCGTTGTTTCAGGCGCAATTTATATGAAGGACAGCTTTGAATTTATCGACCCTTCAAAGTAAGGAGTTGAAACTATGGTTTGCAGAGCTTGCGACAGTAATGTCGGAGAAAATGAGAAATACTGTCCCGCTTGCGGGGCTGAATTGCGCCCAGCTGATGAGGTATTTAGCATTACAAATGTGAGTTGCCCTCAATGTCAAGCGCAAGTCAACAGCGAATGTGTGCGTTGTCCCAAATGCCAAGCCGATCTGCAATCGGTAAAGCAAAAAGAGGGTGAGACTCGATATTCTAAACATCAAGAAGTAGACGCTGAAGGTAAGTTCTCCGATGACCAAGAGAGCAGTTTGGGAAGGCTGCGTAAGATAGTTCTGGGAAAGAATTTCTGCGATTTGCGGCGGATAACATTGTTTGGTTTAGTAACAAAAATAGCAGTTTTGTTATGTTTTGGATATCTATTAGTATTTGCTGTAAATATTTCATATATGTATGAGGACCCGTACGACCGGTGGTTGCCTTTTAGTTGGTCCTTTATATTGAATATGAGTATTTTGCCTTTTTTTATCTTCTTTGCAATATCAACTATTAAGCAATTAAAAAGATACCACCTTTACAGGCATTTGTTATTTTGTGCCGAGAAGGGTAACGATACAGACTTTGCTAATAAGCTTGATGATATCTTAAAATTGCAAAAATGGTGCAAACGCTTTAATATTGCGAGATTTGTTTTATTACTTTGCTGTTATTTTTATATACCACTTTTATATATAGGTTTACTACTCACCGTCACATGGATGTCAGAAAAATACCAGTTTTTTGACCGTTGTTTATCTCATATAAAGTCAACGAATAGTTATATTGTGGATGAAACTCACATCCCGAACAGAAAAGTAATAACAGCTGTGAAAATCGTCACATTCAGTGTGATTGCGTTAATTAGTGGGTTAATAACTTTTGCTCCACTTGAATTTGAGGTAGTAGAAGCTGTACTCTTAATATTATGTTCGGTAACGCAGATTTTCGAAGCAGTTATACAGAATGACTGTGAGAAGGAATTTGAGGAAAATTTGATAATATTAGGAAAAGCTCCCCGAAAATAGGTGCGCTTTAAATGATAAATGTCACACTTTTAAAACAAAGGAGCAAAAAATATGGTGTGTAGAGCGTGCGATAGTCAGTTTTGGCTTGAGTTTGTGGGTGCTTGTCGAAGAACAGTCTATTGGGGCGTCTATGGTAGTTGCATCACCGCTTGTTTATGTAGTGGCACGGATTATCGAAATTGTTAAGCAGAATTGTTGCGAGTTGGAATTTGAGAGACTAATTTTGATTCAACGAGGAGAGAGGCATGGTAAGTGACTGACTATTGAGTCAAGACCTATCTGGTCTCAAAATAGATATTGCAAAAAATTGAGCAGGCATAAATTAGTAGTAGACATTTTGAAAAATTCTGTTATAATGTAATAAAAAACAAAATGCTTTGAGCAGGATAAGTAACCGTAAATGTAGCCAACAGGGACAAGGCCGCACCGACTGAAACGGCTTTGGGGTGAGATTTTCGGCGAATGCACCTGTGAGCTTGTGAGGGGAAACGGTAGTATCTTCACACGGAATCAGCCTCCGTTATAGGGCTTTCGAGTTACAAACAGGAGTGGAACCGCGTTTTTGCGCCTCCGATGGGTTAAAAGCACCCGTCGGAGGCGTTTATTTTTGTAGGGGGCGGTGCCCACGACGCCCCACAATCGTAGAGACAGACTTCCTCGGCGGTCCGTGGGCGATTCATGAATCGCCCCTACGAGAAATGTCTCGAGGTCTTTTGTAGGGGCGCATCACGATGCGCCCGAAAAGGTCAATTTATCCATTCCGCTAACTGATAAGTTATTTTGTTGTTTTTACACCTCGTCCACCGCGATGCGGTCTACCGACCCGTCCCTCTCTGTCTGCTTCGCAGACATCTCTCCCATCTTATGGGAGAGTCTTCCCCTTCCCCTCAAGGGGAAGGCTATCAATTTAAGCAAGCACATATAAAAGGAGAAAAGCAAGTGTTCAAACGAATAAGAGAAGACATTCAAGCGGTTAAGGAACGCGACCCTGCCGCAAGAAGCTCTATTGAAATATTTTTCTTGTACCCCGGTGTTAAGGCGCTGCGTATGTACCGCCGTGCACACTGGTTTTACAAGCATAATATGAAATTTTTTGCCCGTTGGATCTCCCAACGAGCCGCCCGAAAAACCGGCATTGAAATACATCCCGGTGCCACCATCGGTCGCCGTTTGGTTATCGACCACGGTCACGGTGTTGTTATTGGTGAAACGGCCGAAATTGGTGACGATGTTTTGATTTATCAGGGCGTCACCTTGGGCGGTACGGGTAAGGATGTCGGCAAGCGTCACCCCACCATCGGCAACAATGTCATGGTGTGCAGCGGTGCCAAGGTTTTGGGACCTTTTAAGGTTGGCGATAACTCCCGAGTTGCGGCAGGTGCCGTTGTTTTGGAGGAGGTTCCGCCCAATTGTACCGTTGTCGGTATCCCTGCAAAAATCGTCCGTCAGGACGGTCAAAAAATTGCACCCTTGGATCAGATTCACGTTCCCGACCCCGTTGCCCAGCAACTCGATGCGCTCAACAACCGCATAAACGATCTGACCCAAAAGTTAGACGAAATAGCAAAAAAGTAACCTTTCTTTAGCCTCCCTTGTGTAAAGGGAGGTGTCGGCGTTAGCCGACGGAGGGATTGTAAATAAGGAGAACAATTATGAAAATTTATAACACACTCACCAGAACCAAAGACGAACTCAAAACGGTTGACGAGGGTCAGGTCAAAATTTACGCCTGCGGACCCACCGTTTATAACTACATCCACATCGGCAACGCACGCCCTTTGTGCGTTTTCGACGTACTCCGCCGTTACCTTGAGTGGCGTGGTCTCGATGTAAAGTTTGTTCAGAACTTTACCGATATTGACGATAAGCTTATCAAAAAGGCCAACGAGGAAGGCATCACCGTGCCCGAGGTTGCTGCAAGATATATTGAGGAATTCTGGACCGATTCCAACGGTCTTAACATCCGCAAGGCCACCGTTCATCCCAAGGCCACCGAGAATATCGATGCCATCATTGGCATCATAACCGACCTTGTTGAAAAGGGTTATGCATACCCTTCTGCAGGTGACGTTTACTTCCGTGCCAAGAAGTTCCAAGAGTACGGCAAGCTTTCTCATCAGCCACTTGACGAATTGGCAGAGGGTGCATCCAACCGTGTTGACGGCGGTGCCGATGTTAAGGAAGACCCCATGGACTTCTGTTTGTGGAAGGGTGCCAAAGAGGGCGAGCCTTTCTGGGAGTCCCCCTGGGGCAACGGACGTCCCGGCTGGCATATCGAATGCTCGGCCATGGCAGGACGCTATTTGGGCAAGACCATCGACATTCATTGCGGCGGTCAGGACCTTATCTTCCCTCACCACGAAAACGAAATAGCACAGTCCGAGTGTGCCAACGGTTGCGACTTTGCGCATTATTGGATGCACAACGGTTACATCAACGTTGATAATCGCAAGATGTCCAAATCTTTAAATAACTTCTTCACCGTTCGTGAGGTTGCCGAAAAGTTCGGTTATGAGCCTGTGCGTTACATTATGATTGCTTCGCACTACCGCAGCCCCATCAATTACAGTGTTGATATTATCGAGCAGGCACAAAGCTCTTTGGATAGACTTTATAAGTGCCGTGAGGGGTTGGAGTTTGCCATCAGCCACGCCGAAGAGGGTGGCGAGGCTCCCGAGTTCCTTGCAAAGTATAAGGAACAGTTCATCGAGGCAATGGACGACGACCTTAACACCGCCGATGCTTTGGGCGCTTTGTTTATGATGGTTCGTGATATCAACAAGACCGTTGCCGATAAGGCAGGAAAGGCCGCTTTGGAGGCCTGCCTCAACGCATTCAACGAGCTTTGCGATGTTTTGGGTCTGCTTTACAATAAAAAGGACGATTCTATCGATGCCGAGGTTGAGGATTTGATTGCACAGCGTACCGCCGCAAGAAAGGCTAAAGACTTCAAAAAAGCCGACGAAATCCGCGACAAACTCAATGAAATGGGTATTGTACTTGAAGATACCCGTGAGGGCGTTAAGTGGAGCCGCAAGTAATGGACGGTTTAAAAAAAGAACCGTTAGGCAGGTTTGAAATTTATGTCAGTGCCGACCACACATTCGGCACTGATGCCGTTCTGCTTGCCGATTTTGCGGGAAAACATAAAGCAAAAAAGGCTTGCGATATTGGAACGGGTTGCGGAATCATTCCGTTACTGTTGCTCAAAAACAACACAGCACCCGAGGTGCACGGCATTGAATTGCAGACACCTGCCGCCGAAATAGCCAAGCAAAATGCCGCTTTGAACGGTGTCCAAGAGCAGTTCAAGGTGCATAACATTGACATGAAGGATGTCAAGGGCAACCTGCCTCACGCAGAGTTTGACCTTGTCACCTGCAACCCGCCTTATAAGGTGGATGGCGGCGGAAACCAGAATTTGACCGAAGCCCAACGCATTGCCCGTCATGAGGTGAAGTGCACCTTTTCGGATGTTGTGGCCGCCGCAAAGCATCTTTTGAAGTTTGGTGGACGGTTGTGTGTATGCCACCGACCCGAACGCCTTGCCGATATTTTTTGCGATATGCGTTCGGCAGGCATCGAGCCTAAAGCTTTGCGTGAGGTTATCCAACGCGAGGGCAAAGAGGCTTGGCTTGTGTTGGTCGAGGGGAAATTGGGCGGAAACCGCGGTATGACAGTTTTGCCACCGCTTTATGTTGAAAAGAACGGTCAACTGACCGATGAAATGATAGAAATTTACGGTGACTATAAGGAAGGTCACGGACGGAACATTTAATTTTTAGGGGAGGGGTTTCCCA
>JAZUAC010000059.1:0-5494 GCA_045637775.1 Acutalibacteraceae bacterium | reverse complement strand
ACGAAGGTTTGCAAAAAGGTCAAGTTCTTTACGCATTGCAACGTTAGCACTCTCAATATTGGGCCAAGGATCGCCTGCACGAGGAGTGGTGGTGGGGCCCTTCAAAATGACGTGGCACTTCTTGAGTTCTGCCAAAACGTCATCGGGAATAGCCTTGCCAACTGCTGCACGGTTTTCGATAGTAAGTCCATCAATCTCGTTGAAAACGATCTTGCCTGCGGCAACATCGTCAGCGAGAAGGAAACGGAGAACACGCTCTGCTTCATGGGTGATAACGGGACCGATACCGTCACCGCCACAAACACCGATGATAAGCTGATCCAAAGAATCGTAATCTACAAAATCTTTTTCAAGCTTGATTCTCTCGGCTCTTTCTTGCTGTGCAATAAGCAACTTTTCAAAAGAAGCAACAGCTTCATTGATTTTAGTCATATCCATTTAAATTTACCTCACTTTTTTATTTGGAACATTCCTTGGTGTAGCCCAAAAGACCGCCTGCAAGGATAATATCTCTTGAACGACCCGAAAGCATGGGGATAACCTCATATTCTTCGTTGGTGGTCTTATTCTTCAAGATAACAGTTTTATTGTTTGCAATGCAATCTCTGATTTCGGGAAGCTCAAGGTCATCGAACTGCGAAATCTTGTCGTAGTCCTCGGCGTTTTTGAAGGTCAAGGGCAAGATACCTGCGTTAATAAGGTTTGCAGCGTGAATACGGGCAAACGACTTGGTAACAACTGCCTTAATTCCAAGATAAAGAGGAACGAGTGCGGCATGCTCACGGGATGAGCCCTGACCGTAGTTCTCACCGCCAATGATGATACCCTTGCCTTCCTTACGGCAGTTTTCGGGGAACTGCTCATCACAACGGGTGAAGCAGAAGTTTGAAAGGTAAGGAATGTTGGAACGGTAGGGGAGAATCTTTGCGCCTGCAGGCATAATGTGGTCGGTAGTGATGTTATCACCAACCTTGAGCACAGCCTTGGCTTCAATAGAATCCCACAAAGGTTCAGTCTTGGGGAAAGGCTTAATGTTGGGACCACGAAGAATCTCAACCGAAGCGGCTTCTTCCACGCTGGCGGGAGCATCAACCATGTTGTCGTTGATGAGGAACTTTTCGGGTAATTTGATGCTTTCAATATCGGCATCAAGAGTTCTCGGGTCGGTGAGATATCCTGTCAAAGCGGCTGCGGCAGCAGTTTCGGGGCTGACAAGGTAAACACCTGCATCAGCAGTACCCGAACGGCCTTCAAAGTTACGGTTGAAGGTTCTCAAAGAAATACCCTCGGAGTTGGGCGACTGACCCATACCGATACAAGGACCGCAAGCACATTCCAACATACGGGCGCCTGCTGCAATAAGCTTGCACAAAGCACCGCAATCAGCAAGCATATTGAAAACCTGCTTTGAACCGGGAGCAATACCAACCGAAACAGAAGGATCAACGGTCTTGCCGTCAAGAATAGCGGCTACTTTAAGCATATCGTAAAGTGAAGAGTTGGTACAGCTACCGATAAGAACCTGGTCAACCTTCATCTTGCCGATTTCGGTAATAGACTTTACGTTGTCGGGCATGTGGGGCATAGCTGCCAACGGCTCAAGCTTGGAAAGGTCGATAGAGATTTCCTTATCGTAAACTGCATCGGCATCGCTTGAAATCTCGGTGTAGTCCTCTTCACGGTTCTGTGCCTTCAAGAAAGCCTTGGTGATTTCGTCAGAGGGGAAGATAGATGTGGTAGCACCAAGCTCTGCACCCATGTTAGTAATGGTTGCACGCTCGGGGACAGAAAGAGTCTTAACGCCTTCGCCTGCGTACTCAACTATGTAACCAACGCCACCCTTAACGGTGAGGATGCGCAAAACCTCAAGAATAACGTCCTTTGCCGAAACAAAGGGATTAAGCTTGCCGGTAAGGTTTACTCTGATCATCTTGGGCATGGGGATGTAGTAAGCGCCGCCACCCATAGCAACGGCAACGTCCATACCGCCTGCGCCAATAGCCAACATACCGATACCGCCACCTGTGGGAGTGTGCGAGTCAGAACCGATAAGAGTTTTACCGGGCTTGCCGAAACGCTCAAGGTGAACCTGATGGCAGATACCGTTACCGGGTCTTGAATAATAAATACCGTGCTTCTTGGCGATAGACTGAATAAATCTATGGTCATCGGCATTTTCAAAGCCTGTCTGCAAGGTGTTGTGGTCGATATAAGCAACCGAACGTTCGGTCTTAACACGGTCAACACCCATAGCCTCAAATTCGAGGTAAGCCATGGTACCGGTAGCGTCCTGAGTCAAGGTTTGGTCAATTTTCAAACCAACGTCAGAGCCGGGTATCATTTCACCGTCGACGAGATGGGCTTTAATAATTTTTTGTGCAATAGTAAGTCCCAAATTTTTCATCTCCTAAATTTAAGTGTTACTATTATCCTACAAAACTGTCAGTTTGTCAATATTTTAACACACAAAAAATGCAAAACTTATTAAATTATTTAACAAAGTTTGTTAAATAATGTTTTAAATCAAAGTTTTGCTTGTGTTTATTGTAGTACTGATGTATTATAAAATAAATATTATCGAGGTGAATATTATGATACTTTCTTCAACTACAGCTTTGCTTGACAGAAAATTCGGTTATGAAAAAGCGATAGAGATTCTCGCAAAGGCCGGATTTGATGCAATCGATATTTCTCTTTGCAGAATGGGTGAGGAGGATAATCCTTTTAACGGTGAGGATTATAAGGAATTTGCCGCATCTTTGGTTGAGCTTGCAAAAAAGAACGGTGTTTATTTCAATCAGGCGCATGCATATTTTCACTCATCTTACATTGATGAGGAAAAGACCAAGTTTGCTTATGAAAAGATTAAAAAGGGAATTGAGATTGCCGCTTTGATGGGTGTTAAAATTATTGTTGTTCATCCAAAGCAGCATCTTTATTACCCTGAGGGAGATACTCCGCAGATTTTAAAGGAAATCAACTACGAGTTCTATAAATCACTTCTTTTGGACTGTGAGAAATACGGTATTTCTATAGCTACCGAAAATATGTGGCGTAACGGTAAGATCAGCGGTGTTATTATGGACAGCACCTGCTCAAGAGGCCCCGAATTCTGCGAGTATATTGATATGATGCAGTCGCCTTGGATGACCGGCTGTTTGGATCTTGGCCATTGCGGACTTGTTGGTCAGTTACCTCAAAATATGATTCGTGAATTGGGTCACGACCGCTTGGGAGCTCTGCACGTTCACGATAACAATGGTAGGGCTGATAATCACGTTGAGCCTATGGCACCGTTTGTATCATCCATCGATTGGGAAGAGGTTTGCAAAGCCTTGGCCGAGATTGACTATAAAGGTGATTTCACTTTTGAGGCCGAAAACATCTTCAAAAACGCCAACGAGCAAACGGTCGATGCTATTGCCAAGCATCTGCACGACATTGGTCGTTATTTGATCAGCAGAATTGAGTATTACAAAAATTTAAAATAAGGGTGATAAAATGCTTTTAGCTATCAACACGCATACAATTGAAGAAAAGTTCGGACTTTTGAAAACCATTGATATTTTTGCCGAAGCTGGTTTTGATGCTATTGATTTGACTCTGTGCACTTCGGTCAAGGATGAAAGCGGCTACTTTGTCGGTGACGATTACCTTGAAAAGGCCAAGCAAATTAAGGAATACGTTTATTCCAAGGGTATGGTCATAAATCAGGCTCACGCATTTTATCCAACTTCTTACGACAATCAAGAAGAAACTGCCAAGGCTTTTGAACTGGTTGTTAAGGGCATGGAGATAGCTTCAACGGTTGGTGCAAAGGCTATTATTGTTCACCCTAATCTTCATCTTAACTATAATGTTTACGGCAACGCCGAAAAGCTCAAGAAGATGAATATGGACTTTTACGGCCGACTTTTGCCGTATGCTGAAAAGTTCAACATAAAAATTGCCATAGAAAACATTTTTCAGTGGAGATTTGCAGTAGGGTCTGTTTTAGGACACAGTGAGGCAAGTGTTTGTTCGAGAACCGAAGAGCATATCGATTATATCGATTCCCTCAACAGTGAGTACGTTGTTGCCTGTGTTGACGTTGGTCACGCAAACCTTGTGGGTCTGAAGCCTGATTCGGTTTTGAGGGCTTTGGGTAAGCGTGTTTGTTGTCTGCATCTGCACGATAATGATACAAGACTTGATACACATATGATTCCTATGACGCCTAATATCGGAACAATTGATTGGAATTCCGTTTGTAAAACCTTGGCAGAAATGAACTATGCCGGAGATTTCACCTTTGAAACCGACGGAAGCTATAAAAACTGCAATGAGGATACCGTAAGATCGTTGGCAAAATATAACCACGATGTCGGACGTCATTTCATAAAACTGATTGAAAGTTATAAAAGTAAATAACAGCCAAAACGAAAGCACTTCAGATAATTTCTGAAGTGCTTTGTTACGTTTAAATGCTTATTTTTATTGGTTTTCTCTTTTCGAAATAGTAAATTCCGTCAAAACCGATTTCTTTTAATGATTCAACCGCCTTGTCGAAGCCAATAGATGCTCTGTCACGAGTATGAGCATCAGAGCCTAATGTTATCAATCGGCCGCCTTTTTGGTAATACATTTTTATAATATCGGTCGTTGGCATAAAATCATTAAGATGTTCAAAAGAAGATGTGTTGACTTCAAGCGCGATATTGCGGTTAATTATCTCATTTAAAATCTTATAAATATATTTCTCATACAGTGAAATATCAACACTGCGCTTGAATTTTCCAATTATATATCTTAAAGGGCAGGTGAGATGTGCCAAAATATCAAAATCCATAAATTTTAACATTGACAGTACATCATCAAAATATTTATCGAGCCATTCCTCCAAAACGGACTGAGGCATATTTGAAAAGTCGTATTTGCTGTAAGGTTCAATGAAGTGTTGACTGCGAACGCAGTGAACCGAGCCAATTATGACGTCAAAATCAAGATGATTTTTGATTTTTTCATAAATTTCAGGAAACCAAAAAGATTCTCCAATCTCAATTCCGGCAAGAATCTTGCACTTATCACCGTACTTTTGATTAAGCTCTGCAACGGTTTTGTGTGAGTTTTTTATAGGAGAAAAAACGTCATAATCATCGTAGAAAGAGGTATCAAAATGGTCGGTTACGGCAAATATATTTGTGCCGTTTTCTATTTGAGCCCACATCATATCTTCAATTTTGCACTTGGAATCGTGAGAATTTTCGGAATGTGTGTGCATATCGGCCAAGTTTTGGAACGCCATCAAATCACCGCCTTATTTGTATGTCTTATATTATCTAACAACTTGTTGCGATTGTCAATATAGTATTTATGATAGATGTCATGAAACAAAGGTCAGAGAAAGTCAAACAAAATTTAAAAATATTTATAAAAACCTATTGACAATTGGAAAAATTGTGTTAATATATAGTTGTTAGCACTCGACGCTAAAGAGTGCTAAAACGAAAGAGGG
>JAZUAC010000058.1:0-6909 GCA_045637775.1 Acutalibacteraceae bacterium | reverse complement strand
TCAGTTCCAACATCTATCTGACAGATGAACATATGGTCGGAATCGGGGTGACGCTCCATTTTGGTAACCTTACCGACAACGACATTACGCATAGACTTGGAAAGGTCGATCATTTCTTCAACCTCAAAGCCTGCCATAACCATTTTGTCGCAAAGCTCCTCTACAGGAACATCTATATCAACATAATTTTTAAGCCAACTTAAACTAACTTTCATTTCAATTCACCTTACCTTTCTTAAAACTGCTTGAGGAAACGAAGATCGTTTTCAAACAAAAGGCGAATATCGCTGATTTTGTAACGAGTGGTGGTCAAACGGTCAAGACCGATACCGAAAGCAAAGCCCGAATACTCCTCGGGGTCGATTCCGCAGGCCTTGAGAACTCTCGGGTGAACCATACCTGCACCCAAAATCTCAATCCAACCGCTGCCTTTACATACACGGCAACCCTTGCCACGACACTCGGAACAGGTTACATCAACCTCAACACTCGGCTCGGTGAAAGGGAAGAACGAAGGACGGAACTTAACCTCGGTCTCTTTGCCGTAAATTTCATGAGCAAACTGCTCCAAAACACCCTTAAGGTCACACATGGTGATGTTCTTGTCAACAACAAGACCCTCAATCTGGTGGAAAACGGGTGAATGGGTTGCGTCAACCTCATCAGCACGGTAAACACGACCCGGGCAAATAATCTTGATGGGTGGCTTGCGGTTTTCCATTGTACGAATCTGCGCGGCAGAGGTCTGTGTTCTGAGCAACAGATTTTCAGCCAAGTAGAAGGTGTCCTGCATATCCCTTGCGGGGTGGTCGGCAGGAACATTCAAAGCCTCAAAGTTGTAATGGTCGGTTTCAACCTCGGGACCGTCAACAACATCAAAACCCATCGACTGGAAAATATCGATCATATCGTTGAGAACAACATTCAAAGGATGCAATCCACCCTTTTTGGCGGGGGTAGAGGGCATTGTGATGTCCAAAGTTTCTTCTTTGAGCTTTTGGTCGGCGGCTTTAGCCTTGAAGTCGGCAAAAGCATTGTTGATAGCCTCTTCAAGCTCGGCCTTTGCCTTGTTGACCAACTGACCCATAATGGGGCGCTCTTCGGGAGAAAGTCCTCCCATCTGCTTCAAAATAGCGGTCAATTCACCCTTTTTACCAAGGTACTTAACACGCACTTCGTCGATAGCCTTTTCGTCAGCGGCGGCAGCCACGGCGGCCAAAGCTTCCGACTTTAAGAGTTCGAGTTTCTCTTTCATTTTTCTTCCTCCTATATTTAAAAGGTAATGTACAAAAATAAAAACTTCGTCCCTTGAAAGATATAAGGGACGAAGCTGTAAATACAAACTCCGCGGTACCACCCGCATTTTTGCTTGAGCAAATTCTCAAGAGCAAACACTCTTTCAGCCTTTAACGGTGCCTTTCCGTCGGCGCCTACTTAATTCAGCACCGCCGCTCCGAAGGGAACTTCACCGAAATTGCGGTCGGCACACTTCCAGCCAAGGTGCGCCTCTCTGTGGACTTTAAAAACGGTTACTTTACTTCATCATAGCGTTTTGGGAACGAAATATTTTATTTTCAACCTATTATACATCCAAACTTCCAAAAATGCAAGGGTTATTTTTTGCTGTGTGCATTAAGGGCTTTTGCTGTATTCTTTTTTAGTTTTAATCCTTCAACCCTAAAATATAATCCACCGATACATTATAAAACTTGGACAGTGCTATCAAAACCTCGCTTGGAACATCAAGATAGCCGCTTTCGTATCGGGAATAGGTTGCTTGGCTGATATTGAGCATTTTTGCTACCTGTGTTTGGCTTAAATCTTTATCCTCGCGCAGGTCGCGGATTCTTTTATACATTTTCATCACCAAAACAATTATAAACTATGCAATAATTGCATATTGACATTTATGCAAAAATTGCATAAACTATAAATAAGGGGGTGACGATATGAAAGAAAATAGTTGTGAAATTTTGTTTTGCAAAAATGTGAGTCATTTGCGAAGAAAAAACAACCTATCGCAGAGGGAAATGGCAAACAAACTGAACATAGGTGTGGGGACTTTAAGAAAATTGGAAAGCGGTACTATACCCAAAAGGGCGAGTATTGAAATTCTTTGGTGCATTTATGAGAAATTTAACATACCGTTCAGTAAACAGTTTGAGGATTTATCAACAATAGATTAAGTTTAATTAAAAAATATCGCCGTTCCACAATGGTAGAACGGCGATAACTTATTTTTCTATTGTCAGTGCGTCCCAAACTTTTCCGTCGGAATCGGTGAACTGCACGGTTATTTCGTTTTCGCCAAAGATATAACCGCAACCTGCAAAATAGTTATCACCGCAGGTGGCACCGACAACAACGGTGCAGGGCTGACCATAGTGGTCGGTTTCGCAACCGATTTGTCGAACATTCAACTCGTGGATATGACCGCAAATCATAACGTGGGGTTTGACGTGTTCTTTAAGCAATTCACACCACTCGGTATAAACATCACCCTCAATGTCAAACGGAGGCTCCAACTTTTGTGAAAACGGATTGTGCGCCACAACAACACGGGTCTTGACACCCTCGGCGTTATAGGTCTTGTCGGCGTTGGCTATGAGTTCCTGTAACAGTGCCGTCTGACGGCGACGGAACGCCGTGCAATAAACGGTAAAGCCATATTCGGGGCCGAAATCGTCCTTATCCTCGCCGCAGTCAAGCAAAAGTCCCCAAATCGAGCCCAAACGGAAGGTGTAATAGGTGTTGCCATGAAAATTCGGGGTGTATTCGGCAAATTTTTCAGCAAAATTGCCGCGCATATCGTGGTTTCCGCGTGAGAAAACGGTAGGCTTTTCACCCTTGGTTATCTCGGAACAAATTTCATAAATATTTTTAAACTTTTCAGGGTTGCCCGAATGGTCGATAACGTCACCGTTCAAAATAAGAAAATCAATATCCCCAAAAACCTTGGCGGCCTTAACAGGTGTTTCAACACGGTTGTGTGCGTCCGAAATATGGTAAGCTTTGGACTCTTTGTCGGGCACGGGGTAGAATTTATAGGTAAACTCCTGCTCGGGCTCGGTGGTGGTGAAATACGGCTTGCGTTCGATTAACGGACGAACACAAACGGTGTATTCCTTTGCGTTATTTAAGGCATCGGCAGGTACGATACAGCGGTGCAGGTCATTGAGTGAACGCATAATTCCGTTGGACTCGTCGTAGTAATACTCGTCGCCAACCTTTACTCGGAAAACCGACGGTTTTTCAACCTCGACCATTATTTGATAATCGTTTTCTACGGCAAAAACGGCAGGATTTGTTTTAAGCATTTTTATTTCCTCCTTCGAGTTTATTCAAAAGGGCTTGGCATCCTTCAAGAATGTCATTATAGCAGGTGGCAAAATCGCGGGTGTACCACGGGTCGGACACATCGCTTGACCTATCTGCAAAGGACAATAGTTTGTGAACCTTTCCCTCGGAGTCAGAGCCGATAATTCGCATAATATTACGCACATTGTTGGAGTCCATAACCACTAATAAATCGTACTTTTCATAGTCGGCACGGGTGACCTGAACGGCAGTTTTGCCCGCACAGTCGATACCGTGCTTTTTCAGTTCCTCTTTTGCAGGCGGATAAACGGTGTTGCCAATGTCACCCCAAATCTCTTCGGTGCTGGTTGCCGAGGATTGCACATGGTATTTCCCCTCAAGACCGCGTTTTTTCAAAAGGTCCTTAAACACAAACTCCGCCATTGGACTGCGACAAATATTGCCATGGCAGATGAACATTATCTTGGTCATAATTAACTCCGATATTTGTTTGATATCATTTTACAACGGTTAAATTTCAAGATATATACGAAATTATGTATAAAATCTTTGAAATTGTACATTTGTTTGATCAAGCTCACAATCGCATTGCTGATTTATGTCATTCTGAGGAACGAAGTGACGAAGAATCTTTAAGTCCCTCGTCAGAGGGAGGTTCTTGATATTTAATGTGTTAAGAATGTTTAATTATTCTATAATTGCGTATTACAAAAGATACTTCAACACCAATTCAACAACCACAACCGAGGCGCAGGAGGAAATAGCTACAAGGAAGAGGTTTCCGCTTATGTATGCCGTGACAACGCCCACTATAAATGCGGCAACGCCCGACCACATACTGCTTGTAGCCTCGATAACGGCAGGGAAGGTCATAACCGCCAAGGTGACATAAGGAACATAGTAAAGGAAAGAACGGATGAACCGACTTTTTATGGGTTTTCTGATTAAAGTCAGCGGCAGAACGCGGATGGCGTAGGTCACAGCGAATGCCACAAGTATGTAGATTATTGTTTTACTCAATTTCCTGTTCCTCCTCATCCTTAATCGGGAACAGCAATGCCGCCGCGGCCGAAATCAAAACGGTTAAAATAATTATCATAGTGCCGTTGGGAATCTCTTTTATAAAGGGGATAACGGTTGAAAGAAAACTCAAAGCAAACGATATTCCCACAACGCCCATAACAACCAAATTTCGGCGTGCTTCGGGGATTATTATGGCTAAAAACATTCCGTAAAGGCTGACACTCAAAGCGCTTACGGCAAGTGCAGGAAGAATACTGCCCACCGCAACACCCAACGCGGTGCCCAAAGACCAACACGGCATGGCCACCGCCATCATTCCGAAGTAGTACCAATGGCTGACCTTCTCGGGATGGGCTATCGACGCACCAAACATCTCGTCGGTCACGGCAACGCCTATCATCATGCGTTGCGGCAACCGTGTTTCGGGCGAAAGCTTTTGACTCAAAGCGCAGGACATCAAAAGATAACGCGCATTGGCAACCGCCGACATAACGGCAACCTCAACAAACCCTGCACCTGCGCCGATGAGGGTAAAGAGGGCATATTCACCTGCTGAAGCATTGAGCAAAAGGCTGGCAAACGCCGCCTGCAAGGCCGTCAACCCTGCATGTTTTGCCGAGATTCCAAGCGAAAAAGACACGGCAAAATACCCTAATCCAATGGGTATTCCCATTTTCATTCCGTTTAAAAATGTAAGTTTTTTATTCATAAGGTAACCGTCACCTCATAACATTAACACACAACGCAGGAAATGGATTTATCCATTTCGCATAATTTGCAATGTATTATATCATATTTGTCCCGTGTTTACAAGGCTTATTGTCGCGACAATATATTGCACGACCACAGAAAGTTTAGGCCTTTTGTAGGGGAGGGCCTCCGTGCCCTCCCGAAAGGGCAGGGAAATTTAAAAGCACACTTTGGATTATTAGTTGAACAAATGGCAAAATAACCTTTTAATACAGGAGTTTTTGGGTAAACTATGTGCATAATGTTAATTTTTTAACTTTTGCGGTTAAAAAGTGTTTTTTTGCTTGACGGATTGCAACAATTCATATATAATGTCAGTTGTAGAAATTTGGGCTTATATTTTAAGCCTTTACCCCAAAAATAATATGATTGGAGAATTATCATGACAAAGAATCCTACCGTTCTTAAGTGGCTCAAAGACATGGAAGAACTCCTTACTCCCGATAAGGTTGTATGGATCGACGGTTCGGCCGAACAGACCGAAGAGATGAGAGCACTTGCCGTTGAACTCGGCGAGCTTATCAAGCTCAACCAGGAAAAGCTTCCCGATTGCTATTTGCACAGAACCAAGCAGAACGACGTTGCTCGTGTTGAGGACAGAACCTTCATCTGCTCCAAGAAGCAGGAGAACGCAGGTCCCACCAACAACTGGTGTGATCCCGACGAAATGTACAAGAAGTTGTACGACATTGCCCGCGGTTCCTACAAGGGCAAGACTATGTATATCATTCCTTTCTCTATGGGCCCCATCGGCTCTCCTCTCGCCAAGATCGGTGTTGAGGTTACCGACTCGGTTTATGTTGTTCTCAACATGCTCATCATGACCCGTGTAAGCCCCAAGGTTATGGAAGTTCTTGGCGACTCTGACGACTGGGTACGTTGCTTGCACTCTCGTTGCGACATCGACCCCGAAAAGAGATACATCTGCCAGTTCCCCGAAGACAACACCATCATTTCCGTTAACTCCGGTTACGGCGGAAACGTTCTTCTCGGTAAGAAGTGCTTCGCACTCCGTATCGCTTCCTATCAGGGTTGGAAGGAAGGCTGGATGGCAGAGCATATGCTCATCCTCGGCCTTGAGAATCCCAAGGGTGAAGTTAAGTACATCGCAGCTGCATTCCCCTCTGCTTGCGGTAAGACCAACCTCGCTATGCTTATTCCCCCCGAGTATCTCCGTAAGAAGGGCTACAAGATCTGGACTGTCGGTGACGATATTTCCTGGATGCGCATAGGCCCCGATGGCAGACTTTATGCTATCAACCCCGAGAACGGCTTCTTCGGTGTTGCTCCCGGTACTAACGAGAAGTCTAACTTCAACGCTCTTGCATCTACCAAGAAGGGCACCATCTTCACCAACGTTGCTCATTGCAAGAATGACAACACCGTTTGGTGGGAAGGCTTAAATAAGGATCTCCCCGAGAATGCTGACGATTGGACCGGCAAGGCTTGGGATCCCGCAAAGTTCGACAAGGCAGACAAGTCCACTTGCGCTGCTCACCCCAACTCTCGTTTTACTGCTCCTGCTGAGAACTGCCCCTGCATTTCCGAGGAGTTTGACAAGGGTGCAGGTGTCCCCATTTCGGCTATCGTATTCGGCGGCCGTCGCGCAAAGTGCACTCCGCTCGTATATCAGTCCAAGGATTGGGAGAACGGTGTATTCATCGGTTCTGCAATGGCTTCTGAGACCACTGCAGCTGCTGCAGGTGCTGTCGGCGTAGTTCGTCGCGATCCTATGGCAATGCTTCCCATCTGCGGCTATCATATGGCTGACTACTTCCAGCATTGGCTCAACATGGGTGAGAAACTTGGCGACAAGGC
>JAZUAC010000057.1:0-4102 GCA_045637775.1 Acutalibacteraceae bacterium | reverse complement strand
GACAAGATCATCTCCGCAGCATCCTGCACCACCAACTGCCTCGCTCCTATGGCAAAGGCTCTGAACGAGTACGCTCCCATCCAGAGCGGTATCATGACCACCGTTCACGCTTACACCGGTGACCAGATGATCCTGGACGGTCCTCACAGAAAGGGCGACCTGAGAAGAGCACGTGCTGGCGCACAGAACATCGTTCCCAACTCCACCGGTGCTGCTAAGGCTATCGGTCTGGTTATTCCCGAACTGAACGGCAAGCTGATCGGTTCCGCTCAGAGAGTTCCCACCTGCACCGGTTCTCCCACCATTCTGGTAGCTGTTGTTAAGGGCAAGGATGTTACCGTTGACGGTATCAACGCTGCTATGAAGGCTGCTGCTTCTGATTCCTTCGGCTACAACACCGAGGACATCGTTTCTTCTGACATCATCGGCATGACCTACGGTTCTTTGTTCGATGCTACTCAGACCATGGTTGCTAAGATCGACGACGATACCTATCAGGTACAGGTTGTTGCTTGGTACGACAACGAGAACTCTTACACCAGCCAGATGGTTCGTACCATCAAGTACTTCGCAGAGATCTAATCTCTCGAAAGAGTTCGTTAAGGATTCAAAACTTCACAACCTCTTGGGCTTCGGTTCAAGAGGTTGTTTTTTGTTGCGACGGCTTTTATCCGACAGTTTAAAGAAAATCAGTGAATGGATTGGGTATATTAAAGATTCTTCGTCACTACCGTTCCTCAAAATGACAAAAAACAGAGTTCTGTCATTCTGAGCAAAGCGAAGAATATTATATTAATTTGGTATACTTCTCAATGTGTACACAAAAAGAGGACACAAATTTAATACAATGTCCCATTTCTTGTTGACAATGTTTCGTTTGGAACTATAATTAAAACAGAGTGTATCTTAAACGGAGGGTTATCTATGAAGTGCTATATTAAGGACTATCCAAGACCGCAGTTTGTGAGAAAAGATTGGTTGAATCTTAATGGCCAGTGGGATTTTAAGTTTGACGACGAAAACAAGGGCGAGGCAGAAGGGTGGTATGCCGATTTTTTGGCAACGCACGAAATAACGGTGCCGTTTACCTATGAAACCGAAAAAAGCGGTATTCACGATGAAACACCTCACGAAAACGTGTGGTATCACAAAAATCTTGAAATCGACCTTGATGCACACGAGAATAAAAGGGTTATTATCCACTTTGAGGGCTCGGATTTTATAACAAAGCTGTGGGTAAACGGTCAGTTCGCAGGTAGCCATAAAGGCGCTTACGCAAGATTTTCGTTTGATATAACCAACCTTGTGCATAACGGCTTGAATGAATTGACCGTAAAGGTTGAGGATTCATTTGACCTGCAACAGCCAAGAGGTAAGCAACGTTGGTACAACGAGAATTTTGGCTGCTTTTACGTTCAGACCACCGGTATCTGGAAAACCGTGTGGTTGGAATACGTGCCGAAAATCTCGATTTCAAGCGTTAAAATGACACCGAATTTTCAGGACAGAAGTCTTGATATAGATTACGTTATAGATGCACCTAAAGGTTGCTATTTTAAGGGATATATGCTTGAAACCTTTGTTTCATTCAAGGGTACTCCCATAAACCGTACCTTGACCGAGATTAAGGACGACCATTTCTTTGCAAAGGTTGATATGACAAGCAAAAATGAGCCGGCATACGTTCAAAATATTTTTGAGTGGTATCCGTGGGATCCTGCTTTGTATGACGTTGAGTTCAGAATACTTCACGACGGTGAGGTTGTTGATGAGGTTGGCTCATACTGTGCCATGCGAGAGATTCGCATTGATGGACCGAATGTGTTGCTCAACTGCCGTCCTTTGTATCAACGACTTTTGTTGGATCAGGGATATTGGCCTGAAAGTCATCTCACGCCGCCTTCTGAGGAGGCTTTGATTGAGGATATCGACAAGGTCAAGGCGATGGGCTACAACGGTGTGAGAAAGCATCAAAAAACCGAGGACGAGCGTTTTCTTTATTGGTGCGACGTCAAGGGTCTGCTTCTTTGGAGTGAGGTTGGCTCGGCATTTGAATATTCAGATTACGCCATTGAGGAGTTTACCAAGGAGTGGCTTGAGATAGTAAAGCAGAATTACAACCACCCGTGCATTATCGCTTGGACTCCGTTTAACGAGTCGTGGGGACTCCAACACGTCAAAACGAGCAAATCAACACAGCACTTTACCGAGTCTGTGTATCACCTTACCAAGGCTATCGATAAGCACCGTCCCGTTGTCATCAACGACGGTTGGGAGAACACCGTTTCGGACATATTGACCATCCACGATTATAACCCGTCGGGGGAGGCGTTGAAGGAGAAATATCTGACCTTTAAGGATGATATTCTTGCTTCAAAAAAATATTGTATGAGGGCCTTGTATGCCAATGGTTACGAGTACAACGGTCAGCCTGTAATTATCAGTGAATTTGGTGGCATTGCCTTTGATAACGGTGACGAGGGTTGGGGCTACGGTGAGAAGGAGAAGTCCGAGGAAGCGTTTGTAAAGCGTTTTGAGGGCTTGACCGAAGCAATCAAATCACTGCCGTTTGTGTGTGGTTACTGCTACACGCAGGTGACCGACGTTCAGCAGGAAATAAACGGTCTTATGGATGCCAAACGCAATTTCAAAGTTGACCCCGAGATAATCAAAAATATCAATTTGAAATAATAATATAACAAACAACCGCTTGAATTTTGCTCAAGAGGTTGTTTGTTATAATGGTTATGGTTAGTCGAAACAATACTGTTTCGACTGGAAATCGCAGATTTTGTAACAAATTTTCAAAGAAAATTTGTCCATACCCATTGAAATGATTGTCATGCAAAATCAAATATAAGATTTGATTTTGCCAAAGCCACTTACAAAGTGGCTTGTCGAAGCGCTTTTAGCGTTTCGACAAACTACAATCATTATATTATACGAAGTGCATTTTTGAAGCAGATTTTTTCAGCAACGGAGAAACCGAATTTATCGACGATAGCCTCGGCTAAAGCCGGCATACCTTGAGCGTTTTTAAACTCCAACTCACAGTCCATGCCGTCAAAATCTGAACCTAAAGCCGCCACATCCTCGCCACCAACCTTGATTAGATGCTCTAAATGGCGGATAATATCCTCTGTTGTCGCACAGTTTGTGCCGTTTAAAAAGTGGGAGTAAAACACACAACCTACAACGCCACCCGATTCGGCCACCGCTTTTATTTGGTCATCAGTCAGGTTGCGTGAGTGGTCAAAAACCGCACGGCAACCCGAATGTGTTGCCACAAACGGCTTTTTTGATAATCTTGCCACATCCCAAAAGCCACCTTCGTTCAAGTGCGAAACATCGACCGTAATATCGGTAAAATTGAGGGCATCAACAACCTCAAGCCCAAACGCTTTCAAAGGCAGTGCATTAAGCAAATTATCGGCAGAATGCGGAAAGCCAAGACAATTTTCACCGTTGTGAGTGAGTCCCATTATTCTGACTTGAGTTTCTTTTAATGTGTCTATTCTCGAAATATCACCTTGTAAAAAATCGGAATTTTCAACCGTCAAAACCGCCGAAACCTTGCCATCTTTTGCGTTTTCTTCAATGTCACTTTTTGTTTTGGCAATCTTCAAAATATCGCTGGCATTAACCATCTGTTCAAACACATCACATTGCCTTTTGAAGAACGAAAAACCGTTGTTCCCAATAATATCGGTCGGTTGATATATGGCAAAGCATTGCGCTAAATAACCACCGTTCAGCAACCCACAATCCGTAATATGCCCGTCATTAGCCGTTAAGGAATAATGCAGATTTTCATAAAACTTAAAAAGGGTGTCGCAATGAAGGTCAAAAATCTTCATCGCCACACCCTCTTTCTATTGATTTACAGTAATCTCTCACCCGTGTCGCTGTCGAAAACAGCAGTAACATTATCGGGCAAATCAAGCTTCAAAACCTTTCCGTTTTTAAGACGAAGGTCAAGTTTTTGGGCTTTATGGTTGTTGACAAACACAATACCTGCACCTGCAAAGACAAAACACTCATCCTCGGTATATATATGCACGCCAAAAAGTTTAAATACCTTTTTGACAAGTTCGGTGTCATA
>JAZUAC010000056.1:0-40239 GCA_045637775.1 Acutalibacteraceae bacterium | reverse complement strand
ATAAAAGTAGACATAACATTAACCTCCGACTAAAATTCTTTTTTTCAGCCTTGATATAATACCACAGTGGAACCGCATTGTCAACACTATTTTTTTGAAATTTTAAAATAAATTTGTAAAGCTCGTTTTTTCTCATATTTTCTCGTTTTTTCTCTTGTTTCCTCACTAATTATTTTTAAAAATATTTTAAATTTTATTGTATTTACATTTCAATGTGCGGATGGTATAATATTATGTAATATTTTTTTGGAATAAGAAGATGTGATGGGTATGCGTTTGTTTTTGGTCAGACACGGAGAAAGCGAAAATAATCTTAAAAGATTGTACACAGGTCAGTTTGATGCCAACCTTACCGACAACGGAAGGTCTCAAGCCGTAGCAATACGATCGTTTTTGTCACAGTTCAAATTTGACAAGGTATATTCCAGCGACCTTAAAAGAGCCTTTGAAACATCACAACTTGCACTTCCTGACTACACAGCCGAAAAGACACCACTGATACGTGAATTTCGCATTGGGTCTTTGGAAAACACTTCTATCACGAATGTTCAACCTTCTATTTTAGGTGAAGATATATACAATCAGGTCATAACTGATGATTACACTCACTTCGGTGGTGAAAACCCCACAATGGTAAGAGAAAGAGTTGCAAAATTCTTCAAACTTCTTGAAAGCTCTGATTACAACAATGTTATTGCCTTTACTCACGGCGGTGTGATCATGTCAGCACTTTTAAATGTCATCGGAGTGCATGATAAACACGGTATTCGCCGTCCCAATTGCATGATAGCAGTTTTTGATTACAACAACGGTAAATGGATGCTTTCGGGCTTGATTGATCCGACTTTACTTAGCCAAGGTAATCAAACCAACTCCACCATTTCAGGTGAAAACGATAAATATTGATTTAGAGGGAAATATGGGATATTATTTGAACCCCGCAGAAATGATGAGTATGTTTGCTGTACCGCAATCGGTTGCGGACAAGCATTTGCGTCTTGCCTCTGCGGAACAGTTGAAGGTGCTTTTGTGGTGCCTTAAAAATCTTGACAAACAGTTTGATATTGCTGCCGTTTGCGACGGTTTAAAGCTTGATGAATACACCGTTCGGGATGCGCTTGACCATTGGTGCGAACGCGGTGTGCTTTGCAGTACCGTTGAGGCAACACCTCAACCTGAACCCGAGAAAAAGAAAAAGGCCGTTCGTTCGGCCGTTGTAAAACCGGGTCGTGATGAGGTCGCCCGCCGCGGTCTCGAAGACCCCGAGGTTGCCTTTATTCTGCGTGAAACAGAGCAGAAACTGGGCAGAATACTTCGTCAAAGCGAGTCCTCTACCCTTGTGTGGTTGCATGACGATATGGGACTTTCGGCCTCTTTGATACTTATGATAGTAGCCTTTGCCGTGACCGAAGGTAAAGCTAATATTGGTTTTATTGAGCGTACCGCAGTTGAATGGGCAAACGACGGCGTTTCGGACATAAACGAGGCTGAACAACGCCTTGTTGTTATGCGCCGCAGAAAATCGGCATGGCACACGGTTGAAACCGCAATGGGAATCGAGCACCGTTCACCCTCTAAAGCCGAACTCGAAATGGCCGACACCTGGATAAATGAGTGGGACTACGGTCACGACATCATTCGCGAGGCTTATGAGGTTTGTATCAATACCACCTCGAAATTCTCAATGCCTTACATAAAAAAAGTTATTTCCGAATGGCACAAGTCAGGTGTCAGAACGGTTGAGGATATTGCAAACCTTAACACTAAAAAGGTTACAGCCACCACAACCGACAATGTGAGCGATTACTCCGACTTTATTGACAGTCTTGTATCGTTTAATGAGGAGGATAGTTAAAATGGCTTTTTCAAACGAGGTTTTGCGTGAAGCCTTAAAACAGATTTCTGACCGACATAAGAAGGCTCAGAAAGAGTTTGAGACTCGAATGAGCGATGTTTATGCAGCTCATCCCGAGCTTTCGGAGATCGATACTCAAATGCAGATAAAAGCGTCCAAGGTTGCACTTTTAATGTTCTCGGGCAACACAGCACAGGCTGAAAATCTGCACCGTGAAATCGCCGAACTCAAGGCACAAAAGGAAAAGCTTTTGAAGTTGGCAAATTTACCCGAAGAGCCCAAATGCTCATGCAAGCTTTGTAACGATTCGGGCTATGTCAACGGTGAGCTTTGCCAATGCGTTAAGGATATTGCCGCAAAAATTTGCTACTCTTCCCTTTTGAGCGATATGCCGTTGGATGTTTCGACCTTTGAAAGCTTTGATCTGAACTTTTACAGCGACGAAAAGAACGAAAAGGGTATTTCTCCCCGCCGACAGATGACCGCCGTTTTGAAGGTCTGCCGCGATTTTGCCGAAAACTTTCCGGAAGGTAAAAGTCTTATGTTTACAGGCTCCAGCGGTTTGGGCAAAACGCATTTGTCACTTGCTATCGCTAATGTTGTACTGAAAAAGGGTTACAGTGTTATCTACGGCTCGGCACAGAATCTTATTTCCGAGGTTAGCCGTGAGACCTTTGACCGTTCGGGCTCAACCGAGAAGATCGATAGCCTTAATTCATGCGATTTGCTTATTTTGGACGACCTTGGAACCGAATTTTCAACTGCTTTGAGCTCGTCGATTGTCTACAATATCATCAACACCCGTCAGATGAAGGGTCTTTCAACCATCATCAGCACTAATCTTGATATTAAGCAGATAAATGATACATACTCCGAGCGTGTTGCCTCCCGAATCATCGGCAGTTACACCATCTGCCCTTGCTTTGGAAGTGACATAAGGCTCATTAAAGCTAAAAAGAGATAAAACAACCCCCGAGTGAAGAACACTCGGGGGTTAAAGTTTTGCAATTAGTCTGCTACGTAAGGAAGCAATGCAACGTAACGTGCACGCTTGATAGCAGTAGTGAGCTCACGCTGGTGAGCAGCACAGGTGCCGGTTACACGGCGGGGAAGAATCTTTGCACGCTCGGAGATAAACTTTCTGAGCTTTGCAACATCCTTGTAATCGATGAACTCTGCACGGTCAACACAGAAGTGGCAAACCTTCTTTCTGGGCTTGCGGTGCATGGGTCTTTCGTTCTTTTCCATTTTAAGGCGACCTCCTTTAAAAATTTTAGACAGCCTTTAATTTAAGGCTTTGGTTTTAAATTTTAGAACGGCAGATCGTCGTCAGATGCGATCTCGGTGAAATCACCTGAATCACTGTTGGAGAATGACTGAGGAGCAGCCTGTGCGGGCGCATAACCGCCTGCATTGCCGCTGTCGCGCTTGGACTCAACAAAGTGAGCATTGTTGACAACTACCTCATAGGTGGTACGGTTGTTACCGTCCTTATCAGTAAAGCGATTCATACGAAGCGAACCCTCGATACCGATGCGCTGACCCTTGGTGAAGTAACGGCAAATGAACTCTGCCGACTGTCTCCAAGCAACGATGTTGATGAAATCAGCCTGTCTTTCCTCTCCGGATTTGAACTGACGGTCTACTGCAATAGAAAAACGGGTAACCGAAATATCGTTATTCGTTTTTCTGAGTTCGGGATTGTCGGTCAATCTGCCGACGAGTACTACAACATTCATGTGTTTGTACCTTCCTTACTTTACTGTGACCATGACTCTAAGAGCACCGTCGGTGATCTTAACAATACGGTCGAGCTCTGCGGGGAAAGACGGAGCACCGGTGAAAGTAACTACGATGTAGTAACCCTCGACTTCGTCGTTGATGGGATATGCAAGTCTGCGCTTACCCCAATCGTCAACGTTTTCAACGGTACCGTTTTCTGCGATCAAAGCCTTGAACTTCTCGACAAGAGCGGTGGTAGCTTCATCACCGTTAACAACCGAGAAAACGAGCATTGCCTCATACTTGTTGGTAGCCATTCGTTACACCTCCTTTTGGACTTTTGGCTCTTGTATTCCTACAAGGGCAAGGAGCTATTTACATAATAATGCTCAATAGCACACAATATTATAGCAACTGTAAATTCATTTGTCAAGAACTTTTTTCAATATGTGTTTATCTGTTGATATACCTTCAACACAATTATAATTTTTCGAGAATATTCTGCATACTGCAATGTTGTTTATTGGCGTGTGAAATTTTACGAAATTTCAGTGGAGTAATACCAAAATAAAGTTTAAAATGCTTTCTAAATGTCCTCGTATCGTTATATCCGACCGCGTTTGCTATTTCTTCAATGCTCTTATCGGAATTGGTTAAGAGCTTACAGCTTTTCTTAATACGGGTTTCTTTTAAATACTCCGAAAACGTGATTCCCGTTTGAGATTTAAAAAGAATACTGATATTTGAAACCGAACAATAATAATCACGGCACAACTGCTCCAAGGTAATATGCTCGGCATAGTGACAATCGGTATATTCGATTATTTCCTCGATACGCTTATCAAATTCAGGAGCAAGAGTATCAAATTTTCTTATAGTTAATAGCAAAAGTTGGATAAGATAGCTCCTCAAAAAAGAAAGATATCCGGGTTCGGTTCTTTTGTATTCATCTATCATTGCTTCCAATATATCTAATATACTCCCGTTATCATCGTTAAATGAGTAAAAATCAATAGACGGATGCGGTAATAGGTTTATATTATAATTTTTTAAAACCGCAATAATTCCTCCGCATCCCCAAAGTGAGTCATCAATAAATTCCGGAACAAAGGTGCATGTAATAACCTTAAAATCATTGGTTTTACAAACTATCTGATGTTCTGAATTATAATCGATAAGAAAATAATTTCCTTTTGTTATAGGGGTTTGCTTCCCTTTGCAATTATGTATAGCCCGACCCTCGATGATATATATAATTTCTAAAAAATCGTGAGTATGCACAGGCGAATCCTTTGGGTCTTCCCTATACATTACCGAAATCATACGATTTTCAATTATATCCTCTTTGGAATACAACCTTCTCAAAATGCATCACCCTTTATTGAATCTGAGTCAATACTAAAATAAAAAAAGTCTTATGTCAATATATTTATTTAAAAATACCGCCATTTTTCGAAATAATATGCATATTATTAAATTTTCATTTAGGATATATTAGTAGTGTGGCTTAAAACTTATATTAAACGGTGGTGTGCGTTGTGCATTTACTTATAATTCTGTGCTTGTGTGTGTTAGCAACATCAAAGGTCACGGTTCAAGGGCTATTTGCTAAAACAAACATAAAAGGCTTTTGTGATTCCTTGTTTTTTAATGCGCTTGTTTTTCTCTTTTCGGTCTTGATATTTTTCAAAGATATTTTGACGCTCAACTTCTCTGTATTTTTATTTTCCTTGGTTTTTGGTGTATTGACGGTTGCGTTTCAGATGTGCTACATAAGTGCCATGTCCTGCGGTAATGTGTCACTGACCGTTTTGATAGTAAACCTGAGCATGATAATACCTATCTTGGTATCTGTTTTTTGTTATGATGAAAAACTATCTGTTTTAAGATTTTTCGGAATACTATTGACCGTGTTTGCGTTGTTTTTAAGCATTGACAGCAAAGTTGAAAAACAAAATTTCAGAAAGTGGTTTTGTTTGAGTATATTGTCATCGCTTTTCAGCGGTGGTTTAGCGGTATGTCAAAAGATATTCTCTAAAACAGAGTTGCATACTCACTCGAAGCCGTTTGTAGTGTGTGGATATGCTGTTGCAGCAATTATTTCGATTCTGATATACATAATTTCCAAATGCAAGGGAGCAGGTATAAGCTATAAAATAAATATCAAAGTAATTGGATATGCAGCATCTATCGGCATATTGTTGGGAACTTTTCAGATCCTCAACACCAAGGCAATAACAATTATAGACGGAACACTGATTTTCCCCGCATATTACGGTGGTGCGTTAATACTTTCTTATCTTTCAAGTCTATTGATTTTAAAAGAAAAGATCAGTAATAAGCAAAAACTCAGTTTAACGGTCGGTGTGATAGCAATAGTCTTAATGAATTTATAACGATTATAGTGAGGTAGTTATTATGAAATTTGCAAACCACTCGAATTTCAACGCAATAGACCATTTAGGCAGAGCCTTGCCCAAAGCACAAGAGGTAAAGCGAAAGGACGAGAGTAAAATAGTAGGTTTATTTTACTATTTATGGCATGGTTGTCACGGCACACAAGGGCCTTATGATATCACAAAGATTTTGCAGGAAGACCCAAACGCCATGGACAACCTCGACAGTCCCGCCTGGCCCGACCATACCAACGCTCCTATGCTTCATTGGGGAGAGCCGTTATATGGCTATTATCTTTCGGATGATGAATGGGTGTTGCGCAGACACGTGCAAATGTTTATCGATGCGCAGATTGATGTGTTGTATTTTGACGTTACCAACGGTTTTACATATAGGAACAGTTATCTCAAGCTTTTTGAGGTGCTCACCGATTACCAAAACCAAGGCTTTAACGTGCCAAAGGTTTGTTTTTATCTTGCGCCTCAGACAAGAGGATGTGGAACGGGTAACTTAGAAGCTTTATGGTTGGATTTGTATAAGCCCGGGCTCTATTCAAATCTATGGTTTTATTGGAATGGAAAGCCTCTTATAATATGTCACAGCAAACGTGCTATTCCCGATGAAGTCAGAAATTTCTTCACTTGGAGAGCACCAACCTGGAAGGACCCTCAATTCCCCGAATGTTGGGCTTGGGAAGGAAATCCCCCTAAAATGGCGGTTGATAATGACGGCAATCCCGAGCAAATGGCAATCAGTGTTTGCGCCAACCGATGTGATTTACCCGGAAAAGACCCTCTCTACGGAGAAAATATGAGTGATGGTCATTGGGGATTGCAGGTTCACGGACGCAGTTGGCACAACGGTAAAAAGGACACAAGAGAAAACGCCTCTCATTACGGCTTTCATATCGGTGAGCAAATGGAATATGTCTTAAAAGAAAATCCGCCCGTGGTGTTTGTTTGTCAGTGGAACGAATGGCTTGTGCCCTTTTTAACAACCAAAAGCACCTGTGTGCCAAGCTACAGTTATCACGGTCACGATATCTGCTTCAGAGATGAATTCAATGAAGAATATAGCCGTGATATTGAGCCTATGAAAGGCGGGTATAAGGATGCATATTATATGCAGCTTATATCCTTTGTAAGACGCTTTAAGGGTATGGAGCAACCTATTTTTGATAGTGTTAAAAGCAACATAACAATCAATGATAATTTCTCACAGTGGGATAATATCGGTATTGCCTACCGCAATTATATCGGCGGTTGTAAGCCTCGTGACCACCGCGCTTATGATGCAATCGGTAAATATTGCAATTACACAGGAAGAAACGAGTTTAGCTTGCTTAAGGTGGCTTCGGATGAACAAAATATTTATTTTTACGCTGAGTGTGTGAAAGATATTTCAAAGCCTTTAGAGGAAACTTGGATGAATTTATATATCCGAAATCCCAAAATTGACGATAGTTCGTGGGAAGGATATCAATTTGTTATAAATAGAAATAGAACATCCAAATTCACTTCATTGGAAAAATGCTGTGAAAATGACAGCTATAAATGGGAAACGCTAAGCGAAGTTGAATATTCTTTAAACAAAACACAAATTCAAATAAAAATCCCCAAAAAACTTCTTGGTATATATGAGAAAGCGTTTTCCATAGAATTCAAGTGGTCTGATAATATGCAAAGCGATGACCTGATGGACTTTTATGTTAACGGCCATTGTGCTCCTATGGGTCGCCTTAATTATACATATTATTTCAACCCCGACGAGAATAAATAAACCCCATTAAACAAACAAAGACACATCATATAATGTGTCTTTGTTTTTGTATTATTTCGTAGTAATCATTCAAGAATGACTCACGCAAGCACAATAACCGAGTTTTCTTTGTAAGTTCGTGCGTGATTTGGCCATTGAATTTAACAAATTATAGGGTGGATTTTCAGTTTATCCTTGCTTTTGAGAAAAATCTTAAAATCACCGAGGCCGCTATAACAAGAAGGGGCGGTATCAGAATGCTTATATAACTTTTGATCGTCGTAATCATCACAAACCAAAAACTCGGCATATCTGCGCTGCGGATTATTGGACACCAGCACCTTTTTAGCCAAAACCCCCTCGGCAACCGATCTATATATCTTATACCAATCGGTACCGTGTTTGCCGTCCCAATAATTACATCCCAACATGAATTTCACAGCGATAAACTTCGTTTCTTAAATTCGTCCTTGCTTTTCAGCCTTTTCAAAAGTTTTTAGCCATTTTTTATAGGTTTCAAAATCATAACCGGGTGTGCCGTAAAGGTAGTTATTAAAGAAGATTCCTTCCTCGGTTTCCCACTTAATAATAAGCATACCCTGAGCCGAACGAGGAAGATTCAATTTACCTAAACGAGTGTTGCAGTTGGCACCTGCATTGAAATTGCCTTCATAAAGCATTTCACCGCTTTCGCAGTCGGTTATGGTAAGCTTACCCGAAACAGCCTTTCTTGTACCATTAGCGGTAACAATGGGGTATCCACCTGTTTCGGCCTCACCCATCATAATACAGAACGGTTGTGATGAGCGCTTGAGGTAATAATATGCCAACTTCTTATCGTAGAAATAATCAACAACAGCATCCGACATCTGCGGCCAACCGTCAACAAGGTTCCACCAAATGATTCCGCCCATACTGTTCATTCTCATACGAATCATTTCGATATAGAACTTATAAGCCTCGGCCTGCGAGATTTGTGAAGCGGTAGCAAAGTCCTCGACATTGTTGGGTTTAAAGCCAAACAACTGCTCAATCTGATTTATCATCAGCATAACACGGCCGTTTCCACCCTTCATATCGGTGGAGTGCAATATCCACTGCTTGTTGGTTCCCGACGGCATCATATATTCTTGGTCGACTGTTCTTTTAAGACTTTCGACCGAGGGTGAGCCGTGGTAACCAATCTCGCTGACAAAACAAGCGCTGGAGTTGGTGTAATACTTGCCCTTGTAGTAATCTCTCGGACCCCAAAGGTGGTCTTCAACAAAGGCCGACTCACCCAATTTGAAAGCCTCGTCCGAAACATAGGGTGATGACGGTAAATAACTGCGTGCAGGGTCATGCATCAAAAGAACGTTGGGCAGAATCTCACGGGTAAATTTGTTGGTCGAAGGCTTGAGTCCTGCGTTTCTCATAAGCATATCAATCTCATTATCGCCCGACCAAACGGCAAGCGAAGTGTGATTACGAAGCTTTTTGACAACGCTTTCGGCCTCAATGCGAATCTTCTCAAAGTACTCCTCGGTCTGCGGATAGAACATACACGCCATACCGAAATCCTGCCAAACCATAATACCGTTTTCGTCACAGAAATCAAAGAACTCGTGGTCCTCATAGACGTTTCCGCCCCAACACCTGAGCATATTGCAGTTGACGTCAACCGCCATTTCCAAAGCCTTGGCGTAGCGTGATTTATCGCGGCTGTGGAAGCAATCCATCGGCACCCAGTTGGTGCCAACGACCATAACAGGAACATTGTTGACGATAAATCTGAATCTTCCCTTGCCGTTAGCCGCCGTTTCGGTGCGGTCAAGTTTAATTATTCTAAAGCCCTGACGCATTGACTGTTCACACAGTACCTCGTCATCGTCACCCAAAAGCGTTACCGTTATATCGTAAAGATTCGGCTCGCCATAGTTTTTGGGCCACCAAAGCTTGACATTTTGAATATCAAACATTACCAACTGAGCTTTGCCGTAGGCGGTACGCTCAACCGAAAATTCAGAGTCACCGCATTTACCGCTTACACGCATTTTCATGTGCTTTGCGGTATATTTAAGCGGAACATTTGCATCGTAATAAAGACGGATTGCGGCATTATTTCCATCGGTCCAATGGGTCACAAAATAAATCGACTCAAACCCAAATCGCGGACGATATTTAAGGGTCACATCACGCCACAACCCTGAAGTTACACATCTCGGCATAATGTCCCAACCGAAGGAATGTGCAGGCTTGCGCACAAGAAGTGCCGTGGGGTCAAACATATGCCAACTGTAAAAATTCATACCAAAAGGCATGGGCGTTTCGTTGATTACCGCAATAGGTGATTTAATATATACATGAAGGAAGTTTTTCTCACCGTAGTGCAAAAACTCCTCAACCTCAAATTCCTGATCGATAAAAGCGTTGTCACTCATACCGATGAGTTCACCGTTTAGGTAGTATTCCGCAAAGCAGTCCACCGCACCGAATTTCAAAACAACCTTTTCGTTGTTCTTGGGTTCGGTCGGCACAAACTCGGTCTCGTACCACCAATCGTATGTTTCAAACCTTTGAGTTTCAAGAATATTTTCACCTTTATAAATATCCTCGGGCAAAAGGCCTGCCTTAATAAGGTCAAGCTGTGCTTCACCGGGGACGGTTGCATCAATAGGCTTAAGACCACTTACCGCAAGCTGTGAAGGATGGTCTATTGTTTTGGTTCCGTGCTCATAAAAATATAATTTCCAAGTGCCGTTAAGGTTCATAATATTACCTCACTTTCTTAATCTGATTATACTGAAATCTATTCAAAATTTGTTATCATATATTGGGATAAAGTTATCATATTTTTGGATTTCAGTTGAAAAACTAAAAATATGTGTTATAATACACAAAAAAGAAGCCGAAAGGAAGTGAGTCCGTGGTAGATATCAAGCGCAGTAATTTAAAACACTATTCCATCAATCGTGACATTGCGGTGTCATACCGAAGAATAGATATAAAAAACCATTATTCACTTCATTGGCACAATTACATTGAAATTGAGCTTGTCACAAAGGGTTGCGGAACTCATGATCTTAACGGTAAGGAAACCAAAGCAAAGCCCGGGCTTGTTTACATACTCCGTCCTTCGGATTTTCACAATCTAGCAACGACTGAAAAAATGGAGCTTTACAACATAAGTATTTCAGAATCGGCTCTTCATCCCGAAACACTTGAACGGTTGGCACGCTATAGCAAAGGTGTTTGTACCGAACTTTCAAAAGAAGAATTTAAAACAGCCAAGCAATTAGCCGAACTTATGCACCGAGAGTCAAAATCGGACTCGCCCGATAAACAGATATTGCAAAAGCTTCTTGATTGTTTTGTGATTACGGTTCTTAAAAAGATTCCCTCGCTAAATTCAAGCGAAACGGTTGATTCCGACCCAATAAACCAAGCATTAACCTATGTAAATATGCACTTTATCGATGACCCTTCTTTAAGCGAAGTATCGGCAGTCGCACACTACAATCCAAGCCATTTCAGCACACGATTTAAAGAAACGGTGGGCATTTCTTATTCGGAATATCTCACCGATTTAAAACTCAAATATTCAAAACGATTGTTGGTTTCAACCGAATTGAAAATCTCGGATGTCGCCTTTAAAAGCGGATTTTCCTCTCAATCAAACTTTTTGAGAACATTCAAGGCCAAAATAGGCACATCACCATTAAAATTTAGAAACAAATACAGGAAGTGACAGTTATGAGATATGTAATCGGTTTGGATATAGGCGGCACTAAATGTGCAGTTACGGTAGGCTCTGCCGACGGAAATAATGTCAAAGTAATCGAAAAGCAAGGCTTTGCGACCAACGAAGTAAGCACAACCGACGAATTTTTCGTAAAGGTTTTTGAGATAATCGATAGTTTCAAAGCCAACTATAATTTTGATGCCATCGGCATCTCGTGCGGCGGTCCTTTGGATGAAAACAAGGGCGTTATCATCTGTCCTCCTCACCTACCGCTTTTACACGGTGTACCCATTTCAAAAATATTAACCGAGCGTTATGGTGTTCCTGCACATCTTCGCAATGATGCCAATGCCTGTGCTTAGGCAGAGTGGTTGTTTGGCGCAGGTAAAGGAACCAAAAACATGGCTTTTCTGACCTTCGGTACAGGACTTGGTGCAGGGCTTATTTTAGACGGCAGACTGTACTCGGGTACCAACGGAAATGCAGGCGAGGTGGGTCACATCCGTCTGTCACCATTTGGTCCCTCGGGTTACGGAAAATCAGGCTCGTTTGAAGGCTTTTGCAGTGGCAAAGGTCTCCAACAGTTGGGTTATACCCTTGGCTTGGAAGCAGTGCAAAACGGCATTACGCCCGCCTATTTCCAAAACGGTGTACCCGCCGAAATTTCAGCCAAGGACATTGCCATAGCCGCTAACAATGGCGACAAAACCGCGATTGAGGTCTATGCCACCTGCGGACGCTACTTAGGACTTGGTTTAAGCGTTATCATAGATATTCTCAACCCCGAAAAAATCGTCATCGGCAGTATCTATCAGCGTTCCGAAAACCTGCTCGCAAAATACGTCAATGAATCTATCAAAAAAGAGGCTTTGGGTGTATCGCGTGAGTGTTGTGAGGTCGTTCCCGCGCTTTTAGGCAACGACATTGGCGACATTGCCGCTTTATCGGTTGCGGTTTACGGTCGGTAAATCATACAAAACAGAACATAAAATTTAAGCGACACGAAATATTCAATCTCGTGTCGCTTTTAGTTTATTTTTCGTTTTCCTGTTTTTCTTTTCTTCGTTTTTGAGATTTCTTCAAAGGCTTATCGGTTTGGAATACCTCTTCACCCTTGTATTCATCCATGATTTTTTCAAATTCATCATGACTAACCGGAACCTCACCGTTTTTAGTGTGTGCTTTATACAGGTCATCCACAATCTTTTCATACATTTTCGCAACCCTTACCCTATATGTAACAAACATATAAGCCGCTAACACAAACGCCACAACTACCACTAAAATCGAAGGTATCGCCATTTTCCAAAAACCTGCTGACAACCCTTCCATAAAGTTTCTTTCAAGGTTTATGTCGTAAAGCGTGGTGAAAACCACAATGCAATCGATGAGCGCTATCGCCGCAAACGGTATTAACAGTTTGAATTTCAAAAGCACAAATGTTGTAACCAAAGAAGCAACCGATATTATCATCATATAGAAATTGTTGCGGTTTTGATTGTATAAGGCCAATTGATCAGGGTTTTCGGGGTTAGCATATTCCATCATTAACAACCAACTGCCTATAAGCAATCTCAAACACATAAAAATTGCTACTGCCGCAACAATATAATAAAGAACCTTCAATGAAATCAAAATCCATTTTATCGTTTCACTGTCTTTGCTTTCCAAAATCTTTCTTTCGGAATACTTCCATATATTCTTATTTTTTGAGCCAAACAAATCTATCACCTTTTAAATATTTAACATTAACCATTGCCAAAACAAACTGAAAATGATATACTTATTTAATAGTACCTTTTTTGTTCTGTTTTGTCAAGTTTTTTCGGGAGTTGATTGTTATGTACATAATGAAACTAAAGCCCGCTTTCAAGGATTACCTTTGGGGTGGCACAAAGTTGCGAGATGAATACGGTCTTGAATGTGACCTAAACCCTATTGCCGAGGGTTGGATGCTTTCCTGCCACAAGGACGGCAATTCTATCGTCGAAAACGGCAAATTTGAGGGATTAACCTTGATGGAGGCCATCGAAAAAAACGAAACCTCGATGATCGGTGAAAACGCTGAAAATTTCGAGAACTTCCCTATTCTCATTAAGCTTATCGACGCCAAGCAAAACCTTTCCATTCAGGTGCATCCCAATGATGAATACGCACTCAAAAACGAGGGTGAGTTTGGCAAGACCGAGATGTGGTACGTGGTCGATTGCGACCAAGGTGCATACCTTTACTACGGTTTTAAAGAAGAACTTTCCAAAGAACAATTTAAAAACGCCATTGAGAACAACACTTTAACCGATATTTTGAACAAGGTTGAGGTCAAAAAGGGCGATTGCTTCTTTATCGAATCGGGCACCGTTCACGCTATCGGTGCAGGCCTGCTCATTGCCGAAATTCAGCAAAACAGCAACACCACCTACCGTGTTTATGATTACGGCAGAGTTGGTGCCGACGGCAAGCCTCGTGAGCTTCACACCGAAAAGGCTTTGGACGTCACCGTTACCGCACCGCCAACCGTTCCCGTTTTGCACGACACCGATGATATTGAAGCCTCCCTTGCCGAGTGTAAATATTTCACAGTAAAGAAATACAACCTGAACGGTGATATTGAACTGAACGTTGATGGCAGGTCGTTCTCTTCCCTTTTGTGCGTTGAAGGACAAGCCACCGTCGGTGACGTTGAAATCAAGGCCGGTGAGTGTGTATTTATCCCCGCAAACTACGGCAGCGTTATCGTTTCGGGCAACGCAACCTTGCTTGAATCGAGAGTTTAAATAAAAAGAGGTTAAAATATGGCAACACTTAATATAGTTTTGGTCGAGCCCGAAATTCCGCAGAATATGGGCAACATTGCCCGTACCTGTGCCGCAACGGGCGCAAGACTGCACATTATCCGTCCCATGGGCTTTTCGATCGATGACAAAAAGCTCAAACGTGCAGGGCTTGATTATTGGTATCTTTTAGATATTACCTATTACGAGAATTTGGATGACTTTTTCTCTAAAAATGACGGTCAGTTTGCCTTTTTCACCACCAAGGGTCGCAAAACCCATTCGGATGTTGAGTATAAGGATAACTGCTATCTGTTTTTCGGCAAAGAAACCAAAGGCTTGCCCGAGGAGCTTTTGCTTCAACACCCCGATGAGTGTGTCCGTTTGCCGATGATTGGCGAGGCACGAAGCCTTAATTTGTCCAACACCGTTTGCGTTGGAGTTTATGAGGTTTTGCGCCAATGGAACTACCCCGAACTCCAAAACCAAGGCCAACTGCATAATTATAAGTGGGACGACAGCAATATCATTACTTGAGCGCTTAAAAATTTTATAAAATGAGGTGAATTAATTGGATAAACGCTTAATCGGAAAATGGTATAAAAAAGATATGGGTGAAACCATCAATATTTTTGATGAAACACCGCTTCGTATGAAGATGTCATTCACCTCAAGCGGTTATTACAATTTTGAACCCAACCGCATTTACGAAAAAGATGGATATTTGTGTTATGAAATCAACGATGAATACTATCGTATGATTTATCACATCAAGTACGTGGACGGGACACTTGAGGGCTTTTATTTACAGCATGGCAAATCCACGCCCGTGAAATATGAAAAGGTTGATAACACACCCGAGGATGCACCATATAAATTTGTTGCACCCGAGGTGTTTGTCCCAAATTCGGATAAAACAAGAATTGAAATTCTTAAAGAATACTCAAAATATGACAGAAGCAAAGAATACGGATGCAGCAACGAATTTGTATTAGGTGGAGATGTACCCGAGATACTGCAAAAATACAATTATGACGACTACATAAATGGCCTGGATAATCAGTCGGATGAAATCGTTTTTAAACTTCTTGATTTTGTGTGCGACCACTTTGGGCATAACGGTACGGGAGGAATGAGTTCAGGCAAAAAAATCACCGATATTATTGAGTTCTGTGAAAGAAATGATAACAAAACAAACTGTCGTGGACTTGCGATACTTTTAGCATCTTTACTTCGCCTAAACGGAATCAAAGCGCAACATGTTACCTGCTTACCTTATGAGGATCCGTTTGACGATTGTCACGTGGTTGTTGATTGTCTGTTGCCCTCAGGCAAACGGATAATGCTTGACCCCACATGGCGACTTTATCTGAAGGATAAAAACGGTGAATATGTTTCACTCGCCTATTTAAGGGAACTATTGTTGGCAGATGAGCCAATCTTTGAAAACCCCACGGCAGACTATAACGGAACAGGATTTGCTAAAGAATATCATCGAAATTATATGACAAAAAACTGTTTCCGTTTTGCACGTTGTACCCTAAACAAGGACGGTATAGACGGCCGCACCGAAAACTCAAAATATATAATGCTAATCCCCAAAGGATATCCTATAGAAAAATTCTCCGAAAACAAGAAATCCGAATTTGTTTATAACGATATTGAATTTTGGAAGATGGGTTAAAATCAATGAATAACACCGACTTCCCTACCCGCAAACCCACCCGATTGAAAGATTATGATTACAGCACACCCGGGTGCATATTTCATCACAATTTGTACAAAAGATAAAAAGCCGATTTTGAACCGCATTGTAGGGACCGACGTCCTTCATCGGCCATATTCCCGATTATCGGCCATCAGGAAAATCGCTTATCAAGAAATTTTGAATATCAAATTGCATTATGAAAATGTCAGAATTGATAAATTTGTGATAATGCCCAATCATATTCACATGATCGTTGTTATAACGGAACGGATAAATCCGTTCCCTACATCAAAAAAATATGATATTCCTAACATTATCGGCAAATTCAAAGCGGCAGTAACCCGAAATGTAGGGAAGGCATTTATACCTTCCGCAAGGCTTGATTTATGGCAAACAAGTTTTCACGACCACGTTATCCGTGATGAGCGGGATTACCGAAAAATATGGGAATACATAGACGAAAATCCTGTGCGATGGACGTGCGACAAATTTTATGTTGAGGAATAGTTTTTTCAAAAAACTTGCCGCTTTTTTCACAACAATTAACACCTCATCCGGTCTGCTTTGCAGACCACCTTCCCCTCAAGGGGAAGGCGTTTGGGAATTATTAGTCATTCTCAATAAATAACCTGTTAAAATTTTCACTAATTTATCCAAATAACATCTTGAAAAATCGTTCGAGATGTTATAAAATAAGATTGTTCAAAATTTGACAATATATTTTTGAAAGGAAGTTTTCGAAATGTCAGTATTAAACAAAAAGACCGTTGATGATATCAACGTAAAAGGCAAGCGCGTTCTCGTTCGTTGCGATTTCAACGTTCCCTTGAAGAACGGTGTTATCACCGACGAAAACCGTATCGTTGCAGCTCTCCCCACCGTTAAGAAGCTTATCGCAGATGGCGGTAAGGTTATTCTCTGCTCTCACCTCGGCAAGCCCAAGGGTGAGCCCAAGCCCGAACTCAGCCTTGCACCCGTTGCTGCTCGTTTGAGTGAGCACCTCGGCAAGGAAGTTGTTTTTGCAGCTGACGATTGTGTTGTCGGCGAGAATGCAAAGGCAGCAGTTGCCGCTATGAAGGACGGCGACGTTGTTCTTCTCCAGAACACCCGTTACAGAGCTGAAGAGACCAAGAACGGTGAAGCTCTTTCCAAGGAACTCGCTTCTCTTTGCGAGATCTATGTAAACGATGCTTTCGGTGCAGCACACCGTGCACACTGCTCTACCGTTGGTGTTACCAACTATGTTGAAGAGGCAGCAGTTGGTTACCTCATGCAGAAGGAATTGAAGTTCCTCGGCGGTGCTGTTGAGAATCCCGAGCGTCCTTTCGTTACCATTCTCGGCGGTGCAAAGGTTGCTGACAAGCTTCCTGTTATCGAGAACCTTCTTACCAAGGCTGACACCGTTATCGTTGGCGGCGGTATGGCATACACCTTCCTCGCAGCTAAAGGTTACTGCGTAGGAACCTCTCTCCTCGACGAAGAGAAGATCGAGTACTGTAAGGAAATGATGGCTAAGGCAGAGGCTAACGGCGTAAAGCTCCTCCTCCCCATCGACTGCACTGTTGGTAAGGTATTCCCCGATCCTATCGATGGCCCTGTTGAGGTTGTTGTTGTTGATGCAGACAAGATCCCTGCAGATCACATGGGTCTCGATATCGGTACCAAGACCGCTGCTATGTACGCAGAGGCTGTAAAGAGTGCTAAGACCGTTGTTTGGAACGGACCTATGGGCGTATTTGAGAACCCCACCTTGGCTAAGGGCACCATCGCTGTTGCACAGAGCCTTGCTGAAACCGATGCTACCACCATTATTGGCGGCGGTGACTCGGCTGCAGCTGTTAATACACTCGGCTTCGGCCCCAAGATGAGCCACATTTCTACCGGTGGCGGCGCTTCTCTCGAGTTCCTTGAGGGTAAAGAGCTTCCCGGTATCGCAGCAGTTAACGATAAATAATTAACCTAAAACTTAAAACCGCGGCACGGGACTAATCTTGTGCCGCAGTTTGTATGTAAAGAGTATAATATTTTTAAAATTTGGAGGAAATATAAATGAACAAAGCTACTCGTGCCGCAGTTATCGCAGGTAACTGGGAAATGAACAAGACCCCCGCAGAGACTACCGGTCTTATCAACGAAATGAAGCCCCTCGTAGCAGGCGCAGATTGCAAGGTTGTTCTTTGCGTACCTTTTATTGACATTCCCGCTGCAGTTGCAGCAGCAGAAGGTTCCAACATCGAAATCGGTGCAGAGAACGCTCACTTCAAGGACAGCGGTGCTTACACCGGCGAAATTTCTGCACAGATGCTCGTAGAGAGCGGTGTTAAATATGTTGTTATCGGCCACAGCGAGCGCAGACAGTACTTCGGCGAGACCGATCAGACCGTTAACCTTCGCACTTTGGCAGCTGTAAACGCAGGTCTTACCGCTATCGTTTGTGTTGGTGAGACTTTGGAGCAGAGAGGGCTTGGCTACACCGAGACCCTTCTCAAGTTCCAGACCAAGATGGCTCTTACCAATGTAAGCGCTGACCAGCTTAAGAACATCATTATCGCTTATGAGCCTGTTTGGGCTATCGGTACCGGTGTTACCGCTACTGCTGACCAGGCAGACGAAGGCAACGGCTATGTTCGTGCCGCTATTGCCGAGATGTATGGCGCAGATGTTGCTGAGACCGTTACCGTTCAGTACGGCGGTTCTATGAACGCTAAGAACGCTGACGAGCTCGTTGCAAAGGTTAATGTTGACGGCGGACTTATCGGCGGTGCTTCCTTGAAGGCTGAGGATTTCTCGGTTATCGTAAAGGCAGCAAGCAAGTAATTTTTAATAAAGGAATTTCACTATGAAAAAACCTGTTGTTTTATGTATTATGGACGGTTTCGGCATTAACAACATCAAGTGCGGCAACGCAATTGAGTCGGCCAAAACCCCCAATCTTTGCAAAATTTTCGCTGAAAACCCCTTCACTACCATTGGCGCTTCGGGTCTTGACGTTGGTCTGCCTGACGGTCAGATGGGAAACTCCGAGGTCGGTCACACCAACATTGGCGCAGGCCGTGTTGTTTATCAGATGCTTGTAAAAATTTCCAAGGACATCAAGGACGGCAAGTTCTTTGATATTAAGCCGCTTATCGATGCTATGGAAAACTGCAAGAAGAACGATTCTGCACTTCACCTTATCGGCCTTTTGTCCGATGGTGGCGTTCACAGCCATATTGAGCATCTTTACGGCCTTTTGCAGATGGCCAAAAACTTTGGTCTTGAGAAGGTTTATGTCCACTGTCTTATGGATGGACGCGATGTTTCCACCACTTCGGGTGTTGGATTTATCAAGGATTTGCAGGCAAAAATGGCCGAAATCGGCGTTGGTAAAATCGCTTCTGTTATGGGCCGTTACTATGCAATGGACCGTGACTTTGCTTGGGCCCGTGTTGTGAAGGCTTATGCAGCTATGGTTTACGGCGAGGGTGTTTTAGCCCCTGACCCCGTAAAGGCTATGGAAGAGTCTTATGCCAAGGATGTTACCGATGAGTTCATCCTCCCCACCGTTGTTGAGGGTGGTGCAACCATCAAAGCAAATGACAGCGTTGTTTCGTTCAACTTCCGTCCTGACCGTGCAAGACAGTACACCCGTACCTTTGTCGACCCCGAGTTTAACGGATTCGAGCGTAAAAACGGCTTCTTCCCCCTCACTTATGTTTGCATGACTCAGTATGATGAGACAATGCCCAACGTTACCGTTGCATTCCCTCCCGAGGAGCTCAGAATGACACTTGGTGAGTATCTTGCATCCAAAAATATGACCCAGCTTCGTATCGCCGAAACACAGAAGTATGCACACGTTACATTCTTCTTCAACGGCGGTGAGGAGAAGACATTTGAGGGCGAGGACAGAATTCTTATTCAGTCTCCCGATGTTCCTACCTTTGACCTCAAGCCCGAAATGAGCGCTTATGAGGTTTGCGACGCTGTTTGTGAACAGATCCTTTCCGGCAAATATGATGCCGTTATCCTTAACTTTGCTAACTGTGACATGGTTGGTCACACCGGTATTTTTGATGCCGCTGTAAAGGCTGTTGAAGCTGTTGACGAGTGTGTTGGCCGTGTTGTTGAAGCAACCGCCAAGATGGATGGCGTTGTATTTATCACCGCAGACCACGGCAATGCCGACTGTATGATCGGTGAAGATGGCAACCCCTTCACTCCCCACACCACCAACCCTGTTCCCTTCTGTGTTGTTGGTTACCCCTGCGAATTGAAGGATGGCGGCAAGCTTGCTGACATTGCACCTTCAATGCTCACCGTTTTGGGACTCGAAAAACCCGCAGAAATGGATGGCGAAAGCCTTATTAAATAATAGCATTGCTGTATAGAAAACGACGTGTGAACGTAATGTTCACACGGCGTTTATTGTTTAGTCAGTAATTGTCGGCAGCCAAGCCTCGGCCCAAGTTTCGTGCCAAATTTTGCCTGCGCTCATATAGTCAACCATTTTGACGGTCTTATCACCCAAAGTTACATCGGCCATAAATTCGCATTTAAAACCACCATTATCGCAAGGTGTAACAACCGCCTTTTCAACCTTTTGCACGGGATTTTCAACACTATCCACCCTTGAATCTCTTGCCAGGGTAAGCGGCCCATACATAACGGCCAAAAAGTTTTTGGTTTCAGGCTTTTCTGCCATTCCAACGGGATGCAACACCCTCGGATTCATATCAAGCAAAAGTTCAACAGTATCCCCTGCCTGCCATTTTCTGCTCAAAGTGACGTACCCCGCCGATTCAACCTTTACACCCTCGCCGCAAACCGTTAATACGGTATTTTTTGAAAAATACGGAATTCTCAGTTTAATATCCTTTTCACCGTCAGGTGCATTGATTACGGTCAGTTTAACGTTACCGTCAGTGGGATAGTTGGTTTCAATTTCAACGCCAAACCCGTCAAATTCCGCCTCACCGCTTTCATAAAAATCAACGGTAATTCCACCGTCAAAAGGCTTTACGGCATACAGAGGCATCATTGCCGTTGCGTGTGCGCCGATTGCAACACAGCAACCGAAATAAACTCCCTCGGCAATATCCTTGTAACCACCTGCACCTCTGCCTCGCGGTCTCAAAAACAACGGACTGTAACTATCAAACACAAAACTATCATTTTTAGAGGTCAAGCAATCTTCGGTATTAACCGCACCGTAAAGCGCGTTATAAGCCGATTTTTCAATCTCATCGGCATATTTTGAATTATCGGTATGACGCAAAAGTCGGTCACAGAATTTCATCCAAGTAACGGTGACGCAGGTTTCCTGCATAATGTTTTGATAGCTTGTATCGGTTTGGGTTGCGACAGTATTATTAAACAACTCGTGGCAACAACCCGAACATCCGATAACCGAAATTTCGGTATTTCTCACCTTATCGGCAAAGTTTTCGCAGATGTTAAGATACCTCTTGTTGCCCGTAATCTCATAATACTCAATAAGACCCTCAAAGCAGGACATCATCTCATAAGCCTTGACAACAGGATACTGATACGGTTCAAGTTCATTTTCCTCGGCAAGCCTGAAGATTGCGGGCGCACCGTTGAAAAGATAGTCGATAATATACTCGGCAAATTTAAGGTACCTATCGTATCCAAAATGCTTATACATTCTCAAAGTTGGCTCTAAAATTGAGCATGAATTTATGCAAAGCCAATGTTTAGAGGTTTCACCGATAGGCTTTTTGCCCTCGCCCTCGCCAACTCGTTCAACAATATAATCAAGATGGCGCTCCAAGGCAGTCATTATGCGCGCTTTGAGGCTTTCGTCACGACAGATTTCACAGTAATGCAAAAATCCTAAAAGCACGTATTTTCTGCCCCAAATATCCCAACCATTAAATTCCATTTCCTCGCTATAGGTTGAAAATCTACCGCTTTCCTGCTGAGTTGTCAGCATATTTTCTGCACACTCGGTCAAAACGTTGTAGAGTTCTTCATTTTGAGTGTACTGATACGTAAGCGAAGCACCACGCATCATCTTGCCGAAATATTCACAACGCCAACCAACGTCGTGGTCGTCAACATTAGAACGGAATTGCTCAACAAAAAGTCTCCAATATTCTTTGTTCAACAACTGCTTTTCTTCGATAAACCTTGCATATCGGTCAAAAATCCCGTTGTATTTTTGCACAGTCAAGACCTCCTGAACTATTTATATCTTGATTATAGCAGATGTTTGGTGTATAATAATTGTATAAAAAGTTCAATTTGTTGTATTTTTCTTCCAAGGAGTGGCCATGTTCTACCAAGATAAACTCCCCGAAAGCAACCATTATAAATGGTGCTTTCACGAAGCACGTCAAAAGAATGCGGATATTGTAAAATCTTATTATGATAAAATTGAAGATTCACTTGGCTTGCATATACACGATTTTTATGAGATAAATATAATCACAGCGGGGACCGGAAGGCACTATATCGCTGACCGAAGCGTGCCTATTGACGTTGGTGACGTTTTTGTAATACCACCTCACATTCCGCACGGTTATCGTTCCAACGGCGGGCTTGTGGTTTATCACGTTCTTTTAAGTAATGCATTTTCATTGAAATATTTTGATGATTTGAAGCACCTTAACGGGTTTAATATGCTTTTCGAAATTGAGCCGATTTTACGCCTTAATACCGAAAAAACCTTTTATCTGACACTAGACCAAAATTCCTTTAATGAGCTTATACCCACGATCAATGGTCTTGAGGTTGAATCTGTCGCGAGAGGCTACGACGCGGATTTAAGGCGCAGTTTTCATGCTTTATTGCTTATCTCAACCCTTTGCAAGCAGATGAGCAACTCTTCCCTTGCACCTAACAGCGGTATCACAAACCGCCAGGCAATATCAATCATTAAAAGCATTGAATATATCGAAAACAACTATAAACAAAAAATGAATTTCAACACCTTGGCTGATGATTGCAATATGTCGTACAGTACATATTTGCGCCTTTTTAAAGGTCTTACGGGGTCTACACCTATTAAATATCAAAATTCTTGCCGAATAAAGAATGCTCAAAACCTACTGATTAATTCCAATGAAACAATACTTTCCATCGCTTTATCAATCGGTTATTACGACAGCGCTCATTTTATACGCGAATTTAAAGCGATTAAAGGTATTTCCCCAACTGAATTCAGAACAAAATACAAGTCACAATAAAAATTTTTCGATTATTATTGACAAAATTTACCATACACATTATAATGTTATAAAACTAAAAGTTAGGAGTGTTTTTTATGAAGGCAACCGGAATTATCCGAAATGTTGATGGTGTGGGTCGTTTTGTTATCCCCGCCGAAATGCGAAAGGTTTTTGGTATAAAGGAAACCGGCGGTGCTTTGGAAATGTTTGTTGAGGATGACCGAATTATCCTTAAAAAATATGAGCCGACCTGCATTTTCTGTAAAAGTGAATGTGATATTAAGATTTATAAGGGCAAAAATATTTGTGCCAGATGTGCCAAAGAGCTTGGTGAAATTTAAGACAATGTATAAAAAACTTCCGTTCTGATTCAGAACGGAAGTTTTTTTGATTTTTAAAGATTATTTATCCTTTGCCATTCCCAAAACGGCTTCAAGCTCTTCAGTAGAGCCAGCAACACTGTCAAGCATTACGTCAATGCTGTGGTCGTAAATTGCAGATACAATACCGTCCGACAAGGTGACCTCATTCTGCTCACCTGTCTTCATATTCTTAAGAACACAACGGTCGTTAGCAATTTCATCATCACCGATAACGGTACTGAAAGCAGCACCAATCTTATCGGCATACTTCATCTGAGCCTTAACCGAACGACCTGCAACATCGGTAATTGCAATAAAGCCTTCTGCTCTTAAATCCATGCAAAGCTTGGTGGCTTTAAGCTGTGCCTGTTCACCCATTGTTGCAATATAAACATCGGGAACCTTGGGTTCGGGGAACTCGGTTCCTTGGCTTGCCATAACCATCAAAAGGCGCTCAATACCCATTGCAAATCCCAACGACGGCAACTCAGGACCACCCATTTGACCCACAAGACCGTCGTATCGACCGCCACCGCAGACTGTGGACTGTGCACCGATCTCACCCGAAATAAACTCGAAAACAGTTTTGGTGTAGTAATCAAGGCCGCGAACAATCTTGGGATTGACGGTAAAATTAAGACCTACTGCATTGAGGTGCTTTTTAACACCCTCAAAGTGGGTATTACACTCATCGCAAAGGAAGTCAATCATAATGGGAGCTTTATCGGCAATCTCCTTGCAAATGGGAGATTTACAGTCGAGTATTCTCATGGGGTTGCGATCAAGACGGTCGCGGCAGGTCTCACAAAGTTCTTCCTGCCTTGATGCGAAATACTCTTTAAGTGCAGCGTGATACTTGGCTCTGCACTCGGGACAGCCGATAGAATTAATCTCCAAAGAAAGGTTTTTGATGCCCAAATTTTTGAGTACCGAATGTGCAAGCAGAATCATCTCAGCATCGGCAGAAGGATCCTTCGCACCAAACATTTCTGCACCGAACTGGTGAAATTCTCTCATTCGACCTGCCTGCGGCTTTTCGTAGCGGTAGCAACCGCCAACATAACAAGCCTTAACAGGCAAAGCACCGTTGATAAGTCCATGCTCAATTACCGAACGAACAACACCGGCGGTAAACTCGGGACGAAGGGTTATGGAACGGTCACCCTTATCAATAAATGTGTACATTTCCTTCTGAACAACATCGGTAGTCTCACCAACGTTTTTGGTAAAGACCTCGGTATATTCAAAAACAGGCACCCTTATCTCTTGAAAGCCGAAGAGACCTGCAGTATCAAGCATCTTCTTCTCAACAAATTGCCATTTATAGCTGTCTTGAGGCAAAACATCAGCAGTGCCCTTAACGGTAGTATTAAATTTAGCCATAATTTCCTCCAAATATTAAATCAGAGAATCCTCACTCCGAAAAAAGAGCAAGGATTCTGTAAATTTTAGTTTGTGTGAATAATCTCACGCCAATCAAGATCACCGCGTTCGAGACCGTGAATAAGCATTTCAGCCGTTGCGATATTGGTGGCTATCGGAATATTGTGAACATCGCAAAGACGCATGATATTGCTTTCATCGGGCTCAGAATCGCCCTTTCTTGCGTCTCTGAATAACAATACCATATCAACCTCATCACAACCGATGCGAGAAGCAATCTGCTGCGCACCGCCCTGGTCGCCGCTTAAGAAACGGACAATATCAAGCCCTGTAGCTTCCGAAACCAACTTGCCGGTTGTGCCTGTGGCAAGGATGGTATGTCGGCTTAAAATACCGCAGTAAGCAATACAAAACTGAACCATAAGTTCTTTTTTGGCATCGTGTGCAATTAAAGCAATTTTCATTTTTACCATCCTTTTTTTAATTTATAATTTCTTTAATTTTAGGCAAGTGTGTTTCCCTGCCCTCAAGTCTTGAAGCAATTCTGAAAACGGCAGCCGAAGCAGTACCAAAAACCAAACCGTTTTTATTAGTGCCAATGCAGTTATCCTCGGGTACGATTCCTAAAAGCCTTGCCGAGGCCGAATCGATAATATTATCGATATTATTATAGCCTCCATCGGCATTGCGAACCGCAAAACGGTTTATTATAAGCCTTGGATTAAACCCATAAGAAATCAGCCTGGTGTTTAAAGAACCCGTATTTCTAACGGCTATTCTATCGGTTGTTACAACCGAAATAAACATTGCATTTTTTGAAAATCTTTCAAAACGCTCTGCAGGAAGCTGACCCTTAGTATCAACAATGATATAATCGTAATCATCCTTGAACATCTCGGTCAACTTGCCCAAGGCCGAAAGGTCAATCGGCTCACCCGACAACGGCGACGGAACAACCCAAACATTTTCCAAAAAAGGAACCTTAAGCTTGGCGTTATCAATCTCTGCATTGCCATTTAAAACATCCGAAAGGTCAAACACGGTATCTTTATCAACCGAGAGCATAAAATCAAGACATCTTGCGCCCTCATCGGCATCAATCAGCAAAACGCTTTTTCCTTCCCTTGAGAAGGCGGTGGCAAGACCGACCGCAACCGTTGATTTACCGCTGCCACCCTTTGAGGAGACAAGCACGACCGTCTTACCCAAGCGTTTCACCCTTTCGTCGTTTAAAGTATATCATCATTATGGTATTTTATCATAATTTCAGAACTTTGTAAAGACAAAACTTGGAATATTCGCACAATTTGACGAAATTTAGTTACTGCAAAATCTGATTGGGCTTTTCATCAGTATCAATTTCGCCCGAGCCAAAGAAATATTCATCCATAATCGCCTTGGCAACAGGTCCGGTTGAATAACTCTTTTCACCGTGTTCAACAACTATCGAAACCGCTATTTCGGGATCTTCATAAGGTGCAAACAAAATAAGTACGCTGTTATCGGGACCCGTGGTCTGTGCAGTACCTGTCTTACCGCCTATGGAAATAGGATAATCGGCAAAATAGGCACTTGCAGTACCTTCCGAAGTAACCGACCGCATTCCATTTTTGACCGAATCGATAACCGCCTTGCTGGCATTTATGGTATCCATAACCTCAGGTGTCGATTGGAATACAGTTTCATTTGTACCCGAAGCCTTAACCGAGCTTAACAACGTAGAGCGGAAGCGTGTTCCGCCATTTGCGATGGTTGCGGTATAGGTTGCAAGCTGGATAGGTGTAAAAGCATTGTCCGACTGACCGATAGATGCCGCCAAAGTAAGACCGTCATACCATTGCTTACCGGCAGCCTTTGAGTTCTCGGGACCCGCAAGAATACCTCTCGATTCACCCAATTCGATACCTGTAGGAACACCCAAGCCCATCTTTTTGGCATAATTGTTAAGTTTGCTTATACCAACCTGACGGCCTAAGTCAAAGAAGTAATAGTTGCACGACTGCGATATTGCCGAAAACACATTAACTGTCTTGTGATAATGCATACATGAAGGCTGATAATCTTTATAATACGTATATTTCTGCGAGCAGAAAACAGTATCATACGGCTCAACAATGCCCTCCTGAAGTCCCGCAACAGCAACCATGGGCTTAAACGCCGAACCCGGAGGATAACTACCCTTCAACGCGCGGTCATATAAAGGATTATTGGCAACCTGACCGTTAAGATAATCACTCAAATTTTCAAGGTCGTAGGAAGGATAATTGGCAAGCGTTAAAACCTCACCGGTTTTAACATTGGTAATAACAACTGAACCGCCCGTTATACTTTGACCTTTTGAGTTCAGTTCGTTGATATTTTCGGCCAACTTATCCTGCGCAATCTTCTGTAATCTTGAATCTAAAGTCAAGAACACCGTGTTGCCCTGAACAGGCTGCTTGGTAACTTCGGTATAAGCAACATTTCCCGACTTATCAAAATAATAGGTCAACTCACCGTCTTGACCCCTCAAATAGCTTTCAAAAGCCTTTTCAACGCCGCTTTTACCAACATAATCATTATAGGAATATCCCTTGTTCTTCAAAGTTTCCCATTCCTCAGCATTTATCTTGCCGATAGTGCCGATAGTATGCGGTGCCAACATTGAATCTGTATACTGACGGTAGGATACAACATTTATTTCAATACCGCCAATATGGAGGAACGACTCTGATACCGTGAGCATCAGTTTAGATGGAATATCCTCAGAAAAGGTAAACGGATTGGAAACCGAGAAATCGGCACGCTCCATAGAATAACGAACGCCCATAATGGTACGCTTATCCTGCTCGTTATAGGTTTCAAGCTTATACCTCGACACCATTTCATCATAGCAATTCTGGGCCGTAGCATAATCGTTAAGACCAAGCTTAGTTTTCAGACGCTTGGCATTAGCATCGTCCGTAAACTCATACGGTGCGGTAGCCGATAACGGTAAGCTGTCTGTCCATTCATGCTCATAAAGGGTCAAAAGGTCGGTCAGCGACTTTATAGCCTCGTTATACTGTGCTTTTTTCATATAAGCACTGTTAAATACAATACTGTAACCGTCGCGGTTGGTGGCAATAGGACGACCGTAACGGTCGACTATTTCACCTCTCGTGGCAGTTATCTTGGTGGTAATTGCAGTAAGGTGGGCATTTTTCAAAGAAAAATCCTCGGCTGTGACCACCTGGAAATTAGCAGCTCTGAAACCAAACACGATAAAAACAGCCAACATAAGTGCAACAAGCGTTATAATACGCGGGTTTTGTTTTTTCTTGACCCTCACAAGCAGTCACCTCCTTAATAATTTATTATCTTTTGACGGAATTTTTGGGTAAATTACGGAAAATAGGATTCATTATAAAAAACAAAATAAACCCAATAGCCGCAGTATAAAGTAATGACGGCAAACTAAAGTAAAACAAAACAAACAATGGATCGGGATCTGAAAAAGCATATACCGCAACCCATTTAGCAAAAAAGTATGCAAACGATGCAGAAAAATTCAACACAGCAGCTGCGGCGATATTGCGATTAAAAAATCTTGACATGACAATGCCTGCAACAAAGCCCAACACAGTTAAAGCAACGGTACTATAAGTTAGTGTTGCCGAATACGAATCGGTTATAGCACCTGCAAAAAGACCAATGACCGCGCCTGCATACTCACCAAAATAGAATCCACAATAAAGCACCATTGGCAAAATCAAAACCACTGAGGCATATCCTAATTGCAATGTCATGATTCCGGTAGACTGTACCAACAACACAAAAGCACAGACAATTGTATATAAAGCAAGACTTAAAAAATATTTGATCCTGTACGCCGCCATGTCATCACTCTCCCTCGGGTCCTACATAACCTTGACCCGAATAGTATGTGATAATCATAACCTCACGAAGGTTACCAAAATCTATATCCGACTTTATCTCGGCATAAAGCGAGGTATCCTTTATCTGCTGCTTGATATCTGAAACCTTGCCGACAATAAGACCTTCCGGGAAAACACTTCCACCTGATGTAACAACATAATCGCCTACCGAAACAGCACAGTCGCGCTGAAGGTTATACAAATAACACATGTTGTCAACCGCAAGCTCTGCGCCGCCCGAAACAACACCCTCATCAAGTGTTCTGCTATCTTTGCCTCCCGCTTTAAGCTTCGGGCTCAAAACGGTAGTAACCTTTGAATAAGTGCTTCCAATCTCGCTGATATATCCAACAAGACCGGCCTCGGTAATAACAGGGTCGTGCAGTGCCACTCCATCAATAAGTCCAACATTTACGGTAAAACCCTTATACGGATCGGTGTTATCCCTTGCGGCAATGGTTGCGGACTGAAAACGCATCTCGGGATTCTTTTCTTTAATGCCTAAAAACTGCTCATAATGTTTATTTTGAGCCTCAAGTTCATCATAGCCAACAACCTTTTGGGCAAGCTCAGCATTTTCCAGCTTCAACCGTTCTATCTCGTCCAATAGCTTTTCGTTATCATCCATTGAGTTTGACAATGAGTCAAACCAATCCGAAACCGAGCTGAACGCCTTTTGAATAGGTGTTGTTATGGTGCCGAAAAAGCTGCTTAACGGCGAAGAAACACGGCTAAAAATGGCAATGACCGAAACAATAACCGCCAAAGCCAACAACGAGGCAACAAATATTTTAAATTGTTTGCTTCTCAAGAAAAAGCGCATTATAAATTGCCTCCAAACTTAACGGTATCTTTTACCTCTCTTGAAAACATAGGTATCAAATGTGAGATTGTTCTCGATCTTTTTGCCTATACCCAAAGCAACACAGTCCTCGGGTGAATTGGCAACAGTAACCGACATACCGGTCTCGGTTGAGATAAGCTTATCGATGTTACGTAATGCTGCACTACCGCCTGTCAGAACAATACCCTTATCAATAATATCGGCAGCCAATTCAGGCGGAGTCTTTTCAAATGTGTAACGAATGGTATCGATAATCTGATAAAGCTGGTCAGACAAAGCCTCTCTCACCTCTTCGGCGGTTACCTCAATATTCTTGGGAAGTCCGTCAACAAGGTTTCGACCTTTAACCTCCATCGAGCCTTCATCCTCATACTCCATGGCAGAACCAATGCCGATTTTGATTTGTTCAGCCATACGGTCTCCAATGAGAAGGTTATGCTTTTTACGAACATAGTTGATAATAGCCTCATCAAGACTGTCACCCGCCGATTTTGTCGACTGCGAGGTGACGATATCACCCAAAGCGATAACCGCAACTTCGGTAGTACCGCCGCCAATGTCAACTACCATACTTCCCGATGTTGCACCGACGTCCATACCCGCACCGATAGCTGCTGCCAAAGGAACCTCCATCAAATCAACCTCGGAAGCGCCTGCATGGCTTGCGGCATCAAAAATAGCACGGCTTTCAACCTCGGTAACGCCCGAAGGAACACAAAGCATAACACGGCAACGCGAAAACAACGAACCGCGGAGCGCTGATTTTATAAATTTACGGAGCATAGCCTCGGTAACGTCGAAGTCGGCAATTACACCGCCCTTGATAGGCTTTACAGCAACGATAGAACCGGGAGTTCTGCCTATCATTTCCTTTGCGGCGGCACCAACTGCCTTAACTGTATCATTACGGACATCATAAGCAACAACCGAAGGTTCTCTTGCAACAATACCCTTACCCTTTATTCCGACACGGGTGTTGTCGGTTCCAAGGTCAATGAAAATATCACGAGTAAACATATATTTCCTCCCAAAACAGAAGTGTTATATAAATTTTGAGTTTTAAACACACTACACACAATTATACAGTGTATATTATAATATATATATATCTATTCTTCAAGGGGTCAACAAAGAAAATTCACAAAAAATTATAAAAACTATAACAGTCATCAGCCTTGACCTCATGGGCGTTCATTGAGTATTTAACCTTGTTGCAGGTGACAACTAAAAAAAGCGGATGGCACAGCCATCCGCTTACATTGTTCGAAATACTATTAAAAATTACAACTTCAATTCTGCAGTCTTCATAGTCTGCTCATACTCACGGCAAACAACACCGGCCGATTTGAACATCATTTTAGCCGCCTTGGTCATTTCGGCATCGGAATATTTATCCGAAAGGTAGATAACCTCGGCAATACCCTTCTGGATAATGGCCTTGGCACACTCGTTACAAGGGAAAAGTGTGGTATAAAGGCGGAAACCCTTCATAGAGCCACCGTTGAAATTGAGAATTGCATTAAGCTCGGCGTGACAGACAAACAAATACTTACTGTTGAGTGCATCGCCTTCCCTCTCCCACGGATATTCGTCATCGTCACAACCGTAGGGCATACCGTTATAACCAACCGCCATAATACGGTTTTCGGCGTTGACTATGCAGGCGCCAACCTGCGTATTGGGATCCTTGCTTCGCTGTGAAGACAGCAAGGCAATCCCCATAAAATATTCGTCCCATCCAAGATAATCGCTACGCTTCATAAAATCAAAGTTCCTTTCCATGTCAAAGAATTGGTATATTTTAAACGTAGTTTAACAATTCATCCGCCTTTGAAATGACCACCGAAGCACCACATTCCATAAGCTCTTTTTTATCGCGGAAACCCCACAAAACACCTACGGTGAACATATTGGCGTTTTTACCCGTTTCGGCATCGACACCGCTGTCACCAACAAAAACACTTTCATCGGAAGTGATGCCAAACTGTTCCAAAACCTTATATACCATAGCAGGGTCGGGTTTTGGGATTATACCGTCGCACTGCCCGGTCACAAAATCGAACATACCGTCACCGAAATACTCCTTTACAACGGCACGCGTCATAAAGTCAATCTTATTGGAAACAACAGCCAACTTCATTCCACGGGATTTGAGTTCATCTAAAAGATCAACGATTCCGTCATAAGGACGGGTGCACTCACCCGAATGAGCATCGTAATACTCAAAATAAAGGTCTCTCACCTTTTTGAGCGTTTCCTCATCACGTTTATCCTCAGGCAACGCACGGGTAATCATCATATCGGTACCGTTTCCTGCGAATATTTTATATTTTTCTGCAGGATGTGTGGGCAATCCGTTTTGCTTTAATGCAAAATTCACGGCATTTGCCAAATCCTCATATGTATTAAGCAAAGTGCCGTCAAGGTCAAAAATAACAGCTTTTTTGGACATCGCTCACCATTCCCATCACTGTTTCAATGCTATTTCGATATATTATACACCACTTTAACAAAAAATGCAACAATTACCTGAAAATTTTGCGAAATATAGTAATTTTGCTAAATTTAAATTTTTTTTGCAAAACTTAAAAATAATGCTTGCAAATTGGTGAACTTTCTGTTATTATATTACTCGCGATTGTATGTAACTTTTTAAAGGAGGTGCAGACTCATGGCAAAGTGTGACATCTGCAGCAAAGAAATCACATTCGGTATCAAGGTATCTCACTCACACAGAAGAACCAACAGAACTTGGAAGCCCAACGTAAAGCGCGTTAAGGCTCTTGTAAACGGCACTCCTTGTAGGATTTACGCCTGCACCCGTTGCCTCCGTTCCGGTAAGGTTACCCGTGCTATCTGAGATTGATACACTACAATGTAAGAAAAGTAAGAGAACTGACCCGAAAGGCCGTTCTCTTTTTTCTTTTTTATACGCATTTTACAACGACCGCCAAGTTTCGCTTACGCGCATTCGATTATCATTGGTAGTTGTCGCGGTAGATAAGCTGTTCTGCCGTGTGGCGAAGCTCCTCGTCACTAGAAATAGCGCTGCCCGATTGCAGAATCGACTCCTGCACAAACGCAGGCAAGTTTTGGAAGTACTGACTCTCTCTCGGGTCATACTGCTTGTCTTCTTCATGTGGTATCATAATATCACCTCTTTCGTGATACTATTTTGCCCGATATTATTGTGTATATAATTATCTGTTTTTGGTTGAAAATGTATTTTAAATACATTATAATCTTTTATCAGGGACTTCGTTGGCGCCGTCCTCTGTTTTTCATTTCACATATATAAACAAAAGAAGGTTTTGTGATGTTAATTCGCCGTGCTGTGAAAAATGATATTCCAAAAATCAATGACCTTTTGTGTCAGGTTTTGACTGTCCATCATAAAGGTCGACCCGATATTTTCAAAGAAAACACCAAGAAATACACCGACCAAGAACTTATAACCATTATAGCGGACGACAACCGACCGATTTTTGTTGCCGATGTTAACGGTGAGGTTTTGGGATATGCTTTTTGCATTTTTCAGCAACACATTGACAACAACATACTTACCGATATTAAAACTCTTTATATCGATGATTTATGCGTTGATGAAACCAAACGCGGTTTACACATAGGCAAATCACTTTATGAGTATGTGTTACAAATTGCAAAAGATTCGGGTTGCTATAATTTGACACTCAATGTTTGGTCGTGCAACCAAGGCGCTTTAAGATTTTACGAAAAGCAAGGATTAGTTCCGCAAAAAATAGGTATGGAAAAAATACTGTAATATTCCAAATTTACTATAATTTTATTTTGCAAAATAACCCTTTTTATATTGAAAAAATTTTCGATTTATGTTAGAATATTCAATTGGAAATTAAACAAACAAAACCTTTCAGAAAGGAATAAATACTATGGCAATTCTTATCACAGGCGGTGCCGGATATATCGGCAGCCACACTCTTGTTGAGCTTTCAAAAGCAGGCTACGAGGTTGTTGTTGTTGACAACCTCCGCAACTCCAAGGAGGAATCCTTAAAGCGTGTTGAGAAAATCATCGGCAAGCCCGTTAAGTTCTATAAGGCCGATGTGAGAGACCGCGAGGCTCTGCGCACCATTTTCAAGGAAAACAAGATTGAGGCCGCTATCCACTTTGCAGGTCTTAAAGCTGTTGGCGAATCTGCTCAAATTCCCATGGAATATTACAAGAACAATATCGACTCCACCTTTGTCCTTTGCGACGTTATGGAGGAGTTTGGTGTTAAGAAAATCGTTTTCTCGTCTTCGGCAACCGTTTACGGTGTTGCTACCGAAATGCCATTGGTTGAAACCATGCCTTTAGGTGCTATAAACCCCTATGGCAGAACCAAGCTGTTTATTGAGGAAATGCTTCGTGACCTTTACGCTTCAGACAATGGTTGGAGCATTGCTCTGCTTCGTTACTTTAACCCCATCGGTGCTCACGAAAGCGGTACTATCGGTGAGGACCCCAAGGGTATCCCCAACAACCTTATGCCCTACATTTCGCAGGTTGCTGTCGGCAAATTAGAAAAGCTTCATGTTTTCGGCAACGACTACAACACTGTTGACGGCACCGGTGTTCGTGATTACATCCATGTTGTCGACCTTGCAAAAGGTCACGTTAAGGCGGTTGACTGGGCATTGAAAAACACCGGTTGTGAGGCTATTAACCTCGGAACAGGTAACGGTGTCAGTGTTCTTCAGCTCAAAGACGCTTTCCATAAGGCAAGTGGAATCGAAATTCCATTCGTCATTGATCCCAGACGCCCCGGCGACCCCGATGAGGTCTACGCCAACGCAGACAAGGCAAAGGAACTGCTTGGTTGGACTACCGAAAAGACTATCGAGGATATGTGTGTCGACACCTGGCGTTGGCAGAAGAACAATCCCAACGGTTACGATAAATAAAATCAAAATTCACGCCTAAAAAAATCTCCCCTATTTGGGGAGATTTTTTTGTTTCTAAACTCTTGTGTCAATATTCTCTGACGTAGCTCTTGCCGTCGTTCTTCTGATAAATATTGATATAATCAACGATATACTTATTGGTGTTTGCCCAATCCTCGGCAGTTGCATCGTTGATTGAAATGGAATTGTTTTCAAATCCCAAAGCCATGCTTATGAGAATATACATTTCCTGATTGAATGTGTTGATATCCTCACTGTTGGGGTCAAACTCGTAAGTGAAGTAAGCATCACCGTCACAAACAAAGGTCATGGCAGTTTCGGTCCACATCATTCCGTAGGTGTGGAAAGCATTGGTCAAAAGCTTCTCGTCAGGGCACTGATACTTCTTTTCGTTTGCGTGGGTGTTGTCAAGAGAAGTATGCTCAAGACCTGCGGCTGTGCCGTTAGAGGTAGGCCACTTGTGGCAGTTGGCATAGTACATTGCCGAGTTACCAAAGCACTCAACGACATCTATTTCGGGGTACATATTAAAACCGCCGGCATCGGCATTACCCGCATCACCGCAAACCCATAAAGCAACCCAGAAGTCACTTCCGTGAGGAATAACGGCACTCATTTCGATATAACCGTACTTATACCTCATGTTTTTCTGTGTGGTAATACGACCGCCGTAGTAATATGATTCATCCTGACGGGCACATATATGGAATTTTCCGTCAGCCAAGAAAACATCATTAGGGTTACTTGAACGTACACTTGTTTTACCGTTTTCACCCTTTGTTCCCGATTCCTTTTCGGTCGACTGGTACCACTTTGAGGTGTCAAGCTCACTGCTGTTGAAATCATCACCCCAAGTGTAGCGCAAGGTATTAGCGGCATCGTATGTAGCAATAGCAGTGCTATAAGAGCCCGTTACAGTTGCGGCATCGGTCACATTGCCTTTCAAAAGCTTTGAGAACTCAGAAACCGCCATTGCGGTTGAATGAGCACTACCACCGTTGAGGTACACCTTATCACCACTGACCTTGATAGCATACTCGTCAAGGTCGGCAGAAGCATTCACACCATCACGGCTTGCATTACCGACAACTATCTCATATTTGCCTGCAGCCACATACTCATCGTGAACAATATTGAGTTTATATCCTGATGTAGTGTAAATCTTTTCAACCAAAGCGTTCATTTCAAGCTCGGTTAAGTAAGACGAATTAAAGTGAGGACGGACAATCGTAAACTCACCGATAGAAACACCGTTTACTGTTATGTTCTCAAAATTGCCCTTTGCAGCCTCGGTATAGAATATACCTCCGTCAACGCCCTCTGCCTTAACAAAGTTGTTTACAAAGTAATCTGCGGCCGTTTTAAGACGCTCTATGTTCTGCGAGTAAATAACAATCTTTTTACCGATAGAACAGATGATAATATCGTCATAACGACCACCGACCTTCTGCTTGAGATACTGCTTTGCGGTAGCCGTTTCGGGACGGTTGGTATCGCCTATCAGAATCTCATAAGCATCGTTACCGTCAGTATCATCAGTCTGATTTTTCATTTTAACGTTAGCAGCAGTGTTTACAGCCTTCAAAACGGTAGACGCAACCGACATAACCTCGTTATCATCCTTGGGACGGACAATTCTGTAAACAGCATCGTTGCCTTTCTTATATTCGATTTTACCCACGAAAAAGCCCTCTGCCGCCAAATCACCATTTTGAACGGTTGACTGAACACTTGAACCGTTGTTATTGCTATCAGTCTGTTTGTCAGCCTTGCTTGAATCATCCGACCCGCAAGCCGAAAGCAAACCGAGGCACAACAAAACCGCTATCAATAAACAAAGAATACGCTTGTTAAACATACAGATACCTCCTATTGATTATAAAACAATAATAGCACATCAACAATTTAAAAGCAAGCATGTAAGCCTAAAAAAAGAAAAGCTGTTTTATCAGCTTTTCTTTTTAATTAAATACTACTTATTTTCAATTTCGGCACAGATCTCATTTAGTTTGTGTTGCATCAGTAAGGTTGCAAAAACACCCGAAATCGCATTAAAACAAACCGATGCCGCAGTGATAGATGTTCTGTTTCCGGTTATACCTGAAATCTTGTCAATACGCTGAACAGTCTTATACAACCAATAGAAGCTGTAGAACGGAACAACCAAGCACAAAAGCAACTGCTCTACCGCGTCGCGTTCCTGACAGTCGATTAAAGCGTTAGTAGCCTTTGTTATTTTGTAGTTCCAAATAAACTGCCAAATAAATCCCAAGAACAAATACATAAACAAATGGAATATAACACTTCTGCGTCCGTATTTAGCAAGTATATAAGTATCTACCTTAGTATTATCAGTGCCCTTTTCGCCGTTTGCCGATCTTAACGCTTCGTTTATTTTATCCTGCATTATAATAGGTGCTATAATCGGCAATAAAACAGCACAGACCGTACAAGCGGCAGTCAAATCGGAATTAACACCGTAATATTGCGAAAAAGCATCTATTCTTCTTGTGGTTTGATAAGTCCAAGCAATCATGTAGAAAGGCACAAAAAGACACAACAACAACTGGCAAACCTGACTGCGTTGCTTTTTACTTGTAACAGCATTGGTAACCTCAGTAGCGCGCCATATCCAAACAAAATGCCAAATTCCAATTGTTACGATACAAAGCAATATGTAGGAAATGATTCCGAAATAAGGAATATAACGGACCTGATTCTCGTTAACTGTAACATTCTTATCATATTTATCGCAAAGTAGATTATCGGCACTATTCAAGTTGTGTGCAACAACAACACTTTCGTTAACTTTGTTCTGCAAAATAACTGATGGAATAATACCGCCAAACAAAACTGCAGAAACTACCGAAACCACTGCAGTGTCAGAGTCAATACCAAATCTCATGGTTATCTCGTCGATTCTCTTGGCGGTAATGTAATACCAATAGAAAATATAGAACGGCACAAAAATGCACAACAGCAATTTCTTTACAGGACCGCGGTACATTTCGCCTTCAACTTCATTCAACGCCTTGGTAGTGCGGTATATCCATATATAGTTCCATATACCCAAGCTGGCAATACAAAGCGCAATGTGCTTTTCGATATTATAATATCTGTTAACATCAAAACCGTTTTGGGATGCAACCTCGACAACATCACCCTTTTGAAGATGTACTCTTGCACAAACAGCCTCATTTATCTTGTTTTGTATAAGCAATGCGGCAACAATATCAAATATTGGAGCGAAAATGAGACAAGATGACGAAATGGTAGATCTGATATTGTGTTGTTTAGCATATTCATCTACCCTGAGAGACATCTTGTAGCTCCAATAGATGGTATAAAACGGCATAAACAAGCTCAAAACCACATTTGCGGACGGAGACATTCTGTTGTCGCCTGTAAACTCATTCATATTTTTGGTTGTGCGGTAAACCCATACAAGCTGCCACACACCAAAAGTCAACAAATATAATAACAAATGGGCCGTCAAATACATATAGCCCTTAAATTCAGCCTGTTCAGCGGTTTTCTTTCTTTCGGAAAACAAAGGTAATGCAACAAAAATAAAAGCAATTGCGTAGATAACACCAATCATTATCAACGGAACCAAATCCGAAACAAAAGCAAAAAACAAAACTACTGGCAACAACAATTTAAATAACACCGGCATATTTCTTCCTCCAAGGCAAATACTATCGTTTGTGATATCTATTGCGATATCACGTTTGATATCTTATTGTAATATACTATGCAATGGTTTGTCAAGGTATAATTTAATCAAAGAGGTGATTTTTATGAAAAACGAACCATTAAAGATAAAAAAGCGAGGTGAAGACGGCAACAAAGTCATCACTGTACGTATCAAAGAGGAGACCTTGACCCAACTTGATAGGATAGCCGCCGAAAGTAATTACTCCCGAAACGAACTGATAAACATAATTCTAACACATGGGATAGAAAACATTGAAATAATATAACAAAACACCGATTGCAAATGCAGTCGGTGTTTTATGATTAAGGGTTTAATAAAAGAAAACCACCCGAAACGCAATGTTTCGAGTGGTTTGGTGGAGATAAGCGGGATCGAACCGCTGACCTCTTGAATGCCATTCAAGCGCTCTCCCAGCTGAGCTATACCCCCAAGGACAAGGTGTATGATACCACACTTCGTCCGAAAATGCAAGTGTTTTTTTCAATATTTATAAATTTTCTTCTATTTCTTTTTGTTCTTCTTTTATTGACCCGCATAACAAAACACTTAGAGACAAACGATATTTGTAAATTAAATGTTTGCTTTAATTGTTACCATATTTAATTCTAATGTCCACAGCTCCCATGACACCTGTGTCACTATTAATACAATCTATTACTTCTATTTCACATTCATTATGAAACCATGTGTATGTTGTTGTATTAACGGGAGAATTGAAAATTTGCGGTTCCCCAAACTTTTCTGTAAAATCATCTACAAGCTCGTATAAAAAATTTTCCGCGTTTCGAATATCCTGTTGGCTCGGTTGATAAGAGAGTATTTCTCCTATTGACATATCTGCATTATGAATCCCTTCAAAATGATAACCTATACTAATATCATCAATTGATTCACCATTATAATCCACAAGCAGCAAAACCTCTTGCTCCATAAATTCAACATCATAACTATTATTTTCTTCACTTCTATATGTATCTAGAAGTTTTTCTATATCATTTTTATTTTCAAGTTCTAGTAAAGTATCAATGTGAACTTCATTACTACATCTTTCTGATGGTTTTTCATTGAATTTGACAACAATAAAACCAATAGTTAAACATAGCAATAATATCACCGCAATGATAATCGGCTTCTTTTTATTATGAATTATTTGTGGAAAAGTGGCATTTTCGAGCACTGTTATATTGTCATTTATTTTATTTCCGCACTTCATACAGAATTTATCATTATTGCTAACCGAAGTTCCACAATATTTGCAAAACATGACATCTACCCCCAATAAAATCCTCTTGTGTTAGATTATAGCACATTTCAATCAATGTTACAAGATAAAATACCTCAGCAATGGGATAACTTTGTTTTATAATATTTTCGAGCAATAACTTTTTACCAAGTTTTTAAAAATAACTTCAAAAATTACTTTTGGGGATAATTTGCCACCCGAAACACTTACTTCATACTATTTTGCAAGGTTTCAAGTATGAAAAAACGACCTCATAGAATTTCTTCTACAAGGTCGTAATTTTATTTTGTATTGTCAACTGTGTTATTAGACATTTTCTTTTTCACGATAAATCAAATCACTTAGATTCTATAATTGCAGTATATAAGGTGGTGCATCTAGCGATGAGTATGAATTTCCAAACCATCCTTAAAATACAGCACTTTATAAACTGTAGGTTTATTGCAACTATTATTTAGCTTGTCTTTTTGCCATGATTTTTTGAATGATAACAAATATAAAATGCAACGCAAGACCGACGGCTATTGCAACAACAAGGTCTTTGACAACCGTCAAAACAAAAGTAACAACCAGCACAACTATGTTGTACCATTTTTCAACCTTGCAAAGTTTTACGAAATGACGCCATTCGCTCATATTATAAGCAACCATGAACAGTATTGCGGCAATAGCAGGCATTGGAATAAGCTTTGCCAAAGGCATCAAGAACAAAATCACCAACAAAAGGACAACTGCATGGACAATACCTGCAACAGGGGTTCTAC
>JAZUAC010000055.1:0-28859 GCA_045637775.1 Acutalibacteraceae bacterium | reverse complement strand
AACTCCTCTTCTACTGCGTGTACGAGCTCAGAAAGCTCAAGAACGGTAAGAGCTTTGATTTCTTCAATCATTGCTGCAATCTTCTCAGATGCCATTTTAATTTCCTCCAATAAAATAATTTTGTTTTTGTTTGTTTTTAATTTAGGTTACGCACAGAAATTATTCTGCTGCGGGCTCTGCTGCGCCTTCACCGTCTTTATCAACGATGGCCTGAATGACACGGGCGAATGCAGAAATAGGTGCATTGAATGCGTTGCAAACTGTTGCGAGAAGAACGTCTCTCGGGGGCAGTTTAGCAAGACTGTCGATAGTTGCGAGGTCGATAACCTTTCCATCGAGGAAGCCGGTCTTAACCTTGAAAGTATCGTTGGTCTCAGCATACTTGCTGAGGATTCTTGCGGCAGCGACGTGATCGTCTGCGCTGGTTGCAAGAGCGGTAGCGCCGTTCAAGAACGGATCCATCTCAGCGAGGTCAGAGCCTTCAATAGCGAGGTGGAGAAGGCTGTTCTTTACAACAGAGTACTGAACGCCTGCTTCACGGAGCTCTCTACGGAGCTTGGTGTCATCAGCAACCGAGATACCGGTGTAGTCAACAACAACACCTGCAACTGCGCCTTCAACCTTGGCCTTGATTTCAGCAACCTGCTGCTGCTTCATTTCCAAAACTGACTGACTGGGCAAAATATTCACCTCCGAAAAATGAAAAGTGCCTGTTCCAAAGACGGACAGGCACGAAAAAAGTCATAACAAAATAAGACGTTTTAAGTGTTCATCCTCGGCAGGCAGACATTCGTCTTTACGCAAAGCACCTACTGTCTTTGGAATTAACAACAGTATATTACCACAAACCAAGTGGTTTGTCAAGCATTATTTTTAAAATTTACGAATTTTGTTGTGCGGTTTGTTTTATGCGGTCGACATTGGTCAGCTGCCTGCGAACCATGGCCGAATAGATGAACAAAGCCACAAAGGTTAAAGCCCAAGAGATGGGGTAGGAGAGGTAAAGCGAGGTGGTTGTGTTCCAAATCTTGAAGATGGTAAATACCCACACAACACGCAGACCGCAAGCACCGATAAGCGAAATTATCATTGGTACCATCGACTTGCCCATTCCTCGAACTGCACCGGTTGTAATTTCCAAAAATCCACAGATAAAATAGGTCGGACAAATGATAGCCAGACGCATCATTCCTGCCGCTATATCGGCCTCGTTCGAGGCATACAGCGCCATTAACTGATGGTCGAATGCCAAGGCAAGCAAGCCGATTGAAAGACCGGTTATACCGACCAGCAGCAGCGCTGTGTAAAATATCTTTTTAAGCATATCAAACCGTCTGGCACCACAGCATTGACCCGTGAAGGTGATTATGGTCTGATAAAACGCGTGCATTGCAAGGTACACGAAGCCCTCAACGTTGGAGGAGTTTCCGTTACCTGCAATAATGTGAGGGTCATCAAAAGAGTTGATGGCCGACTGTATAACGACGTTGGAAATCGAGAACAGTGAGCCTTGAATTCCTGCAGGAATTCCAAGACTTACGATCTGCTTTACCCAGGTCACATTAAGCCTTGTGCCCTTCAGGTGGAATTTGATGGGATCATTAGTGCGAATCAGCGTTATAACGGTCAAAGCACAGGCGATGAAATGCGAACCCGAGGTTGCAATGGCAACGCCACGAACGCTCATATTAAAGCCGATAACCGTTATAAGATTGAGTATGACGTTGACAACGCCGCCGATGGCAAGGAATATCATCGGGCGTTTAGTATCGCCATAGGCACGCATAATGGCCGAACCGAAGTTATATATCATCGAAAACGGTGCGCCGATAAAGTATATCTGCAAATATTGTTCGGCAAACGGCAAAACATTGGTTTCGGTGCCAATGAGATTGAGTAAAGGCTCGGCAAAAGCAAAGCCCAGTATGGCAATGATACCACCTGCAATGAAGCCCAAAAGCATGGCAGTCTGAACGGCAGAACGCAGGTGGTTATAGTTTTTTGAACCGATGATGCGCGCAATAACAATGTTAACACCGACCGAAACGCCGAGAAAGACGCCGACGATGAGGTTGACCAGCGAACCGATTGACCCAATGGCGGCTTGAGCTAACGAACCGTTTACCGTGTCAAATTTTCCAACAACAATAAGGTCGGCTGCGCTGAAAACAAGCTGCAAAACACCCGAAAGAATGACGGGTATTGTAAACAACAGCATATTTTTTACAAGAGAGCCTTGCAAAAGGTCTTTATCTTTTGATTTTAAAGACACAAAAATCCCACCTTTTAAACCAAAAAAGCAAAAGTGAATGGATGGCGAAAATAACGGACAGTGCCGACGGCACTGTCCGTGAAATCCCAAAAATTTAAGCGCCGTACTTAGAAGCGTTGACCTTAATTCCGGGGCCCATGGTAGTAGCAACTACGCAGGACTTGATATACTGACCCTTAGCTGCAGCAGGCTTTGCCTTTGCAACAGCGTTAAGCAAGGTCTCGAAGTTCTCCTGAAGCTTTTCAGGACCAAAGGAAACCTTACCGATGGGGCAGTGGATGATGTTCTGCTTGTCAAGACGGTACTCGATCTTACCGGCCTTAGCCTCGGTAACTGCACGAGCTACGTCGGGGGTAACGGTACCTGCCTTGGGGTTAGGCATAAGTCCGCGAGGACCAAGAACCTTACCCAAACGACCAACAAGACCCATCATATCGGGGCTTGCGATAACAACGTCGAAATCCATCCAGTTTTCGTTCTGGATCTTTGCGACCATGTCCTCTGCACCAACAAAATCTGCACCTGCATCCAATGCAGCCTGTGCCTTGTCTTCCTTACAGAAAACGAGGGTGCGAACGGTTTTACCGGTTCCGTTGGGGAGAACAACTGCGCCACGAACCTGCTGGTCAGCGTGACGAGAGTCAACACCCAAGCGGATGTGAGCCTCAACGGTCTCATCGAACTTTGCGGTCTTAGTTTTTACAGTAAGGTCCATTGCCTCTGCAATGTCATACTGCTTAGTAGTATCAACAAGCTGTGCGCTTGCAACATATTTCTTTCCGTGTTTCATTATAATTTCCTCCCAAATAAGTGGTTAAATCGGATATTTCCTCCCACAAGGGAGCATCAGTCTTCGACAGTGATGCCCATTGAACGTGCAGTACCTGCAACCATAGACATAGCTGCTTCGATAGATGCTGCGTTAAGGTCGGGCATTTTCTGTTCTGCGATCTTTCTAACCTGCTCCGAAGTGATCTTGGCAACCTTAGTCTTGTTAGGAACGCCGGAAGCCTTGTCAATACCGCAAGCCTTCTTGATAAGAACGGCTGCAGGAGGAGTCTTGGTGATGAAAGTGAAGGAACGGTCGGCGTAAACGGTGATAACAACAGGAATGATAAGACCTGCGTCATTCTTGGTACGCTCGTTGAATTCCTTGGTGAATGCCATGATGTTTACACCATGCTGACCGAGAGCCGGACCAACAGGGGGAGCCGGAGTTGCTTTTCCGGCAGGGATCTGAAGTTTGATATAGCCAGTAATTTTCTGTGCCATTGCTTGCACCTCCAAAAATAGTGGTGGCGGGGTTTGATTCAAACGCACACGGAGCGCCCATAAAATAAAGAATTTGGCGTTCCTCCCACGGGGCGACGCTACATAGCGTCTTAAAGCAGGTTGCCCTGCGTGTGTTTAATTAGTCTTCAATCAACTGAATCTGATTGAGCTCAAGCTCGGCGGAAACTTCTCTGCCGAACATTGAAATAGTGACGCGAACGTTATTGTTATCAATATCGATCTCGTCGATAATACCGGTAAAGGTCTCAAGAGGACCGTCGATAATCTTGACGGAATCTCCGACTGAGTATTTAACCTCGACGCTGCGCTTTTCAACACCCAAGGACTCAACTTCTTTATCGGTAAGCGGAACCGGCTTGGAAGCCGGACCAACGAAGCCCGTGCAGCCGCGTATATTACGAACGACATACCACGAGTTATCGGTAACGATCATTTTAATCATTACATAACCGGGGAAGACCTTTCTCTCAACCTGTTTTTCCTTACCGTCGGTACCGATTTCGGTGACGATTTCAGTAGGAATTTTGATATCATAGATAAGATCCTGCATTCCGCGGTTTTCGACTATTTTCTCAAGGTCGGTCTTGACCTTGTTTTCATAGCCCGAGTATGTGTGTACTACATACCATTTTGCCTCATCATATCCTGCCATAGGTCAACCTCCAAAAGCTTGACTTATCGGTTGTAAATAAGGTCAATCAATGCGCTGAGGCCAAGATCAACCAGCCAAATAAACAAACCGCAAAGTGCACACATTATCAAAACGATAATAGTGTTCTTTACAACGGCTTTAGGACCGGGCCAAACGATCTTCTTAATCTCACCCTTGTAATCCTTGAGGAATTTGACAATTCTCTTGAGGATGGGGAGCTTTGGCTCACTCGACTCCAAGATTTCAAGCTTGTCTGCGATGAGCAAATAAGCTGCACCTGAAGCGAAGGTGAGGAAAAGAACGGCCGAGATCAGCAGCGGAGCTGCATTGACGTAGGTTGCGCTGGCGACAAGGCCAAGACCACGTGTATCAAGGAAAGAATAAGGACTGGACAAGCCCATGACGAGCATGTACACGGCTGCTACGATAGAGAAACCGAGTGTTGCCCATCTTGTTCCCTTGAACTTGAATGACAAAGCGGAGAAAACAACAGTAGCAAGAGTGAGGATTCCGCAGAAAAGAACCTGCGAGGATTGAGATACCTCACCGCCGTTGTAATCAGAACCGAAGGCAAATTCAGCACCAACTCTTTCAACAACTGTTCCGTCGGCCAAAGTTACTGAACCGAAGGGGAAGAAGAAGAGTACCAAAGCGGCCACAGCGAGGACAATAGTCAGTACACTAAAAACATTCTTTAAAGTTTTCATTGAGTACCTCCTTACTTTGTCTCTTTGTGAACGGTGTGCTTCTTGCAGAATCTGCAGTACTTGTTCATCTCAAGACGATCCGGGTCGTTTTTCTTGTTCTTCATGGTATTGTAGTTGCGCTGTTTGCACTCAGAACAAGCCAATGTGATTTTTACTCTCATGACGGCACCTCCCGTTTTACGGAAATATTTTTGTTCTCATATTTTCAGAGAACGCGAGCCTCCCTCGAATCAGACAAAAGCCGCACGCCGCAAAAACACCATATATTGTAGTGCTTTTGAAAGCGCAAACAACGTGCAGTATAACCTTGTCCGAATACGGTCTTGAAATTAAAAAAGACCCTCGCAGAGGTACTAGCATTATAGCACAACTTACTGCAAAGGTCAAGTGTTTTTTTCTAGTTTTAAAATTAAATCGGGGCGCCGTCGATGTGGGCAGTTAATGTTTCTGACCTTGAATTTCCGTCAAGCTCTTTTGCGGTTTTTAAGATAATATCGGCAACCTGCCTGGAACAGACCTCTACTCCTTCTTGAGAGAGATGAATGGTGTCATCGCAAATATATCGGTCAAGGTCGGCGATCACGGTCGAGTAAAGGTCGTTGATGATAATGCCTTTTTCGATGAGTTTGGGCACAAGAACATCATTAAAGCGTTTGATGTTCTCGTTTTTGTTATAGATGTTTTTAAGGCTTACGGGCGTTGTGGTGGCAAAAATAACCTTTTCATAACGCTTTAACAAAATATCGGCAACGCGGAGCATATTTTCGACATACTCCTCATCCGAGGTGAAAAGCATTCCGTCGCCCAAAATGTCGCAAACATCCCAAAGTCCGTTGTTCCAATGAACGATTCTCGAGCCACTCATAGCCTTTTCCCAATCAAAAAGTCCGCGAAGGGTGTATTTTGCAAAGCGACAGTTTTCGTTTGGGCGGTAAACCTCAAAACCTTCTCCCAAAATCTCGGTTACAGCTTTGCCATAACCGCTTTGCATTATAGAGTCACCAATCAATGTTACTTTTATCATACAATCACTCCTATAAAGTGTAATTATTTGTGATAAGTTCCGCCTTGTGAGATTTTAAATGCTCGGTATATCTGCTCCAACAACATCACCCTTGCCAACTGGTGAGGAAATGTCATTTTCGACATTGAAAGCTTATAATCGGCCTTTTGCTTGACCTTATCGGAAAGCCCATAAGACCCGCCGATGATAAACACAACATTGCTTTGACCCGAAACACCTATGTCGGAAAGCTTGTGCGAAAGTTCCTCGCTATCCATTTGCTTGCCCTCAATGCACATCGGCATCACAAAAGCGCCGTTAGGAACAGCGGCAAGAATCTTTTCAGCCTCTTGCTCCAAAGCCGAGGCTATTTGCGATGGGTTAGGGTTGTCAGGCAGCTTGGCGGCATCGATTTCAACATTTTTAAGTGCGCAAAGGGTCGACAACCGTTTTTCGTATTCCTTCACAGCATCACGAAGATACTGTTCCTTTAATCTTCCAACCGTTATAAGTGTGATTTTTAACATTATAGGCTCCTGCTTTTGAATCCTCCCGACTTCGCTACGCTCAGCCACCCTCCTTTAACAAGGAGGGCATAATCAGCCTCCCTTGTCAAAGGGAGGTGCCGAACAAATGTGAGGCGGAGGGATTCGTGGGGTGTTATTAAAGGTTAACGGAACGGATAAATCCGTTCCCTACAATTTATCAAATGGCTTTTGGTAATTGTATTAAAAAATAATCGCTTTACCGTTCTTAGGCGGCGCTATATATAATGTATAATCTTGATCTTCAACCATACCTTTGTCCATAAGTGCAGCCATAGCAGTGCTTCGTGCAATTTCGGGCTTGTTGTTCTCACGGCTCAAATGTCCCAAAACAATCCTAGTTGTGCCCGAGTCGACCAATTTTTGCAGTTCAACCGAGCAGGCGACGTTGGAGAGGTGACCCTTGTCACTCAAAATTCGGTTTTTAAGGTGGGGTGGGTATGAACCCTTTTGCAAGAGCGCAACATCGTGGTTCGATTCAAACAACACCGCATTGCATCCCGAAAGTGCTCGGTGCACCTCTTCGGAAACATACCCTAAGTCGGTGCAAACGGCGCATTTTTTGCCGTCGGGCAGCGTGATAACATATCCGCTCGAGCCCACGCAATCGTGACTTGTGGCAAAACGGCTTACAAGCATATCACCCACGCCGACATCGGCTTCGATTATTTGAATATGATTTTCAATCTCGGGTATCTCTGAAAGCAGAGCCGTTGCGGTCAGCCTTGATGCGAAAATGGGTATGCCGAATTTTTTGGTGAAAACCTTCAAACCCTGAATATGGTCGGTGTGCTCATGAGTGATGAAAATACCGCCCAGGGTTTTGGGGTCAACCGCACAGCACGCAAGGGCATCAACAATGCCTTTGCAACTGATACCTGCATCAATAAGTATACCGTCCTTACCGTTGCCTATGTATGTACAGTTGCCCGAGCTGGAGCTCGCAATCGGAAACAGCCTTGCCACAAAAACGCTCCTTTCAAAAAATGTATATAATAATGTAGGGGCGAACTGCGTTCGCCCGCGGGCGACCACAGGTCGCCCCTACGACTTGTGTCTGAAAAATTTAAAAAGTATTTAAACTGCCGAGCGGCCTATGTTGGGGTCGATATAGGTAACTCTGCGAATATCAGCACCGACAGCCGACAGCTTTTCAACAATGTTGTCATATCCGCGGTCGATAAACTCAATATTTTCAATTTCGGTAGTACCCTCGGCGGCAAGACCTGCCAAAACCATTGCGGCACCGGCGCGAAGGTCGGTAGCTTTAACAGGTGCAGCATTCAAAGACTCAACGCCATTGATAATTGCAACTTTACCGTCAACCTTTATCTTGGCACCCATCATAGTGAGCTGGTCAACATACTTGAATCGGTTATCCCAAACGCCTTCGGTCATGATGCTGACACCCTCGCAAAGAGCGAGCAGGGTGGTCATCTGCGGTTGCATATCGGTGGGGAAACCGGGGTGAGGCATAGTGAGAACATTGCAACAGTTGGGACGCTTTCTCATAATAACACGTACCGCTTCATCATACTCCTGAACCACGGCACCTGCTTCAATAAGCTTGGCTGTTATCGACTCCAAATGCTTGGGAATAACATTGGTGATGGTGAGGTCACCACCTGTGATGGCGGCGGCTATCATATATGTTCCGGCCTCAATCTGGTCGGGTATGATGCTGTATGTTGTTCCGTGAAGTTCGTGAACACCACGAATTTTAATAACATCGGTACCTGCGCCCATGATGTTGGCACCCATAGAGTTCAAAAAGTTTGCAAGGTCAACAATATGCGGTTCTCTTGCGGCATTTTCAATAACGGTCAATCCTCTTGCCTTAACAGCGGCAAGCATAATGTTAACGGTGGCACCAACCGAAACCTTGTCAAGATAAATGGAACTGCCGGTCAGCTCTTCAGCGTGGGCGTTGACCATACCCGAATCAATGGTAACGGTAGCACCCAAGGCTTCAAAGCCTTTGATGTGCTGGTCGATGGGACGAACGCCGAAGTCGCATCCTCCCGGAGGGGCGACACGGGCTTTTTTGAAACGGCCGAGCATAGCACCGATAAAGTAGCTGCTGGCACGCATCTTGGAAGCCATTGAAGCCGACAAAACATGTGAATTTATATGTGTGGGGTCTATTTCGACCGTGGTTGCATTTATAACCTTAACGCTGGCGCCCAGCTCATAAAGAATACGGATTATAACATTGACATCGGAGATAGACGGCACATTTTCGATACGGCAAACACCGTCGCACAAAAGCACGGCGGGAATAATAGCAACAGCGGCATTTTTTGCACCGCTAATGCAGATTTCACCGCAAAGCGCGTTTCCTCCGTTCACAATAATCTTTTCCACAAGGATGCACTCCCTTAAAATTCTTTTAAACTAAAACCCAAAATCTTAAATAGTATTGCCGTTTTTAAAGCCAAAACACAAAGGAAAATCCAAACGGCAAAAAGCGGTCAAACCCTCAACCGCGCATAATAATCTCAATTTATAATAATTCTACTCTACATTATACACAATAAGGTAGTATTTGTCAAACATAATATCAAGATATGCCAAAAATTCGACATAAAAACAGCATATTTTGAGCTTGCCAAATGTTATGTAAACTGAAGAGGTGCAAAAATATCTAAAGGTTTTCAAGATTTACAAGATGATATGTACATAAAAAATGGGCAACGGAACTACCGCTACCCAAATAATTATAAATTACAGTTCTTTTCTTCCTTCCAAAGCGCGGGAAAGGGTGACCTCATCGGCATACTCCAAATCACCGCCGACAGGGATTCCGTAGGCAAGCCGAGTAACCTTTATGCCCATGGATTTCACAAGGCGTGAAATATAGCTTGCGGTGGCCTCACCTTCAACCGTGGGGTTGGTGGCAACGATAATCTCGTTCACCGTGCCGTCGGACAGTCTCGCCATAAGCTCGCGAAGCTTGAGCTGGTCGGGACCAATGCCGTCAAGCGGACTTATTGCACCGTGCAAAACATGGTAAAGACCGCGAAACTCACGGGTGCGTTCAAAAGCCATAACATCCTGTGCATCCTCAACAACGCAGATGACGCTACGGTCACGGTCAACAGCCGAGCACAGCGAACAAACCTCACCGTCGGTAAGGTTTTGACAAACGCTGCAATATCTTATTTTAGCCTTTGCCGAAAGCAAAGCATCGGAAAACTTGCCTGCCATATCGTCGGGTCGGGTTATGACATAATAAGCCAAACGGCGAGCCGTTTTTTTGCCGATACCCGGCAGGCGTTCAAACTGCTCAACCAAACGGTCAAGCGGTGCAACCGAATAAGCCATCAGAACAATCCGGGGATATTGAGCCCACCGGTAATAGCACTCATTTCGGACTCTTGGGTCTCGGCAATCTTCTTAACAACATCGTTGATAGCAATTACGAGGTAATCCTCAAGCATCTCAACATCCTCGGGGTCTACTGCCTCGGGGTCGATGGTGATCTTCTTCATTTCGTGGCTGCCGGTCATGGTAACCTCGATCATTCCGCCACCTGCGGTTGCGGTAAATTCACGGTTTTCAAACTCGGCCTGGAAGTTCTGCATATCCTCCTGCATTTTCTGAACCTGGCGCATCATAGCGGCCTGGCTTTGTCCTTGGTTTGCTCCGGGGATTCTTGCTCTCATAGTGTTTATTCCTTTCTGTCGGTTCAAGTATCAGAACCGGGTACTTCAAGTGATTTTAATTTGTTTATAATGTTCTGCAACGGGTCGGACTCCTGTGCAACAGGCTTTTTATAGGGTCCCAAACGGAAGGTTCGTCCGACAATTGCATTAACTGCATTCTTTATCTGTGTGCGGAAAATCGGGTCTTCACTTCGCATAAGCGAGAAGAACTGGTCGTTCTCCGAGTCAATCAGCAAAAAGTCACCCTGCACATAGGCCTTCGAACCGCGTAAAGCGGCGGCAAGCAACGGTGCCGATTTTGAAAGCTCGGATTGAACATCATCCCAAGCGTCAAATAGTTCGGGTTTGACATTTTGGACATTGGCGGGTTCGGGATTGGCGGTTGCCGCAACCTCGGTCGGAATATCGTTTTCCGAGGGAATAGGCGGCATATCGTCAACATAGTTTGTCGATACTGCCTCGGTTTCGACCGATGGCTCAGTTGATTTAGGCTCGGTCGGTGCGGTTTGGGGTGCAACGCTCGGGGCAGAGTATTTCATCATTCGCTCTAACCGTTCAAGTCGGTCGAGCAATGCCTCGGGGGTCGATTCCAACTGCGGTGAGCAAAGCTTGACCACGGCGGTTTCAAACTCGGTTCGGCGGTCACACATCGACATTCTGTCAAGCGACACGCTCAACACATTTATAGCATTAACAATACCCTCAAGCGGGTATTCGGAAGCCTGTGCTTTAATATCCTCAAGCTCTTTGGGTGCGCAAACGATAAGACCTGCACAATCCTTCACGGTGCGTGCAACCATAAGGTTACGGTAGTGGCTTATCATTTCGGTGCAAAGCCTTTGCAGGTCGACAGCGTTTTTATGAAGCTCGTCTACCTTATACAAAGCACCGCCGACATCCTTTTGACGAATCTTTTCGGCCAACTCAAGGCAGTAGTTATTGCCGGCCAATGAGCAAACACTCATAACATCTTCGTCGGTTATGTGGTGTGAACGTGCGGCACAAAGGTCAAGCGTGGACAATGCGTCACGCATACCGCCATCGGACAAAGCGGCTATCATATCGGCCGCAGAAGTGTCAATGGTAAAGCCCTCTTTTTCGGCAATATACTGAATCCTTCGGCTTATAGCCTCGCTCGAAATACGGTGGAAATCAAACCTTTGGCAACGCGAAAGAATGGTTGCGGGTAATTTATGCACCTCGGTAGTGGCAAGTATGAAAATAATATGAGAAGGCGGTTCTTCAAGTGTTTTCAAAAGAGCATTAAATGCGCCGATTGAGAGCATGTGAACCTCGTCGATGATATAAACGCGGTATTTTGCCGAGGTAGGAGTGTAGGAAACCTGCTCTTTAAGGTCACGGATGTTCTCAACACCGTTGTTGGAAGCGGCATCGATTTCGGTTATATCAAGCACATCGCCGTTTTCAATAGCACGGCAGGAATCACACTCACAGCAAGCGTCACCGTCTTTTGAGTTCAGACAGTTGACCGCCTTGGCCAAAATCTTGGCACAGCTTGTTTTACCCGTACCACGAGGCCCCGTGAACAAATAGGCATGGAAAATCTTGCCCGAGCGAAGCTCGTTTTTCAAAATATCGGTGATATGCTCCTCACCCACAACATCCGAAAAGCAGTTCGGACGGTATTTTCGGTATAAAGCCTGATACACGGTAACACTCCTTTCGTTTGTTTAAAAAAGGTACGCCCTTAGGCGTACGAACGACCGAGTTGGCTGCGGCACACAAGGAAATCCGCTTAATGCTGCTCGGTTCCCCGCCTGACATGGTTCACGGCACCCTGTCGCACAGGACCCGACCGTTCGCACGCCCAAAAGCGTACCTGAAGTTTATTATACAACAACAAAACGAAAATTACAACTGTTTTTAAACAAGAATTTTAAATTTATACATATAATAGTCGCATCGGTAAAAAAGAGCTCACACGCAAAAGGTGTGAGCTCTGAGTTCAAGGTGCTTGTGAAGATTTATCAATTAAAGATTCTGAGGTCCTTTACAAGATAGTATTCACCGCGGATCTCTGCGATGATTGCGGTGTCGTCTACGGGGTCTGGGTAATCATCGTGGTCGATCTCGAATGTAACCTCAACGCTGTAGATCTCGCCGATGTCGTTTTCGTCAACGCCCCAATGTTTTACCAAGACTTCGCAGTATTCGTCATACTCATCACCCGAAAGCAATTCTTCCTTGGTGACCTCATAGGAAACCGATGCTCCCCCAGCCTCTTCTTGGAAATCCTTTATGTTTTCCTCAAATTCCCTTTTGTCCTTTTCATGGGGGTATTTCTCCCAATACTCTTCGGGACAGCATTCAAGATAAGCGTCGTAGTCGCCTTCAAAGAGGGCGTCTAAGTATTTGTCAAGTGCATCCTCGTAGCTGCTGCCGCCCAAGAGCAAAACAAGGGCAATAACAACGGCGACAACCACCGCAACCGCACCGACAATAATGCCGATAAGCTTTTTGTTGCTTTTTGCTGCAGCAGGTGCATTGTTGGGATTGTCAACCTGGCATCCGCACTGAGGACAAACAACCGCCTCATCCATCAATTCCTTGCCACATTGTTTACAAGTTTTCATTTTAAATTCCTCCTAGTATAAATCAATAGTATCTGTCAAGCCTTATTATCAGCGATAAACGGCGTCGCTATCTTCGCGATCCGTGAAGGTGATGATCTTAACACCGTCGCTGTTCAGCTTAACCTCAAATTCATACGTGCTCTTGAAATCATCCTCATCACCGTAGCCGACCTTCAAAATAATCTCGTCATCCGAAATATACTCGATCTGATAATCCCAAGTGTAGTTGGAATTTCTGCTCAATGAACTGTAATAAATATTTCTTTCGCACTCGTTGTTTTCTTTAAAGGTGAATGAATCCAATGTAAAGGAATACGTCATGTATTCTGTATATTTGAACGTCTTACCAATCAGCGATTCTTCCAGTTCGTCCGCCTTCTGTTGCCTGAGGAGTTTCGGAATGAAGATTGCCGCAACGACGATAAGTACAACTGCCAACGCAGCAAGGATGATTACTATGAGCTTTTTGTTTTTAGAGGGCTTTTGAGCAACAGGCGTTGCAGTTCCTGACTGAGGTGCAATCGCTACGTTATCAGCAGGCTGTTCCTCTACACTGCATCCGCAACCGGGGCAGATAACCGCCGCATCCAAAAGTTCTTTTCCGCACTGTTTACAAGTTTTCATGGTTTTGCTCCTTTTTATTCGTCTTCCGCTTGGGGTTTTCTTATATTTAAAGCTTCAAAATGGACACGGTTGTCCATAACAAAACCTCTTACCGCCACCAAATAATATATCGAGCCTGCAACACCGATAACTCCGCCGAAAACAAGGTTGTATATCAGTGTTATAATAGGACCTGCCAACGGTTCATATTCTGTAGGAATTTCCAAAAGCATGCCTTTAGGCAGATTGGGTAATTGCTTGCTCTTGTTTATGTCCTGAATAGAGGATATAATGTTGAGTGCACCGACAATAAGCAACCACCATTGCCAAAACAGACCCAAAATTATCTGTAATGCGCCTATCACCAACCAAATCACGCCGTTGGTAAAAAGCCTTGAAGATAAGGTGTTGACCAAATTTTCAATATTGGGCGCAGGCCTAGTGTATGTAGGCTGTACGACAGGCTTGGCAAAGGGTTGTCCCGAAGGCTGTGCGTTTTTAGGCTCTATGGGGCATCCGCAGTTCATGCATATAACCGCCTCGCTTGCTATTTCTTTTCCGCAGTACTGACAGACCTTGGGCGCAGGGCATCCGCAACCGGGACATATCACCGCTTGGTCAAACAGCTCTTTTCCGCAATGAGTACATTTTTTCATACGGCAGTAGCCTCCTTTTTGTCTTTGAGCTTTATGAGATATGTTCCTCGGAGATTAAGTATTGACAACACTACAGCTCCGACAAGAACACCTATCTGAACAAAGAATGGAACTCCGAAGGAAGAAAATTCATAATAACCCACATTGTTTATTGCGCCTAAAATTGCACTGCCCGGGAACGCTATCAGCAACGCCGCGCTGCAAATTATCTTGGCGCTTGAAAAAGGTCTTTTCATGCCAAATTCCAACCATGAGAGCACGACCAACAAAACAGCAACGACAATAAGTGATATCATCAGCATAATACTGCCATCATCACCTTTGCCAAAGTCATAGGCTATACAATCCCATGTGCTACCGCTTTCCCAATAATAATCCGTGTTGCCGTAATCTACCCATTCATAGAAATATCCGTGGATACCCCAGCATATAAAGGATATCGCCGTCAAAACAGTGTAAATTATTGCATCAAGATTGCGTTTGAAATTGGGATATTCGGGCTTTTTAACAACTTTTGGAGCAGGCGTTACGGTCGTCTGCACAGGTTGTGTTTGCGGTGTTGGAACTTGCGCTGTTTGCGGTGCAGGTGCAGATTTTGAAGTCACAGGGCAACCGCAGTTTATGCACACAACCGCCTCGCTTGCTATCTCTTTTCCGCAGTACTGACAGACCTTGGGCGCAGGGCATCCGCATCCGGGACAAATTACCGCTTGGTCAAACAGCTCTTTTCCGCAATGAGTACATTTTTTCATAGTTCAACTTCCTTTTTGGTGCTGATTGTGCAAAAGATCAATAAGAATATATTTGTACGAAGCTGGTCGCAGTTCGGCGCTGACCGTCAAGCTCATGAATAACAGTTGTGTCAATATTTACGCTAATCTTGATTCCGTCTATTTCAACATTCAAATCACCATATTTGTCGGCCTTGACACCATTAAATTTATTGGCAATTTCATCGTGTGTAATAGTCTTTCCGGTCAGCATTTTGTAATAAATCTGTATAGGCTTTGTATCAAGACCTTTTATTTCTAAATTAACTATGTCCCCATAATCGCTCCGACTGTAGTAAAAAGATCGCACTTTATTATCCGATAACGATGGCTGAACCACAGTGTCGTTGGAAATATAAAAATAGTCTCCACTGCTATCCATTTCAACAGTGTAATGCTTCTTGAACTCATCAATAAAAGCCTCTTTTGTCGGGAGCGTAGATTCAGGAGCAATATCTTGTTCCTTTTTCTTTTCCTCTTCTCCGCAACCGCAGAAAATTCCTAAAAGCATAACGGTCAACAATAATAATGCTAAAATTCTCTTTTTCATAAACATCTACTCCTCATTGTTTAAAATTTTATAACAGCAGCCTGTCGGTTGCGTATTACCTGTTATTTTTGTGTTCCTTCAAAATTCGTCGGATGGTTCGCTCGCTGTAATCATACTTCACGGCAAGCAGCTTAAAGTTACTGCCGTTAAACTCCGATACGATGCTGTCATATATGTACTGCTTGTTGAAAAACTCAACGGGAAAAGTCACCTGCTGACCGCGGTACTCGTCATAAATTTTTTTGGCACACTCAAACCCCGCCGATTCGGCAATGTCACGGTATATTCCGTTCAAATTTTCAATGTCGTAGTTTTTCTTCATCCCCATTGCACCTCTTGAATATTTCTATAAGTATAATTCTTTCGGATTGACATATCCATTGTCGCACGACAAGAAATATGTCCGTTCGACAATTCGACCTATCCATACATAAAGAGGTGTTTTTTTCAAAAAATTACGACATTTTTTGAATTTATTTTCATTTTATCACCTCTAGATGATGTTTGTCAATATTTGTTTCGTCTATAGAATGTTTTTATGTCAAGCTTATTAGGTATAATTATATATATACTAGTAATAGGGGGTGCTCTGGTGAACGACGAAAAGCTTTTAAAAGACATCGGTGAACGAATTTACAACCGAAGAAAACATTTAAAGCTCACACAAGAGGAGCTTGCGGAACGCTTGGGCGTCTCTACTCAGATGATTTCCAACCTTGAGTTGGGCAAAAAGGCAATCCGCCCCGAGAACTTAGCAAGAATTTGTATAGAGCTTGATATCAGCGCCGACTACTGTTTATTTGGCGGAAGCCGTAACCTTGTTGCCGACGGATTGTATGAAAAAATACTGAGCCTAAAGCCCGAAGAGTTAAAACTCATAACCTCAATGCTTGACTATATGAATGCAAAAAACAAGCCGTGATGTTTTTCGTGACATCACAGCTTGTTTTTTGTTCTGAATTTTCGGTCAGGGAATATAAATTACCTAATGGCAGAGGATGGTATGGAATAATTGGCGTTTTGCAGGTGGGGCACCCCTCCCCAACAATGTGTTATTTAGGGATTATCGTTATATTGTAGGGTTGATTTATAAATCAACCTTTTTCTCTCCCTCTGTCTTGCCTTGCGGCAATCCAGCTCCCTCATCAGAGGGAGGTTCTGTAGAGACTGGCGATTCTGTAGGGGAGGATATTATCCTCCCGCGGGACGTCGAGGACGCCATCCCCTACACGATTCATCCGTTCCATTCTACATAATCGGCATCCCAATTAAGCCTTGCAACCATAGCTAAGTTTGCGCTTTTGGGTGCATAGATCGTAAGATCTACAGAGCGTTGATACATAGTGGAAAAAGCATAAGAGTTGACCGTGATATTGGTGGATTTTATATACACCGTTGCTAGCTTACTGCATTCTGTAAACGCGTTGATCTTGATTTCGGTTACACTGCTCGGTATCACAATACTTGTGATACCCTTACAAGACTCGAACGCATGCTCACCGATATACCGTACCGTATCGGGTATGGTTATAGATTTTATCCCGCTTTCATAGTAGAAAGCATAGTTGGCAATTCCTACAACCTTTTTGCCGTTTATCTGCGAGGGTATCTCATACACACCATTGGAATTTTCAACGTTGATTCCCGTTATCTCCACTCCGCCTGAAACATCTTTAACTTTCCAAGGCTGTGCAGGTTCTTGCGGCGGTGTCGATGAGTTCTGACTTGAGGATGTTGACGGCGGTGTTGAGGAGTTCTGACTTGAGGATGTTGACGACGGTGTTGATGAGTTCTGATTTGAGGATGTTGACGGCGGTGCCGTTGAGCTTTGGTTTGACGGTGTTGAAGAAGCTGACGAAGATGGCTTCGACGATGAGCTTGGTTTGCTTGAATTGATTGATTCAACCGATGATGACGGCTTTTGAGAAGAAGTTGCAGTGCTCGGCGAAGAACTGCTTTGACCGTCGGTGTTACCGCCTTGGCCGGGTTCTTCGGTGTTGCCGATATCACCAGAGGTGTCGGTCGAAACGTTTCCCGCCGACGAGGCTTCAGATGAAGCGGTGTTTGACGAAGAATTGTCAAAAGAGTTGCTGCTTGCCAAACCGTTTTCCGATGAATCGGAGAATATTGACGAATTATCCGATGACGTGAAACCCGAAGAAACGCTCTCCTGTGAGCTTTGGGACGAATAATTATTGGATTCGTATGTACCTCCGATGTTGCTTTTAAAAGCAACGCTCGATGTATTACGGTTTGAGTTGGGTGCTTTTATAAAATAGATGAGCAGTGTGATTATACCCGCAGTCAATATTACCGCAAGCAGTAAAAATGAGGCGATTTTAAGTGCGGCCGAATTACGTTGCTTGCGTGCTACTGCGGCGATAACTGCGGCTTCTTTGGTATTCTTGCCTAAAACCGAATGCAGTATTTCGCCTGCAATTGCCATGCTCAAAAGGTTGGTACCTATTGCATTGCGTATGGCGGTGGTGATAAGTGCAATGATATCTCCGCCGTAGACTGCCTTTTCGATTCCGCGAATTTTGAGCAATTCTTTGAGTTTTCGCTTTGCCGATTCAAGACGGCTGTAAACGGTGCTGGCGGGTACGCCCTGCATTCTTGCGATATCGGCAACCTTCATGCCGTCGTAATAAATATAGGTCAAAAGTTCAACGTCGTTGGGATCCATTTGGCTGAGCACGGCCGTGACATCGGCTTTAACCTCAGCAGAATAACCGTTGGCGGTGTCGTCTATTTCAACCAAATCATCGGCAAGAGGGTCAACTCCCGACAACGCTAATTTTTCGGCAATTGAACGTGCACAGGTAACGGCAATTTTGCCGACCCAATTCACAAAAGCCTCGGGGACCTTTAGCTTTTTCAGGTTGGCATAAACGCTGGTGTAGGTTTCCTGAACGGCATCGTAAATATCCTCATCGCGCTTGAGGTATTTTCGTGAAATTGAAAAAACATAACGGTACGTCTGCCAAAACAACTTTGAAAACGCGTCGTCGTCGCCTTCTTGCGCCATTCTCACGGTTTCGGGGTCAACGGTGTCGGAAGACAGGTGGTTGACGCAAAAAGACTGTATGCCCATTTTGGCTGTTTCATTGCCTGAAAATAACTCTTCATTTTCCAATGCCGTTCACTCCCTCGTTAAAAACAATCTGTCATCATTATACGTTTAATTTTATTGCTTGTCAATCGGTCAGTTATAAACAAAAAGCCCTTCAAGACTCGGTCTCGAAAGGCTTGCGCTTTATTATATGGATTTTATTCTTTATTTGGCTTGATGTTCAGAACGACCTTTTGCAGATAGATTATAACCAAAACACCAAATATAACCGATATGGCCGAAAGCACCTGCTGTGCGTAAACATGCATTCCAAGAAATTGGTTGCCGTTGTTTTGAATGTAGGTCACCAACGGGGTTACGGCCACCGTTGCCAAAAAGCCTGCAAGACCGTAAATTGTTTGCTTAACCATCAAAGCATCACTGCGCTTTTCGGGCGAGGCATAGTCAAAAATCAGGTTGATTTCGGCACTGTTGATACCGCCCATGGCGGCCGCAAACAAGCAATAATAAAGTGTGTAGAAAACCTTGCCGTTTGAAGGCACCATGAATACCGCCACAAGAAAACCAAGCGTTGCAAGACCATAGGCGTATTTCAGCATATAGGCAAACGATTTCCGGTCGGCAATGCGTGCCAAAACAAACGAACAGGCAATTCGTACCACGGCATAAATAATGCTTAATATGGCCACAAACTTCATGCTGAAGCCGAGTTCTTTGGTTTGATAAGTGCCAAAAAACGCGGTTGTGATATGTGTAGAAATCGTCCAAAAAACACTTAACATGATAACCTTCATAATGGTTTTATCGCCAAAAACATTTTTAAAGCGTTGACCCACCGAAACGGTTTTGGGGATTTCGGGTGAAGGCTTTTCTTTTGAAAATACAAGCGTTAAGGTGTGGGACACAGTCAGTACAAAGATGGCCGCTGCCGCAATGATAAAGGCAGTTCTTATTTGACCATTTTTTTCAAAGTGATCGATAACTGCACCAATACCAAGATTGAACAAAAATCCGCCACCCAAAGAAACGGCCTCTTTTATAGCGGTGAACGAACCGCGCTTGCTGTTGTCAACGAGCGACATGAACCAGTTGGTTCTCGGTGCAAATACAATGTTCAGGAAGAAGTAGGCCGCCATCAGCAAAACAATAAATAAGGTGGTTTTTAAAGGGCGGGACAGATTAAAAAACGGAACAAAATACACGCTCATAAAGAGCAACTGATTTATTATGTAAAATAGCGTTACCTTGCGTTTGACCGAGCCGCCGCGGAAGAAGAAAACGGCAAAAAGCTGAAAACTGCAGCCCAAAGCCACAAACGAGGTCAAAATTGCGGTAAGACTGTCCGAAAAGCCGAGGTTTGCCGTAAGCTTTGCAATATAGGCTCCAGTGACAAGAATGGAAACAAAGTATTCAAGTGCCGATTCGATAATATAAAACAGTCGGCTGTTTGCGTATATATCTTTTTGTTTGGCAAGGTTGCTCATCAAACTCCACTCCTTTTGTGCGTATATTATATAACTTGGAATTCAATATGTAAATAGCAGTTCCAACGAAAATTTTTCGAAATTTACAAACTTAAAGCATTACTGCTTGTATTGTCGTTTAAATGCGTGTATAATGGTGGCAGATTAAGTAAAAGGTTGATGAAAAAGTGGAGCAAAGCTTAAAAATAATCGCCAAAATACACACTGCACACAAAGAAAAATTCGGCATACCGCGTCAAAGCGGTATGGTTGAGCTTCCCGCACAAATCGTCTTTGAGCCGGAATACCGTGACCCCAACGCAGTGCGTGGACTCGAAGGCTTTTCGCATATATGGGTTTTGTGGCAGTTTTCAAAGTCCGAGTGCAACGGTTGGCAGCCCACTGTCCGTCCGCCGCGGCTGGGCGGTAACCGCCGAATGGGCGTTTTTGCAACCAGATCGCCGTTTCGCCCCAATTCAATAGGTCTGTCATCACTTAAATTGGAAAAGGTGGAATTGACCGACCAAGGTCCTGTGTTGCACGTTTTGGGAGCCGATATGTTAGATGGCACACCGATATACGATATTAAGCCTTATATAGCATTTTGCGACAGTCATCCTGATGCCGTTTGCGGTTTCTCCGAAGGGTATAAGGGATACCGCTTAGAGGTGAAATTTCAAGACAAGGCGGCAGATTGCTTGCCGGCAGCGTTGAAAAAGAATATAGAAGAGCTTTTGGCTTGCGACCCGCGTCCTTCGTATCAGCACGACCCCGAAAGGGTTTACGGTCTTGATGTTGCGGGATATTCTGTGAGATTCACGGTCGACGGTGAATGCTTGACTGTTATTGAGGTCAAACCGTCTTAACCGTAAATCAATACAACATTATTCAGTTTGTTTCTTGACAAATGGGGAATAATAGCGTAAAATAATTGAGTAATATATTGATTTAAAGACATTGAACGGAAGAGTAGCCAAATTTGACCTGTCAGAGAGTCGGCGGTTGGTGTGAGCCGATAGGGAGTTTTAGGTGAAAGACATCCGTTTTGTTGGCGGAAGAAAGACGTATATTTATATGTTTAGTAGAACCGCACGTGAGATAAGCGTTAATTTCTTAAAGTGAGCCGTTTGGCTAATTTGGGTGGTACCGCGGAAGTCGTCTTTCGTCCCTTTTGGGATAGGACGGCTTTTTTGTTTTTTATAAATAGGTTTGGAGAATTGATATGCAAATAACCAAAGAAACGGTGAAAAGAGTAGCGATGCTTTCACGCATAAAGCTCGATGATACCGCGACCGACAAAATGCAACGCGAGCTGGCAGCAGTCGTTGAATATATGGAAATACTCAACCGAATTGACACTGACGGTGTTGAGCCCTTGTCGCACGCAGTGGAACTGAAAAATGTTCTGCGTGAGGATGAGGTCAAGCCTTCATATTCGCGTGAGGATATTTTGAGCAATGCACCGAAATCTTCAAACGATGCGTTTGTTGTGCCCAAGGCGGTGGAGTGATGAATATGACCGATATTTTAAACATGACCGCTCTTCAAATAAGCGAGGCAATAAAGCAAAAACAAATCACCGTCACCGATGCCGTTTTGGCGGTTTTGGATGCTATTGATAAGGTAGACGGCAAGATAAACGCCTATATCACGGTAAACCGTGACGAGGCTTTGGAAAAGGCTAAATCGGTTCAGCAAAAAATCGACTCGGGTGAGTTGAGAGGTGCTTTGGCAGGTGTGCCGATAGCCATAAAGGATAACATTTGCACTAAAAACCTTAAAACCACCTGTGCTTCAAAAATGCTGGAAAGCTTTGTGCCGTGCTATGATGCAACGGTTATCGAAAAACTCGAAAATGCGGGTGCAATAATTTTAGGCAAGCTTAATATGGACGAGTTTGCCATGGGAAGCACGGGTGAAACATCACACTTTGGTGCAACCAAAAACCCTTGGAACACACAAAGGGTTGCGGGCGGTTCGTCTTCGGGTGCGGCAGGTGCCGTTGCCTCAAGGAGTGCGGTTCTGACCCTTGGTTCCGACACGGGCGGAAGCATCCGTCAACCTGCATCATATTGCGGTGTTACAGGCTTTAAACCAACCTATGGAACGGTTTCGCGCTTTGGACTTGTGGCTCATGCTTCATCGCTTGACCAAATAGGTCCAATCGCGGGAAGTGTTGCCGACTGTGCTGCCGTGATGGATGCTATTTCGGGACAAGACCCGAAGGATAGCACCACCTTGGAATTAGGTACTCCCGAATTTTTGAAAAACCTTTCCGACGATATAAGCGGAATGAAAATCGCATTGCCTCGAGAATGCTTTGAGGTTGAGGGTCTTGACCCGGAGGTTTCGGAAAATGTGCGCCGTGTGGCTGATGTTTTGCGGTCAAAGGGTGCTATTGTTTCGGAAATAAGCCTTCCGTTTTTAGAGTTTGGCGTTGCCGACTACTACATTATCTCCTCGGCCGAGGCAAGCTCAAATCTTTCCCGTTTTGACGGTGTGAAATACGGCTTCAGAGCCGAGACCGAAAGCCTTTCGGAAACTTATAGCAAAACTCGTAGTCAAGGCTTTGGTGACGAGGTTCAAAGACGCATACTTTTGGGCACATTCGTTTTGTCGTCAGGCTTTTACGATGCCTATTATAACAAGGCTTTAAAGGTTAAAAGAATTATAACCGAGGCTTATACCAAGGTGTTCAGCGAGTTTGATGCAATACTGTGTCCCACCGCGCCTACAACGGCTCCAACCTCGGGTCAAAGTCTTTTGAATCCATTACAGATGTACCTTTCAGACATATTTACCGTGTCGGTCAATATTGCGGGATTGCCCGCATTGTCTTTACCCTGCGGTTTTGATAAAAACGGTCTGCCCATTGGTGCGCAGTTGATAGGACCGCAGTTGGGCGAACAAAAGGTGTTGAATATAGGTCACGCTTACCAAAGCGTTACCGATTTTCATAAACTCCGTGCGGAGGTGATGTGACATGGAATGGGAAATTGTAATGGGACTTGAGGTCCATGTCGAGTTGTCCACCGAAAGCAAGGTTTTTTGTGCCTGCACAACCAAATTCGGCGGTGCACCCAACACGCATTGCTGTCCCGTCTGCACGGGAATGCCCGGCACATTGCCGACTCTTAATAAAAAAGTACTTGAATATGCCGTGAAGGCAGGTTTGGCACTTAATTGCGATATAACGCGGTATAATAAATTCGACCGCAAAAACTATTTTTATCCCGACCTGCCCAAGGCCTATCAGATTTCGCAGTTGTACCTACCGTTTGCAAGAAACGGTCATGTTGATATAATCTTGCGTGACGGCTCAGTAAAATCCATAGGCATCCATGAAATACACATGGAAGAGGATGCAGGTAAGCTGATACATTCCGAAACGGGTGACGAAACCTTTATCGACTATAACCGCTGCGGTGTGCCGTTGATAGAAATTGTTACCGAGCCCGATTTCAGAACCAAAGAGGAGGTCACAGCCTTCCTCGAAAAGCTGAAATCGACCCTGCAGTATCTCGGAATTTCCGATTGCAAAATGCAGGAGGGTTCGATGCGTGCCGATGTCAACCTCTCGGTAAGACCAATGGGTGAGCCAACCCTTGGAACACGCACCGAGATGAAAAATCTCAACTCGTTTAAGGCGGTTGAGCGTGCTATCACATTTGAGTCGGCACGACAGATAAAGGCAATCGAGTCAGGAGAGAAAATAACGCAGGAAACAAGGCGTTGGGACGATAACAAGGGTGTGTCCTTGGCTATGCGTTCTAAAGAGGATGCCGCGGATTACCGCTATTTCCCCGAGCCTGATATTCCGCCCATTGATATACCCGAAGAGGATATCAAGAGGTATTGCAACGAGTTGCCCGAGTTTGCCGACCAAAAGGCCAAGCGATACGAGGAAACCATGGGTCTTTCCAAGGCCGATGCCGAGATAATCGCATCGTCAAAGCATTTGGCAAGCCTTTTTGAGGAAACAACAGCACTTTGTAACAATCCCAAAGAAGTACGCTACTGGCTAATCGGTCAGATAATGTATTTCTTGAACGATAAGGGTCTGCAACCCGAGGATATACATTTAAGTCCTCAAAAGTTTGCACAGTTTATCGGAATAATGACGGCCGACCGCATTAGCCGTCAGACCGGTAAAGAGGTGCTTGAGGCAATGTTCTTTGCAGAAGGCGAGTTTGACCTCGAGGGATATATCAAGCAAAACAACCTCGAGCAGGTTGATGACAGTGACGCCATCCGCGATACTATACGGCAGGTCATTGCCGACAACCCCAAAACGGTCGAGCAGTACAAAGCAGGTCAGCAAAAGGTGGTTGGCTTCTTTGTGGGGCAGACCATGAAGGCATTAAAGGGCAAAGCAAAGCCCGAAACAGTAAACAAGGTTTTGACCGAAGAATTGGCAAAACTATGATTATAGGAGGAAGAAAAAATGGAATTTTTGAACATTGAGAAGAAACTTGATACTACCGAAATTGCCTATGTTATCGAAGGCTTTAAGAACGGCACTATCAAGGACGGCGACAAGGTAAAGGTGAAGGGAACTATCCACCGCATTCGTGAAATGAGTGGTTTTGCCTTTGTTATCATCCGTACCGCACGCATGTGCTTCCAGTGTATCTGGGAGGAAGGCAAGTCTAACATCGATGTTAAGGACTTCTCGGTTGAGGAGTGCGTAGTTGTTGACGGTACTTTGATTGTTGAGGAGCGTAGCCGTCTCGGCTTCGACATCCGTATCGACGATATGACCCGTATTTCGGGCAAGGCCGAGGTTCCGCCCGTTGAAATCGGTAACGATAAGAAGATGGAAAAGCTCAACCTCAACACCCTTTTGGACAACCGCATTGTTTCGTTGCGTAATCCCAAGATTCGCGCAATTTTGAAGATTGCCGATGGCGTTCAGTATGCTTTCCGTTCATTCTTGCGTGAGGAAGGCTTTACCGAGTTCATTCCGCCCAAAATGGTTGAATCGGGTGCTGAAGGCGGTGCCGATATGTTTGAAGTGGAATATTTCGGCAAGAAGGCTTACCTCAATCAGAGTCCCCAGATGTATAAGCAGATCATGGTTGGCGTTTTCCAGAAGGTATTTACAGTTGGCCCCGTTTTCCGTGCCGAAAAGTATTCGACCAACCGTCACATCAACGAGTTCCAGGGTCTTGACCTTGAAATGGGCTTTATCAACTCTTTCGAGGATTTGATGGAACTTGAGGCAAGAATGTTCCAGTATATGTTCAAGGTTCTTAACGAGGAATACGCAGAAGAGCTTGAAATGTATCTCGGCCGCGACCAGAGATTGCCCGAATTGACCTGCTTCCCCAAAATCAGATTCGACGAAGCCAAGAAACTGTTTGCCGATGCCCACCCCGGTGAGCACGGAAAACGCGCTTTGGAAGAGCCCGACTTTGCACCCGAAGAGGAAAAGTGGTTGGGTGAATATTTCCTCAAAGAGCACAACGCTCCTATCGTTTTCGTTACCCATTATCCCACCGTTAAGCGTCCGTTCTACGCAATGGAGGACCCCGAGAATCCCGAGTACACCTTGAGCTTCGATATGCTGCTCAACGGTCTTGAGGTTACCACCGGCGGTCAGCGTATCCACGATTACGAGATGCAGGTCGCCAAGATGAACGCACGCGGTATGGATATTGCCGAGTTTGAGGACTACCTCACCATGCATAAGTACGGCATGCCTCCCCACGGCGGTATGGGTCTTGGACTTGAGAGAATCGTTCAGAATATCTTGGGTCTTGACAACATCAAGCAGGCCACTGCATTCCCCCGTGACCGCGATCGCCTCCGTCCGTAATTTTAAATTCAAAATTAAACGCAAACCACCGTTTCGGGTCAAATCCCAAAACGGTGGTTTTAAGTTTCTGAAGATATAAAGGATATTGTAGGGAACTTAATTTTCCGTTCCGCGGGCGAACAGAGTTCGCCCCTACGATAATGTATCGTTTATAATCGGTTTTAACCTTTACTCTTACACCTCATCCGTCATTGCTACGCAATGCCACCTTCCCCCACTGGGGAAGGCTTTCGGCAGGGATAAATCCCTGCCCTACGAAAACCCAATAGACTCTTGTAGGGGTCGGCGTCCTCGACGACCCGTTGGCTATCATTGAATATTCGTGATATCATAAATGTCTATTGCTACACATCGCTTTATTGACATTTTATAAGGAACTTAATTTTCCGTTCCGCGGGCGTTCGCAGAACGCCCCTACGATGCCTCCTTTGTCTAAAGGGAGGGGGACCAACCGAAGGTTGGTGGAGGGATTCCAAAGGGAGAGAAAGGCCTTCATCGAAGGGCAACGTTCCGCAAAAAGAATCTCTCTGCCATTGTGGACAGAGAGATTTTGGTTACTTGCGAGTAGGTTTTACATTTGATGCAGGATTGATGCTACCATCAATAACGCCATTAGCATCTTCAAATGCTTTTATATTTTCTCGTATCAAAACAAGCACTTGACTGTTTACGCTTCTGCCTTCGTAGTCGGCAATATACGCTATTTTGTCTAACATTTCTTCCTCAATTCTGATAGAAACACTTTTGATAGACATAAAATCACCTCAAAACAAATATAATGTATATTTATTTTAGGCATATTATGTGCTATAATGTTTCTGATAGATATATAGTATATCTAAATTATTCGAGGTGAGAATTGTGAATAGAAAACACACCTGTTGTTTCATCGGTCACAGAGAGATAAACGAAACCGCCGAACTTAAATTTAAGCTCATTGAGATTATTGAAAATCTGATTACGGAAAAGCAAATCGACACATTCCTTTTTGGAAGTAAAAGTCGGTTTAATGACCTGTGTCACGAAATTGTAACTAAATTAAAAGAAAAACACCCACACATAAAACGAATCTATGTCAGGGCAGAATATCGGCATATCAACGACGATTACAAGCAATATCTTTTGAAAAAATATGAGGATACCTATTACCCCGAAAAGATACTTAACTCAGGCAGAGCATCTTATGTCGAGCGTGACTGTGAGATGATAGATAATAGCCACTATTGCATAGTGTATTACAATGAGTATAATGTCCCGACCACTCGCAAAAGCGGCACTAAAATTGCGTTTGAGTACGCAACGAAGCACAACAAGGCAGTTGTGTTATTATTTGATAGTTTGTTACAGCAATAGTTTTTAAGATTTTTGTTGATAAGGCTTTTAAAATGTGCTATATTACAATAGAGATATGAAATTTTGAAATGGGGTGAAGGTATGCTTATGAAAGCTTTGAAATCAGTGTGTGTGTTGATGGCTTTAACTGTTGTTTTGTGCTTTTCGGGGTGTGGTTCAAAAGCGGATAATAATTCAAACGAAACAAACGGTTCAGACGGTTTGAACAGCTCAATAGTTTTGGATGTATCGTGTGTGCCCGAGCATGAGCATAGCTTTAGGCCTGACGACTGTGAGAATCCCCAAATCTGCGATTGTGGTGCAACGCGAGGTGAACCAATTGGTCATTCGTGGGACGGGGCAACCTGCACAACCCCAAAAACCTGCCTTGCATGCGGAAAAACCGAAGGTGAGGCTTTAGGACACGATTATGTTGACAGTATTTGTTCGGTTTGCTTAGCACATGACCCTGAAACGATTGTTGATTCACCCAATGTCTGGATATCTTCCGACGGGAAGTATCATTCCACTGCCACAAGATGTTTTGCCCCGGGTGAAGAGGGCGTCAAAACCACCATGGCAAAGGCTCGTGCACAAGGCTACCGCGCCTGCGGAAAATGCTATGTCATAAATTGACAATCCAATTAAACTAAACCAAAAACCACCGCTTTTCGAAATTTCAAAAGCGGTGGTTTTTTATCTGAAAAAAGTATGGACTTTTTGACAATAATCGTGTATAATGTGTTTGTCGAAAAACTATAGGTTTGGGGGTGTTGTGATGGATAATAGCGTAAAATTTGAGGAAATAGGCTTTTCACATGCGGTTTTTTATAATATTTCAGCCACAGGTCAAAACTGGAGCTATAATCCCAAATACTATGGATATATGGACAAACCTCGTCCTGATAACGGCATTGTCCTCATAACCTCCGATATGACGGCTCGCTTTGAAACGGCCGACGGTAAGGTGCTTGAGGCTACAAGAGGCGATGTTGTTTTTGCACCTATCGGAACGCTTTACAAGGTTGATTTTTTTAATGTCGACCCAAAGGTGCAAACCCACTCCTATACAGCAAACTTTGAAATGAAGAGTCCCGATGGGCAGGATTTAACCGAGGATGGCGGGCTTAGAATTATTGCTCATGATAAAACGGGTGAGTTTCAGCCTATGGCGGCCGAGTTGTCCTTGGCTTGTAACGATGTTCGGAACAATCAACTGCGAATAATGTCGAAATTTTGTGCACTTTTAGATGTGCTTATTGCCAGCAACAGTGAAAGAGCACAGGAATATTACCCGATCAGACGTGGAATAGATATTCTTATAGTGGAATGGAATAAAAACGAGCGAATCTCACGCTATGCCGAGCTTTGCGGCATTAGTTTGAGCTATTTCCATATGCTTTTCAAAAAGTGGTCGGGCTTAAGCCCTGTTGACTACCGTAACCGTTTGAGGGTAGCACATGCAAAGTCTATTTTGAGCAACACCTCAATGAGCGTCAGCGAGATCGCGTCAACCGTCGGTTTTGATGACCAATTTTATTTCAGCCGAGTATTTAAAGCGGTCACGGGAGTGTCGCCTCAAAAATACCGCAAAATAAAATAATTTTCGATTTTAAAATTTTTTTAAAAAAACTCTTGACAAAATAGCATCGTTATATTATAATGGCGAGGTCACAGATGTGGCACTGAATAAATGGCGGTATAGCTCAGTTGGCTAGAGCACTCGGTTCATACCCGATTTGTCGTTGGTTCAAATCCGACTACCGCTACCACAAACGATCCGCACCAGACGGTGCGGATTTATATGGCCCGGTGGTCAAGCGGTTAAGACACCGCCCTTTCACGGCGGTAACACGAGTTCGA
>JAZUAC010000054.1:0-36386 GCA_045637775.1 Acutalibacteraceae bacterium | reverse complement strand
TTAAGCTTGTGCTCACCACTCATACGAAGCGACTGCGGTGTTATCTTCTTAAAGTAACCGTCCTTGGTAAAGAACAGCGTTACAGGGTAATCAGGGACTGCTTCTTCCTCAAGTTCAATTTTGTTTTCTTCGGCCGAGATTATCTTGGTCTTTCTTTCCTGACCGTACTTTTTGGCAACCTCTTCGAGTTCTTTGATTATGATATTCATAACCCTTCTACGGGATTTTAAAATATCCTCGAGATCGGCAATCTCCTTTTCAAGTTCCTCAACATCTTCCAAACGTTTGAGAATGTACTCACGGTTCAAATGGCGCAACTTGATTTCGGCAACATATTCGGCCTGAATTTCATCAATGCCGAAACCTATCATCAAGTTGGGCACAACATCCTTTTCCTCGGATGTTTCGCGAACAATCTTTATCGCCTTATCAATGTCAAGCAGTATCTTCTGCAAGCCTTTGAGCAAGTGGTATCTTTCCTTGGCTTTGGTGAGATTATAGAAAACTCTGCGCTTGACACATTCTTCTCTGAACGCTGTCCACTCGGTCAAAATCTCTTTAATGCCCATAACCTTGGGAGTTCCACCGACAAGGATATTGAAGTTACACGAGAAATTATCCTGCAACGGAGTCATTTTAAAGATCTTTTGCATGAACTTCTCGGGATCGGTTCCGCGCTTCAAATCAATGGTGATTTTAAGACCCTTAAGGTCGGTCTCGTCACGAACATCATTGATTTCGGTGATCTTTTTCTGCTTAACAAGGTCGATTATTTTTTCGATAATGGCCTCGATAGTTGTGGTCGGCGGAATCTGTGTAATATCAATACAATTGGCCGATTTATCGTAAGAATAAACACCGCGAACCTTAATGCTTCCACGACCTGTGCGATAAACATTCTCTATCTCGGCACGGTCGTAAAGCAGTTCACCGCCACCGGGGAAATCGGGTGCTGTGAGGTAATCGGCAATATTTATCTCGTCATCCTTGATAAACTCAATCTCGGTTTTACAAACCTCTTGGAGGTTAAACGGACAGATTGAGCTTGCCATACCAACGGCAATACCCGTGTTGGCATTGACCAAAACCGACGGGAAGGATACGGGAAAAAGTGTGGGTTCGAGCATGGTGGCATCGTAGTTATCCACCATATCAACGGTATCACGGTCAATATCGTTAAACAATTCGGCCGCAATAGGTGCCAGCTTTGCCACGGTATAACGCGATGCGGCATACGCCATATCACGCGAATAGGCCTTGCCCATGTTACCCTTGGATTCAACATAAGGGTGAAGCAAAGCCTCGTTACCCTCGGTAAGACGAACCATTGTTTCATAAATGGCGGCATCACCGTGAGGGTTCAAACGCATGGTTTGACCTGCGATATTGGCCGACTTGGTCTTAGGTCCCTTCAAAAGACCCATGTTGTACATGGTGTAAAGCAATTTTCTGTGCGAAGGCTTGAAACCGTCAATCTCGGGGATAGCACGAGACAAAATAACGCTCATTGCATATGGCATATAGTTGGTTTCGAGCGTTCTTGTTATAGGCTGTTCAACAACCAATCCCGCACCCGCAATATAGGCATTGGATATGGGTTCGCTTGTCTTAATTTCCTGTTGTTTTTTCTTTTTCGGAGGCATATTTTTACTCCTTCAATATTCTTTTAAATCGAGCATGATTTAGCTCAAATCGGCATCGGCAATATACATATATCCCTTTTCGGTGATTATTTCCTTACGCCCGTCAATATTATCACCCAAAAGAATATCAAACATATTGGCAGTAGCCTCAGCATCCTCGGGACTGACCTTAACAAGTCGGCGAGTCTCGGGATTCATGGTGGTAAGGCTCATCATATCGGCTTGGTTTTCACCAAGACCCTTGGAACGCTGAACAGTGCACTTACTGTCACCCACCATGTCGGTCATGATTTCGGCCTTTTCCCTTTCATCATAGGCGAAATAGGTCTTTTCCTTGGTGGTTATCTCATAAAGAGGAGTTTCGGCAATATAGACCTTGCCAGCCTCAATAAGAGTCGGCACAAGGCGATAAATCATAGTTAAAATAAGTGTTCTTATCTGGAATCCGTCCTCATCGGCATCGGTACAGATGATAACCTTATTCCAACGCAAAGCATCGAGATTAAAGTTTGAAATATCCTTATTAGCCTTGGATTTAACCTCAACACCGCAGCCAAGCACCTTGATAAGATTGGTGATAATCTCGGACTTGAAGATACGCTCATAATCGGCCTTCAAACAGTTGAGAATCTTACCGCGAACAGGAATAACTGCCTGGAATTCAGCATTTCTTGCCATTTTGACCGAACCCAAAGCCGAATCACCCTCAACGATAAACAGCTCGCGAACATTGACATCTTTAGAACGGCAATCGACGAACTTTTCGATTCTCGACAACATATCGTTGCTTGTAGAAAGGGTCTTTTTAAGGTTAAGGCGTTCCCTTTCCGACTTTTCACGGCTACGCTTGTTGATAAGCACCTGATTGACGATTTTTTCGGCTTCTTCCTTGTTTTCGATGAAATAAACCTCAAGCTGATGGCGGAAAAACTCGGTCATAGCATCGCCGATAAATTTATTGGTAATAGCCTTTTTGGTCTGGTTTTCGTAAGAAGTCTGTGTCGAGAAAGATGAAATGCAAAGCACCAAGCATTCCTCAACATCCTGGAAGGTTATCTTGGACTCGTTTTTGGTGTACTTATTAGTGTCCTTTATATACTTATCAATCTGATAAACAAAAGCGTTTCTCACAGCTCTTTCGGGTGAACCACCGTGTTCAAGCCAGCTCGAGTTGTGGTAATATTCCTTCAGCTGAACCTGATTAGAGAAGCTCAAAGCAGCGTTTATCTTAACCTTGTATTCAGGCTTGTCGTCACGGTCCTTACCCTTTCGTTCGGTCTGCCAGAACTGTACCGAAGAAAGCCCCTTATCGGCCACAGTTTCGGTAACATAGTCTTTAATACCCGACTGATAGCAGAACTCGTAATTCTCAAACTTGTTGCCCACCTGGTCACGAAGAACAAACACAACATTATCGTTGACAACGGCCTGACGCTTTAAAACATCGAGGTAATAGTCAAGCGGAATATTTATATCGGTAAAAACATCCAAGTCGGGTTTCCAGCGTGTCTTGGTACCTGTATCTTTACCCGAATAAGGCTCCTTTTTAAGACCGCCGACATTTTCACCCTTTTCAAAATGCAGGGTGTAAAGAAAACCGTCACGCTTTATTTCAACATCCATATACTCCGAGGAATACTGTGTCGAGCAAAGACCCAAGCCGTTAAGTCCCAGAGAAAACTCATAGTTTCCGCCGTCATTGGTGTTATACTTACCGCCTGCGTACATTTCGCAGTACAAAAGCTCCCAGTTAAAGCGGTTTTCTTTTGTATTAAAGTCAACAGGTGCACCACGGCCAAAGTCCTGCACCTCAATAGAGTGGTCGCTATAACGGGTTACAACGATTTTTTTACCATGACCCTCACGCGCTTCGTCGATAGAGTTTGAGATAATCTCAAAAACCGAATGCTGACAGCCTTCAAGACCATCCGATCCAAAAATAACCGCAGGTCTTTTTCTTACTCGGTCGGCACCCTTTAAAGATGTAATACTTTCGTTACCGTATTCAGGCTTTTTAGCCATATCTTTACCATCCTTATATCATCATTTTTAAAAATTGCATTATTGCATAATTTATCCATTATCCATTAAATTATATACTATATCTTGTGTTTCGTCAAGTGTTTTTAAACAAAATGCGTAATTGCACCAACAAACAAAAGCCGAAGACCAAGCTTCGGCTTTAGTTATCATTCAAACTGTATAAATTTTTACTTTCTTTATGCTATCTATAAACTTCTAAACTGTTTTTGAAAATGCCGTTCGATATTCATGCTTTTCATAATAGCCAATCAAATTGCCTTCACCGTCACGCAGCGCTATCATGTAAACATCCTTATTTTCCTTTTCGTCGTGCATTGTGAAAACCATATTGTTTTCCTTTGACTCGCCAAACCAAGCTACAACACGGTCAATTTTCGCATTTGATGCGGCATTGTGGCATTGCTTTATGCTCTTCCCTGTCAAATCCATTCGATAACGCTCAACCGATGATGGATTCATATACACAACCGTGTGGTTTAAATCACAAATAACCACGGGAGCCCGGTCGGAATCGATAACACTTTTTAAAAACATATTCAAATCCATTTGAACACCGCCTTTATTCTCATTATAACAAATAACGAAACGGTTGTCATCAATAAATTTAAAATGTTCTATCGCTTAATTAAATACAGCACAAAGCTTATAGATTTAAAGGCATGGTTTCCTTTACTTTCTTGTTTTATATCCTTCAATAAAAAAAGATTGCGCAAATACACGCAATCTTTTTTATCTAAATAATTTAAACAATCGCTTTTAAGTAGTTTTAGTACATCTTTTATTTTTTATAAAACTGATAAGTAGATACACGCCGAAAGTGAACGCAAAACCCAACAATGCACCGACAAAATCAAGGATTATATCGTCGGTAGAGCTTGTTCTGTCCGAAAAGCTTTGGATATGCTCATCAACCACAGCTACCGCTAACACATAAAACGATGCAACACCGAAAAAGGGTTTATTAAACGCTTTATGTACATTAAGCAGCAAACACATGACCGCTATTCCCAACACTGCATATTCAATCACATGGGCCCATTTTCTGATCGTAACTTCTAAGTTCCCTTTTTCAATATAATCGGCATTATCAGATGAAATAGCCTCGGCAATTGCATCGCTGTAACTGTGCGAGGTTGAGATGTTTTCAAAAGATTTTACAAATATCACAGAGGTAATAACGATCACTGCTAAAATCATTATACATCTTACCACTGTTCCTTTAGAAAAACACATTTATTATACCTCTGAATTATATTTCAAACGAAGATTTTTCAGGAAACAGTTTTTCAAACTCATCGATAATCATTTGCTTATGAGCTTCAAAATCGGTTTCATTCTCACTGTCATTAAGGCAAATCACTTTGCCCTTTTGCTTTTTGAGATAGTTAATTGCATCATCGCTATAAGACATAGACGCGGTGTGGAACGATTGGCCGATAGGCTTTTTAGGATAAAACTCACCCGAGAAAATTTGCCAATCACGGACACAGTACGATGTAACAACATCCTTATTGCGCAATTTACTCAAACAGGTTGCATGTATTTTATCGTATTCTTTCTCCCACAGAGTTTCGTATGTACTCTTTTTGAAAGAAAGCTGTATATGAGGACTGATGCTATTTGGAATAAGATCTCTGTTCCCATACAATGCCAATTTCATAAGACCACCCAACGACTGTCCCTTTATCCACTTTCTAAAATTCGTACGTATACTCTTTTTCAAAGAAAAATGACTGTTTATCAACTCCATATTATTAAACAAGATATGAGAGAAGAAACCGCAGGGATACAGTAATCCTAATTTAGGGTGATCGCAAGGCAAACCGTCAACAAAGAAATCTTCGGGAACTGTTGGCTTGATCATAAACACATCGTCGTTAAAGAAAACAAAATTTTCTGAAATACCGGGGATTCTGTGCAGATTCCATTCAATGGTCTGACAAGCAAAAGTAGGTAAATATTCTTCAGGAATAAAATCAGTGTGTTTTACCCACTTCAATTTGGGATGGTCAATATTCAACCATTCAGGTTTCTGATTGTCGGTAACAAAATAAACATTTCTTACCCAAGGTGCAAATTTTTCCACACCTCTGAACCAATATTTCAAGGTATCCCAATCGCGATAACGAACTTCGGAATTGCCTTCCTGTATTTCCTCACCCGTATATTGAGCTTTTTTGGCTCTCCAAACAGGGTCGGTATCGTCAACCCAAGGGACAACAATATCAATCACGTTCGACTGCTCCACACATATCCCTCCTTTTAACAGACTAAAAACTGCAAATTATTTTTTCAAACGCTTTTTCATACCACCAAGCAATTCCTTGCAAAGCTCACGGTTAAACAGCAACACAATTGAGCAAAACACAACAGCTATTCCCACCGAAATAAAGCCGTTTGCCAAAAGCGAAGCCCACGGATTATTAAACATCAGCATGCAGAAATGAAGTGTTACCAAAGCAATGATAAACAGCAATATCATGCCGTAATTTTTGAAATAATAGTGTTTTGGCGACCTTACAAAAGCATGTTTATAAAGCACAAAAGGCTCAACCACATGGCAGATAACAAGGTTTGTAATAATAGTTGCAACAATTACGCCTGTAACACCTATCCAATGCACAAAAACAACCGACAAAACGATGTTCAAAGCACCTTCAAACAAGGGTTTCCACCTATCGTTATAAAATGTTCCCGTTGCCTCTCTGAAAAGCAATGTGCTTTGACGCATGAACTGCACAAAACCATTCAACGTAATCACAAAAGAAATTGACTTTGAAACAACAAGGTCTGCCGAGAACAAAATGCCAATCAGATTATCGATAATTGCATAGTATCCCAAGAAGAACACACAACCGAGAATAAAATTCAAAAGATGGAATTTCTCGCTGTATTTTTGAGTGGTATCCTTATTCTCCTCAACATAAAGGTGACCAATAACCGATGTCAAAGAGGTAAATACAAGTTTTAAAACCTCGGTCAGCGATGTGAGAATCATTGTATAGTTTGAGTACTCACCCAAAGCAACAACGCCGACAAATGTTGAAATAACCATACTGTCAACAGTATTTACCATTATGTAGCCAACTCTGTGCATAAACATTGCCTTGATGTTTTTAAGCAATTCCTTTTTCACAGGGCCTTGGAGCTTTTGTACATTTGACAAAATCGGTGAATACCTTTTGCGCGCAACAATCTCAGTTGCTAACCACTGTGCCGCTGCCGCAACAATTCGACATACCAAATACCACACAAAGGACTTTGTGATAACCAAAACAACAATTTGCAGAGCATACTGAAATAAAACGCCGCTTGATGAAATTGTCGTTGTGATATAGTTGTTCTTGTATGCATTGATAAGTGAAGTCTTGCATGAGAACAAATAGGTTATAAGCACCGAAATAAGCATTAAGATGAAGGTTAAATACAGATTGACATCAACCTGATTATAACCCTTTGCAAAAACATTAAGGAACGGTGTTATTGCAAATCCGCCAACCAAAATGATTCCGCCAATTGCAAAATATATGCGTCTGAAAAGATGATACAAAGCCGATACGGTATTGTTATCCCCTTCAACTATGGGCTTGTACATACAAAAGGTTATGGCACTACCAACACCAAGCTCGGCAACCGAAAGGAAGCCGATAATGCTCAAATACAGTGCATTTAAACCGTTTACATCGTTTCCGCAGGTGTTAATCAAAAACCTTTTTACAATGATAACCATAACCGTTGTAACGATTTTAAACCCTACCGAAACGGTAACATTTAATATACTTTTTCGTTTATCCATTTTAACACCATAGGTTTCTTAGCGTTTGATAAAAATATAAAGCATATCAAAAATTCAAAAACACCGTTTTGATATGCTTTATGTATTTATCAAAGCTCCTCACAGAGCCCTTTTTAGGGGGGCTCTGTGAGTCGATTTAGAGATTAGTAAGCCAACTTAACAATCTGTCCGAGTTCGTTGAAGATATAGCTTGATTCAAGAATCAAACCGTTAGTCTCCCAAACCCAGAAGGTCTGGTTGGTTACGAGCTTGCCCTGGGTATTAAGGAAGTAGTAGTAACCGTCAATATAGTTAACACCGACTTTTCCTATCTTACCGTTTTCGTAGTAGTAGATACCGTCAGCCTTAGTTACAAAGCCGTCAAGCATTCTACCCTGCTCGTCAAACTCATAAGTACCAATGGGAAGATCGCAGTTGGTTGCCCATGCGTAGTAAGTACCTGTTACGCACTTACCTAAGGTATTGATGAAGTAGTAGTAACCGTCAATCTTTGCAAGACCGGGATTCAAGCTACCGGGTTTACCGTTGACATAGCAGTAGATGCCATCTTCTTTTTCGACAAAGCCGTGGAGCATCTTACCATCTGCGCCAAACTCATAGTTACCGCAAGGCATATCGCAGAAGGTTGCCCATGCATAGTAAGCACCTGTTACGCACTTACCTGCAGTGTTGATGAAGTAGTAGTCCTCACCAATCTTATGGAGACCAGCCTGCTGCCAGTTAATCTGACCGTTTACATAGTAGTAATAGCCGTCAGCCTTTTCAATAATACCCTGAAGCATCTTACCGTCAGCAGCAAACTCATAGTTGCCGCAAGGTAAGTCACAGAAGGTTGCCCATGCGTAGTAAGCACCTGTTACACACTTACCTGCAGTATTGATGAAGTAGTAGTCGTCACCGATCTTATGTAAGCCTGCCTGAGTCCAGTCAACCTTACCGTTGATGTAGTAGTAATAACCGTCTGCCTTCTCTACAATGCCCTGAAGCATCTTACCGTCGGCAGCGAATTCATACTCGCTGCAAGGCAAATCACAGAAGGTTGCCCATGCATAGTAAGTACCGGTTACACACTTACCTGCAGTATTGACGAAGTAGTAGTCCTCACCAATCTTATGGAGACCGGCCTGTTTCCAGTCAATCTGACCGTTGATGTAGTAGTAATGACCGTCTGCCTTTTCTACAATACCCTGAAGCATCTTACCGTCTGCACCAAACTCATAGTTTGCGCAAGGAAGATCACAGAAGGTTGCCCATGCGTAGTAAGTACCTGTTACGCACTTACCTGCAGTATTGATGAAGTAGTAGTCATCACCGATCTTATGGAGACCAGCCTGAGTCCAGTCGATCTTACCGTTTACATAGTAATAATAACCGTCTGCCTTCTCTACGATACCGTTCAGCATCTTACCGTCCAAACCGAATTCGTAGTTTCCGCAAGGCATATCACAATAGGTTGCCCATGCGTAGTAAGGTCCTGTTACGCACTTACCTGCAGTGTTGATAAAGTAATAGTCATCACCGATCTTATGGAGACCAGCCTGCTGCCAATTAACCTTACCATTTACATAGTAGTAAATACCATCGTTCATTTCAGCAAGACCGTTAACCATCTTGCCGTCGAGACCGAATGCATAGGTATCGCAAGGCAGATCACAGTTGGTCTGCCAGGTGTAATAACTCTGTCCACGAATTGCGTTACCGTTGTAGGTGAAGAAGTAGTAATCGCCGTCAACCTTATGGAGACCTACCTGATGGATACCGTCTACAATGTAGTAGAGTTCACCGTCAAAGGTATAAAGTCCGTCAGTTTCAAGCTCTCTTGCGATACCGTCTTCACCGAAGTTGTACCACTTACGGATATAGTTAAATTCCTTATCGTCAACAACAGAATAGCCTGTTACGGGGTGACCGTCACGGAAGTAGTACCAATCACCATCAATATTCTGCCACTTGCTCAAGTAGAAGGAAGGACCATAGTAATATCTCATACCGGTAACTACATTAACCCAAACACCGGACTTGAGTTTACCATTACTCTCAAACTCATAGGTGACACCACCGAGCTTCTGACTTCCGCTGACAGCCTTCATGGTAGACTTATCGAAGTAATACCAATCACCGTCAACCGACTGCCAACCGCCTTCAAGAACACCGTTTCTGCAGTAGTAGTGAGCACCTGCAGAAGAAGCATAGAATATACCGGTATATTTTGTCTGACCCTGGTTGATGCCCTGGTCATTGAACTCATAGTAATAGCCTTCAACCAGCTTGACACCGCCGGCCATTCTTACGCCTTCAATGTAGTAAGCAAAACCGCCGTCTTCAGCAACCCAGCCGTTCTTCAGAGAGTTTACAAGAGTGTAGTTATCTTCAAACTGCTTGTAGATATCGCCGAAGGATGCACCCTTTTCAGAGGGGAGATCAGGATTAACGAAAGGCAAAAGACCGAAAATCTCCTGATTTTCAGGCTTGTTTGCGAAGGAATAAAGTGCACTTGCACGCAAGAAAATATTGTAGCTGACTACTCCCTTGTTAACAATGTTCAAACGATTGTTAACATCCCATTTAGCTCCGTCCTTAGGAGTAATCTTGATACCGCTAAGCAAGCAAATGGGGTTTGCTGTGGATGGATCAATTGCTGCAGTCTGGTCAATCCACTTGAGCTTAATCTTCAAGGAGTTAGTAGCAGCATCAAACTCAGTACCAACAAGCTCGAAGTAATCAGTCTTGATTGTCAAGCCGCTGTAGTCAACAACAACATCAGGATCAAACTGCATTACGGGAGTAACCTCGGTCAAGGTACTTACACGTTCAGCAAGCTGAAGCAGGAAGTTCCAAGCAGAAGCATCAACCATATCTGCACCGGGCAACATATAGACCAAGTCTGCCAATCTTGCGGGGATCGGGATCTGGGTCATATCCATTGCGAAGGTATAAGAGGAGGTCATGTCCTGACCGGGTTCAACAATATAGTAGGAAACACCGTCAATAGTGGTTGCATTGGAAACAACACGGTCCCAAGCAAGCAAACGGTCACCGCCTGTTGCCTTATCAAAGTCGAAGGAGTTTTCACCCTGACGATAGAGGTTTGCGGTAACGGTTGCGCAGATTGAGGAATCCTCAACCAAATAAGCGTTAATCTTAACAACCTTAATGCCTGTACCTTCCTTAGCAGTAAAGGTAAAGCCGTTAATTGTACCTGCCTTTGAATTATCAAGTACAAGGGTTACATCATTAGCGTTGATGGCAACCTGCTTGCCTTCGTACAAAGCTGCGATAGGAAGCTCTATATCAGAGCCGTAAATAGCATCGATAGACTTCTTGGTGAAGTAAATGTTTTCGGGCACTACAATATTCATGGTCTTGCTGCCAATGATATTGCCATCGAGCTTGAGGTATACATCAACAGAACCGTTTCTCAAGCCGGTGAATACACCGTCTTCGGTGATGGTTGCCCATCTACTGTTGGAAACCTCCCAGGTGTAACCCTCGGGAAGATCGGTAATATTACCTGTTGCACTGATACCGACAGGAGTAATTTCAACAGGAGTGCCGATAGTAGCATAATTGTATGCGCTAACGAGGTTTGCATGATCAAATGCAGTAGAACTCGGTGCGGTAGATACCATCATAAGAGAGGTACTTACAGAACGTGCTGCACCGTCAGAAGGTCTGTTCATAACGGCGAGTTCGTCTGCACCCTGCTGCTTTGCGACAAATGTAGTAGAGCCACCACCGTCAAGGTTAACTGCGCTTACACAGCCTGCCTCAAAGAGTATCTGTGCAATTTCCTGCATGCTACCGCCGCAGGAGTAGGGCTCCTGACGACCGTCGAAAACCATGATAACAACCTTACCGGTCTTGGTGATACCGATTGCGGTTCTGGGTGCACGGTCCTTGGTGTAGTTATTATTATGAGCAACAACTATCTTGCCATCCTTAATAAGCATGGTACCAAATCCGCCAACAGCTTCAGCAATCTTATTCTTGTAAATGCTGTTATATTCGTCTTTAGTACCGATAACAGCCTTACCGTCCTTGGTGATACCAAAGAAACCGCCGTTATCGATTCCATGCCATTCCTTGCCATTCATAACAAGCAAACCGCCGGGTTCGCCGGTAGCCATGTTATAACCGTCCGCATTGGTGCTGACGATTACATTGTAGTTAGGAATATAATCGGGACTATTGGGATCGCCGTACTTCTTCTGTGCAGCATTTGCCTGATCAAGAACACGCTGCATAGCCCAACCTTCCGAAGGATCTGCATTGTGATAGTTTGCAAAAATGTGAACATCGTCACGGGTAATATCAGCGGTTGCAACATAGTAAACCATCTGCTTACCGTCTACCGATGTTGCCTGATAGTACTCCTGGGTGATACCGGGAGCCAATACAGATGTACTGGAGTTAAATACTTCGTAGTAGATGTTTTCGTTCTTTTCGACATAGTCACCTGCAAGCTTGCAGACATAGTCAGCAAAAGCATAGCAGACTGCTCTTCTCAAAGTCGAAAGATCAGTTGATTTAAACTCTCTGGTACCCTCCAAAGTGGCAATCATCTTGTTAGCGGTGTATTCGGTATATACCGCATTACGAACATGAGCGCGAGTACCGGTTGTTTCCAAACGGTTACGGAGGAAGAATGCTGCGCGCTGCTCAAGTGTAAGTTCCTCGGTATAGTAGTTCATGAAGATCTCGGTCAAAAGACCCGAAGTATAATCTTCTTCAACCTCGTACAAAGCATACATGATGTAATATGCATCAAGGTCGCCCTCAATATCTTCCTGGCTCATAGAGGGAGCTTCAGGAATATTGGGGTGTTTGCCGAGAGTGTTCTCGGCAACGAACTTGATCATAGTATCCAAATCACCAGTAGCACCGGCCATATCGGAAAATTCAAGAAGGTCAACCAAGTCGCCTGCCCAACCCGATACGTCAGCATGGTTCTGGCTTCCCTTATTGTGATAAGTGATATCCATTGCACCGAATACGTGACCGATATCAGCACGGTCGCCGTTGGGCAAATAGAAGTTCTTAAGGTTCTTCATGCCGGTAACATCAAGGTAATTACCGTCGGTAACCTCAGCGTTTATCATATCCTCCAAACGCTTTACATACTTAGCAAACTCAGCATCCTCGTAGCCTGCCATGATACCCCAAGAACCGGAGTTATAGCGCTCAACACCGGTACGGATATACTTTATTACAAGAGCAATGGGATTCTTGCCGGGATTCTCCCTTACATACATGTTTGAGATTTCTTCCAACAAAGCCAAGTTGTAGAGGAACTTCTCATAACTGTCGATAACAGCCTCACCGATTGCGGGAAGTATAACGATTTCACCATCGATTTCGCCACATTCCTCACAAGCCATGTAGGCTTCGTAGCCGTTTTCGCTACGGCTGGGAGCCTTAGCGGAAACCTCCTGCCACTGGTGACCAAAAGCTTTAACAAGCACGGTACCGCATTCAGTACAAATCTGATTTTCGGTACAGGTAGCCTCTGCCCCGGGAGTATGAGTATGTGCAACAGCAACTGTTTCGGTCTCTGCAGCAGCATAAGTACGCTTATAGCTCTTTGTTACAACGCCGTCAACAGGCATATCAACAACAGGAGCATCTGCAAAGAAGGCATAGTCGCCATCGAATATCTCACACAAAATTCCATAGAAATATCCAAAAGTTTCTGTGCTTTCGTAGAGCTTTGCAAAATATTCCTCTGCATCGGTCAAAGGTTCTGCTTTAGCACAAAGTGCTTGGCAATCCTCCCATGCGAATGTCAGAGCATCGTTATTAAAGCTCAAAACTGCGTCCTCGACCTGCTTGGGAGTCAAATCTCTTGCTCCAAGATATTTGTCAAGGATCTTGTCCATGTCCGACTTTACATCTTTAAGAAGTAAAGTTTCGAGAAACGCATTGATATCCATGCGTTCAAGCAGAGCCTCGGGCTCATACTGTTCTGTCTCTACTGATGCGGTTTCAGTTGCGAATGTCTGAAACGGAACAATAGAAACAAGCATCAATATTGCAAGCAATATTGACATCAAGCGCTTGCTTGATTTTGTGATCATAATCATTCCTCCTAAATAAATTATTGATCTTTTATAAACACCCTTATGAGTGAAATATAACCAATTGAATTATAGATTTAAAACCACTATGTCGATAAAGTATTACGCTCAACAAACGGCAATGCCAAAATAAAATACACCATATAACCCGCCTCGGCACGCAATGACGAATTATAAAAAACCAAGACAAGCGAAAGAACCGACATAATCAGCGCAACCCGTCCGTGCATACCGTTGCATATGCCCTGTTTTACTCGCTTTCGTATCAACCAGAAACACAAAATAAAGAATAATACATAAAGTGAAATTCCGATGTAGCCCACTTCAAGAAAAAGGAAGGCTGCAGAAAAGAATGTGTATCTAAGATATCCGTACATTTGATAGAACGGGGTGTTACATATATCAAATGAAGATGTATCGCAATTACCTAAGCCGGTTCCCAATAAACGGTCACCAAAATCAGGCACTATTGTCTCGGAAAGTGTAGGAATCGCACTCAAGCGATTAACAGTTTTATCCGAGCTGTAATGCTCTTGAGTAGCGGCCTCCCAAATCTGATCAAATGACAAGAACGATTCAAATCCGAAAAGTGTAACCAACAAAGTACTTGCAACCGAAACAACCGCCGCACCAACAACAAAAATCATAACCTTACGCCAAGAAAAAGCGGTTAAAAAAGCAGCCACAATCAAAATTACAATAAAGAACACAAAGAAAAATTTAAGCTCAGCCAAAGCCGCCGTGAAGAGTGCCGCTGTACATTTTGCTGCGCACAGCGAGAACTTTTCTTTTTTCTCCATATACTTTAGAACCGAATAACTCAATATAATTGTGAAAAATATGATGGTAGAAGCGTTGGCGCCACTCTCAACACCGAAAATTCCGCCCAAAAAATCCTGCTTATAACCAAACAAGAAGTATTGAATCAAAACTATCGGAAGATTCAGCCAAAACAGAAAATCCAAAACGCGAAAAACCTTATCCGCATCTCTTTCCTGTAAGTACACCGTAACAGCAAAAAAGAATATATAGAATCGGAAGTTATTTCTTACTCCCCAAAGAAAATAAACAACGGATTGGTAATTTAATAAATACATTACCAAACAGTAACCAAAGAACACCAGCATACAAATAACAAGCGGGGTTACTTTTTTTTGCACTTCGATTTTTTTTCTGAATATCATCAAACACAAAAGTCCAAACCACGCAATATCCGCAGTGTACTTTATAAGTGACGGAAGTGAAAGCAGCTGAAAAATTGTTCCCCAGCAAATCGGTAAGGCTAAAATCCATAAAACCAACCAGTAAGGCAACGGTCTTTTCTCAATACGCAGTATTCCGCTTGTGTTCATTGGACCATTGCCTCCTTTTCCAAAATTTAGGGGTTGATTATATTATTTCAAACTAATAAACAAAAAACAAATAAAAACAAACTTGGATTTAATTGCTTTACAAAGCATTTTCTTTTGTGAGCCAACATTAGTAAAGTCGATATCTTTTATAATATCTTGTAAAAATTCGTCTTTAACAATCTTTTTTAACTCACGGTATCGGTTACAAAAACTTAAATTTGAATTTACAATATGCTTCATTGCGCCTATTGTAAACCCGAGTGTTACATTATTTATAGGTTGTTTTAAAATATCGGCTGACTCCATATTTTCGCTTAGTGAAATCATCGACTTATAAAAACCTTTGATTCGCTCAAACCTATCAGCCTTAAAAGTTCTTGAAAGAGATGATTCGTTTACAACATAATGATAAAATACGCGGTCTGTAATAAAAACACTGTTTAAATTTTTATGAAGTTCGGTCAGCGAATAGTAATCCTCGGAAATAATTTCTCTTTCAGAGGCAAAACGCCATCCGCTTTCTTTGATTACCTCCAAAGAATAAAGCTTATTCCATGCACACAAAGAGGTGTTCCAATCGTCACCCGATTTTTGGTTACAATTAAGCGAAACCGGAAGTAATGTATCGATAATCTCTTGTCCCGAAAACAACTGTTTTGGTGGGCAAGGTGTATGTATTCCAAGCAGTTTGCCGTCATTCGTCACATCATCGTGACCGAAAATAACAAGGTCTGCTTTATTTTCAACAGCGGATTTAACACAAAATTCAATTGTATCGGGTTCAATATAATCATCACTGTCAAAAAAACAAATATATTTACCCTTTGCATTATCGATGCCGGTGTTGCGAGCCATGCCGAGACCCTCATTAACCTTATGGATAACCTTTATTCTGTCATCATTTTTTGCAAAATCATCACAAATCTCGGGACACTTATCGGGCGACCCGTCATCAACCAGAATTATCTCTAAATTATGATAAGTCTGATTAACAATGCTCTCGACACACCTGACAAGATATCTTTCTACATTATATATAGGGACAACAACCGTCACCAGTTCGTTCATTATTTACTCCCACCGTAACAAGCATCCAAAAACGCTTCAAAACTATCAAACATCGGCTTATGAGTCGACATATACGTTTGTGTTTCACTGTAATTTTTCGATGTCTGCATCTGTCTTTTAAATGCTTCGGTCTGTTCAGCCTCTTCTCTAGATGCAAACAGCATGAAATATTCGTTAAAAACCGTTTTATCAGGTTCAACGCCAAAAGCATTTTTGTATCTTACAGCGATATCCTTTGCCTCTTGAAATTGAGCAGCCTTTCGTTTTTCGTAAAACTCCTCAATGCTCATGATCCGTTTGGCAGGAACACCTGCATATACACTGTTTGAGTCACAATTTTTTGCAACAACACTTCCCGCACCGATAATAACATTATCACCTATCGTTACTCCACGAGTGATGATTGCGTTCATTCCGATAAAAACGTTATTACCTATTTCAACGGCACTTTGAGCACCCAATATCTCACCTGATGAAATATTCTCAGAAGAATAACATTTCAAAACCGACCAAGAATAGTCGTGCGTAAGTATCTTAACCCCCTCGGTTATACGGACGTGGTTTCCTATCTTCAACAGATAGGGTGCTGTTTTATCGATCACCGTCTTATTAGGGGCATATATGGTTACATCTTCACCAATTTGAGCACCTTTGCTTTTCAGGTAACTCTGCAATGATTCGGATGAAGCATTCTCTTTATAAACTAGTTTTCTGATAAAATCTTTAAGCATTTACCTGCTATTTTCCTTTCATTTAAGAGCTAAACTCTCATAATGTTCCTGAAGGTTTAATGCCGCCACCCTAATATCATAGGGTGAATTTTTGTTAAACACACTGCGGTCAACATCAGTTGTAAGCGAAAGCGTTTCATCAACCCAAAGTGAGATAGGTTCGGATAGACTTTGGAAACGGCAGTTATCATTAAAGCATACCTCTTTTGGAACGCCTTTGGAAAACAAACACGGAAGCCCGGCAAACTGTGCCTCAACTCCAACCAACGGAATACCTTCAAAATGGGATGGTAAAACGAATATATCCATCACCTGATACAGTTCATGCACGTCGCTACGATTGCCCAAAAAGCGAACCGATGAAGCGATCCCAAGCTCGGCAACCTTATTTTTCAGCTCCTGCTCTTTTTCACCCGTGCCTATCAAAAGCAACAGCGCATCGGCTTTTTGAGCCAATAATTCTGAGAACATATTCAAAAGGAATTCGTGGTTTTTTGGATAAGACATTCTGCCCACATGACCAACAACAAACTGATCTGAAACACCAAGCTCATCTCTTTTTGATTGTCTCACACTTTCGTTATAGCAAAACTGTGTAGGATCTACTGCATTATGAATAACTGTAAAATCCCTGCCGCGGAAAAGAAACTTGCCTGCATGATTACCGCACGAAAAGGAATGTGTTGTAACACTACCCAATCGCAAACGGAAATATTGCTTTAGAGGGTACTTAAAATCACGGTCAATACCTGTACTGTGACTGTGAGCAATTCTTACAGGAACTCCCGCTTTTTTAGCTGCCAAAAGCGGCAGATAGCTCATGGCATCAATATGAGAATGTACTATTTTATACTCGGGATGTTCATGAAAAAACTTCTTCATGAACTTGAAATAAGCGGGATAATTTTGCGGATACAGCCTTGGAGCACGGTAAATCTTGCCACCCAAAGCCTCAATCTCGTCATCATAATCCGAGCGCTCTTCCCTATGTGTCAAAAAATCGAACTGAACACGGGTCCTATCAATGTTACGATAATAATTCATTATCATTGTTTCCAATCCTGCTCTGTGCATATTATTTACACAGTGAAGAATACGCAACATATGATAACCCCTTCCCCGACGCTATTCTTACACAATACCATCAAGCTGTTTGTCATGTTCATCAGCTTGATCATGTTTTGACGTATCCACGCCATACAACTTCATTGTCTTGACCGTCACATCATCCCAATCATACTTATTGCAAATATAATCGGAAGCTTTAGCTTTATAAGAATCAACTGTTTCGGAATTATCGCAAAGCATTTGCAGTTTTTCGGTCAATTCTTCTACATTGCTCTTTTCAAATATAACACCAAAATCTTCAACGACCTCGGCACATTCGGGGATACTTGACACAAGGCAACAGTTACCATAGCTCATAGCCTCTAAAAGACTTAACGGCATTCCCTCCAAATCAGAAGGCAGCACATATATGTAAGCATTACTGTAAAGCTCTTGCAAGATTCTGCCTTGAACAAATCCCGTGAAAATGATTCTGTCATCATCAGCGGCAAGATTGCGCAACACGGTATCAAAACCGCCGCTATCCGAAGCACCGCCTGCGATAACAAGCTTTTTATCGGTTTTAGTCTTTTTGAAGGCTTCAACCAAATATGTTAACCCCTTTTCAGGTACCAAACGACCAAGAAATAAAATATACTCATTGCGTTGAATACCGAAACGGTCGGTTATTTCTTCAATCTCCAAATTTTCAGGTTTGCTTACACCATTTGGAATAAAAACCGTCTCACGGTTATATGTATCTCTAAAATAATTCTGCACATTTTCGCTTAAAACGATGATTTCATCAGCAAAGCGAACGGCACATTTTTCGCCAAAACGGATATACTTTGATGCAAATCCACCCCATTTGGCGCGTTGGTGGTCAAGTCCGTGAACCGTTGCAATACAGCGCTTTCGGAAAAGCTTAGGCAACCATATCATAGCACAGGGACCCTCGGCATGAAAATGTACAACATCGTATCGGCTGAATGCTGCTCGAAAAGACGCGAAAAAGGAGGATGTCATTGCGGCAAGCCCCTTTTTCTGTATAGTAAATACATTTTTCAATTGGACGCCGTTATAGCTGTCCATCGCCGCACCGTCAAAATCGGCACCACTGACGTGATGCCCTTTTCTATTATAGCAAGTGACTTGATGCCCCATAGAAACCATACGGGTTGCCAATTCACCAACAACTATCTCCACTCCGCCTTCGCGGGAGGGGATTCGTTTATGACCAAGCATGGCAATGCGCAAACTTTCTTTTTTTTGACGAGGCATCATTCACCCTCCATACCAAAAACCGCACCGATTGTCTTAAACATAATCTTAATGTCGGTTCTGACGCCACGTTCCTCGATATACTTTAGGTCGAGCTTGAGCCATTCATCAAAAGTAAGATCATTTCGCTTGGGTTGAACCTGCCAATAGCAGGTTATACCGGGTGTAACCGTCAGTCGCTGAAGCTGATGCTCGTCATACATTTCAACCTCACGCGGCAAAGGCGGTCTCGGTCCGACAAGGCTCATATCACCCTTAATAACATTCCAAAGTTGAGGCAACTCGTCGATACTTGTTTTTCTGATGAAATGACCAAAACGTGTAATTCTCGGATCGTCCTTTATCTTAAAAGCAGGACCGTCCATTTCGTTTTGATCAAGAAGCTCATCCAACATACTTTCGGCATTGGGAACCATTGAACGGAATTTATAGAAATTAAACTCCTTACCATTTTTACCTATTCGCTTCTGCTTATAAACCGGTGCAGCTCCGGGACTGTCGATAATAATAATAATCGCAATAATCAACAACGGTACCAAAAGTACTAAAAGACCCAACACTGAAAGGAATATATCAAAAAATCTTTTGAAAAAGCTATATATCGGCTTTTTCTTTATGTATATCTTATGCGTTGTTTGTTCTTGCACGACCTCTTTTTCAGAGGGAACCGCAAGAACTTTATTCTCAATTTCCATTTTCACGACTCTCCTCAAAACATCGGCCGCATTTTAAACCCAAAACTATTTTGCCTGCTCGTAGAACAAGCTTACAACAACATCTTTAACAGATTTTTCATCAGGATAAAACTCAATGAACTTCTCGCCCATCTTGTTTTCACCCTCAATACCGTTAATCTCAACAAAAGTATACTCCGAAAGCTTTTTGACAATTCCGGGCAGTGCCTTTATATTGTAATCGGTATCGAAATAACCTTCTAATTCATTTACGACATCAGATGAAAAATCACTGTTGTTTTCCATAATCTGTACAATCTTGCTGTGCAAAGCATTCAAGTACTGTCTCTGCCTTTGCATACGGGTACTGTTGCTACTGTCCTCAAGACCCTTACGAGTACGGACATAACGCAAGGCTTGTTCACCGGTGAGGGTTACCTTCTGCCCTTTTACAAGTGTTTCATCAACGCCCGTAAAATCATCCAGCACCTCAACCTCGACACCACCGACCATGTCATTTATCTTCACAACCGTATCCATTTTTAACGATACAAAGTTAATATTAGGTGAAGTAAAATGACCTTGTTCTCTGTTAAACAAAATGTTTTTAACAGCATCAACAGTGTTCTTTCTACTTGCCGAACCGCCGTCACCGTAAGTATGTGCTAATGCTACCTGCTTATTAACCGTACCTATCGGTTTTTGCTTGTCGGCACTGAGAATATTCATATCTGTCATGGTGTCACGGTTTATATGAATTGCGGAATACTCTTTAGCGTAATTGTCAAAAACAATCAGCATCAAAAAGTCGGCCTGCTGGTCGTTATTGTACGAATCAGCCAAAACATCGCCCTCATATTTATCAAGACCCATTACCAAAAAGGTCTCGATCCCGTCGGTTTTGAGTGTGTATTTCTTGCCATTATGCTCTAAATACTGCGCACCCAAATCCTCATCGCCGTACTTACCGTTATATTCTTCCCAAATCTTTAAACCTGCAAAAGCGCCCACCAAGAGAAACACGACCAAAAGAGCAATAACGGCAATTTTAAATATCTTGTTTTTATTATCTTTGCGTGCTTTTCCCATAATCTACACCTGACAAGGCTTAATTATTCAGCCTCTTCTTTGGATTTCTTTTTAAGAAGAACAATCAAAAGAACTGCAATTGCCGCTGCCGAAGCAATCATAATGATAACGTAAGGTGCAATGTTGCTGGTATCACCTGTTCCGGGTGCACCGCCCTGACCATCGTCTTCAGGAGTGTTATATACTACGATAGCAAAAGGTGAAAACTCATCTTCGGTAAAGTGGAGATGCTCGCCGTTACCGATAACCTTTGCATCCTCAACAAGATGCCAGCTATTGTTGGTGTAATGAAGCAAGCCAACAAAGTTTCTCAAGGATTCAGGCTTGAGAACGATGTCAAACTCACCGTGTTGATCGTGAACATCACAATCATAGAAGGTGATGTCGAACATATCACTTATCTGAAGATACTTGGAGTCAACACCGAGCTTTTCAGCAAGCTGATCAAGCTTCTCGTTAAGGTCACCAAGGTCATGTGTTTCAACAATATGCTTATATGCATATTCTATCTTTTCGCGAAGCTCATCGGGAAGCGTGTGGCGGTCAGCATAGGAAGTAATAACCAATTTTGCTTCACAATCTTCACTCTCGTTCTTACCTTCAATAAGTTCGGGAGCCTGGTTGTTTGAAGGGCTTTCAACGAAAGCACCGGGTGCAGCAAAAGCCGACACTGAAAGTCCCATCACCATTATAAGGGTCAGGCAGATACATAAAATTTTCTTCATTTGGAATCATCCTTTCAAAGATAAAAAATAATCAAATAATTAACCTATTTTATTTTCAACGAGAACGGCTTTGCCGAATTCGTTAAATTCATTAAAAAACTCTTGACCGAGCTTTGCACTGATAACATCAAACGCCTCGCCTATCTTGGGCGGTCGGCTTTTGGTATTGTGGCAATCCGAACCAATGAAATGCACCGAATTATTTTTAAGCATTGAAAACGCAAGTTTTTTTGAAAAGTATCCTCTGAAAAAGCTTGCGTTGACCTGCATCATAACACCGCTTTCATAAAGCCTCTCCATTATTTCGGAAGTTTGAAGCTTTATATATCTTTCGATATGTGCCAAAATCAAGGTAACCTTTTGCGATGAAGCCAGTTCCTCGATTTCACGCACTGTGTACTCGGTCCACCTTGCCATGGGCATTTCCAAAAGCAAAAGACTCGTGCCTTCAATGCACAAACGCTGAAGTCCGTCAAGACGACTTATTCCTTGGTAATACTTGACCTCGGCGCCTAAAAGAATCTCGGGTTGTTCAGGTTTTAAGCAAGGCTTCAATTTGCAAAAAGCGTTCTTCCGTCTCTCAAGAAACTCGTCGACCAATTCGTTATCAGCAAGGAAGTGCGGCGTTGCAATCACTGTTTTGATCCCCTGCAATGCCAGCATATCAAGCATTTTGACGCTTTCGTCAACATCGTGGCTTCCGTCATCAATTCCGGGCAGTATATGTGTATGCCAATCTATCACTTTTACTGATCCTTTGAACTGCTTTGATAATACTTGTAGTATTTATAATACTTATTCTTGCGGTATTTACCGTATGAGCCCTCGTGGTTCTTGGATTCATTCATAACGCAGCCTAAAACATTGACATTGGAAAGCCTTAACTGTCTGAAACAACGCTCAAGTTCTTTCTTTTCGGTATAATCCTCACGAACAACTACAACCATTCCCGTGATAAGGCTTGAAACCGAAACGGCATCCGAAACCACATTGACGGGCGGAAGGTCGATTATCACATAATCGAACATATCCTTCAAGCCTTCAAGTATACTTTCCATTCGGCTTGAACCCAACAACTCGGAAGGATTGGGCGGAATATCTCCCGAAGGGATGATATACCAATTCGCAGTGAGTTCGGATTTAAACTCGGAAATCTGAGCGCCCTTACCCATCAAGAGATCGGTCAGACCCGGTGTACTCTTGATGCCCATTTTCTTTGCAATTGAGGGAATACGAAGGTCACCGTCAATCAAAAGAACGCGACTTCCCTTCTCGGCAAGAACATAAGAAAGATTGACTGCTGTTGTACTTTTTCCTTCGCCTCTCATCGAACTTGTAACACCGATTATCGGGCACTTGACATCCTGAGGTAAAGTGAAATCAAGGTTGGTTCTGAGCAGTTTGTACTGCTCGGTTGCAGTGAACTCAAGATTCTTGTGCAAGGTTTTATTATCCTGCATTCCGAACGGAGTTTTACCGTTTTTTATATTAGCCATACTTCAATCTCCGTCCTTTCTTCAATCTTGAGTCTTATTCTTTTTTTGGTAGTAATAGCTGTACTGCTTACCACCCGAATTAACAAGATCAGGTATCTTGGCAAGAATGGGGTAATCGTATGTGTTAAGAACATACTCCTCATCGTGAATAGTGTCATCAAGCATTGCGACCACAGCAAGTATCAAGCAACAAGCCAGCACACCTAAAAACAAACCAACCGCGGTATAAGTGGTAACGCTGGGTTCAACCTTGTTTTTATTTGGAACTGCATAATCGACAACCTCCATTGATGCGCCGTCAATTATTTCTGCAATTCTCACAGGAAGAACTTCTGCTATATAGTTTGCTATTTTTGACGCAACTTTCGGGTCATCGGCCGTTACGGTCACCCTCATTATTTCGGTCTCATTTGCAGTTGTGGCCACAACCATCTTTGACAACTGCTCATAAGTGTAATCAACTCCCGACTTTTCAATAACACGTGTTAAAGTGGTTCGGTTGTTGAGTATCTCCGCATAGGTCTTAACCAAGCTCTGAGCTGCTGTAATTTCAGAAGAACTTATGCTAAAGCTTGTGTTACCCAACGAGAAAGAGCTGTTGTTAACATACAGCATAATCGACGAGGAATACTTAGGTGTGATCAAAAACGAGGACACGGAGAAACCGATACCCGCAGCAACCAAGCCCGAAAGTATAACCAACCAAGCCCTCTTCCAAATTGATTTGAAAATATGCTTCAAATCAATCGAATAATACTCTTTTTCGTTATTTTCCTTCTTTTTCATTTTATGCTACAACTCCAGTTTTTTCGAAATCTATTTTATAAACAGACTCTTTTGTCATTTTATACTTAAACATTGGCAGTCAGTTTATTTTATCGCTTAACGCGACTTCAAACCAAAAGACTATACTGCCCCTATCGTCTGTTTAATGATAACACATTTCAAATTATAATACAACCCCTATAGCAAAAAAAGTTGTCGCAAATTGACCAAATATTAACTTCATTTTTATTTAAATGCAACAATTTCGGTGTATGCAATCGTTTAGTTGACATACTTGACTTCATTATCGGCAAATCAAGTATTTTAATTTATTCCGTACAAGGCGCAACCCCCTTCCCAAAAGTGGGAAGGGGGTTGCACATGAATCACGAGTAAAATACATCCTCTACTATTCTATGAAACATTGCGGGCGATGTGTAAGTACGGTTTAAAAGTTCCACCAGTAACTGTACATTTTCGGTTTGAGTTGATACATCAGATTGGAAATCTGTACGCACGTTAATCGCTCCAAGCTCTATCACTTCAATTCCGGCTGTTTCATACTCTCCTATGTCGGGATGATTTACCTTTTCCTTGACAAGGCGGTATTCGTATCTCATTTATTCACCTCCTAACTTTTGGTATATTTTAACACATTTTGTCTCAAATGTGAAGATAAATACGAAAGAAAGTGAATTTTTGTCACATTACACAAATGTTGTGGTTTGCTTTTGTGAAATAATTTACCTTTCACTGCAAATTTCGACATATTTTCACATTTTACAACAAAACACAGCATCAGCATGTTACAATTTTTGCATTCAATAAGCAAAAAAATGTTCTTTGCACTGTTGTGCAAAGAACATTTTTTAAGCGAAATATTATTCAGCCATCTTCTTTTCCAGAAGCTGTTTGATAACTGCGGGGTCACCTGCACCTTTAAGCTCACGCATACAAGCACCAAACAAAGCCTGCAAAGCCTTGGTCTTGCCGTTTCTGAAATCTTCAACAGCCTTACCGTTCTCGGCAATGATTCTGTCAAGCACACTGTCGATAGCCGAAGTATCAACCTGACGGTCGAAGCCCTGCTCCTTGCAGTACTCAACGGGGTCAACATCTTCCTCAACAACGGCAATAAGAATCTTCTTACCTGCGGCACGGTTGATCTTACCACTGTCAACCATCTTGATAATGCTTGCCAATTTTTCGGCAGTAACAACAAGGTCGTTCAAGGTCTTACCGTCCTTGCGCAGAACGCCTGCACAGTCGGTCAAAATCCAGGTTGCGGCATCCTTTGCGTTGCAACCCAAAGCCACGGTATCATCAAGCAAACGGCTGATCTTGTTGCTCGAGAGTAGCATATCGATTTCCTTATCGGAAATACCTGCCTCGCGGTACTGTTCTGCCTTCTCGTCAATAGCTTCAGGCTTATTTGCCTTAATCTTCTCAAGCCATTCATCATCAATAATAATAGGCATAAGGTTGGCATCGGGGAAATAACGGTAGTCGGCCTCGGTTTCCTTATTACGCATAGCAAAGGTCTTGCCGCTTACATCGTCAAATCGTCTTGTTTCCTGAACAAGCTCCTCAATTCCAAACTCCAAAGCATCCATGTGGCGCTGTGCTTCATAGTTGATAGCACGCTCAATAGCCTCAAAAGAGCTCATGTTCTTGATTTCGGTTCTTACACCGAACTCGGTACTTCCCTGCTCACGAACCGAAATGTTGACATCGCAACGCATAGCACCCTCTTCACATTCGGAAATTCCACCCGAAATGAACATGGACTTCAGCTTGTTAAGATAGGTTACAACCTCTTCAGCACTGCGGAAGTCGGGTTGGGTAACGATTTCGATAAGCGGAACACTGGTACGGTTAAAGTCAACAAACGACGAATTGCCGCCGTGAACAAGCTTACCTGCATCCTCTTCCATGTGAATCTGCTTAATGCGAATATCTCTAGCACCACCCGAGGTCTTAACAGTAACACAACCATCGGTACAAATCGGGTGATTAAGCTGGGTTATCTGATAAGCACAAGGAAGGTCGGGATAGTAGTAGTTTTTCTTATCAAAGGTTGTGTAACGGTTGATGTTGCAGTTGAGCATAAGACCTGCGGTCACAGCAAGCTCAACAACACGCTTGTTCATAACGGGAAGCATACCCGGCATACCCGAACAAGCAGGACAAACACAATCGTTAGGCTCGTTTGCGGCAGAGTGACCACCGCAAGAGCAGAATATTTTAGATTCGGTGCTTAATTCCACATGGGTCTCAAGTCCGATAACAAGCTCGTAATTCATACTCATTTACCCTCACTTTCAACACTGTGTGCAAGGCTTAAAAGCACGCTTTCCGAGAAATGCTTGCCCAAAAGCTGAACACCGCCACAAACCAAAGCAGGCGTTCCGATAAGGTTGGCAACTGCCGTAAACACGCTTTCGTTGAAAACCTTCATGAAAGCCTCTTTAATGTCGTAAGACTCAAAAGCAGTCTTACTGCAAGCAGGTGTCAACACTGCGTCATAGCTTTCAAACAATTTTGCCATATTCTCGGCAACAACGCGGCGCACTCTCAAAGACTTATCGTAGCAATCCTTATAGCGGTTCTTGGAAAGAACATCCGAGCCGTAGAGAATAACCGTCTTGGTTAAGAAATTGAAGCCTTCGGTTCTTGATTTTGTGTAAAGCTCGTCGATATTCTTGTATCCCGAAGCACGGTGACCATACTTAACACCATCGTAACGCGAAACATTGTTACAGGTCTCGGCACACATAAGAATCTGCCATGCGGTGTTGGCAAGGTCGAACAAATCGCAAGAAATTTCCTCAACGATTACACCCTTTGCGCGAAGTTTATCTGCAAGGGCTGAAACATTTGTCTTAACCTCGTCATCAGCCTTTTCGAGTAATTCTTTAACAATACAAACCTTTTTGCCCGAAACAGCAATATCGGTCGAATAATCATAAGCTTCATCGCGAAGGCTGGTTCCGTCCTTATCGTCGTGACCTGCAATGATGTCCATAACCTCTTTAATACCGTCGGTATTCTTAGCATAAACACCAACCTGCTCGCCCGAAGCGGCACAAGAAACAACGCCATAACGCGAAACAGTTCCGTAGGTCGGCTTCAAGAAGTCAACACCCGACAAAGCTGCTGCTCGTCTTGTAGCACCGTTCATATCAACGCCCAAAGCAGCCTTTACTTCGCCGTTTTTGACCAATTCGGCTGCCGAGCCCAAAAGCTTGCCCTCTTTAGGTGCGTAGTAAGAAAACTCACCCACAAGGTCAAGACCGAACTCACCGACATTTGTCTTGCCCGAAACGGTGTAGCCCTTATCTTCAAGACGGGTTACTGCTTCGGCACTGAACAAAGGCTTAAAGCCTTCCAATATGCGTGAACCTGCGGTTGCTTCGCATCCCTTTACAAGGATGGTATCGTCAACGGCTACGGTTCCCTTTTTATCTAAAGCTACTGCATAGTTACTCATTTTTAGCACCTCACTTTACAAGTCTGGGTACCTGCCAGCTGTCCTCACTGCGTTCGGGAGCACCCTCGAGCAAGCTTTCTCTTGTGAAAGGCTGCTTGCGAACATCCTCACGCAAAACATTGGTCATAGGCATAACGTGTACCATTTCTTCAACATTCTCGGTATCACAGTTGGTAAGAACCTTCTCGTTTTCGAGCATTTCAGAGAAAACACCCTGCATAACGGTCTCTTCCTCATCGGTCAACTCAAGCTGATTAAGCTGCTGAACATTAGCGAAGGTTGAACGCTTGCCCTGCGACTGCTTATTGGAGCTGCCGCTTGCAGCAGCACGCTGTGCCAATGCGTTACCGTTACCAAGCAGGTGAACATCCTCCAACTGCTGATTGGTAACCTCACTCGGAGCACCAAGCAAAAGATCCTGTGCATTACCGTTAAGCGGGAATGCGATAACATCAAGAATCTTTTCCTCGTCGGTCAAAAGCATGACCATACGGTCGATACCGGGTGCCATACCTGCGTGAGGCGGTGCACCGTACTGGAATGCGGTATAAAGTGCGTTAAATCTCTTTTTAAGCTCTTCCTCATCATAGCCTGCAATATCAAATGCCTTTTTCATGATGTCGATATCATGGTTTCGGACAGCACCCGAAGCCAACTCGATACCGTTACATACAAGGTCATACTGATAAGCCAAAACCTCGGTAGGCTCTTTGTTCATCAAAGCGTCCATACCGCCCTGGGGCATAGAGAAAGGATTGTGTGTGAATATGGTGTCACCTGTTTCCTCATCGATCTCATACATCGGGAAATCGACAACGAAGCAGAATTCAAAAGCATCGTCACGAATGAGGTTCAACTGTTCCTCGCGAGCAAGCCAAGTGCGGATCATACCGGCCTTTTTCTCGGTGTCGTTCTTCTTGTCGTCGCAAATAAAGAACAAGGTCTCGCCTTCCTTAACACCCGAAATCTCGATAATCTCCTGCTTTTGAGCGTCACTCAAGAATTTAGCAATAGGACCCAAGAAAACACCGTCTTTAAGGGTGATATAACCCAAACCGCCAAGACCAACCTCGGTAGAGGTGGCAAACTTCAAGGAATCCTCAAAGAACTTCTTGGATTTACCGGTACAGTCGGCAACAATACCTCTTACGGGTCTGCCCTTGAATGCAGGGAACTCAACATTTGCGAAGAAATCGGTAAGGTCGACAATGATAAGCGGATTGCGAAGGTCAGGCTTATCGGAGCCGTATTTCATCATGGCATCGGCATAGGTGATGCGGCGGAAAGGCTTTTCGGTAACCTTTTTGTCCGAGAAGGTCTTAAAGGTGTCGTAAACAACATCCTCACAAACATCCAAAACCTCTTCCTGGGTGGCAAAAGCCATCTCAAAGTCGAGCTGATAGAACTCACCGGGCGAACGGTCGGCACGGGCATCCTCATCACGGAAACAAGGTGCAACCTGGAAATAACGGTCAAAGCCCGAAACCATCAAAAGCTGTTTAAACTGCTGAGGTGCCTGAGGCAAAGCGTAGAACTTACCGGGATGCTTACGGCTGGGAACAAGGAAGTCACGTGCGCCCTCGGGTGAAGATGCAGTCAAGATAGGTGTCTGCATATCGAGGAAGCCCTTATCCTCCATCTTGTTTCTCAAATGACGGATTATTTTAGAACGCTTGACAAGGTTGTCGTGGTTCTTGGGGTTACGAAGGTCAAGATAACGGTATTTAAGACGAATCTCATCCTTCGATGTTCTTGAAGCACGAACCTCAAAGGGAAGCATGTTTTTGCTCTTGCCCAAAATGGTCAAGCTATCAGCAACAAGCTCTACAAAACCTGTGTCGATCTTACTGTTGACCGTTTCCTCATCACGCTTTTCAACAACACCGCTAACCGAGATAACGGTTTCACGGTTGACGTTTTTGAGCAACTCCTCATTATGGATAACCACCTGGGTTACACCGCTGTAATCGCGAAGATCGACAAATATAACGCCGCCGTGGTCACGGACAACATCGACCCAGCCTGCAAGCTGAACGGTCTGTCCGATATGCTGGTCACGAATGTCGTTACACAATAATGTCCTGTACATACTGATTGCCTCCTGCTGTTTTAAGAAAAATAAAAAGTCCCGAGGAATATGTTTATATTCCTCGGGACGAGTAAACGAAAAGTTTAACCCGCGGTGCCACCCGCTTTGATGCCAAAAGACATCCACTTTTAATATTAACAAAAGAATACAAAATGAAGTGTTCCCAAATCTACTACTCATCCGAAACGCGCTTTCAGTCGGTGACGCATTATCCCTGACGGACTTTCCACAAAGACCGAGTCTTCATCCAAGATATAACAATTTATATCATTATCATTATAACAAAAAATATCCTTTTGTCAACAAAAAATTTCAATGGAACAAATTTAAATGTTTTATATCTTTAATTTAAAGCTTTACGGCTTTGCGGCACATATGTAGGGAACGACCTCCCGGGCGGTCCGCAGAACACCCATACTGGGAACTACATTTTTTATTATTGTTTTGTCATCTGCCCATACACCTCATTTGTCATTGCTTCGCAATACCGCATTATTACTAAACAAAACATCAGGCGGATTGAACAATATCTGCGGCAAGAATATTGCCAGACTTCGCACAGAGCTTAAAATTTCACAGCGTGAATTAGCCGACCGAATGCAGTTGGTCGGGATTGACCTCGACAAAATCGCCATTCAGCGTATTGAATGCGGCAAAAGGTTTGTAACTGACATTAAAATAATCGCATTTTCGCGTGTGTTCAACATCCCGTACCGCGCCTTGCTCGACAACTAAAAACTATAAAAAGCGAGTCATCCGACTCGCTTTTTTATAGTTTTATTAAATGTCAAACGGTGAATTTACTTTCACCTGCTGATATTTTGTATTCAACTCCGTTAACAACCAAGGTGTATTCCTCGTTTGAAGTTACGGTACACTCGTTGCCGTTGGCCACAATATCGGTGGTAACATTGCCGAAATGAAGATTTCTGATGCCGATTTCACCCGCGAGGTCATCGGGCTTTTGCCACTTGACGGTGTTTGTAAAGGCATCAATTGAATGGAATCCCAAAACCTGCTCGATATACATTGAAATGGGTCCCAATGCCGACCAACCACAGAAATCGGGTCTTGAATACTCGGGACGACCCGTTTCGTTGGTTGCAGGCTCGTAATTCTCGGGCGAATATGCCTCCCAAATGGTGTGAGGCTCGTGATTTACATAGGTCTTGTACATATGGTCAAGCAGTTCGGTTGCCAAGATGTGTGCATCCTTATACATTCCGTAGTTTTCAAGACCTTTAACGGTAGCATAAGCCGTAGGCAACCACACGCCACCACGCCAATACTGTCCTTTAGGCTGATAGTCGTTATCGCTTCTTGAAAGTGACAAGAAAGGTACTTTGCCGTGGAGTGTTTTCTCGTTAAAGAGCTGTTTTGCAAGGTGTTCGGCCTGCTCTTTGGATGCGATTTCGGCCGTCATTGTCCAATATGACGCAATGGTCATAATCTTGTAAAACTCTTCGGTGTTGCAGTTTATATCGTAGTAGAACTTGTCCTCATCGTCCCAATAATACTTGTTGACGATATTCTTTTTCTCTTCGTAACGGTCGTTCCAAAGTTTTTCGTTTTCGCTGTCGCCAATAATATTGAACAGTTTTGCAATCATCTTTGCCGACAATGTCTGCTGACAAATAGCGTCAATCCAAAGCATATCCGGGTTGTTGGGGCGTTGCTTTTCGCAATGCTCGGTGATTCTGCCTCTCGGGGTGTTGTCCATACCCGAGATGCCACCCTCCCAATGGTAGCCCTTGTCCTCTTTGACGGTCCATGTGCGCATCAAAACACCGTCAATTTTCTGGTGGCGTTCTGTCAAAGAGTCAAACCACTCAAAATGCTTTTGCAAAAATTGACGCTCATACAAAAGGGTCTTGATATATTCCTTGTCGCCCGACATCAAGGCATTCTGATACTCTGCCCAAGCAAAAAGCGGAGGATTATCGGCAATGTGGACAACAATTTGGTAAGGCTCGCCGGGTATAGCTTTTGTCCAATCGGGTTCGTCGGCAGGTGTAGTTATAACCGCCATTCTTTTATCGCCGTAAAGGGTTTCATAGAAGTTGTTAAGGGTCTCAACACCGGGGAAAACATCCCTACAATATTTGCAGAAAAGGGTCATAAAGCAGGTGTCCCAAATCCAGACCTGAGTAGCACAGAAAGCCTCATCCATGTAAGGGTTTTGGGGCATTCCGTCGATAAATTTTATATGGTCAAAGGCCAGCTCCCAAGCCTTTTCGTAAAACTCGTTATATTGGGGATGAGCCTCGCAAACAGGCTTTGGTATGAACTCTTTATAATTTTTTGCACCAAAGTTTTTAGACATGACATCACTTCCAAAATTCTTTTTTCTTCAATATAACACAAAACCCCCGCTTTGTAAAGCGGAGGTTTATTTGTTTGTGTTGAATTGTCTATGTTGTGGATTTTTGTTATAATAATTTTCTTTTACAACCCACACACGGCGGCTATCAAGCGTTTGGCACACTCTTTGAGCGACTCTTTAATGCCAAATTCGTCGGGTGAATGGATTCTATCACCCTCGGTGCCAATGGAATCAACCGCAGCAAGTCCCGCAACGGTGGCATCGGCGGCATCCGAACCACCTGTTCTTTTAGAAGGAGATAGCTTTGGCAATCCAAAAGCCTCAAAGCAGGTGTTCAAGTCATCCACAAGCTGCAAGTTGCGTTCGGTTTTCTCCATGGCAACCCTGAATCCATCAACAACAAGCTCGGTTTTACAGCCTTCAACATAAACAGTATCGGCTATTTTTTGAACTTCGGTCTTGATGGAATCGAGCTGTTCGGCGGTTGCAAAACGCACATTGCACACAAATTCACAATATCCTGCAACGGTGTTGACTGCACTGCCACCCGAAACAATGTTGCAGCTACAGGTCAAACCATCGTTATCCTTATATTTTTCAAGCTCAATAATCTTGTGTGCCGCCTCGACAATAGCGTTGGCACCGCTTGTTGCACAGCGTGACGAATGCGCCTCGATTCCGTTGATTTTGAACCGCAGGGTTATGATACCCTTGCGTTCAACGCAAACCTCACCCTTTGTGCCACCCTCGAGATTCAGAAATGCTCTCGAGCCTTGCGCCTTTTCACAAATCCAGTTGATGGTGGCCTTATTGCTCTGTTTTGAACTGCCTTCTTCATCGGTCTGCAAGAGAAGCATAACGGGTCGCTCACAGAAACCGCAGTTAAAAAGCACCTCCATGGCATATAAAGCGCCTACAACACCGCCTTTGCAATCGGTCACACCCGGTCCATAGATATTTTCATCGTCAAAATGCACGGCGGGTGTTCCAAAACTGCCAACGGGATGAACCGTGTCAAGATGTCCCGAAACGACGACGGGTGTACCCTTGGCTTCGGGATTTAAAGTGATGCAAACGGGATTGCCCGAAGCAGGTTGCGAAAGTGTCTCAACAGCCCAACCAAATTCATTTGCACGGTCGATAAAGTATTGACCGCAGGCATCTACACCCTCTTTAAACTTGGTCGGACTTTCTATATTACAAACATCGGCCCAAACACCGAGATATTTTTCATAAAGTCGGTCGACCTCACAAAACAAAGCATTTTTATCCATCGAAAAACCACCTCAAAACTTCTTGCGGTTATTTGTACATTCTACCACCGATTCAACCGTTGTTCAAGCACATTTTAAATTTCATTGTAGAATTCACAAAGCCATAGGGTTTTCCTATGTTTGCAAACTTGTCAAAGGGTTTATCGAGCATCTTTTCTGATTGCCGAGTAAAATTTGAGATAATTATCAATGTTAAACACATCGGCTATACAAAAGACATTGTCTTTTGGTGGAGTGGTTGCCGTAAAGCTATACACCTTTTGTTTTCCGTAATAAAATGTGAACGGACTGCCATCGCTCGAGGTGTATGCTTTATCAAGCTTGGAAAGACCGTACGCCGTCAAGGTCAATTCAATAATCATCTTATCGCTTTTGTTTGACTCACGGCGGTAAGACGTTTTTACAACATCGTTGTCGGTAATTATTTTATTGCCTTTTGCGTCTTTGATAGAAAATCTGTCGGCATATTCGTATGTGGCGGTTGTGTCAAAGGCTTTGTTTTGAGCAAACATCCAATAAAACATTTCGCGGTCGGCAAAAGCATAATCCCATGTATTATGCCCATAGCCCTCTAGCTGAATAAACCCAACCTTTTGTCCGCCTGCCTGAACGATTGCATCATACATCCGTTTCGAATTGGAAAACGATACCGTTGTATCGGCGGTACCGTGGTAAATCATTATCGGAATATCCACATACGCTGCACCGTTATAGTGATTACCGCCGCCGCAAATCGGAACACCTGCCGCAAACATATCACCAAACCTCTCAAGCAAATCCCATGTGGCATAACCGCCCATTGAAAGTCCGGTTACATAAACACGGTTGGAATCGCAAGAATATTTCTGCATAATTTCCTTCAACAAATGTACCGCACTTCCCAAAGAGCCGTTATTGTCGTTTTGGCGATCTCGGTCTAAATCCCACCATCCTGCTGATTGAGGGCAAAGAATAAACGCTTCCGACACTATATCCCCGTTATACTCAAACATACTGTTAAGGTTGTTAAGCTGTCTCGCGTTATCGGTACCCGTCTCACCCGCGCCGTGTAAAAACAAAATAATTGGATATTTTTTGGTCGGAGTGTAGTCTTTTGGAATATACAAACGGTACGGAAGTGTGTTTCCGCTTTGTGTGTCATAAAAAGTGTCTTTTATATTATCGGTCGTTTGGTATCTATTTTCATATTGCACCGAATATATTTCGGTAACCTTTTCAGGATGCACCGATTCTGTTGAGCTTGGCGTTTGAGAATTGGTTGAAACATCATCATTGTTATTCGATGGAGTATCGGAAGGTTTATCGGATTGGTTACAAGCGGTAAACGAGAAAATCAAACAAAGCACAACAATCAATACAATATTTCTTTTCATAACAATCGCCCCTTTTTAATTTGTAGTTTTATTTTACAATACAACTACAAATAATACCACTAAATATTGGTTACAATTAAATTACAGGTTTGTAACACACTCTTCACACGATTGTCTAAAAAACATGGATTCAAGTCAATAAAAGTATAAAAAAAGAAGTAAGCCTAACGACTTACTTCTTTTTTTACAACGGTTGAATTCGCCACCCAAGCGATGTAGGTGCAATTTTTAAGCTTGCCATTGCTTTTGGGCAAAACTGTAATTTCTCTAAAGTGATTTTTTGTTATGAAATTAAGGGCGAAGACCCATGCCACCCTCGAGTGTAAGAGTTTCACCATTCATATATTTAAAGTCGTCAGATGCCAATTGAACACAAACTCGGCCGATTTCGGTTTCGGAATCACCAAAATGTCCTGCAGGTGGCATTTTCACATTTGCCTTAAATGCATCGGGATATGCTTTCTCAAAGTTTTCGAGCTGAGCCGTCCAAGCAAGCGGACAAATTACATTTGTATTGATTCCGTCCTTTGCCCATTCGGTAGCGGCAACTCTTGAAAGTCCGCGGATGCCTTCTTTTGCAGCAGCATATGAACACTGACCGTAATTGCCGAACAGACCTGCACCTGAAGCAAAGTTGATAACACTTCCCTTGGTTTCCTTAAGATAAGGATAACAAGCCTTCATATAGTAAAATGTTGCATAAAGACCCGAATACATTGCTAAATCAAACTGCTCGGTTGTGTGGTCTTGAATGGTAACACCCGAAGCAGAGGCCTGTGCGTTATTGATAAGGACATCGATTCTTCCAAATTCTGCAATCGTAGCATCAACAACCGATTTTGCAATAGCCTCATTATCCGAACCTGCTGCAATGTCTGCCGAGAAAATCAAAACCTTTATACCGTAAAGCTTTTCAAGTTCTTCTTTGGCCTTTTCAAGCTTGGCAACATTTCTTCCTGTGATTACAAGGTTTGCACCTTCTTTAGCGTATGCTGTGGCAATACCGTAGCCGATAGAACCGCATCTGCCGTCAGACAAAGTTGCAAATCCCGCACCTGTAATAATCGCTGTTTTACCTTTTAAAAATCCCATACCTATTCTCCTTTAATTCTTGACGTCAAAATCAATCGAAATAACACATTTGTGAATTATATCACAAACCCGACCAAACTGCAATACTTATTTATTCCCAAAAAATCACAAAAAACTTTATTTGAGGTAAGAGGTAAAAAGTAAAATCCTGAACGCTTACGCATTCAGGATTTTTGGGGTGGTTTGAACATAATGACACGAATGAAAGGGCTGTGAAAACTGAAAATTTACATAAAAAATTGTTAAATTCCAAATCCCCAAGTAAAAACAAATAAGTACGCTATAATTGTAAGAAATAAACCTAAAACGAAAAATATTATTGGTAATAAACTAATATTTCTAAACGAAATGTTATCATTCGTTATTTTATAACTATAAAATGATATCACCGATGCAAAAGCAGATATCAGAGCGACAATATTAAGAACGGGCAACAAGAGCAAGCCTATAAGATAACCAAATAGATTCCAAGCTGTCCACAATCCAAAAATATTAAAAATTGACTCTATTAAAATAAGAACAAAAATAACTCCAAAAACAATTCTGTTAATATTAGAAAATAGGGTTTTCTGCATATCATCACCACCTTAAATGTAGTATAGCATAAAAATAGCAGAGATGCAATACTACCACTTATCACTTATCATCTACTACTTGTCACTAGTTACTTATCCATAAGGCTCGAAGTGTCGGGGCGATTCACGAATCGCCCGTTTTTAAAGCAAACTGCCAAGCGAAGTGTTGCCATGGCTCGGCTTTGTCGACGCAAAGCGGTGCCCAAAATCGTTGGTCGCGCCGGTGCGTCGCTAACGATTTTGACCGCTGCCCCTCTGTTGTGCTCGCTGTATCGTCCACCGGACGCGCTCGCACACAGACTACCGACTTCGCACGCTCAGTCGGTGGGCAGTATAATTGTAAACCAAGATATTATTAGTTAAAACCAATAGAAAAAGCCAAAAAG
>JAZUAC010000053.1:0-44784 GCA_045637775.1 Acutalibacteraceae bacterium | reverse complement strand
TTACCGGGGAGAATTTCTGCTGCCATAGCTGCAGAGTGAGTCATACCCGAGCAACCGATGGTCTCAACGAGGGCTTCCTCAATGATACCTTCCTTAACATTGAGCGAAAGCTTGCAAGCACCCTGCTGAGGTGCACACCAGCCAACACCGTGAGTGTAAGCGGAAATGTCTTTTACTTCTTTGGCCTGAACCCATTTACCCTCTTCGGGAATAGGTGCGGGACCGTGATGGGGTCCTTTGGTTAAAGGACACATGTGCTGAACTTCGAGTGAATAATCCATAACTTAAAACTCCTTTCGTGGTTTAACCTTATCAATTATATACTGTTTTCATCAAAAACTCAATACCTAAAACGAAAATTGTTTAAATTTTAACAGTGTTATAATTTTTTCGACATTTTCTTTACTGTATTTGGCTTTTTTTACAGAATCTTAAAGCGTCCTTTTGTATCTTTAAAGTATTCAGTGCTGTTATTCTCGCTAATTATATAATCTATTTCCGAAAGCTCGCATTGTTTGAAGCCTGCTTTAAAACCAAACTTGGAGCTATCACACAAAAGCACTTTGGTTTCAGAGTTGTCTATCATTGCTCTGCGAACCAATATTTCCTCGCGTTCGCAATCTGTGACGGTTCCGTCAGCCAAAACACCTTTAACCGAAAAGAAGGAAATATCGGCAAAAACATTTTCAAACGTCTTTAAAGCATCACCGCCAATAAGACAGTTTCGGTTTTCGTGACTCAAAAAGCCACCCGATGACACAACCTTTACTTTTGAATTGGATAAAAGCATCATTATTTCGATATTGTTGGTTACCACCGTAAGCCCATTTCGGTTAACAAGTTCATTTGCCAAATAAAATGCAGTTGAAGATTGGTCAAGAAAAATAATCTGACCCTCTTTTATCATGGTTGCCGCTTTTTTTGCAATTTCGCGTTTTTCGTCGATGTTTTGCTTAGTACGGTGGTTAAAGGAAATGATGTTTGAAAAATTGGTCGCAGGCAAAACACCGCCGTAGCTGCGTTTTACAAGATTTCGTTCTTCCAATTCCTTTAAATCTCTGCGGATACTCGATTCGCTGGCAAACAGCATATCACAAAGCTGCTTTGTTGAAACAAATCCGTTTACCGTTTTCAAAATGCTGAGTATCTCTTGTTCACGCTCTTTGTTGTGCATACTATACCTCTGTTTTGATTGATTTTGAACGACTTTGCAATAAATAATAGTCGGTTTTCAATTTATGTGCATTTTGTTTGCAAATTGTTGACTGTTTGTGACTGATAATTTATTATACTTCTATAAGCCAAAAATGTAAAGAGGTTTTTCGATGAATATTAACAATTTACTTAAAGGTGTTCAATGTCAATGCGGAAAGCATCACAACTGCAACATTAAATATGTGTATGTTGAAAACGGTGCAATAAACCGTCTTGGTGAAATTTGCCAAGGCTACAGCAATATTTTGCTTGTTGCAGATGAAAATACCTTCTCGGCTGCAGGCAAGCCTACTTTAAATGCCTTGAACGGCAAATCGGTTGAAACAGTGATTTTCGGCAAAGAAATTCTTGTTCCAAACGAAGACGCAATCGATACGGCCACTAAAAATCTTGGCAACGCCGAAATAATAATCGGTGTAGGCTCGGGTGTTATTCAAGACCTGTGTAAATATGTTTCTTTCTATAACAATATACCTTATATAATAGTTACAACAGCACCCTCGATGGACGGCTATGCTTCTGACGGTGCAGCAATGATTTTAGGCGGTATGAAGGTAACAAAAGCCGCAGGATTGCCTATAGCCATTATCGGTGATGTTGATGTTTTGAAAAACGCTCCCATCGATATGATCAAGGCGGGTTACGGTGATATAATCGGAAAGTTTTCAGCCCTTAACGACTGGAAATTGAGCCACATTATAAACGGTGAATACTTCTGCGATTATATCTACAACACCACCTACGATCAAATAACTGCTACACTCAATTTAGCAGATGGTATTTTGAAGCGTGACGAAAACAGCGTTAAAGCCTTGATGGAAGCCTTGGTTGTAATCGGTATTATGATGAGCTTTGCAGGGTCGTCAAGACCTGCATCGGGCAGTGAGCATCATTTTTCACATTTCTTTGAAATAACAGGCATCGTCAATAATGAAGAGTATTCCCCGCACGGAATTGACGTCGGATATTCAACCGTTATAACAAGTCAGATTCGCGAAAAGCTGTTGTCGATGCCTTTCGGCAATAAGATTTATCGTCTGTCAGCCACAGATTACCGAAAGAAAATGACCGAGATTTATAAATCGGTTGCCGACGGATGTATCGAATTGCAGGAAAAGGTCGGTTTTTATAAAAAAGACCTTTCAGCAACATATATTGAAAAGGAATCTGAGATAAAGAATGCATTATCCGAGGTTCCGACCGCAGACGAAATCAAGCAAATGCTATCTAAGGTTGGACTCGATATCAAAGAATTTTACTCACTTTACGATGAACAAAAAATAAACGACGCTACGCTTTATGCAAAGGATTTAAAAGACCGTTATACGGTACTTTGGTTGTATTATGACTATTATTTAGGAGTTGACTGAAATGTATAAGAATGTTAAAGTTATTGCAATGGATCTTGACGGCACCCTGACCCAACACAAAACTCCGTTGAGCCAAGAGCATAGAGAGGTTCTCTTGAAGCTTTCCAAGAAATACAAACTGCTTATGGCAGGCGCAGGTCAGGTTATGAGAATTTTCAACCAGCTTGAGCAGTTCCCTATTGACATTATCGGTAACTACGGCTTGCAGTACGGTGTTTATAACGCCGAAACCAAGTCTATGGACATTGTGAGAGATATTACCCTCGATTGCGATAAGGACAAGATTAACGAAAAGGTTAATTTCCTTCGTGAAAAGTATGGCTTTACCGAGTATGCAGGTGAGTCGGTTGAGTTCCATCCTTCGGGTTGCGTCACCTTCGCTATTCTCGGCACCAAAGCCAAGCAGGAAGATAAATTGTCCTTTGACCCCGACCGTGTAAAGCGCCGTAAGATATACGACGAGGTTGTTGAAACCTTCTCCGATTACTGCGTATTTGTCGGCGGCTCTTCTTCCTTCGATATGGCACCCAAGCCGTACGATAAGTTCCATGCATTGGATACCTATTGCAAGGAGCACGGTTATAGTCACGACGAGGTAGTCTATATCGGTGACGACTACGGTCTCGGCGGCAACGATGAGTCGGTATATAAGTCAGATTTCAATTACCTGACCATTGACAACTATCTCGATTTCCCCGAGAAGGTTGCTCCCTTACTTGCCGATTGATTGGCTAAAATTATTTTGAAAGGGAAAGAACAATGGGTGAAAAATTCGAGCCGATTATCGGCAATATAATGCTTTTAAAGGTTCCTTTCGGAACGTCGTGGACGGGTGTTATTCTTATAGATGATGAGAAAAAGATACTTATCGATTCTGCGGCATTGGCTGAGGACGTTGACAACGTTATCATTCCTGCCTTGCAGGATTTGGGATACACCTTGAGAGATATTGACTATTTGGTAAACACACATTCGCACGGAGACCATATCGGAGGATATTCCCGAATTAAAGAGCTGTGTCCCACCATTAAAGTCGCGGCATCAGAGAGCGATTATCAAAACGTTGAAAACCCTGCCGCTCTTGCCATTCGCACAAGAGGAAAATACCCCAAAGTTTCCCCCACGCCGCAAAGTTATCTTTTGGGTGTTAAGGTTGATCGCGTTGTCGAGGATGGACAAGACCTTGACGGAATTTTAAAGCTTATTCAGACCCCGGGACACGACGGCGGTTGCGTTTGTTGGTATGATATAAAAACAAAAACCGCAATCACAGGTGACAGTTTGCAGGGCAACGGAACCGATGCTCAAGGAATAGGCTTTTACCAAGACCTTGAGATTTACCGCAACAGCGTTCGCAAACTGTTAGATTCAGACGTTGAAAATCTTTTGTGCGGTCACGATTACGACCGTTTGGGATATTGGCTCTGCGGCAAATCAGCCGTTGATTCAGCCCTTGAGGAATGCTTATCGCTGACCGAGTTTTATCAACAGTTTGTTGATAGTGAATTATCTTCAGGCAACACCGACCCCGTCAAAATAGCCGAAAAGCTTATAAAAGAGCACGGTTGCGGTGTGCCAAACTATCTGTTCATGTCGGTTTACACCGTGTGTGAGCATATCAAAGCATCCAAAGTTGAAATTTGATTGAATAGAGGTAAAATTTATGGAAAACAGAAGACAAAATGCACTTGTAACCGGTTCGTCAAGCGGAATCGGCAAAGCAACTGCAATTGAGCTTGCAAAGCAAGGTTATAATGTTGGTATTACATATCGTAGTGATGCTACCTATGAAAACGCACTTGAGGTTTATAACGAGTGCAAAAAGTACGGCGGCGACCATCAGCTATACAAGGTTGAACTTATAGAGCGTGAGGCCTGCGAAGGTCTTATTAAGGATTTTTTGGCACACTATGGCGTTATCGACGTGCTTGTAAACAACGCGGGCGGCGCACTTAAGATTCCTGCAGGTGAGTTTGACGATATGCCTATGGATTATTGGGATGACCAGATCGCATTGAACCTCAACGCTCCTGCCTACCTTTCGCATTATGCCGTTCAGAATATGAAAAAGAACAACATCAACGGTCGAATTGTCAATATCAGCTCGGTTCACGGCTCGATCACTTGGGTTAAGCGCAAAATGTTGCCCTACTGTGCCGCAAAAGCAGGTCTTAATATGTTCACTTCGGCACTTGGTGTAGAGGTTGCACCTTACGGAATTCGTGTAAACTGTGTTGCTCCCGGATTTATTATGACCGGTCTTTCTTCAAGATACACCCCCGAGCACACCAAGGCATTTACCGACCATATTCCTTCGGCAACCCTTGGCAGAACCGAGGACATTGTTCCTATGATTGTTTTCCTTTGCGACGAGAAGAACACCAAGTTTATCGTTGGACAGACCTTCCACGTTGACGGTGGTCAGTCGGTCACCGGCAATATCGACGCCATCAAAGAAGATTTTGAAAAATTAGTATAATATGATTGACTATAAAAAGACTGACACCGATGTCATTGTTATCGGTGGAGGATTAACAGGAACACTTGCCGCTTATTTGTTGGCAAAGTCGAAAAAAAATATTATAATAGTTCGTGACGGCAGGGGCGCTAGTCCTCACGTTGCAGGCTTTAACGTTGCAGGTGCCGAAAAAGGTGACAGTGCCGAAATATTCATCAACGACACCATTGAAAGCGCAAAGGGTCAGGCCGATAGAAAATTAGTAGAAATTCTGTGCCGCGACAGTATGAAGCTTCCCGAATTTCTCAAAACCATTGGATTTGAGTTCGACACCTTTGAGGACGGAACGCTTAAAGCCCGTAAATCCTTGGGCAGTTCGTACTCACGAGTGGTTGGAAAAGGCAACTCAAGCGGTGCGGATATTCTCTCTATTTTGGATAGCGACCTCAAAAAGAGAGGTAACGTTACTCTTTTGGAACATTCGAGAGCCGTTCGACTTTTCAAGAGCAACAACCGTGTGACGGGTGCGCTTGTTTTTAACAAACGCACCGAAGCCTTTGAGGTAATTCAAGCACACACCGTTTTGCTTGCAAGCGGTGGTTATGCAGGAATTTTTCCGTTCACATCAAACTCAAAGGATATATCGGGTGACACCGTTGCAATGGCGCTTTTATCAGGCGCACACGCCACCGATATGGAGTTTGTTCAGTTTGAACCGTCTTGTGCCGTTTGGCCTTTGAGTTTGCGCGGTAAGGGTATGATAACCACGCTTTTTTATGAAGGTGCGGTGTTGACCAACTCGCTCGGTGAACGTTTTATGCTAAAAAATTCATCCGACGGAGAACGTGTAAACAAGGACGTTCTTGCTCGTTGCATTGCCAAAGAGCTTCGTGAGGGCAGACAAAGTGAACACGGCGGTGTTTGGTTTGATTCAACCAAGGTTGACCCCAAGCGCCTGCTTTCGGCTTATGAGCCGTTTGTCACAAGATACAAAAATGTTGGCATTGACCTTATGACCGAGGCCGTTGAAGTTGCAAACGCGGCCCACACGTCGCTTGGCGGAGTTAAGGTGAACGACAAGTGTGAGAGTGACGTTTTGGGTCTTTTTGCGGCAGGCGAAGCACTCGGTAACCTTCACGGAGTCAACCGTATCGGCGGCTCGGCAGGAACCGAAACTTTAGTATTTTCAAAACACGTTGCCGAAGTCATTAAAAATATCAAGGCTGAAAATTGGCTCGAAATAACCGATGATGCGGTGGATAATATGTTCAAAAAACGCTCGAATAAGGTAATGTCGGCAGAGCGTATGGCCGAAATCAAAGCCGAAGCTTCCGAACTGATTGGCAGGCATCTCGGTGTCGAGCGTGAAGAAGCGGGTTTAAAAATTGCCGCCCAAAAGCTTGAAGAATTTTATAACGAGGTACGAAGCCTGACTTTTGGTTCAACCGCAAAAGAAGTTTTTGAATATTTCTCGTTAGAAAACTTTTTAATTACCGCCGTGGCATTGGCAAAATCGGCTCTCTTGCGTGACGACAGCGCAGGCAGTCATTTGCGAATCGACCACACTTCACCCGCTGAAAGAATATACCGTACCGATGTCCGCTTAGAAAACGGTACGGTTTGTGTATCGAAAATCTACAAATAAAATACATACCACAAAGGAGAAACCGTTATGGAAAAGACTTATAAATTCCTTCGTTCAAAATGGGAGTTTGGAGAAGCTTCCGAATGCCGTCGCGGTCTTGTCTGCGGAATGGGTTACACCGGTGAGGAGCTCAACCGCCCAATCATCGGCGTTGTCAACTCTTGGAATGAATACAATCCCGGTCACGTTCATCTTAACAAGCTTGCTGAACGTGTAAAGCAGGGTATCCGTGATGCAGGCGGTCTGCCTTTTGAGGTTGAAACCACCGGTATCTGCGACGGAATGGTACTTAAAGATCCTCGTTATATCGAAGTTCCCAGCCGTAACTCCATTGCCGATCAGGTTGAGTTGACCGTTGAAGGCAACTTCTTTGACGGTATGGTTATGCTTTCCACCTGTGACTCGGTTGTTCCCGGTCATTTGATGGGTGCCGCCCGTCTTAACATTCCCACCATTATCGTAACAGGCGGTTATATGCCTCTTGGTATTTATGCAGGTGAGGAGCGCCTTCACATCCACGCACAGGACAAGGTTGGTACCGCTCAGGATGGCAAGATTGATATGGACTTCTACAACGGTCTTATCGAAAACTCTTGGGGCACCTGCGGTGCTTGTACCTCAATGACCACCGCTAATACCATGTGTATTATTGCCGAGGCTATGGGTATGACCATGCCCGGAAACTCAACCATGTCGGCAACCTCTTCACAGATTTACCGCTTGGCTTATAACGCAGGTAAGCAGATTATGAAATTGGTTGAGGACGGTGTTACAGCAAGAGATATTATCACCGTTGAGTCGCTCAAAAACGCTATTAAGGTCGATATGGCGGTTGCAGGCTCGACCAACCTTTTCTTACATATTCCCGCCATTGCCAATGAAGCCGGCTACGATCTCCCCTGGTGGAAGTATTTTGACGAGGCATCAAATGAAATTCCGCTTCTTTCAAATCAGGCACCGAGCGGAAACTACACCTTAAAGGATTTTGATTTTGCAGGCGGACTTCGTGCTTTGATGAGAAAAATGCTCCCTGCACTTAATCCCGATTGCCTTACCGTAAACGGTGCCACCATTGGTGAAAACGTCGCGATAGCACCTTGCTACAACGATGACGTTATCCGTGGATTTGATAATCCCGTAAGCCACGAGCCCGGTATCGGTGTTCTTTACGGAAACCTTGCTCCCGAGGGCGCAATTATCAAGATTGCCGCAGTTCCCGAAACCTTGATGACCTTCAAAGGCCCTGCAAAGTGCTTTGATACATTGGATGACGCTCTCACAGCACTTCGCGGTGGTGAAATCCAAAAGGGTGACGCTTGCATAGTTCGTTTCTTGGGTCTCAAAGCCCGTTTCGGTACAACCGCTTTCACCTTCCAAGAGGAATTAAAGGGCTATCCCGAACTGTTCAACAGTTGTGCCGTAATTACCGACGGACGTTTCTCCGGCGGTACAAGCGGTCTTTCGGTCGGTTACGTTTCTCCCGAAGCAATGTCGGGTCCTCTTGGTCTTGTTAAGGATGGCGATATTATCGAAATTGATATTCCTAACCGCAAAATTAACCTCGAGGTTTCTGATGATGAACTTAAAACCAGAGCCGAAAACTTCGACTGGAAGCCCGATTACACTCAATATCCCCGATTCTTGCGCTTGTTTGCCAAGAACGTTGGCCCTATGTCTAAAGGTGGTATCTGGGAATGAACGAAAAGTTAATTTCACTTGTTGAAAAAATCGAAAGCAGCGAGTTGGCATCAAAAATCATTGATGCCAACAACACGGCCGCCGATATGCTTATAAATGCCGATCCCGTTTGGGTAGATATTCTTCCCGCAGGTGAGATAGTAGAGGGTCTCGGTGACTATACCGTTACCCATTCGGGCCCTCCCATCACTTACGAGAATATGACCGCGTTGCACAAGCGCGGTATGGTTTCGGCCTGCCTTTTTGAGGGCTGGGCAAAAACCGAAGAAGAGGCAGTAAAGTTAATCGAAAGCGGCAAAAACAACATAATCTCCGCGCTTGATACCAACACGGTTGGCTCGGGAACGGGTATTATCACCAAAAGTGTTGCAATGTTCGTTGTAAAAGACCGTTACAGCGGTCAGATTACAGGCACATTCCCTGCAGAAGGTATCCGTTTCCAAGGTGGATTTTGCGGCTGGGGTCTTTACTCCAAGGAGATTGCCGAAAACCTTAAATATATGCGTGAGTGGCTCTTTCCGCCAATGAAAGCACTTGTAAAAGCAATGGGCGGAATGTCTATTAAGCCTATTTTGGCCGAGTCTCTTCAGATGGGTGATGAAAACCACACCCGTCAAACCGCGGCCGATTATATCTTCCAACACATTGTTTTGCCTAAATTGGCAGGAATGGAAGAAAACGAGTCGATTTCACGCAAGCAGATTCTTGACGCAATTGATTACATTGCCGAAACTCCAAGATTTTTCTATTGTTTGGGTCAGGGTGCTTGCCGTACGGCAACCCTCTCTAACAACGGCAGAAAATACTCGACCGTTGTCAGCGCAATGTGTGGTAACGGTGTTGAATACGGTATTAAAATTGCCGCTCTCGGTGACCGTTGGTTCACCGCCAAAGCACCTTATATCCACGGAAAATACAATTCACCCGAATTCAACATTGATATGCAGTTGCCTTGGATTGGCGATAGTTGTACCGTTGAATGTGCCGGAATGGGCGGCTTTGCCGCAGCTGCAAGTCCTATTGTTTGCGGTTTGCGCAATCTTACTATGGACGAAAGCATAGCTCAAACCCGTGAAATGGAAAAAATCTCGGTTGCAATAAACAACAATTATCCCATTCCCAATATGGGATATGACGGATTGCCCTGCGCTATTGATATGCTTAAGGTTATCAAAACCGGAATTACTCCGTGTATCCACGGCGGTATGATAGGCATTGACGGTGGATTGCTTGGTGCAGGTATGGCAAGAATCCCTATGGAATGCTTTGAAAAAGCACTTATTGCATTCGCAGAGGAATATGGTATATAATTATGAAAAAGGTTTTAAAAAATGACCGAGTCTGTCTCACTGTGAGTGATTTCGGTGCCGAAATGACAAGCCTTACTTTGGACGGGTTCGAATATCTTTGGTCACCCGACGAAAGATACTACAATCGTACTTCACCTTGTCTTTTCCCCATAACCGGTCGGTTTATGGACGGATTCTATACGCATAACGGCAAGCAGTACCCCATGCAGTTAAACGGCATTGCTATGGAAAAAACCTTCAAGGTTATTGATTGCTCCGAAACCGAATTAACACTCGAGCTTCGTGAAGATGATGATACTTTATCGGTTTATCCGTATCCCTTTACTTTAGTGATGAATTACCGTTTGGACGGTCAAAAACTGCATATCACCTACACGGTAACCAACCGTTCAGATGAGCCGATGCCATATAGTGTCGGCAATCACACCGCATACCGTTGGCCGCTTGTGGAAGACGATAACCCAAACAGTTATTTTCTGCGATTTGAACAAGCGGAAACACTCCAATCGTTCAGTCCGTTTGGTTGGATTGCTCCTTGGTTGGCAAACGAGCGCATTCGCCCCCTTTCCCACGACCTTTATGTGAACGGAACAAGGTCTTTCAGGGGCAAGAAGTCCGAGTGGCTTGAATACACGGGTGCTAACTGTGATTTTGTTGTCAGAATGTACTCGAAAGAGTTTCCGTTTGTTGCCAACTGGGCAAGTGATGATGAAAATGCCAAAATAATTTGCATTGAGCCTTCTTTAAGTATTGCAAGCAACGGTCCCACAATGTTCGACCGCGCAGGTATTCACACTCTTGAGGCAGGTTGCTCGGAAACCGTTTCTTACACCTTGGAGCTTTACCGCAAATCCGATAATATTTAATGGGAGATAAAAAAATGGTTGAAATTCTCAAATCAAGTGAAGAACATCTCATTGTTGTTGACGGAAAACCCGTTGCCAAAATCTCTGCACAATCGGGTGCAACCGATACCTTTGAAAAAATTGAGGACGGTGCTTGGAAATGGCACAGACATACCGACGCACCCGTTGACCGTATGAGAATGGAGGTCGTCCTTTTGGGTGACCCCACGTTTACTATGGTTCCTGCCGTCAGCTATAATGGTAACGGTTGGGGTGACGTGCCCGAATATGTCGGAGACCGCGCCGAAGACGGAACACCGTGGTCCTTTGCTTCGCACCGAGTCACCATACCTGCTTGTACCTACAGTGAAAATGAGGTTGTCAGCATTGCTCTAATGGCCGAAGCTAACAGCAATTCTGCCTGTTCGCTTTATAAGGTTGATGAGGGTGAAAAGCACGTGCTCATCTTCCCCGAGGAAGAACAACCCAAGACTTTGCAGCGTCACTTCTGGGGCGAGCCTTTCCAAGGCACAATGGAACCCACAAACCATTTTGAGGGTATTCTTTTGGCTTATCCTTCCGATGGCGGCAAATTCCGTTACAAAGGTCTTTTGGATTTTGCTTGGCGCTATTACGGACACGAGCTTAAAGCACCCCGTAAGGCCGAGGAAATTTACCGTTTAGCGCTTGCTTACACCCGTTTCCTTTACGCCAAAGAAAAGGACGGATTCACCGGCTTTGTTTCAGGTTCACAGTGGCACAGAAATATCCATTCCTACAAGAAAAAAGAACACTATTACGAAATCGGTTGGGTTGGTCAGAGTGCCTCCATGGCCAATGCGTTGCTTTACGATTACATCAAAAACGGCGGCGACGACAACCTTGAAATGGCAATAGAGGTTCACGATTCTTGGCTTAAATACACCGAAACCAACGGTGAGTTCCTTTCGGCCAAAATGGGTTATCTGCCAATGTTAAAGTTGCCTTATGAAACCATGAAGGCTGAAGATGTTGACCCGTGGGATTGGGGCGACGATATGTATGAGTCGATTCTCAACAAGGTTGGGAAAACTCATAAAAGAGATAGCAAGGGTCGTCTTTTGATAAATCACGATGCCTGCAACCTTGGCACGGGTGCCGAAGGCTACTTTGAAGCCTATGACCTTTTGAAGCAAATCGGAATTGAAAAGCCGGAATACCTTAAAGCCGCTTTTGACACCTGCGATTTTGCACTTAAAAGTCAGGATGAAAACGGTTGCTTTGCCAAGGCTTGGGACAGCGACGGAAACGTCCTCGCCAAGAAAGGTACCATCGGTTGTTTCCTGATTCTGCCGTTGCTCAACGCGTATAAGAGAAGCGGTGAAGAAAAATACCTCACCTCTGCCGTCAAGGCTTTTGACTTCTACTATTCTGAGTTGGAGGACAAAGGCTTTACCACCGCCGGTGCACTTGATACTTACAGCATCGACAAAGAATCGTCTTCCCCGTTATTACGTGATGCGTTGGCTCTTTATGAGATCACAAAAGATCGCACCTATATCACCAAGGCAGAAAAGATCGCTTGGTATTTATGCACCTGGATGATGCACTTTACCGTCAAGTACCCCGAAAACTGCCTTATTTCGCAGTTAGGCTACGATACCTTCGGCTCAACTAGTGTTTCAACACCGCATCAGGCACTTGATCAGTATGCCTTACGTGACGTACTTTCGTTTTTGAAACTCTACGAGATAACGGGATATGTGCAGTGGAAGGAACGCGCCGTTGCATTTTGGTGTAACGCTTGCCAAGGAATCTCGGACGGCACTTTGTTCATCAACCGCCGTCTCAGACCTGCAGGCTCGCAGGATGAGGCAATATTCCACACCCGTTGGGGTCGCCACGTTTCAAAGCCGTTCGGCCTTTCGCAATGGCTTCCTGCCTGGCCGTGTGCCTTCCGCTTGGAAAACTTACGTTGGCACGAGGATTGGAGCATCTTTGACGAAGGTTTGACCGCAATCGAAGGACATTTGCGATAACAACTTTAAACAACATTAAAGACCTCTCTGAACATTCAGTTCAGAGAGGTCTTAATCGTTGAATCAAATTTTCTTATTTCCAATATTCTTTTATAAGGTCACGAGCGTAAATAATATCGGCAATCTGCTTTTCGCCCGAAATTTCACGCTCAATGGTTAGGCTTCCCTCATAACCGAGAGCCTTAAGTTTAGGCAAAAACTCTTTGAAATTTGCCTTACCATCACCAAAACGAACCTCTTTTCCGAGATTTTTGCCATCGGTGGGATAAAGTCCATCCTTAAGATGCAGGTCGTAAACATACTTACCAATCATATCAAGTGCATCAACGGGGTTTGCCTTTCCATAAAGGATGAGGTTGCCGGTATCAAGGTTTATACCAACATTTTCGGTACCAATATCCTCAATCGCACGCATAAGCACAACGGGGGTTTCCTGACCGGTTTCGAAAAGGAAACGAATGCCGTATTCTTTAAGCTTTTTGCAAAGTCTGCGAAGTGCATAAATCGTCTTCCAATAACGCTCATCTGCAGGGTTTTCGGGCATAAAACCAACGTGTGTTGCAAGGTTTTTGATACCCAACTTGTGTGCAAAATCGGCCGCCATCATAAGGTCGTCAAGACGGTCTGCTCTGTACTCATCAGGCACAAGACCGAGGTCATACTGACCTTCATAAAAATTCCAGGATGTAGGACCTCTCCAACCTGCCCAGAAGGTTGAAATCTCAACACCTGTTTCCTTGGAAGCAGTTGCAATAAGCTCTGCATTCTCGTCGGTATAAAGTGATGTGTCCCAGATATTGACCTGGCAGGTTTGAAGGTCAAGGTCTTTGACCTCTTCGAATTTTTTATAAATATCGGTTGATTTATTAAAATTTATAAGTACGCCGATTTTGGTGCTCATAATTCAATCACCTTTCCGTTATTTTCATAACTTTCACGAACCTTTTCGGTCAATGTGATGTCTGCCTTGGTGCTTTCAAGTGAATTTATTGTATTCTCAATGCCATCGGTAATCTGCTGACAGAGATAACGAAGCTCTTCGGCCATTCTGTCATTCTTGGGATATTCAACGGTGTAAGCCTCACCCTTGTTGGGGAATACAGTTACCTTGCCGTTATCCATAACAACGGTTGCATCGTCAAACGCTACTCGGTAACCCATTTTGAACTTGAAGGTGTTGGAACCACTCCAATCATCCACAGTCATAACCGAGAAATCGTCATAGCCGAAACGGGTATTGATGTTGCGGTAACCATTCTTGACGGAAGAAACCCACTTAGGCTCTCCGAAAAGGAAACGAGTCATATCAAGGTCGTGAATGTGAAGGTCAAACTCAATTCCGCCCGACTTTTCGGGGTCATGGTACCAATTTTCCCAACCCGTAGGCATACCGCCAAGACGCTCGAAATAAACATTATGTACCTTACCGAACTTGTTGGAATCGATCATTTCCTTAAGCACCAAATACATGGGTTCAAAACGAAGGCAAAGACCTATCATCAGCTTGCGGTCGGTTTTTTGTGCTACCTCAATCATACGGTCACAATCAGCGGAGTTCAAAGCCATGGGCTTTTCGCTCATAACATGAAGACCCTTTTCCATGCACTTGATAGCCATGTCGGCGTGCATATAAGAAGGCAAACAAATATCAACAGCATCAAGCTCTTCTTTTTCAAGCATCTCATCAACGCTTGTGTAAAGGTTGATACCATCCATACTGCCAACATTGGCTGCACCAAGGTTGATTTCCATATCCTTGCCGAAAATTTCGGGACGAATGTCGCAAATAGCAACCAACTTAGAACCAAAACCTTCATTTTCAAGACGGGTATGAGCCGATTTATGAGAACGAGCAATTCCGCCAAAACCAATAAGACCAAACTTAATCATAATATTACCTCCAAAGATAAATATCAGAATATTTTATTGATTTTATGGTACATCAGTGTTAAAATAAATACAGTACATATTATTCCGATCGTTTTATATTATTTTCCGAGGTAATTTATGAATAATCCTTTCAAATGTCCAATAACACAAGGTATGAAAATCAATACAAAAATCAATGTTTCACAACTCGTTACAATGTATTATTTTGATTTTACTGCCGACTATGTATCAAGTTATGAGTATCACGACTTTTGGGAATTTGTATATGTTGATAACGGCCACGTTATAGCGACCAGTGACGATAAGACATATACGATAAACAAGGGTGAAATAATATTCCATAAACCCAACGAAGCGCATAGTGTCAAGTGCGACGGTGTCACGCCCGCAAACATTTTCATTATGACATTTGTTGCTTCGGGTAATGCTATGAAATTTTTTTACGATAAGCTTTTAACTGTTCCGTATAATTTGCGCGGGTTACTATCGGCTATTATCGATGAAATGCAAAATGCGTATGGTGAGCAACCGGGTGTTATAAAATCGCATTCTATCGAGCCTTTTGGTGCAGAACAAATGATCAAAACCTATCTGGAACAGTTTTTGATACTGCTCAAAAGATCGGTTGAGGCAAATTCGTCCGACTCATCTTACAATAAGTTACTTAGACACAATAACACATCAACAAACCTGTTGGTTTGTAATATCATTGCATTGATGGAAGAAAATATTTCCAAAGAACTTACTATTGAGGATATTTGCAGACATACCAACTACGGTAAGAGTCAAATATGCGAAATATTCAAATCAGCAACCGGAAAAACTATTATGCAATATTTTACTGAGTTGAAAATCAACCAAGCGAAAATGCTTATGCGCGAAAAGCGACTTAACAACACGCAAATTTCCGACAGTTTAGGCTTTTCATCACCACAGTATTTCACAAGAGTTTTTAAGCAGACTACATCCATGTCACCGGGTGAATATAAAAAATCAATTAAATTTAGATAAACAAACAACCCCATCCGATTGGATGGGGTTGAATAATTTAAGAAGATATTATTTCTCAAAAACCTTCTTACCGGTGATTACCAAAGAACCTGCTGCGAGCATTACCATCAAAACAATGAAGATGGGGTTGATAGACTCATCGCCGGTAGTGGTGCCGGTGTAACCGCTCAAGGAAACAGAGAAATTATCGAGATACATGTCGTTACCCTGGGTGGTAGAAATACCAATGTAGTTAGCATCAGCAGTGAAGGTGTAGGTTACCTTCTGCCACTGACCAGCCTTAAGATCACCAATAGTGGTGATAACATTGGTGCTGGTAGGAGTTACATGACCGATGTTGGTCTTCATACCAATGAGGTTAATGGTTCCGGTAGGAACAGTAAGATCAACAGGCTTGACGTAGAAGGTCAATGTGTACTGCTTACCAACAGTAAGCTTAAGATCGGTAGAACGGCAGAGGGTGAAGCCCTTAGTTCCGGTAGTATCTCCCTTACGGAAAAGTGAAGTCTTACCATTCTGAACATTAGACTTATCGAAGCTATCTTCTGCAGATGTCTCATTGTAGAGTTCATAAGCACCAGAGAGACCCTGTGCCTTCAAAGCCTGAGGATAGTCCTCATAGCTCTCAGCAAACTTGCCGAGGAGCCAATCAGCATAAAGAGTGATGTCCTCTTCGCCCCAAGTTGTGCCAGTGAAGGGAGTGGTCAACTCAGCATCGGTGTACCAACCATTGAAGGAGTAACCAGGCTTAGTAGCCTTGGGGAGAGTGCCGATAGCCTCGCCGGGATCACCGGACATAGGAGTTACAGCAGCACCGCCATTAGTGTTGAAGAACAACTTTGTTGCACCGTAAAGGTTTGCTGTAGCAGCGGTTGTTTCAACAACGATATCGTCGATGAGAACATGACCGTGGTCGGCAACACCAAGAGAGAGGTAGATGCCTTCAGGTGCATCGGCAAGAGGAGCTGCAACGAATGAGAAGGAAGCCTCTTTCCAATCTTCTGTAACTGCACTGATTGTGATGCCGCCAGCCTGCTCTTTATAGTCAGACCAACCGTTCAACTTGCCGTTAGTAACTGCTTTAATTGTAACCTTATTAACAGAAGCAGAGAGGAGCTTATACTTGAATTTAATTGTGTACTCAGCACCCTGCGATACAGTGTAGTGGACGCCATTCTTATTGAGGAAGATACGGTATGCTGTGCTGCTATCCGAAGTGTTGGAATCAGCATAATCAACGTGCCAGTCAACATAATCGTTACCGTTCTCGTCCTTCACGAACTTTGCACGAGCAGAAGCAGTACCCTTTGCATAGCCGGAGAAGTCTACGATGAAGGGAGCCGACTTCCACTTAGCATAAATAGTTGTATCCTCTGCGGGGAAGGTGGTTGCAGTGAAGGGAACAGTGAGGTTCTTATCTGCATACCAACCAACGAATTCATAACCGCCGAGATTAGGAACAAATGTGATATTCAGCGGATCGTTGGGGTAACCGTACATTTCACTGTTATCTGCGTTGGTCTCAAACTTAATGGTAACAGCACCCTCGGGAGCAGAATCAAGTTTCTCAACGATGCAGAAATCATCAATGTAGATTTCGAGAGTTTCTTTAGCACTATACATGGTAAAGAACAAATGGTTCTGGTAAGACCACTTTACTCTCTCGAGGTAGTGGGAAGCACCGGTAGTGAAGGTTCCGGTGTAGGTCAACCACTGATCATTTGCAACAGTGCCTGTAGCACCGCTAACCGAAGTACGAGTGGTTCTGTTAGCATCAACTACAGAATGGTCACCGCGGTAGAACTGATATCCTGCTGCAGCACCGTCTGCACTTACCAAGCGAGCCTTGAAGCTATAGGTGTAGGTGGTGTTGGTCTTGAGCTCAAAAGCACCTGCACCTGCAATATCGTATGCGGGGAGCATGAAGTTGGGTCTTGCGTTAGCAGAGGATGTGAACTTAACAACCTTATTCTCGGGGTTGGTGGGGTCAGCAACAAGTGCAGGGGCACCTGTGGTCTCACCAGCAACATGGCTGATATGCTCAAAGCCCAAGAATGTGCCGTTATATTTTGCATACAAGGTTACATCATAATCAGGAACTTCAGTAATTTTAGTTGTATAGGCAATATCGGTATACCAACCTTCGAAGAAGAGAGCACTGTCAGGAGAAACAGGTCTGGGAAGCTTTTCGCCAACAGCCATCTTAACGGATGTCTCAACACCGCCATTGTTCATAACAATAACACTATTGATATTGGACCATTTTGCATAGAGGGAGTTAACGCCCTCTACAGGGATGTAGTTGGTGATATCAACCTTGGTAGACTCCTGGAAGTCAGCAGTGGTGTACCAGCCTGCAAAACCTCTGTCCTCGGTATCGGCGGGAACCTGGAGGTTGAAAATTGCACCAGGCTGTGCAAATTCAACGGTCTTCTCTTTGCCGTTAACAGTCTCAACAATGGCTACGCCGTCAGCACTTCTCTTTTCCTTTACGGTAACAGAATCAACGACGAATTTGGCCAATTTGCCGCCTGAAGAGCTAACACCAAGATAGAGCCACTTACCAACTATGTTGGTCATATTCTTGGTAGAGAAAACAACATCAAGGTACTGCCAATCATTGGATACTTCGCTGACAACAACATGACCGAGACCGAAGGAAGCGTTACCGTCCTTATTGTTGTTAGCAGTAACTGCCAAGTTAGCAGATGCGTTGCCACCAAGATCGGTAAGCTTATACTTAACACGGATGATGTAGCTTGCATCAGCCTTGAACTTGAGAACGCCGCCCTCAACTGCATCGGTATCATAGATAACAGCGTTGTTCATCCATGCTGCCTCAGTTGTAGAGGGAACGGGGTTCTGAGTGAAGGTGCCGATATGATAACCCTCTGCATCGATGAAGGAAGGGTTAGCAGCATCCTTAGAGCCGTCGACATTTACGATGGTGTAGTGCTTGGTGGCGTTGCCAAGCTTGGTTGCAATGTCAAGAGCATTGTAAGGAGTCTCGCCATCTTTAAAGTTGAACTCATAGTTGTACTCGATGTCGGCAAGAACATTGGTACCTACTTCGATCTTGAAATCATCGATCTTGAGCTCCATGTTGGTTGCAGAGGTTCTGAAGCCAAGGAACTTACCTTCAGCATTTGCGTTGGTGGTGAAGATATAGGTTTCTTCCTTCAACTCGCCATAGCCGGTATCGCCTGCGGGTGCGCCTGCTTTGGCGTCCATAGCATCCTGAGTTGATGCTACATAGTTATCGGCAAGAGTGTTTGCACGACCGTGATTCTGGAAAAGATAGGGGTCGTTTGCAGCCATGAACTGCAAGAACTTACCTTCGGGAGTATCATTTCTGAATGCATACTTAAAGGTGATCTTATAGTTGGTGTTGCCCTTAAGAGCAAAGAGGTTTGCCTTGGGGCTCTGTGCAGCATTACCAACATTGGTTTTATTCGGAATGGTTGCGCCTGCGTTAACAGTGGCATCCTTACCGAGCCATGCAGCGCCCTGATTTCCGCCGGTGTTACCAATGATAAATGCACCGTTTTCAACCTTCTTAGTTGATGCATTGGACATTGCGATACCGCCGTTGTCAGCGCCATCGAATGTGAGGTTCAATGCGACATTGTCCCAGACTACAGTGGTAGCGTTATCATCTGCAGGTGCTGCTGCAGAAGAAGAACCTAAGAACGACACTGTACAGAGGGACAGTAAAACCGATACAGCGCACAAAATGCTGACGATTTTTCTGATGTTCCTTGTCATAATAAAATTCTCCTTTTGGAAATAAAATGAGCACTAATACTGCGTCAGGACATAAAAATCCCGATACAGTACCACTCTTACCCATATTATATCAAAGCATTTCACGAAATGCAAGAATTTTGTTATGTATTTATGAACAAAATAAAAGTACGATAATTGTACAAAATGACAATATTTTCATTTATTTTGAAAATTCACCCTTATTTTAAGTGCAAAAATAGCCTTTGGTAACCTAAAAATCGGATTTTCGCTCTTTTTGTCTTCGTAGAGGCTTTACACACGGTTAAATTTGCGCTATAATACCTGTGTCCTATTAGTTCAGGTATTCCACTTACATTATATATTATATATGGCACTGCAAAAAATACGTATTGCGAGGAATGATATTATGACCGTCAGAGAAATGCAGGATGAGATACTCCGCTTAAAAAAAGAAAAGGACGTGTGTATCTTAGCACACGCTTACCAATCGCGCGATGTAATTGAGATTGCCGATTTCATGGGCGACTCGTTTGGTTTGAGCGTTGAAGCCTCCAAAGCACCCCAAAGCACCGTTATCATGTGCGGTGTTCGTTTCATGGCCGAAACCGTGAAGATTCTCTCCCCCGAAAAGAAGGTTTATCTGTCGGCTTCGGGTGCAGGATGCCCCATGGCTGAACAGATGACCCCTGCCGATATTTTGAAACTCAAAGAACAATACCAAAATGCCAAGGTTGTAGCATACATCAACACCACCGCCGAACTCAAAACCGTTTGCGATGTGTGTGTCACCTCGGCCTCGGCTTTGAAGATTGTAGAATCCCTGCCCGAGAGGGATATTATTTTCATCCCCGACATCAATTTAGGCTCATACATTGCCTCAAAACTGCCCGAGAAGAACATAATCACCATTAACGGCGGTTGCCCTTACCACGCATCGGTCACCGAGGTTGAAACGGTTAATGCAAAAGCTTGCCACCCCGATGCTCTGCTTTTGGTACACCCCGAATGCAAGGCCGAGGTTGTAAAGCATGCCGACTTTGTGGGCAGCACCACCGCTATTATCGACTATGCCAAGAAAAGCGACAAAAAAGAGTTTATCATCGGCACCGAGAACAGTATTGTTGAATATATGCAGTATGAATGCCCCGACAAGAAGTTTTATCCTTTGTCGGCGGGACTTATCTGCCGTGACATGAAGCTGACCACCCTGCCCGAGATTTACAACATTCTTCGCGGTGTGGGCGGTGAGGAAATTGTGCTTAATGAGGATATAAGACTCAAAGCCAAGCACAGTATTGACGAAATGTTGAGGTTGGGATGAATAAGGTACTTGTAGCGTTATCAGGCGGTGTTGATTCATCGGTTGCGGCACACCTTTTGAAAGAGCAAGGTTACGAGTGCATTGGTGCCACCATGCAGCTTCTCGACGGTGCCGAAACCCAGATAGCCGATGCAAAGGCGGTTGCCGACCGAATTGGGATTCCCTTTTATGCCTTTGATATGCGAAAAGAGTTTCGCGAAATGGTTATTGACGAGTTTATAAGGTCTTACGAAAACGGTGACACCCCCAACCCTTGTGTTGTGTGCAACAAACAGTTGAAGTTTGGACTTTTGCTCGAAAAGGCCCGTGAACTTGGTTGCGATTTTATCGCAACGGGTCACTATGCCAAGGTTGAAACCTCAAGTGGGCAGTTTGTTTTGAAAAAAGCCGAAACCTTGGAAAAGGATCAATCCTATTTCCTTTATTCTTTGTCGCAGGATGTGTTGAGCCGTGTTTTGTTCCCGTTGGGTGCATACTCCAAGGCACAAATTCGCGAGATTGCCGAAGGCTTAAACCTTGTAACCGCCAAAAAGAAGGATAGCCAGGATATATGCTTTGTGCCCGACGGTGACTACATTAAGGTCATTGAGGACTATACCAAAAAGACCTATCCCAAGGGCAATTTTATTGATGTAAACGGTACCGTTTTAGGTCAACACCAAGGCATTATCCGATACACAACCGGTCAACGCAAAGGATTGGGTATTGCATTGGGTAAACCTATGTATGTCGGCTCCAAAAACATCGCCACCAACGAGGTTACCCTTTGTTCGGACGAGGAATTGTACTCGAAACACGTTTCGGCAAGGGATTTTAATTGGATAACTAAACCTGATGCCGATACATTCAGATGCAATGCACGAATCCGTTACCGCCATGTTGAACAGCCTGCAACCGTTAAGGTTTTAATCGACACGGTAGAAATCGAATTCGACGAGCCTCAACGCGCAGCAACAAGCGGTCAATCGGTCGTTTTGTACGACGGTGATATTGTCCTCGGCGGCGGTATAATTGAATAAAACATCAAAACACAAAAGACAACCTCGTTAATACACGAAGTTGTCTTTTTTTTAATATCTGAATTTTACCCGTTTTACAAGATAACCAGCGGCAAGACCAATCAAAAACCCTGTCACCACTGCCGCAAGTATCAAAAACGGCAGATAATAGATAAGCGCCGTGAAGCCTATGACAACGGTTGCCGCCAAAAGCTGACCCACATTGTGTGCCACCGCACCTGCAACACTCACTCCAACGGTTGAAAATACGGGTGCTTTTTTAATTAAAAGCATCACCACAAGTGCCAAGGTTGCACCGCTTAACGAATAGAAAATACTCATAGCGTTGCCGAAAAGTATTCCGCAGAGCAACACCCTTGCAGAATTCACCGCTAAGGCCTGCCAAAAGCCGTTTTTATAGAGCAGATATATCGCAACAATGTTTGCGAGTCCCAATTTTATACCGGGAATGCCAAAGTTGAACGGAATCAAAAACTCGACATATCCACAGATGACGGCCAGCCCTAAAAGGCAACCAAAGTAAGCAGTTTTTTTAGCCATGCCGTCACTCCTTTACCTCGATAATCACGCGGTGAGGCAGGCAAACAACCGTTTCGCCAACCGTGTCGATTGCAACATGGTCAACACAGTAGCCGTCGGGACAGTCGGCAGATTGCACCATGACCTTGCCGTTCTTTATAACAACGGTGTTATTGCCCTTTTCGGTGGATATTTTGACAGTTTGCTCCTCACTCAACAAATACTCACCGAAAACCTTGCCGTCGACCGAAATGACGGCCTTTTTACCGCTTGTTTTGAAACAAAAAGCACACACAAGCATCACAACCGCCATTGCGACAAAAAATGCCGACAACAGTATATCACCCTTTTTAACCACAGCCGTCACCCACCTTTCGTTGTATCTTTTCCAATATTATACACGGAAAAGTTTGTTTTAGCAAGTTTCTCTTGGCAAATACCAGTTTTAAGTGTATAATTTGTGTGTTGAATGTTTGAAATTTTAAACTTTTGCCAACAATTATGTACCAAATCAAACGCAAGCGAGGTACTTATGAAAAAACTTGTTTCTTTAACTTTAATACTGATTTTTGTGTTGTTCAGTTTTTGCTCATGCGACCGCAATGTCTATCCCCTGTCCTCAACACAGATAATGATGGACACTGTTGTGACCGTTACGATATACGACGGTGATGACGATGTTTTATCGGGTGCTATGAAGCTTTGCAAAAAGTATGAGAACCTTTTAAGCCGAACGGTTGAAGGCAGTGATGTTTACAAAATAAACACTTCAAACGGCAAGCCTGTTGAGGTATCAAGCGACACTGTTGAGTTGCTTAACATTGCGCTTGACATTGCCAAAAACTCAAACGGTGCCTTTGACCCAACTGTTTTGCCTTTGGTTGAGCTTTGGGATGTTATGAACGCCGAAAGTGCACCCGAATCCACTAAAATAGCCGAGGCTATGAAAACTGTTGGATATGAAAACATTGAAATAAACGGCAATACAGTCACTGCCAAAAACGGTGCACAGCTTGACCTTGGCGGAATCGCCAAAGGTTTTATTGCCGACAAATTGAAGGTTTATCTTAAAGAAAACAAGGTAAAAAGTGCAATAATCAATCTTGGCGGAAACACATTGCTTGTAGGAAGTAAAAGTGGCAAGGATTTCAGTGTCGGTGTGCAAAGGCCGTTTGGCAAACAGGATGAGCTTTGCGGAATAATTAAAATGAGTGACAAAACCGCCGTAACGTCGGGTGTTTATCAAAGATATTTTGAACAGAACGGCAAAATCTATCATCATATTATCGACACGGCAACGGGTTATCCTTCCGACAACGGCTTGCACGCTGTGACCGTTGTAACCGATTCTTCGAGCATTGCCGACGGACTTTCGACCGCCTGTTTGGTGCTTGGCGCTGAAAAAGGCAAAGAGCTTGCAAAAAAATACAACGCAGAGTTGATTTTTGTGGATAAAGACGGCATGCTGATTTTAACCGACGGGTTGAACTCCAAAACCGAAGGCGATGATGTTGTAATCAACTTTAAATAAGCAAGGGGCACGGAGGCCCTCCCCTACAACAAATCCGATAGATTATAATCGAGTTGTCAGCCTTCCCTTGTGAGGGAAGGTGGCAGGCGAAGCCTGACGGATGGGTAGTAAAGCGATATCTATCATTTTTACTAAACTATAACCCAACCTACACCTCATCCGCCTCACATTCGTTCGGCACCTTCTCCCACTGGAGAAGGCTTTCTTGAGGGAAGGATATCATCCTCCCGAAAACACTCAATAAACCATGGGGACGTCGAGGACGCCGTCCCCTACAAAAAATATGAAACATATTAAATTTGAAAATCATCTTGCAATTGTGTTTGGTGAGGGTTATAATCAAAACAACGTAATTGTTAACTTTGTAAATTCTATTTGAAAACTGTTTTTCTTTTTAAAACACAACGATTTTTGGGAGGAAGTTTGATGAAAAAGTTTTTAGCTATTTCTCTGACCGTTGTCTTGCTTATTTCGATCTGCCCGATGGGATTGTTCACCTTCACGGTAAATGCGGCAGCAACATACAAAAGTGGATATTACACCTACTCCGTTGTTGGAGGTAATGCATCCATAACCTATTGTGATGCATCGATAAGCGGTGCTGTAACTATCCCGTCAACTTTAGGTGGTTACCCTGTAACAAGTATAGATGATTCTGCGTTTCACAATCGCACAAAGCTAACCTCTATCACCATCCCCGACAGCGTGAAGAGTATAGGTAAGAATGCGTTTAAAGAGTGCACAAGTCTTACCTCTGTCACCATCGGTGACGGCGTAACAAGTATATCCCCGGAGGCGTTTTACAACTGCACAAGCCTTACCTCAATCACCATCCCCGACAGCGTGAAGTATATGAGTTATGGCGTGTTTTACGGTTGCACAAGCCTTGAAAGCATATCATTGCCGTTTGTGGGCTCTTCAAGAACAAAAAATGGAACGTATGATGCAGTGCTTGGATATATATTTGGATATTCTTACAGTAGTGAAAGTGGAACAACCAAACAATATTATGCAAGTTCTGGTTACAATTACTACCATATCCCATCAAGTTTAAAATCGGTGACTATAACCGATGCTACGCAAATTCCGTATGGTGCATTTTACAATTGCTCAAATATCACCTCGATTTCTATCCCCGACAGTGTAACGAGTATAGGTGAGAATGCGTTTTACGAATGCACAAGCCTTACATCAATCACCATCGGTAACAGCGTGCCGAGTATAGGCTATTATGCGTTTTACAAATGCACAAGCCTTACATCAATCACCATCCCCGACAGCGTGACGAGTATAGATAGTTATGCGTTTTACGATTGCACAAGCCTTGCATCAATCACTCTTCCTGACAGCGTGACGAGTATAGGCGATTATGCTTTTCACGGTTGTACTGAGCTTACCTCTATTACCATCCCTGACAGTGTAACGAGTATAGGTAAGAATGCGTTTAAAGAGTGCTATAGACTCGCGAATATAAGCGTAAACGTGAAAAATAGGTATTTTTCCTCTACTGATGGCGTGCTTTACAATAAGTATAAAACAAGAGTAATTGTTTATCCTGCCGGAAAAACCGACAAAACATATATAGTACCTAATAGCGTGAAGAGTATAGGCGAGTGGGCTTTTTACGGTTGTACTGAACTCACCTCCATCATCATCCCCGACAGCATGACGAGTATAGGTGATTATGCATTTTACAATTGTACAGTGCTTGCCGATGTTTATTTCACCGGAACTGAATTGGAATGGACTAACTTGACCATAGGTACGGGTAACAAATATCTTGCAAACGCCACCATTCATTACAATTGGAGTGGTGTAGTTGGTGACTTTGACGGTGACTGCAGTTTGAGCGCAGCGGATGCGATTTATGTGTTGTACAACTATCTCTATGGTGATGAAGGATATCCTGTTGGTCAAAACTGCGATTTCAATAATGACGGCTCGGTTACCGAGGATGATGCAATCTATCTTTTGTACCACACCCTTTTCGGTGATGAGTATGAGCTTTTCCCCGAAAGAGTCAATCCCGATGACGGAGGCTTCGGCGATTGGTTGCCCATTGGCTAATCAGGCGATTTTAAGTAAATAAATCACGTGTAAAACAAGCGGTTGAGATTTTGATCTCAACCGCTTGTTTGTTATTTTTCTTTTGCTTTGTTCATTGCCTCTTTGATGAGGTCGACATATTCTTTAACAACAATGGTGCAACCTGTGACCGAATCGGTCTTGCCGTCGTTTTTAAGTTGGATAGATTCAATTCCGTTTTGCACTACATGGCTTTCAAAAAATGCAATTTCCTCATGCCAATCATGCTGTGCACCACCCTGCTTCATGTTGTACTGTCCGCTTTCGGAATGAGCCTTTTTGGTGCCGTCGTTTTTGGAATCGGCATCGCAGTTTACCGAGAAAAGCTTGCCGTCCTTAATAACTATCTTGACGGTATCGCGATAACCTTGGTCATCGTACTTGGGCGCCGCTGCTTCATATTCTCCGTCCTTATAGGTTGTGGTTGCGGTGTGTGACTCCTTGGACACCATATCCTTACCGTCTTCCTTTTTACCGCATCCCGCAAAGCTGAACACAAGCATTAAAGCCAAAGCAATAAGCACTGTTTTTTTTACCTTTTTCATAGATATTCTCCTTTATTTGGTTTACAGTGCTATTATTTGCTTTTCTTATATATATATTCATTTTTTTGTTTTTAGCCGACTATTATCTCACCTTCGGGAAGAACCTTTTTGTCCTGCCGTTCGTACTCCTTCAAGGTCAATGCCATAAACAGTGACATAGTTCCCACTCGACCGATAAACATAATGATTATCATTGTGATTTTTGACAACAGACCAAGGCTTAATGTTGCACCCGCAGTGAGTCCCACCGTGGCAAAAGCCGAGGTGGATTCAATCATGGCATCAATGGTACCTACTCCGTTGCTTTCAGCAACAATAACCGCCGTTCCAACAACAACTATTACAATACCCATGGCCACAAGCGACATCGCTTTATAAACAACGCCATGACCTACTTTGCGACCGAGAATCACCGTGTCGGTTCGATTGCTATAGGTTGCAACGACCGTCATTATAAGCACAACAATAGTAGTCATTTTGATACCGCCTCCGGTTGAACCCGGTGCCGCACCTATAAACATAAACACACAGCTTGCCAGCTTGGTAGGGTCTCTCAAAGCCGCGATATCAACAGTATTAAAGCCTGCGGTTCGCAATGTGACCGACTGGAAAAGACTGGTTAAAATCTTGTCCTTCAAGCTCAAATTACCCAAGGTTGCGGGATTACTGTACTCGAAAATAAAGAACATGACCGCACCCGAAAGGATGAGCACAAGCGTTGCGAGCAATACAACCTTGGTGTGAAGCATAAAGCGATGCTTTTTGCGATAGAACAGCATATCCTGAAAAACAAGAAAGCCCATGCCACCGCTTACAACAAGGAACATAATAGTAAAATTAACAAGCACATCTCCCGAATATGCAGTTAATGACGTAAAATCACCCGGGAACAGGTCAAGTCCCGCGTTGCAATACGCCGATACAGCTGTGAAAATGCTTATCCATATTCCCTTTGCCGCGCCAAACTGCGGCAGGAATCGGATTCCTAACAAAATTGCACCTACGGCCTCTATTAAAAGTGTGGATATAACGATTATTTTAACCAACGGATATAGATTTTGCAACGAGCTTGAACCCGTTGATGATTGAGTCAAAACCATTGAGCCAAAGCCCAGTTTTTGCCTGAACAGTACAAGGAAAAACGCTGAAAAAGTGACAAGTCCGATACCGCCGACCTGCACAAGCAAAAGTATTATAAACTGACCCGCAAACGACCAATAGCTACCCGTATCCTCTAAAATCAACCCCGTAACGCAGGTTGAGGTGGTTGCAGTAAACATGGCAGTCAAGGGATTGGTAAAGTTACCTTCTCTCGACGAAAACGGCATACACAAAAGCACCGTTCCGACAAGGATTATTATAAAAAAGCTTAAAACGATTATTCTTGCAGGTGCGGTCGATTTTTCCATTCCGCTTGATTTATAATGCGGATTGTTTTTTAAGAATGCCCGCGAAGTATCCAACTGCCGATGTTCCTGTTTTCGCTTATTCAAAAAATCACTTCCTCTTTAAAGCTTCATTAACGAAGGCATTATGCCTTTGGGGGTGACATCAATCACCGCATAGCCTTCCCGACCGTCACGTGCACCGTGTAATGCTCCGGGATTCACAAGATACACTCCATCGCGATACTCACTGTTTGCACAATGTGTATGACCGTAAAGCACCAATGTTGCACCAACATTGCACGCTGTTTCATAAAGTTTTTCGGTAGTGTATTTAACATTATATCGGTGACCATGAGTGTACATTATCCTCGCACCCTCAATAACCTTTTCGCCGTAAGAAGGATACATCGAATTCCAATCGCAGTTGCCCGAAACGATATTAAACTGCTTTTCAGGGTAAAACTGCATCATTTCCTCAACGTCTCTCACACCGTCGCCAAGATAAAAAACCTGCTTTATATCGGGGTGTGCATCCAATGCCGTTTGCATCGCACGGCGTGACCCATGGCAATCCGACATAACAAGTATTCTCATAAAATTACTCCTTTTAAAGGTTTGCGGTCATCTCAATTAAAACTTATACATATATTATATATGAAAAGAGGTGCATTTCCAATGGATGAAAAGCAGATAGAAAAAATGTTAGAGATGGCCGCCAAAAAGCTCGGTATGACACCCGAAGACCTGAAAAATTCGGCTAAATCGGGTAATGTTGACGGCATTTTATCGCGCATGGATAAGTCCTCTGCTGACAAGGTGCGGTCAATGATGGCAGACAAAAAGCTGACCGACGAGCTCAACAAAAAGTTTAACCAATAAAGAATCAAGGCTTGGGGTGAGAAAAATGGAGGATATGGCAGGGAAAATATCGGAACTTTTGTCCGACCCCGATGGGATAAACAAAATAAAATCGATAGCCGAATCACTTTTTAAAAACGATGACTCGACAAATCCTCCCGCACCCGAACATCATACCGATCAATCGGGAGGTTTTTCACTTCCCGAGGGGTTTGATATTTCAAAAATCTTAGGGTTGATGTCGGTTTTCAACTCACATCAAGACGACCGCCGTTCAGAGCTTTTGCTGGCACTGAAACCGCATTTGTCAGTCGAACGGCGTGAAAGGGTCGACAAAGCGGTTAAGCTTTTGAAGATAGTATCCCTGCTGCCCGTTTTAAAGGAGCAAGGACTACTTGATCTACTGTAAATTTTCGGTTAAGGCGGTGAACTATGGCAACGGTTACACAAAACGGTGATATGGCACGAATGCAACGCGATGCCGAAAATCGCATAAGAGAAATGCAAAGAAAGGCCGACCGTGCCGTAAAAGGCAACGACACACCGCCTGTACCGAACTTTGTCAGAATGAACCCTCAAAGAGCATCGACACCACAGCCACAAAGACCCGCGCAGCCGCCGGAGCCTCACCCAACACTCGAAACACCGCCACGAAAGGGCGGGATTTTAAGCCAATTCAAAGGAATTGACTTTTTAAAGCTTTTCAACTTCAAAAATATGCATATCGACAGTGACATTACAATAATAATAGCACTTTTGCTTTTGCTTTCGACCGAAGATGCCGATGAGTTGTTGGTTTTGGCGTTGATTTACATTATGCTTTAAAGAATTTAAATGTTGTTGAAAATATCGGCAAGTTCGGACATTTTTAACGCCTCGGCTCGGATATTTTCATCAATACCCACCGCCTGCAAAGCGGCTTTGACCGACTCTTTGCTGAATTTTCCTTGAGCACTGACCGAATTGACCAAGGTCTTTCGACGCTGACCGAACGCAGCTCGCACAAACCCGAAAAAGCCTTTTTCATCGTTGACCTTAACAGGAGGCTCAGGTCTTACGTCAAGTCGGATAACCGAGCTGTCAACATTAGGAGGCGGCATAAACGAACCGCGTGAAACTCTGAAAAGAATATCCGGTTCGCTGTAATAGTTGACCGCAACCGTAACTGCGCCCGACTCTCGACTACCTACTTCGGCACAAATTCGGTCGGCAGCCTCTTTTTGAACCATTACGGTAATCGAGGTAATATCGAGTCGGCTTTCAAGCAACATCATTATAATGGGCGAGGTTATGTAGTAGGGCAAGTTGGCACAGATAGACACCTTTTTGCCCTTAAAACGCTGTTCAATAATCTCGGCAATGTCCAACTTCATACAGTCGCCGAAGATAATCTCAACATTATCGTATTCGGACAAGGTTTCGGGCAACACCGGACGCAAGCGCTCATCGATTTCGATACATAAAACATTTTTTGCACGTTTGGCAAGCTCGGCAGTCAGTACTCCTATGCCGGGACCTATTTCAATTACTGCTTCCTCGCCGTTTGAAACGGCACTGTCAGCCATTTTGGGACAGACAGAGGGATTTATGAGAAAGTTCTGTCCCAAACTTTTTTTGAATGAAAAGCCGTTTTTCGACAAAACCTCTTTTATTATTTTCGGATCGGTAAGCTGCATGACGATCCCCTTTCTTAAATTTGTGTTAATTTATTAAAACCATCTTGCTTTATTTGGAAGTTTTTGTTACAATGATTAAAACGATTTATTACGAATTCCTGCGAGGTCCGATAATGAGATTTTACCAAAAACATAAGAAGTTGTCAACTTGGATAACGGCATTCTTTTTCTTGGCGGCCGTAATTGTATTCCGTGAGTTACTAACATCTTTACCTATTATATGGTCTTGGATAAAAACACTTTTATCCATAATGAGTCCTTTCATTATAGGATTTGTTATAGCTTTTATCTTGTATGTCCCGTGCATAAAGCTTGAGCGCTTGCTGAAAAAAGCAAAAGAAAAATCATTTTTTAACAAGCATGCCCGAGGCATATCGGTTTTAACTGTGTACTTGTTGGGCTTGGCCGTTATTGCGGTGATACTTGTGCTTGTCTTACCGTGGATTGTCAGAAATCTCATGAATCTTTACGAAGATCGAGAGATTTATTATAACAAAGCGGTGGATTTTATATATTCGCATTGCGATGAAAACGGAACGTTTTACGGTATAGAGCCTACCTCCATAACCGCTATACTGCAGGTTGAGAAGTACCTATCGCACATCAATCTCGATCAGCTTTCGTTAGTCGCCAACGGCGTATATCAAGTCGGTTCAACTATTATTGAAACCATTTTGGCGATTTTTTCCTCTGTGTATATGCTTACAAGCCGAGAAGTTCTTATTCGTTCAGTGGGCAGACTCCTCGCTGTATTCACTTCGCGCAAGAATGTAAGCCGTTTTCATAAATATCTCTCTAAGATTTCGGGTATCTTCTACACCTATATTTACAGCGCTTTGTTAGATGCCTTGGTGGTTGCCGTTGCTTGTACTATCGCATTTCTTATCCTCGGTGTTAAATATGCGCCGTTGTTCGGATTCATCGTTGGTGTTGCCAATCTCATTCCCTATTTCGGTGCTATTATTTGCGGTGCCGGTGTCACAATTTTCGTAGCTGTGACCGACGGTGTTCTGACTGCGCTGATCGCCGCCGCATCGATACTGTTGATCCAGCAGATCGACGCTAACATCATACAGCCTAAAATAGTAGGTCAGACGGTTGGTATTCAGCCATTGTACACACTTATAGCCATCACCTTGGGCGGTGGAATTTTCGGTTTCTGGGGTGTTTTACTTGGCGTCCCCATTGCCGCATCAATTCAACTTATTGTTTCCGATCTTATGGATGTCCGTGAGGCATACCTCGCCAAAAAGGAAAACCAAAATGACGCTTTTGGAGACAAGGAATCTGAGTCGGACACCGACGAAGCATCGAATGAGCCTGCAGAGGAATAAATTTAAAACTCAAAAAAACACCGCCGTGTATCGCTTGATACACGGCGGTGTGGCTTTAAAATGCTTTTAAAAATCTATCTTATCCGGATCATGACGCATTGGATGCTGCGGGATGTTATCCATCGCCGACATATCCTCTGCCGACAGTTCAAAATCATAAACCTGAATATTGCCGAGGATTCTTTCAGGCGTAACCGATTTAGGCAACGGCACAACACCCTTTTGCAAAAACCAACGAAGCACTATCTGCGCGGCAGACTTTTTATGCTTTTCAGCAAGACGGCAAACTGTCTCATCCTTCAAAACCTCACCAACTTGGAAGGGAGCCCAAGCCTCGGTCAAAATGCCGTGATTTTGATTATATTCGCGTTCAACATCGCGGTTAAGTCCGGGTTGCATCTCGATTTGGTTTACCATGGGCACTATCTCGGCAGTTTTGAGTAATTCATCAATATGATGCGGCAAAAAGTTGCTTACACCTATAGCCTTGATCCTACCGTCACGGTAAAGCTTTTCAAAAGCACGCCAAGTTTCGGCGTTTGAACGCGCCCAATCATCGCGGAACTTTTTGGGATTGGGCCAATGGATAAGATAAAGGTCAAGATAATCGGTTCCCAGGTTCTCCAAGGTCTCCTCGAAAACCTTTAAGGTCGACTCATAACCGTGGTAATCGTTCCAAAGCTTGCTTGTTATAAAAATATCCTCACGGTGAATACCGCTCATTTCTACCGCTTCTCCAACGCTTTTCTCATTCTTATAAAAGTAAGCCGTGTCGATATGACGGTAGCCACAGTCGATAGCCGTAAGCACCGCTTCAACACACTGCTCACTTTCGGGCACACGCCATGTGCCGTAACCTATATTAGGTATCTTTACTCCGTTTGAAAGTTCAAAATATTTTTCCAAAAGGTCCACATCCTTTCTTACAGTACAATTAAACCATAAAACCGCATAAATTTCAACCTCTTATCGGAACAATGTTCACTCACCATACATATGTTGCGCAAAAATTGTAATTATGGCGACAAATTTTCGACTTTTAATGTTGACAAAACCGTTGGGAGAATATATAATTACAATAGTTATATTTGGATATTGTCGGCAAATATGCTTTAATCGACAATCTCACACAGGAAGGGATATTGAATAATGAAAAAGGTACACATTACATTATTGTTGGTTGTTGCTCTTGCAGTTGCAATATTAGCCTGCGGTTGCGGAGCCGATACAGCGGAGTTTAACTACAGTGAACCCGCTGCCGAACAGCTGAACTATACCGTTGTTGAAGACGGCGACTTCACCTATAAGGTATATTCCGATCATGCTGAATTGGTCGGCTACAAAGGCGAAGGCAAAGATGTTAAGATAGCTTCAAAGGTTGGAGATACCGCTGTAACCGTTATCGGAACCGGCGCTTTCTCCGGAACCGAAATTACAAAGGTAACACTTTCACCTTCTATAAAGGAAATAGGCTCTTATGCCTTTAATGGAACCGGCATCACTTCGATTAAGCTCGGAGAAAACATTACCTCTATCGGTCATTCCGCTTTTAGAGGTACCAAACTTGCAAGTGTTGAGATCCCCTCTTCCGTAAAAACAATTGAGTATTTCGTATTTGCTGACTGTGACAAGCTCACCGAGGTTAAGTTACATGACGATATTACATATATCGGTCAGTATGCATTTAAAAACTGTACCGCTCTCGGAAGTGTAACCATTCCCAAGTCAGTAACAAAGATCGATAATGGTGCATTTATCAACTGTGCTGTTCTTAAAACAGTTGATTTTGCCGAAGGTTGCGCAATCGAAGAGATTGGCGACAGTGCTTTCGGTGTAGATATTCTTAAAGAGAAAGCCGGTTTGGAAAGTTTCACCCTTCCCGATTCGATTAAGGTTATTAACGAGAGAACCTTCTACGGTTGCAGAAACTTAAAGAGCTTTACCATTGGTGAAAATTCTCAGCTTGAAACCATCGAAAATAATGCATTTGGCATGTGTCAGATTACCGAAATCACACTTCCCAAAACCTTAAAGAAAATTGGTGATTATGCATTTGCTGCTTGTACCGCACTTGACAGTGTTGAGTTTACAGAAAATAGCATCGAGCATATTGGCAACCACGCTTTCGACGGTTGTTCCGAACTCGATAACCTTGTTTGCACCAAGTCCAATACCGAGTCTGAAGAAGGTCAGCCTACCGATGATAATAAGCCTGAAGAAAAGCCTGAACCTAAGACCGAAACCGAGTCAACCGAAGAAGAAGTTGATGAAGTTGGCGTGATTGCACTTCCTGATTCGGTCAAATATCTTGGTAAAAAGGCATTCTACGGTTGCAAACAGATAACCGAAGTCAATATCAACAAAGATCTTGAAACTATTTCTGACGGTGTTTTCACCGGTTGTACCTCTTTGAAAAAAATCAACCTCAACGAGGTTACCTCTATCGGCACTGAAGCATTCTTGAAATGCAGCGCACTTGAAGAGATCATTTATTCAGAATGTCTTGAGACGATCGGCACCAAAGCTTTCAAAGAATGTGGCGCATTGACTTCGATCAAGCTTCCCGACAGCGTTATGAAGCTTGGCGATGAGGCTTTCAGCGAATGTACAGCCGTTACCGACCTTTATCTTTCCAGCAAGATCACCAATATCGGAAAATATGCTTTTGCAGGCTGCACAAAAATCACATCTGTTGATCTTAATCGTCCTCTCCTTACCCTTATCGACGATGCCGCTTTTGAAAGATGTGCAGGCTTGACCGAGATGACCATTCCCGAAACTGTTAAAACAATCAAGAATTTCTTGTTCAACGGTTGTACCAATCTTGCAACAATCACAATGCATGATAATATCACCGAAATCGGAACCAATGCATTCCAAGGCACTGCTTTGACAACAGTTACCATTCCTGCAAACGCTTCACAGTTGTACGACTCTGCTTTCCAGGATTGTAAGTCACTTTCAACCGTAGTGTTCAACGGTTCTCCCACCAAATTCGGTGCTAAAGTCTTTATGAACTGCCAGTCCATAAAAGAATTCAATCTCCCTGCTTCTGTTAAAGAAATCGGTAGCTCATGCTTCATGGGATGTTCCAAATTGACCGAGTTCAAGTTTGCTGAGAACACAATTCTCGTCTCTGACAATGTTTTTGCCGATTGCTCATCGCTGACCAAGGTTTACATCCCTCAAACCGTCACAACCATCAGCACTAAAGCATTCTTCGGTTGTAAGAACTTGGTTGAAATCGAAATTACTGATAACGTATCGTCTATCGGTGCAAGTGCTTTTGAAGGCTGCGCCAGCTTACAATCTGTCACTATTCCCAAGTACTGCTCTAACGTCGAGACCAACCTGTTTAAGGACTGCTCGTCGCTTACCTCAGTCACTTTCAACGGAAGACCCCGTAACCTTAATGACAGCGCATTTGAAAACTGTTCATCGTTAAAGGTTATTACACTTCCCTCAAGCTTTGAGAACTTGGGAGAAAAAGTTTTCGACGGATGTAACGACCTCGTTATCGAATGTGTTGAAGGTAAAGAATTCAATCAAAAACTTGTAGCAGCAGGATATCAGAACAAAATCAAGTTTGTTCCTGAAACCTATCAGGAAGCACCTGAAAAGAGCACAAACATTTTGCTGTTTGTTATCATTATCCTCGCTGTTGTAATCGTTGCTGCAGGCATCGTGGTTCTCAAAATCCACCTCAAAAAGAAGAAGATCAGAGAGACCTCTTTGAAGCACGACGAAATCGAATAATCTCTAACGAAAGAAAACCGCAACCTCATTTGAGGTTGCGGTTTTTTCATGCGTGACACAAAATGTGAATATTTGTTATCATCCTGCATTGATGTTTATTTCTTCATCATTCAACTTTGAATAAACAAGTCTTTGACCCGTGTAAAGGCTTGCATTGCCCGAAAGCAGAAAACTTATAACACAAGCAATGGCACACAAAACAAATCCTTTACCGTTGAACAATTCGACCGAAAGCACAATGGATGCCAACGGGCAGTTAGTAACTCCGCAAAAAAGTGCCACCATTCCGACAGCCGCAGCAAGACCCAACTCAAGTCCCAACACAGTGCCAACCGTGGCTCCCAGTGTTGCACCAATAAATAAAGTTGGTACAATTTCGCCACCCTTAAACCCTACACCAATGGTGACCGCGGTGAACAGTATCTTCAACAAAAACGCCTCGTAATGCACACCTTGACCCTCGAATATGCGTTCAATAATTGAAACACCGCCACCGTTATAATCGGTACCAAAAGTAAACGTCAACGCGATTATGAGAAAACTGCCCGCTATAACGCGCAAAAACTCATTAGGAAAACTCTTTTTGAAAAAGTGCTCAGCAAAATGCATTACACGGCAAAAAACAAAACTCACTACCGCACACGCAATCGCAATGACCACGACACGCCAGATGATATCAACATTGAGGTCAGGCTCTTCAGATATGACAAATCTTTCGGGATGTGCACCTAATTTGATGGCTATGACATACGCCGAGACACTTGATACTAAAGACGGGAAAAATGCCGCCGAGCAGAAATGGCCGACATTTACTACCTCCAAAGCAAATACGCAGGCACCGATAGGTGTTCCAAATAAAGCCGAAAAAAATGCACCCATGCCGCACATGGCGAGAATATGACGAGTCTTTTCATCAAGTCTTAAAACACCGCCCAGCAACGATGCAACACTCCCGCCGAGCTGTAAAGCGGCACCTTCCCTACCTGCCGAACCGCCTAACAGATGTGTAAGACAAGTGCCAAAAAACACCGCAGGCGCCAACAGATACGGCACTTTTTGCTCTGAACGAACACTTTCAAGTACAGCATTGGTTCCGACTCCAGTGATTTTGAAAAGCTTATACACCGCAACCGACAAAAGACCGCCCAACGGCAACAGCAATACGATCCACGGGTTTTGCTCACGGGTTTCAGTCGCATATATGATTGCTTTGGAAAACAGTGCACCAACCGAACCACCCAAGCTACCTACAACCAAACCAAGCGCTAACCATCGCAAAAAAGCACGTGAATAATCTTTTAAGCTTATTAAAGCTTTAACATATACATCTCTCATTTAAAATCCACTTTCTTTTTATATGGTATATGTATTTTATCACAAAACATAAAAACTTCAACAGCGTTTTTAAAAGTTTATGAAATTTATAAAAACAATAACAAAATAAAGTGACAAGTATGGTTCCCTGTGTTCACTAATAGGAGAAGATTACTTTGTTTTTCAAAATGATATATCGCTTGCGTGATATGATATACGGCTTCGCCGCATGATATATTTCCACTTTGTGAAAATATGATATAATATCCATTCCGTTCATACGCGAAGCGTATATCATCCACCGGATGCGCTCGTGCTTAATGCCTGCGCCGTAACCGGCGCAACAGTCCAAATTATATACAAAATTAAACAAAGCACCGCAAAAGCGGTGCTTTGTTTAATGGCGGAGTAGAAGAGATTTGAACTCTTGCGCCGGTTACCCGACCTACGCCCTTAGCAGGGGCGCCTCTTCACCAACTTGAGTACTACTCCATGTTGCCAAATTCAATAAATATATTTAATTTTCCATATTGGAAATTTAAACCGTTAATGGCGGAGAGGAAGGGATTCGAACCCTTGTGGGGTTGCCCCCAAACGGTTTTCAAGACCGCCTCGTTATGACCACTTCGATACCTCTCCGTATAAAAGCCGCCACCAAATTAGTGCGGACTTATCCAATGCCTAAAGATTTTAACATATTCACACGGCTTTGTCAACATATTTTTGCATTTATTTACGGAATTATTTTTTACCCTTTATGCAAGTGCGGTCTTGTAAGGGTCATTCGTGAATTACCCCTACAAATGATGAATCATATATCGCTACATCCATTCAAAATAAATGTTGTTGTGTGTTGTGTGATTTTGAGGCGTTGTTCTGCACATTATAATATGTAGAAAATATTCTTTTTAATGCAGTTTTTGTCAAATTCGCTATTTATTTGTACAATTTACACAAAATCTATCCAAAAATTCCTATGAGATAAATGGAAAAACACTAAATTTACCCTTGAAATTTCCAACTTACGTTGCTAAAATATAATAAAGGACTGTTTGTGTGGGGCAGTGTGTCCATTGCAACTCATATCATACGCCCTGCAAAACACATCCATTCTGAAAGAGGAGAGTTTTTATGGATATTCAATCCATGCTGAAACGCTTTAGAGACGGCGATTGCTTTGACGCGTACAAGTTTTTGGGTTGCCACACCGAAGACGGTAAAACCGTTTTCAGGGTTTGGGCTCCAAACGCCGAAAGCATCAGCGTTGTGGGTGATTTCTGCGATTGGGACGCGGAAAAGTTTAATATGTTCCACATAGGCAACGGTGTTTTTGAAGCAGTTGTGGACAAATTACCGGAATATTCTGTGTACAAGTATAGTATAAAGAATAAAGACGGCAGTGTGACCCTAAAGAGCGACCCTTACGCCTACCATTACGAAACCGCTCCGCAAAACGCCTCAAAAACCTATGATATTGAAGGATATGAGTGGCAGGACGCAGATTGGCTCGCCTCAAAGGGTGACATCTATTCAAAGCCTGTCAACATCTACGAGGTTCACGCGGGCTCGTGGAAACGGTATGCCGACGGTAATTGCTTTAACTACACCGACTTTGCCAAAGAGCTTTCGGAGTATGCGGTCGAAATGGGCTATACCCATATTGAGCTGTTGCCCGTTATGGAGCATCCGTTTGACGGTTCTTGGGGCTATCAGGTAACCGGCTACTTTGCACCGACCTCACGCTATGGCACACCGAAGGACTTCATGGCCTTTGTTGACATCATTCACAAGGCAGGTATTGGTGTTATTATCGACTGGGTTCCTGCTCATTTCCCAAAAGATGAGTTTGGCCTCTACCATTTTGACGGCGGTCCGTGTTATGAATATCCCGACCCGAGAAAAGGTGAACACAAGGAATGGGGTACATGCGTTTTCGACTACGGTCGACCGGAGGTTGTCAGTTTCCTTGTTTCCAATGCAATGTTCTGGCACGAAAAGTACCACGTTGACGGAATTCGTGTCGATGCGGTTGCATCTATGCTGTATCTCGACTACAACCGCAAGGATGGTGAATGGATAGCCAACCAATACGGCGGTAAAGAGAATATTGAGGCAATAGATTTCTTGCGCAAGCTCAATATGGCGGTATTTTCAAAATACCCCAACACCATGATGATTGCCGAGGAATCAACGGCGTGGCCTATGGTCACCCACCCCGTCGACAACGGAGGTCTGGGTTTCAACTTTAAGTGGAACATGGGTTGGATGAACGATACCGTTCGGTATATGTCGCTTGACCCTATCCACCGAAAATACCATCACGATTCTTTGACCTTCTCGTTCTTCTACGCTTTTTCCGAGAATTTTGTATTGCCTATCTCACACGATGAGGTGGTACACGGCAAATGCTCAATGATAAACAAAATGCCCGGAGAATATGAGGATAAATTCAAAGGCTTAAAGGCTTTCTACGCATATATGATGGCTCACCCGGGTAAAAAGCTCTTGTTCATGGGCACCGAGTTTGGTCAGTTTATCGAGTGGAACTACAAACAGGAACTTGATTGGTTGCTGTTGCAGTATGAACGGCATCAACAGATGCAGAATTACGTTAAAACACTCAATAAGTTCTACCGTGACAATGCCCCTATGTGGGAGATTGATTATTCGTGGGAAGGGTTTAAGTGGATATCAAACGACGACCGTGACAACAGTATTATCGCCTTTAAACGAACCGATAAAAAAGGCAATGATGTGATTGCTATTTGCAATTTTGTTCCCGTAACTCGGGAAAACTACCGTTTGGGAATGCCTTATCACGGCGAATATGAGATAGTGCTTAACACCGACAGTGTTGAATTTGGCGGTAACGGTGAGGTTAAGAAAAGGCTCATTACGACCGCACCTGAACCAATGCACGGCTTTGAGCAGTCAGCGGAATTTACCATCCCTGCTCTTTCGGTAATGTATCTCAAATTAAAACGCAAACTAAAAGCAAAGTTACCTTCTATAACAAAAAAATCATCTGCAAGGAGTGACATTCAGTGAAAAAAACAGAATGTGTCGCAATGCTTTTGGCAGGAGGACAAGGCAGTCGTCTGGGCGTGCTTACCCAGAATATTGCCAAGCCTGCCGTACCCTATGGCGGTAAGTACCGCATTATCGACTTTCCACTTTCCAACTGCACCAACTCGGGTATTGATACCGTTGGTGTATTGACCCAGTATCAGCCGCTTGAACTGAACGATTATATCGGTTCGGGCAAGCCTTGGGACCTTGACCGTTCAAACGGTGGTGTGCATATCCTTCCCCCTTATCAGAACAACAAGGGTGGCGACTGGTACAAAGGCACCGCCAACGCAATTTATCAGAACATCCCGTTCATCAAGCGTTATGACCCCGAGTATGTTCTCATCCTTTCGGGTGACCATATTTACAAAATGGATTACAGCGATATGATCGAGCAGCACAAGGAATCGGGCGCTGACTGTACTATCGCCGTTATCGAGGTTCCCATGGAGGAGGCATCCCGTTTCGGTATTATGAACGCTAACCCCGACGGAACCATTTACGAGTTTGAGGAGAAGCCCAAGGAACCCAAGAGCAATTTGGCTTCGATGGGTATATATGTATTCTCTTGGGATAAGCTCAGGAAGTATCTTGAAGAGGATGAGGCCGACCCCAATTCGTCTAACGACTTTGGTAAGAACATCATCCCCAACATGCCTAATGACAATCAGAAAATGGTTGTTTACCGCTTTAACGATTATTGGAAGGATGTCGGTACTATCGACTCTCTTTGGGAGGCCAACCTCGACCTGCTTGATCCTAAGATAAAGCTCGACCTTTCCGATCCCAAATGGAGAATCTATTCAAGAACACCTAGTGCGCCTCCGCAGTATATCGCAGAGAATGCAAAGGTTCAGAACTCACTCATAACCGAAGGTTGCGAGGTGTTCGGCACGGTTGATTTCTCGATTTTGTTTGACAATGTTGTTGTCGAAGAGGGCGCCGTTGTTAAGGATTCACTTGTAATGCCCGGTGCAGTTATCAAAAAAGGTGCCAACGTGCAGTATGCTATCATTGCCGAAAATGTTGTGGTTGACGAAGGTGCTTCGGTCGGTGAACGACCCGAAGATGTCAGCGACCTCTCCAAATGGGGTGTTTCGGTTGTCGGTGCAGGACTTAACATTGGCAAAAACGCTTCGGTCAGCGCAGGTGCAATGATTAAAGAAAACTTGGAAGAAGGTGGCAAGCAATGAGAAAGACCAATGTAATGGGTATCGTGTTCCCCAATGCACACGACCATCTTATGGGTGAAATGACCGAATCCCGTTCAATGGGTTCACTCCCCTTCTGCGGACGATACAGAATTATCGACTTTTCACTTTCCAGCCTTGTCAACGCAGGCGTTTCCAAGGTCGGTATCGTAACCAAAAACAATTATCAGTCGCTTATGGACCACATTGGCACAGGTAAGGCATGGGATCTCGACCGTAAATCGGGCGGTTTGTTCTTCCTCCCTCCCTACTCCAACACCGATGCCAAAATCTACAAGGGACATGTTGACGGATTGTTCGGTGCAATGACCTTCCTTGCCAATTCTTCGGAAGAATATGTCGTTATGTGCGACTGTGATATTATCACCAACTTTGATTTGAGTGCCATGATAAAGCGCCATATCAACAGCGGTGCTGATGTTACCATCGCTTACAAAAAGGGAGTTATGCCCAAAAATCGCCACGATGTCATGGCGTTTGAGCTTGACGGTGACAAGATTACCGACATTAAGTTCTCGGCAACCGATACTGCCGACAGTTGCATAAGCCTTGATATTACTATTATTTCAAGAAAATTGCTTATCGAAATCGTAAAAGAAGGTTACGAGCACAACTTTACAAGTATTGCACGCGACGTTTATCAGCGTGGGCTTTCGAAGCTTGACATCCGTGGCTATGAAGTCACCGAGTATGCCGCTGTTATGGACAGTCCCGAAACCTACACCAAGGTCACTGCCGAAATCGTCAATAATCCCGAGATTCGCCGTCAGTTATTCTGTAAAGAGCGTCCCGTTTTCACCAAAACACGTGACGATATGCCGACCATCTACGGTCTTGACAGTGATGTCAAGAACAGCCTTATTGCCGACGGATGCGTTATCGAGGGTACTGTTAAGAACTCAGTTTTGTTCCGCGGTGTTAAGATTGGTAAGGGTGCCGTTGTTGAAAACTGCATCGTAATGCAGGATTCGGTTATTGAAGACAATGCCGACATTATGTATGTAACCCTTGATAAGAAGGTAACGGTTACTCAAGGTAAGACATTGAGAGGAACCGAAACCTATCCTATCTACGTCCGCAAAAAAGCAGAGGTTTAAATTATGAAAGTATTATACGCTACCAGTGAAGCCTACCCTTACGCTATGTCAGGCGGACTTGCCGATGTAGCAGGTGCTTTACCTAAAGCTCTTCGCAAAAGATTGATCGGCTGCCGTGTTGTTCTTCCGCTTTATGACACCATAAGCGAGGAAATGCGCAACTCAATGCAGTTTGTCACAAGCATTACAGTTCCCGTTGCATGGCGCAGACAGTATTGCGGTATTTTTGAAGCCAAGCACGACGGTGTTATCTACTATTTTATTGATAACCAGTATTATTTCAAACGAGGAACCCTTTACGGTCACTATGACGATGCCGAAAGATTCGCATTCTTCTCAAGAGCTGTTTTGGAAATGATTCCGCATATTGATTTTGTGCCCGATATCATCCATTGCAACGACTGGCAGACTGCATTGATTCCTGTTTTCCTTGATACCCTTTACAGAATGGTTGACACCTATAAAAACATCAGAACCGTGTTCACCATTCACAACATTCAGTATCAGGGTAAATACGGAACCGAGCTTATCGGTGATGTATTGGGATTACCCGACGAGTATTCGCATATTGTTGAGTATGACGGTTGCGTAAACCTTATGAAGGGTGCCGTTGAATGTGCCAACCGTGTAACGACGGTCAGCCCCACCTATGCCGAAGAGATCAAAGACCCGTGGTTTGCTCATAGACTTGACGGAATAATCCGTGACCGCGCATTTAAGCTCATGGGTATCGTCAACGGCATTGACGTTGATGTTTACAATCCCGAAACCGACGCTCATTTGTGGCAAAACTACTCGGCCGAGGATATGTCGGGTAAGGCGGTCAACAAAGCTGAGTTGCAGAAGCTTTGCGGGCTTCCCGTCCGTCCCGAGGTTCCCGTTATCGGCATAGTCACCCGTCTTGTTTCACACAAGGGTGTTGACCTTATAAAGGCTGTGTTTGAGGATATTCTGGCTCAGGATGTTCAGTTTGTCATTTTGGGAAGCGGTGAGCTTGAGTTTGAGACCTTCTTCCACAATCAAATGCTCGCGCACCCCGACAAAGTTGCTTTAAAGCTTGGCTTTATCCCCGACCTTGCTCACAAGATTTATGCAGGTGCCGATATATTCCTCATGCCCTCCAAGAGTGAGCCTTGCGGATTGGCACAGATGATAGCCCTGCGTTACGGCACTATCCCCGTTGTGCGTGAGACCGGTGGTCTTCGCGACACCGTTACCGACAGCGGTGACAACCAAGGCAACGGATTTACATTCCAATCCTACAATGCACACGATATGGCATATGCTGTAAGCCGTGCAATTGAAGGCTTCCGTAACGACGGTTGGGATGTTCTCAAAAAGCGCGCTATGGAGTGCGACAACAGCTGGGGCAAATCCGCCGGAGTTTATATCAAAATGTATAAAGAGATTCTTGGTAAATAGGTTATTCGAAAACCGCTATCCTTTCGGATGGCGGTTTTGCTTTTAACTGTTGCATTAAACCAACATTTGCGGTATAATAGCATAGAAATATATCTTTGGGAGTTTTTTATGACGGTTTCTTTCTACACATTGGGTTGTAAAGTGAATCAGTACGAGTCGGAGGCTTTGGGCGAGATTTTTGAGACCAAAGGCTTTACAGTTGTGCCGTCCACTGAAACGGCGGATATTGTTATCGTCAATTCCTGCACCGTGACGGCCGAAAGCAACCGCAAAACCCGTCAGGCGGTGCGAAAGCTTCGACGCAATTCTCCCAATGCTTTGATAGTGCTGACAGGGTGCATGGCGCAGGCTTTTCCCGAAGAATCATCCGAAATCTCGGAGGTTGACCTTGTTATTGGCAACTCACATTACGACATCCTACCCGATGTGTGCATAAACGCTTTAAATTCGCGTTGTGAGCGTGTTTTGGTAACCGAGCACCTCAAGACCTATACCGACATTGGAGTGTCCAAAATGGCCGAACACACGCGTGCTTTTATAAAGATTGAGGACGGTTGCAACCGTTTTTGTTCCTACTGCATTATCCCCTATGCCCGCGGTCGCGTAAGGTCAAGGTCTTTGGATTCGATTAAAAAAGAGGCCGAAGCACTGTCAAATCAAGGCTATAAAGAAATCGTGCTGGTTGGCATTAACCTTTCGGCATTCGGTTCGGATACGGGATTTGAGCTTTGCGACGCAGTTGAGGCGGTTTCGGCGGTTGAGGGTATAAAGCGTGTGCGTTTGGGCTCGCTTGAATGCGACCAAATCAGCGACAACGCATTAGACAAATTAGCGTCTAATGAGAAATTCTGTCCGCAATTCCACTTGTCGCTTCAATCGGGATGCGACAAAACGCTAAAAGAAATGAACCGCAAGTATGACACTTTCTTTTACCGCGACCTTGTGGCAAGGATTAGGCAAAAATTCCAAAATCCTTCTATCACCACCGATATAATGGTCGGATTTGCAGGTGAATCGGACGAGGATTTTGACGCTTCAGCAAAATTCTTGGAAGAGATAGGCTTTGCACGGTCACACGTGTTTGTGTACTCAATGCGTGAAGGCACCGTTGCCGCAAAACGCTTGGATCAGGTCGACCCTATCGTAAAGCAGGAACGCAGCCGCAAAATGCAGCACATAGCCGACCTTTGCGAACAAAGATTTTTACAAGGTCAGATTGGCACGGTTGTGAATGTTTTGCTTGAAACCGAAACAGACGGTGTTTGGGAAGGCTACACCGAAAACTACACCAGAGTAAAAGTGTCGGCCCCAAGTCACCAAGAAAACGATATTATAAAAGTAAAACTCACCGAAACACACGACGATTACTGTGTTGGTGAGATCTGTTGCTAAATACAAAGCGTTGGTAAAAGGAGAAATCTCCCTTACCAAC
>JAZUAC010000052.1:0-19738 GCA_045637775.1 Acutalibacteraceae bacterium | reverse complement strand
AGAAGAATTTGAAAAACAAGCCGAGGAGTTTCACCGCTTCGGTCTTTTGTGGACCGAAAACGAGTACGTATACTATCTCGATGGAAAAGAAATTGGACGTGTAGATGGGCCGATTTCTCATGTTCCGCAGTTTATTTTGCTGACCACCGAGGTTCAAGGGTATCGACGCGGTGATGGAACAATGCATGAGCAAAAGGCCGAAGCCTCTTTAAATGATACCTTTGTGGTTGACTATGTCCGAGTGTTTGATATTGTGAAATAAGGAGATTCGGGTATGAAAGAGTATAAGGTTGACGGGCATGCGTCATCGTATCTGCCCAAAGAGAAAAATTGGAAGCTCGTTTGGTCGGATGAGTTTGACGGCAACGCACTTGATGAGTCAAAATGGCTTTTCAGAGAGTATTTTTGGGGCAGAAAGTCACCCACCTGGACTAAAGAGGGCGTAACCGTTTCGGACGGTGCGTTGCACATTGCATTGGTCAAAAAGGGTGAGGATTATTTTTCGGCTCACCTGCAGACCGGCTCCATGACCTTTGACATTCCAAAGGATACTCAGAAATTCTGGCCGTTTGGTGCGCGTGTTGAGCCGACCTTTATGCACAAATTCGGTTATTATGAGTGCCGTTGCAAGTTACCGAAAAATGACGGTTGGCATGCCGCATTTTGGTTGCAGGCACCCGGTATCGGCTCGCATCCCGACCCCAAATATTGCGGAGTTGAGTGTGATATAATGGAAAATTACTATACACCCACCACGGGTGAGGTTATCTGTGGCAACGGTTGGGGTGGTTACGGAAGTCAGTCAAAATGGTTTGGCCATTTTCATTTTCCGTTTGAGGAGACCGCCGACGGTTGGCATACCTACGCCGTTGATTGGAACAAGGATGGTTACATATTTTATGCCGACGGCAAGGAGGTCGGTCGTCAGATGGCACCCGAATGTGCTGTCTCCGAGGTCGATCAGTTTATCTGCCTTTCAACCGAGTGCCACGGTTACCAACGAGTATTCCCCAACGAGCAAGCCGATGCCTCGGCCGCAGGTGATGCCTTGCTTTGGGGGTTGAAACCCGTTGAGGTGCTCAAAAAGGCTGTTCTGCCCGATGAATTCACCGTCGACTATGTCAGAGTTTTTGATGAGGTAGAATAAAGTTAATAATAAGATTTTTAAAGTTGACCGCCTTGAAACGCTGTTTCGGGGCGGGTTTTCTGTAAAAAAAGCAGAATATTTAAAATTTGTGATAAAATTTTGATATTAAAAATATATTCCGTGTGCTAATATGGTTTTAGAGCATTACACAAAGTAAAAGGAGAAAAATCATGAAGGTAACCGACGTAAAAGCATTTGTTGTTGATTGCTTCAGAACCAACTGGGTGTTTGTCAAGGTCTACACCGATGAGGGTATCACGGGTGTGGGCGAAGGCACGCTTGAGTATAAAGAAAAGGCTTTCCTTGGCGCTTTGGAGCACATCAAGGAGTATTTGGTGGGTCAAGACCCCCGAGATATTGAAAAACATTGGCACCACACCTACCGTGACGCTTATTGGCGTGGCGGTCCCGTTTTGATGAGTGCTTTGTCGGCGGTCGAGTGTGCTTTGTGGGACATTTTGGGCAAGTCCTTGAACGTTCCCGTTTATCAGTTGCTTGGCGGCAAGTATAACGATAAGGTAAGAATCTATGTAAACGGTTGGTTCGCAGGCGCAAAAGAGCCTGAAGAATTTGCCGAAAAGGCTAAAATTGCCGTGCAAAGAGGCGTTACCGCAATGAAGTGGGATCCGTTCGGCAAGTCTTATTTGCAGATTTCAAATGCCGACCTTGACAAGGCACTTCGCAACATTGCCGCCGTCAGAGAGGCGGTCGGCAACTCGGTTGACCTACTTATTGAGGGTCACGGACGCTTTGATGTGCCGACAGGTATCAAGATAGCCAAGGAGCTTGAGCAGTTCAAGCCGATGTTCTTTGAAGAGCCTGTACCGCCCGATAATATTGACGCTTTGAAGGCCGTGCGTGACAAGTCACCCGTTGCAATTTCGGCAGGTGAGAGGCTTTACAGCCGTTGGGATTACCGTAAGTTGTTTGATATTCGTGCCGCCGATTACATTCAGCCTGATATTTCACACGCAGGTGGTATTTCGGAGCTTAAAAAGATTGCCGCCGAGGCCGAGTCGAGATATATTCCGTTTGCGCCGCACAATCCGTCGGGTCCCGTTGCCAACGCTGCAACCTTGCAGTTGGCCGCCGCTTGCCCCAATTTCTGCATTTTGGAAATTATGTACAGTGACGTTGAATGGCGCAAAGACGTGACCAACGAAAAGTTGGAATATAAGGACGGTTACATCACCATTCCCGACAAACCGGGTCTTGGAATTGAAATCAACGAGGAGGAGTGTTTGAAGCACCCATACGAGCCGCATACACTCCGTCATTACACGGGTCAGTTGACCAACATCCGACCTGCAAAGAGTGAATTTTATTTCTGATAAATTGTATATTTGCGGGACGTCGAGGGCGCCGTCCCCTACAACGGCAGGAACAAGCCCTGCCCTACGAATAAAAGGAGAAATTGTAATGAAAAAGTTTGAAGTTTTGGGTCACGAGCCTTCGCTTTTGCCCGATGGATTTGAGTTCGAATTGGCTTGGGCCGATGAATTTGACGGTGACACATTGGATACCTCGAAATGGGATTTTCGCCGTCATCTTTTCCATAAATCGCACGATGCATGGATAGGTGAGGAGGGCCTTGAATTCCGCGACAGTAATCTGATTTTCAAGCAGGTGCAAAAGGACGGAAAATATTATTCTTGTCAATTGCAGACAGGTGAAAATTGGTATGACCGACCTGGTGCAAGCCCTGATTGGGATGTTGCAGAGTTTAAAGAACCTAAATTTTTGCACAAATTCGGATATTATGAGTGCCGTTGCAAACTGCAGAGAGGCAATAATTGGTGGAGTGCATTCTGGCTTCAGTCACCCAATATCGGCACACATCCCGATGAAAAAAGGGCAGGTGTTGAGGTTGATGTCATGGAAAGTTTTTTCGGCAACACCTATCTTCCTCATTGCCTTCATTTTGGCGGATACGGAAAGAATTATAAATTTGACACCACCAAAGAAAACAAAAGGGGCTGTGTCGATGAGGATGCGATTCCTGTTGATGACGGTTTCCACCGTTTCGGAGTGCTTTGGGAGGAGGACGGCTATACCTTCTTTGTTGACGGTGAGCAGTCGGGAGAAAAACTGACGAGAGGTGTTTCGCATACCGAACAATTTATTTTGATAGGCACCGAGTGTGTCGGCTATCGTTCGTATATCCCCGGTGTTTATAAGAAAACCGGTTGCGATAATATTTTTCCCAACGATGAGTTTGTTGTCGATTATATTCGTGTGTTTGATAAGAAAGGCTGATTTTAATGAACAAAGCAGTTTTTATAACGGGAGCTCAAAGCGGTACGGGTTACGGAATTGCCGAAACCTTTGCCAAGCAAGGTTGGGATGTGTTTATCACAAGCCGTAACGGTGAGGAAGCCACAAAGTCGGCCGCAAAATTGGCCGCCGACTATGGAGTTTTCTCAAAAGGTTATGAGTGCAACATCCGCAACGAGCAGCAGGTTATTGATATTTTTAACGATATTGACAAAACAGGTCGTTTTGTTGAAACAATAGTGCTTAATGCCGCCAATATGGGCTTTGGCAACGACCCTGCCAAGGGTCTTGACTTCTTCACACAGGACTTGTCAGAGTTTCAAGAGGTTTTTGAAACCAATCTTGTGTGGAACTTTTCAATGGTGCGTCAGGCAGCTATCAGAATGAGGGAGCAGGGTAAAGGCGCCGTTGTTTTCATCAGCTCCAACACGGCCTACCGTGCCATCCCCAACCGTGCCGCATATTCGGCATCCAAGGGTGGCATAAACTCACTTTCCAAGGCTTTGGCGGTGGATTTGGGTCAATATGGCATCCGTTCAAATGTTGTTTTGCCCGGTACAATCAAGACCGAGCGTTGGGTGCAGATGGGTAACAAGCAGATTGTCAACGGCGAGCTGACCCCAATCGGTGACATTTCCGATTTTGAGGATGTTGCCAACGCGGCGTTCTTTTTGGGATCTGATTTGTCCAAAAACATCACGGGCACCGAGCTTATTGTTGACGGCGGTATGTCGGTCCAACTTTATCCTAAGGTTTTGAACGACCTTAAAAGAGAAAAACTACAAAGAGAAGGCGTGCTTTAATCACCTTTAAAATTATCAACCCTCATGCTGAAATCAATCGGCATGAGGGTTGATTGTTTGTAATAAAAAATATTAAACCGCATTGTGCGTTTTTTTTGGATGCTGTCGACAATATTAATGCCTCACAGTAAATTTGGCTGCATTATACTCTATATATTAAGGTCAAAAAAGCAACCTCAGATTGCTGACGGTTGCTTTTCGTTGTGATGTGTAATTTGTTTTTATTGCAATTGCAAACTTAAATTTGCTCTTCACTGTTTTTCTTCAACAAACAGTCTATCCAATCGCCGAGTTTATCCATAAGGGTATCAATTCGCGTGAATTTGAAAATAAAGACTTTCACTTGACTTATAATCCAACAAATCAAATAAATTGCAATCATTGAACCTAAAACGATGGGGATAGACAAAGCCGCAGTTGTGTTATTTATGAACAAGAATTTTCCTGAAATGAAAAATGCAAGAATGAGGCTGTGGTAATGCAGTATATATGCATCAAAAGCGGTACTGCTCAAAGCAGATATTACTTTTGTGATAAAGCCTTCTTTTAGCTGCAACTTAGAAGCCAAAATCACAAATAGAACCGACATTAAAAGAATAAAGGGCGATGTGTACTGCACCAATATATTATAAACGCGTATGTTATCCAAAACAACAAAGCCTACCAGCGACACTCCCATAACTATAATAAAGCATGCCAGCAAACCAAATGCCGATATTTTAGCGGAAATATTAGTGCATTCACGCTTGATAAACGCACCTAAAATGTAACAAATTATCAGCCAAGCGGCGGTATATCCGCGTCCCAATCCAAAGAAATCACGGCATAAAACTGTCGGCAATACAGAGGTTACCGCAATCAAAAGGGTGATTAGCAACCTGAATTGTTTTGCAGAAAGACTGTTTATCAATTTATTGATGAAAGGAATAAACACAAACAAAAGTGTGTAGCATGACACATACCAATATTTATTAAACAACAAAGGAACTGCTGATTTAATAATATTTAAGGTTGAATACAACACCTGCCTTTTGAAAATCAAAAAAGCTACCGTAATGATAACAGAATAGAAAACAACCGTTAAAAGAAGCTTTAAAATATTTTTATACTTGACATTAGGCTTATCGACATACAGATAGCCTGTAAGCATGGCGAAAACATTTACCGAACACATAAAGATAATATAAACAGAAGACATTTGTATTCCGTGTGCGGAAAGAAATGCGTTACGGTTAAAAGCTCCGCCGAAATTCAAAAGATGAAGTCCTATAATGCCCAGCATGCTGAATATTCTGGCAATATTAAGACCGTGCAAAGTTTTTTGGGTCATGCGAGCACCTCCTCTTTATACAAAAATAATACCATACAGTTTGTTTAGATGCAATAAATATTTAAATGCGAAATGAAATATAACAAAATTTTTATTTGTCCAAAAACATCACGGGCATCGAGCTTATTGTAGATGGCGGTATGTCGGTTCAACTTTATCCTAGGGTTTTGAACGACCTTAAAAGAAAAAACTGCAAAGAGAAGGCGTACTTTAACCCTGATTTAATATGACAAAAGATTAAACCCTCATGCTGGCCAACTTTTCAGCATGAGGGTTTTATGGTTTTGTTTTAATAGAATTTCAAACCGCATTTAGGGCAGAAGTTGTCACTCCGGTTAACAGCCGAATGGCATCGGGGACACAACGGCATATTTTGGGTAGACGGTACGTTAGTTGAATTGTGCCGTTTCGGAGCCGATTCTGCTTTGGGTCGGTTTTTTTCGTGATTGTATTTTTCGGAAAATCCATCATGCCGATTTTTTATATAGAGATAGCAAGTGAATATTGTGATAATAAAAAATGTTAGATACACCCAGACAAAGATGTGTTTAGAAGCAAGAGAAGGGTTCCTATTAGAAAAGAACCACGGAATGATGACAAGCTTATAGATAAAAGGCGATGAGATAAGAAAAAGTATGTCAAGAACAATACTGACTTCCCCCGGGCAAGGTACACTGCATTGCGTGTTTTTGACAACATCTGCAATGCAAAAAACAAAAAACAGTATGCCTATAAAAAGTACAGGAAGCGAAGATTCGATGTCAATGTGTTTGTCTGATATCATCTTTATTCCGCTCATCAAACTAAAAAAGCTTATGAGGAAACAGTACATTGCCCTGACTTTAGTTGGGATTTGTATCATGATTCTTACCTCTCAAATGTTAGCGTTAAAAGAATCTTAAACCGCATTTAGGGCAGAAGTTGTCACTCCGGTTAACAGCCGAATGACATCGCGGACATAAGGGTGTGTTTTGTGATGGCGGTGTGTTATTTGACGAATAAGCCTGTATTGTATTGCCAACAAAAGGCTTAGCTGTGTTGTCATCGGTGCCATCATCGTCTTCATCGTCTTCATCGTCTTCTTCGGCACCTTCATAATGTTTTTTGGCATACAAACAACAAAGATAACAGGTGTAGACGATATTGATTAAAAAGCCCCATAAGGTAACCCAAGACACTTCATGCAGTAAATGTCTGTCAAATGAAAGTAAGGGGCGGATAATAAGCGTATACATCAGCGGTAATATAAAAATGATTGTTGCTTGAACAATAATGGTGAACAACCAAGGCACATGTACTCGGCGTACTTTATTCTGAAACAAAAAGATGATACCTAGAATTAAAAACAACAATGACGCAAACATTAACACGAAAGAGAAAGGATAGTCTATGAAGTTTCGTTCGAACATTGAAATAGCACAAAAAAGACTTATAAAACTATTTATCAAATAATATATACCTGTAATTGAAGTTTTTAATGTTATCATAATTACACCTCACAATTTACATAAATTATACTCTATATATCGACAATTGTCAACAACAAGAGCATATTTTATCATTCTTTTGAGGTGATAAGTGTGATTTCCTATGAACCGTTTTATGAAACATTAAAAGATAGACAAATATCTACTTATAAATTGATAAATCAATACGGCGTGAGCCGCAGTCTTTTGGATAGGCTAAAGCATAATAAGCCGATAAGCACTGTTACGCTTAACGATCTCTGTGATATACTCAAATGCCGAGTTGAAGATATTTTAATTTATACAGAAGATTGAAAAAATCAACTGTCCTATTTGGACGGTTGATTTTTGTTTTTTTTTATTAAAAACAAAATCAATATTTATATTTTGAAAATTTGGCACATAATAACCTTGACAAAAAAATTCTTTTAAGGAGAAGTTTTATGAAAAAGTTATTATGTGTCATTTTATGTTTTCTGCTTTGTCTTTCGTTTGCGGGATGCGGTAAAAAAGATAAAGCACAGGGAGAAATCTCGGTGTTTTACTATACCTATAGCGATACCTATATTTCTTCGGTCAGGGCCGCTTTGGATAAGACATTTAAGGATGCCAAGTTGAAATATAACAATTACGATGCCAACGGCAATCAATCCTCGCAAACCGAGCAGGTTGATGTGGCTATTTCAAAAGGCTCGAGTATGCTTGTAGTCAATATCGTTGACACCGGCTCAAACGATGCGGCTCAAAATATTGTTGAGAAAGCGCGTGCTGCAAATATACCTGTAATATTTTTCAACCGTTCGGTCGACGAATCGGTTGTGAAGTCTTATGACAAGTGTGTTTTCGTTGGTACCGACTATGAAATGGCAGGTCATATGCAGGGACAGATGATAGGTGATTATCTTGTTAAAAATTTCGACAAGGTTGACCTTAATAAAGACGGTAAAATCAGCTATGTAATGTTCAAGGGTCAGGAAGGCAACATGGAGGCCATTGCCAGAACACAGTATGCAGTTGAGGATGCCGACAAGATTTTGACCGAGGCAGGAAAGTCCAAATTGCAGTTTTACGATGAAGCAAATGCAAACAAATACCTCGTTGATCAGGACGGCTTATGGTCGTCAGCAGCAGCAACCAACTATATGGGCACCATTCTGGCCAAGTATTCCGAAAGTAACAAAAACATGGTCGAACTTGTAATTGCCAACAACGACGAAATGGCTATGGGTGCTGTATCGGCTTTGCAGGGTGCAGGCTACAACAAGCAGGGTGGTAAAACTATCCCTGTATTCGGTGTTGATGCAACCTCGGCGGCCAGAACAGCTATCCAAAACGGCTCTATGGTTGGAACTATCAAGCAGGATGCCGAAGGTATGGCTAAAGTGATTAGCGACATTACGGTCAACTTCAGGGATGGCAAGAATAAGTTGGAAGGCATTGCCGCCGAAACCACCGTTGGCGGTTGGCGTGTTAATGTACCTTATTCGGCATACACGGGTGAAAAATAATCATGCCCAACAATCCAAACACAACGGCACCGTTGCTGCAAATGGTTGAGATTGAAAAGAATTTTCCGGGTGTCAGGGCTTTGGACAAGGTGTCGCTGACTGTTGAGGCAGGTACTGTCCATGCACTAATGGGAGAAAACGGTGCAGGTAAGTCCACCCTTATGAAATGCCTTTTCGGTGTCTATAAAAAAGACGGCGGCAGGATATTGTTAGAGGGACAGGAAGTGTCCTTCAAAAATTCCAAAGAGGCATTATTGAATGGTGTTGCAATGGTGCATCAGGAGTTAAATCAAGCTTTGAAGCTCACGGTCATGGACAATATGTGGCTTGGCAGGTTTCCTTATGTAGCAAAATTCATTCCGCTGACCAGTGAACGCAAAATGTACCGCGAGACCCAAAAGATATTCAAGGAACTCGGTGTCGCAATTGATCCCAAGGTGAAAATGAGTTTGCTTTCGGTGTCGCAAAGGCAGATGGTCGAAATTGCCAAGGCGGTGTCCTATAATGCCAAGGTTATAGTGTTTGACGAGCCGACCTCATCACTGAACGACCGCGAAGCCGAACTGCTTTTCAAAATTATAAATAAGCTTAAATCAAACGGTTGCGGAATAATCTATATTTCGCACAAAATGGAAGAAATCCTGCGTATTTCGGATGCCGTCACCGTCATGCGTGACGGCACTCACATTGCCACCAAGCTCGCAAGTGAGCTTACTATGGATGAAATAATCAAGCTCATGGTTGGACGTGAGCTAACCCAACGCTACCCAGAAAAGAACCATAAAATAGGCGATGTTTTGCTGACGGTTGACCGACTTTCGAGCACCTATAACCACCTGTCGGATGTGTCCTTCGAATTAAAAAAAGGCGAGATTGTGGGTGTTGCGGGGCTTGACGGCTCGGGTCGAACCGAGCTTTTGGAAAACCTTTTCGGTATTTCGCAAAGAGAAGATGGCGTGCTTGTAAAAGAGGGTAGGTTTATTAAGAATAAAAACCCGAAAGATGCCATTAAAAACGGATTTGCGTTTTTGACCGAGGAACGCCGTGCCACGGGTATCTTCGGTATACTCAATATCAGAGATAACACCGTTATTTCAAGTCTTAAACGGCATAGCTTAGGGCCGATTTTTTCAAAACGTAAGTCAAAACAAAGCACCGACAACTGTATAAAATCATTAAGGGTTAAAACGCCCTCGCAAGAGGCTAAAATCCGCAGCCTTTCGGGCGGAAATCAGCAAAAGGTCATTTTAGGACGATGGCTTTTGACAAAGCCCGATGTATTGCTGCTCGATGAACCGACAAGAGGCATCGATGTAGGTGCAAAGTATGAGATTTATCAGTTGATTTTGGAACTTGCCGCCGATGGCAGGGCGGTTTTGATGGTTTCGTCCGAAATGCCGGAGCTTTTGGGTGTTTGCGATAGGATTCTGGTTATGTCGGGCGGTCGTCTTGCAGGCGAGGTCGATGCCAAGACGGCAACCCAAGAGGAAATCATGACTTTAGCTACCAAGTATGTTTAAGGAGTGACCCATTATGGGAGAAGAAAAGCTTTCAGGCGGGCTTTGGAGCCGCTTTGCCGAGTTTAAGAGGCTTTCTGGCAGAGAAAAAAGGCGCACCGTGTCCGACCTGATTTTCAATAATGCAATGTTTATCATCATTGCCATAGCCATTGTTTTTATAGCAATCCGTGTGCCCGAATTTTTGTCGTTACCGTCAATAATCAATATCGTGTCACTGACTGCGGCACGATTGCCCATTGCTTTGGGTGTTGGTGGTGCAATAGTTTTAAGCGGCACCGATATTTCGGCAGGACGTGTTGTCGGTCTTACCGCTTGTATTGCGGCATCGCTCTTGCAGATGACCGATTATCCAAGAAAAATGTTCCCCGAGCTGCCCACATTGTCAATATTAGTTGTACTTCTGATCGTGTTGGCGGTCGGTGCGGCAGTTGGATTTATCAACGGATTTTTTGTTGCCAAATTCAAACTGCATCCGTTCATCGTAACCCTTTCAACGCAGCTTATTGTGTTTGGCGCGGTGCTGATGTATCTTATGATAGGCAACAACAACGGACAAACGCTTTCGGGCCTTGACCCAAGCTATACCGATTTTGTGCGAGGTACACTGTTTCGCATAGGCGGTGTTGCCGTGCCGAGGTATGTTTTGTATTCGGCAATTTTGACCGTTATAATATGGTTTGTGTGGAACAAGACCACATTTGGTAAAAATATGTTTGCGGTAGGCTCAAACGAAGAGGCGGCCAATGTTTCGGGAGTTAATGTATTCCGCACTACGGTGCTTGTTTTTGTGTTGGCAGGTGTTATGTATGCCATAACCGGTTTTATCGAAGGTGGACGAATCGCATCGTGCTCTGCAAATACGGGTCTCAATTACGAGGGCGATGCCATTGCGGCCTGTGTTATCGGCGGTGTTTCGTTTGTCGGCGGTACGGGTAAAATAAGCGGCATAGTCACGGGCGTTTTTCTGTTGCAGTTGATATTCGTCGGCCTCAATTTCCTTTCGGTCTCGGCCAATATGCTGTATATCATCAAGGGTCTCATAATCCTTGCCGCCTGCGCTTTGGATATGCGAAAATACCTTGCCAGAAAGTAAAACACTGTTTTTGGTCGCTTTTATGCAAATAAAGTAGGGGAGGGGCTCTGTCCCCTCCCGAAAGAAAACACACTCCTGGTGGGAAGGCACAGAGGCCTTCCTCCACAAAAATTTATTTTACCGAATTGTAGGGGACGGCGTCCTCGACGTCCCGGGGTTGATTCCTAAATCACCCCTACATAAAAAGCGGCAGGAGTAAACCTCTGCCCTAAAAAACGCACAAAAGCGGCGAGGATAAACTTCGGCCGCTTTGACGCAATACGTTATTTAAAATCAAAATCGAAAAAATCCAACATTTCGTTTGGTGTTATAGACAAGCATTTGCAAATGCAGGCCAACTCATAATCCGTAACCTGTCGGGTATTCTTTTCAATTTTGCTTATCATTTGTTGGTCGATATTTACATTCATGGTCTGCAGTTTTGCTGCCAAATTGCTTTGAGAAAGTCCTTTTTCCTCACGCAACATTTTAAGTTTTTCCGAAATGATGTTTTTGTTGTTGTAGTAACAAATCTTCTTCATAAAAGCACCTCAATACGTTATATTGACGTATTGACAATAACATATACGTATGATATAATTACGTTACATTAACGTAAAGGAGCAGTGTTTATGAAAAAAATATTGGCAGTTATTATGGTTTTCATTTTTTTGATGTCGTTTTGTGCATGTGGTAGTAAGGATGAAGTGGAAGAGGAATTCGATGCCAAAAAAGTTTTAACGCAGTTGGAAGTTACAGAGTATGAAAAATATTTAATAATTAAAAATAATTCTGACTTTAACGTAAAAGTTTCAGCATTTTTAAAAGTCTTTGATGCGGAAGGAGAAATGTTAAAAGCAGAAACGATTGAAGGTACTCCAGTAAAAACAGACACTGAAACAGTAATAGATTTTAACTATGCTATTTGTGGATACGGAGATCCTTATGATGAAGATGATGTGGATCATTTTGAGTATGAACTTACCGTAACAGAAGAAGCAACGGCATATAATGATGAATTTACCTATAAATTTACACCTGGCAAAGGAAAAGCTTTTGTAACGGTAACCAATAATAGCAAACGTGATTTTTTTGATGCCGCTGTATATGCTTTTTATATAAAAGACGGAAAAATTTTCTATGCCGATCATCAGAATTTTGAAAACTATCTTTATTCTTTTGATTCGGGAGATACATTGACAGAAGAAATGGGTATGCCTGTTACACAACCATACGACTCACATAAAGTTATAATCTGTCCTAGAGGAGACTAAAAGGCAGGGCACGGTTCTCTATCTTAGATATATAGGAAAAGACGACTGTTTTCAGCCGTCTTTTGTTTTGTAGGGTTGATTCACGAATCAACCGCAATTTTCGGGCGATTCTTGAATCGCCCCGATAAACACAAGGGACGGTTCTGGATAAACACAAGGGACGGTTCTGTGTGTTCATTCAATGGACAGTCGAGGACGCCTGTCCCTACATAGTCTTTTTTGTTGCCTCCCTCTGACGAGGGAGGTGGCATTTTCGTCAGAAAATGACGGAGGGAGAGATAATAAAAACTACCCCTCAGTCATTTTTGCAAAATGACAGCTCCCCTGACAAGGGGAGCTTCTTTTAGTTGTTGCTTTCAATCTTTTTGCACTGCGTTCCGTCGTGTTTGATTGTGTAGTTGTCTTTATATATCAAATCTGCGGCTTTGACAAAGGAATAACCGTCGGCGGTCAGTTTTTCGAGGATGATGGGTAGTGCTTCGGGTGTGTGGTCGGCATCGTTGTGGAAAAGCACAATACTACCGGGCTTTACCTTGCCCGTGACCCTTGTCACAATGTTTTCAACCGTTGCCGTATCTTTCCAGTCAAGACTATCCACATCCCATTGCAGGGTCTTCATGCCAACGCTTTCAACGGTCGAAATGACCTTGTTGTCATAGTCGCCGTAAGGGCAACGGAAAAGGGTTGGGGTCTTGCCCGTGACGGCGGCTATTTTATCGTTACATATCTTCAACTGCTCTTTCATGGCGGCTTCACTCAAATGTGTCATGTAAGGGTGGGTTGCCGAGTGGTTCATGACATCAAAGCCTGCGTCGCTTAATTTTTTGACCTCATCGGGGTATTTGTCAACCCATTCACCTACCACAAAAAAGGTCGCCTTTGCGTTGTATCTTTGCAAAATCTCGATAAGTGTGTCGGTGTCATCGGCACCCCATGCGGCATCAAAGGTCAAGGCTATTTTCTTTTCCTCGGTTTCAACGCAATAGATAGGCAACAGCTTTTCTTGTTTTGCAAAGGCGTTTATCGAGATGACCGTGCCGATAACCGCCGCAATTAACACGCAGCCTGCCATTATGAGGTGCTTCTTGGTTATTATCAAAAACTTCATACTCTCAACTCCGATTGATTCATCTTTAGTATATGGTATGAGCCCATGTCTGTCCGATATTCATAACAATGTAAACTTGTGTTTGACATATATCGGGTGGTGGTTTATAATTATTGTAGATATACTATGTACATGGAGATGAAGAGATGAAAACTAAATTTGCAAAGCTTTTATCAATTACAGTTTGTGTTGTGCTTATTCTCGGCATGGCAGCTTGTTCGTCTGATGACACGACACAAAACACACAGTCGACTCCTTCTCAACAACAAGAAGTGGGCAAAAACAACATTGACTTAGGTGGATATAACGTTGAGTTTAAGTCCTCGAAGAACTATTCGACTTGGGACGAGGTAAAGGCCGACAGCGAGCTTTTCCGTGCCGATGGAAGTTACAAGGATAATGACACAGAGGTTGTTTATCTGCATTTTAAAAACCATAATGCTCATCCGATAGTGTTTAAGGTTAATATGCTCGTGGCAGAGGGTAACTCGGCAGAAACCGTAATCGGTGTTACCGATGATATCCGTGCTTCGTTCAGTGATTCCGCTTCGGCTGTTAAGGCTGTTGAGAACAAAACTCACAAGTTGGCAAGCGGTTATATTTATACCGACAGTATGGCAGCCGAATCGTCCAAAACAGTGGCTGTTGTGTTGTCTGTTCCTGTGGCAACCACCATGAATCTCAAGGTCGACTTTAATGTCGTGGCATTGGATGCATCCGGGCAAAACGGCTCGGCGATGGAGAATGGCGTCTATACCGTCAGTGCAAATGCGTACAGTGCTGTAACCGATGCGGCCGCTGAAACGGTTGTAAGCAACTCTGATAAGTCAATGAATATGGTATTTGCCGCTAATTCCGAAAATGTTGGAACGGTTTTGAGTGCTGTTTTGAAGACCGAAACCGCTACCGCTACCGAGACTAAATACAATCTCACCGTGAAACGTGACGGCAATGCATTTTCGGGCTCGGCAAAGGTGTCTTTGCTTGTGGGCTACGGATTTGAAAACGTTGAAGTTTTGGTAGATGGCAACAAGGTTGATTCCACCTACGATATGTATTCGGGCAAAGCAGAGTTTACCGTCACCAAGAGCTGCGGTATCACTGTCAAGTGTTCGGGTGCGGTCAATATCCAGGGTGTTATTGTTCAGGGAAATTCAAATCAGTTCAAGACCTTTAATGCCGCTATTGATCATGTTTCCAAGACCGTTACCGATACCGATGAGATAGTCACCTTTGTTGTTTTCGGTAAGGTCAACTATACCGTTACAACAGGACAGAAGATCTACTTTGTCGGACAAAACAAGTCTGTTAAAACAATCAATGTTGTAGGAGGCAATAGTACTGCCGAGATATTCATTACAGAGGATTCGGGTTCTGTTCCCAGCCTGCCTTATGCTGTAGACGGCGTTGTCATAAACTATAACAACATGAGCTTCGACAGCGGAAATGAACTACAGGTTGACGGTGAGTTTTCTCGCCATTTCGACTACCGTGGCGAGGCTGATATTTCTTTCAAAAACTGTACCTTTAAAAAGGCACTTGCAACCCGCGGACCCAAGTCGAGCGTTGTAGTTGAAAACTGCAACTTCGACTGTCCCACCTATGAGGATACCTTTAAGGGTTATTGCTACTATTCTGTCCAGAAAATAGGTGGCGGTGTGATCACTGTTGATATTGTTAACAACGACTTTACAGGTTGTTGGGGTGGCATCAACCTCGACTGGGGAGAGGGAGATTTTGTTGTAAAGAACAATAAATTTGGCGGTTATAACTGCTCTAAGCCCGCAATTCAGCTTTCTCATGCCAATAATATGTTGATTGAAAACAATGAGTTCAGCAACATCACCGATGAAAACGCCTTCCGTTTCTACAAGGGCTATAACGGACAGAAGACCCACATTATCAACAACACCTTTAATGAGGTCGATTATCTCTTCCAGTCCGATGAGCCTATGGCTATGCTTGATTTTAAGAATTTCAAGTTTGAGGGTAACACAATTACCGGCACCACCAACCTCACACTGGGTCACGAGGCTAATGCAACTGCTGACAAGGTAAGCCCTCATGGCTATACCGTAGATACCTCAGCAAACACAATTAAATAATGCGATGATGTGATAAAATGCAAAAGCCAACCGTTATATACGGTTGGCTTTTGTTGTATAACTATAATCGTTATAAGCTTAATTGTATCCGTAAGTTTTTGCGGTTTTGAAGAGGGTTGAAATCTCTCCGAGCAGGCATTGATTTTCGGGAGCTTTCAGATGCGGGTCGGTTTGGTAAAGTTCCTTGGCGGCGTTGCCTGAGGCACGGAATAGCTCCATATCTTCCGACAAATCGGCAATCTTAAGTTCGGGCAGACCGTGTTGGCGTTTGCCCAAAAAGTCACCCGGACCGCGCAATCGTAAATCTTCGTCGGCAACCTTAAAGCCATCGGTGGTACTGCACATGAATTTCAATCTTTGCGATGTTTCTTGTCCGTGTCGGTCAGAAAGCAGGATGCAGGTTGAAGCGTGCTGTCCTCGTCCAATACGACCTCTTAACTGATGTAACTGACTCAAGCCAAACCGTTCGGCATTTTCAATAAGCATAATGACGGCGTTTGGTACATCAACGCCAACCTCTATAACGGTGGTCGAAACAAGCAGCTGAATCTCACCGCTTGCAAAGGCCTTCATAACGGCATCCTTTTCCTTGGGTTTCATTTTGCCGTGCAAAAGACCTAACGTATAGTCTTTGAAATCATTTTCCTTTATATCCTCATAATACTTAACGGCTGAAGCAAGGTCGGCTGTTTCGCTTTCCTCAACCATGGGGCAAACTATATATCCTTGCCTGCCTTGGTCAAGGTGGTCGCGGATGTAGTTATAAGAACGCTTGCGGATGTTGGAGTCGATAAGATATGTTTTTATCGGCTGACGACCGCGAGGCAGCGAGTCAATTATGCTGATGTCAAGGTCGCCATAGAAAATCAGCGACATGGTGCGGGGGATAGGGGTTGCTGACATGACCAGCATGTGCGGTTCGTTGCCTTTGTTCAAAAGACTTGTGCGTTGTTCAACACCGAAACGGTGTTGCTCATCGGTCACAATAAGCCCCAATTTTCTGAACTTAACATCATCCTGCAAAACGGCATGAGTGCCTATACATATATCATATTCGCCATCCAAAACGGCCTGCTTTATGCGGTTTTTGTTGGCCTTTGTGACCGAGCCTGTAAGAAGGGCAACATTTATAGCACTGTTTTGGAACAGATTTTTAAATGTTTTGTAGTGCTGTGCGGCCAAAACCTCGGTCGGAGCCATTATAACGGTTTGCCAACCGTCTCTTGCGGCACAGAAAGCCAAAGCCGCCGCTACCATAGTCTTGCCCGAACCAACATCGCCTTGCACAAGTCGACTCATTGGTCGACCCGACGACATATCGCGCAAAGCGTCGTCAATCGCCTTGCTTTGTGCGTCGGTCAAGGTGAAGGGAAGTGTTGACTTAAATTCTTCCAGAGCATAGTCGGTGATTTTAACGGGTGTATAGGTGCTGCGACTGCTCTTTTGGAATAAAATACCCGTCTGCAAAAAGAAAAGTTCCTCAAAAATCAAACGTTTTCGCGCCGACTCAAGCTGTTTTGCTGATTTGGGGAAATGTATACCCCAAAGAGCATCATTTAACGAAACAAGGTCATACTTTTGACGCAGGCTTTCGGGCAACGGGTCGTTGGGAGTAAACTGCTCCAAAACGGTTTTTACAATCTTCGAAATCGCTTTTGAGTTAAGTCCTGCCGTCTGCGGATATATAGGTGCAACATTTTGCTCCGAAACATCATAAATTTCAGGTGCGGACATTTCGCAGGAAAAAAGTGTGCGATTAACAAGACCGTAAAACAAAAACTCCTTACCAAATTCCAACCTTTCGGCAACAAATTTTTGGTTGAAAAGTGTTATCTCAACACTTTCCTCTCCGTCGTTGGCAAAGAATTTGTAGATAACCATTTTGTGACGCACATATATTTCTCGCACCTCGCTGAACACCTTGGCTTTGATGCAACAAGGACGGTCAAACGGTGCTTCGCGAAGCTTTAAAGGATGCGAACGGTCTATGTACCCGCGGGGATAATGACGCAAAAGAGCGCCGACGCTCTCCACGCCGAGTTGCCGAAACAACTCAGCGCGTTTTTCGCCGACGCCTTTTATATATCTGATGTTATCATCAATACGCATATTACTCAACCGAAATGATGAAATAGTAAACAGGCTGACCGCCGTTAACGAGAGTGACCTCAATATCCGAACCCAAAGCTTCCTGCAATGCGGCAGAAATCTTCTCGGCATCGGCTTCAGAAACATCCTCACCGTGGATAAGGGTTACAAAGCCCGAGTTTTCGGTGCTGATGTCTTTTGTGAGTTTGATTACACACTTTTCAAGGTCGGTCTCGGTAAAGCTTACCTTACCGTTTGCCAATGCAAGCAATTCGCCCTTCTTGATCTGGTGACCGTCATAATCGGAATCACGTGCAGCAAAGGTGACCTGACCGGTCTGAACATTTGCATAAGCTGCCTGCATAGCCTCGGTATTGGCTTCGGCATCTGCATCGGGGTCAAAGTTCAGCATGGCGGTAATACCCTGCGGAATGGTCTTGGTCGGAAGAACGATGACCTTGCGTGAGCTGAGCTTCACGGTCTGTTCAGCTGCCATAACAATGTTCTTGTTATTAGGAAGAACGAAAACGGTTGAAGCAGGAGTCTGCTCAATGGCAAAGAGAATATCATCGGTACTGGGGTTCATGGTCTGACCGCCCGAAACAATCTGGTCTGCACCAAGGTCGGTAAACAAGGCCTGCAAGCCATCACCTGCGGCAACGGCAACAAAGCCAAAGTCCTTTTCAATAGCAACAGGTTCTGCCTTCTTGGGCTCCGAGGATGCAGTCTCATTCTTTGCCTCGTGCTTGGCACGTTCGTGCTGATCACGCATATTTTCAACCTTCATGTTGATAAGCTGACCAAAGGTAAGACCCTTTTCAAAGGCGTTACCGGGATGGTCGGTGTGAACATGAACCTTGATGATTTCCTCATCGTCAACAACAACGACACAGTCTCCGATTGACTCAAGATAAGTTCTGAGAGCTTTGGGGTCCTTATTGGTGTCATCACGCTTAACGATAAACTCGGTACAGTAGGTGAAGGTGATGTCGGCCTCTGCCTCGCCTGCGGCATTACGGCTCTGATTTGCAGATGAGGATGCAGTGGCGGTCGATTCAGCTGACTCGATCATCTTGCCGTCGCGGATTACCGACAGCATACCCTCAAGAATGACAACAAAGCCTTTACCGCCCGCGTCAACAACACCTGCTTTTTTCAAAACGGGAAGTATCTCGGGGGTTTCGGCCAAAGCCTTTTCGGCACCCTTTAACATATATTCAAAGTTCTGAACAACGTCATAACCGCGTTCATAACCTCTTCTTGCGTATTCCGAAGCAACACGTGCAACCGTGAGAATAGTACCCTCAGTCGGCTTCATAACTGCGTTGTAAGCAGCGTCGACACCAAGCTTTATCGCATTGGCGAGACCTTCTGAGTCCATAACCTCCTGTCCTTTAAGACCTTTGGAGAATCCACGGAACAAAAGTGACAGTATAACACCCGAGTTACCTCTTGCGCCGCGAAGAAGTGCCGAGGCATTGGTCTTGGCAACCAATTCGGCGGTGGCATTATCATCAAGCTGTGCCAACTCGCGTGCGGCGGCGGTAATGGTCATAGACATATTGGTACCGGTATCACCGTCGGGAACAGGGAAGACGTTCAGTTCGTCAACAGCCTGACGGCAGTTAACGATATTGTTTGCGCCTGAAATCAAAGCATCGCGCAAAATGTTTCCTTTTATCAAGACTAACAACTCCTTATTTTACGTGAAAAGGTGACGGTTATTCTTTAATTCCGTCAACACGGACGGTTACCTTACCGACGTTTATGCCACAGCATTCGCTGACAACATATTTAACCTTATGTGTAATACTCTTGGCGATGGCGTGTATGTTCATACCGTAGGCAACCATAATGTGCAGGTCAATGTTTACCATATCAGCGTCACCGGTGACATTGATGCCCTTTTCGGTATAGTTCTTTTTTGAGAAAATGTTGCGGAACTTCTGCTTGCCGTGGGGCGCCATGCCTGCAACGCCAAAGCATGAAGAAGCGGCATTTCCGATCAATTTGGTAAGATAGTCTTCGCCCAAAGTGATAGTA
>JAZUAC010000051.1:0-12567 GCA_045637775.1 Acutalibacteraceae bacterium | reverse complement strand
AACCCTTATCGGTATGCACTTGAAACCCGTTGCAGTGCCGGTGAGACTTTCGGTTAAAAATATTGGTGATGCAATCCTCACCGCCGCACGAACAAGAGCCAAGTTCATTGGCGGTTGCAGGGCTGTCTATGATGACAATATGATGTAAATGAAAACCACAGAAGCGAAAAAGCTTCTGTGGTTTTTTGCGGCAACGCACAGGTGTTCCCTCGTAAGGGAAAACTGTGTTCGCTTGTTTCTCTCCCACCGTCATTTTCAAAGAAAATGCCACATCCCTCGTCAGAGGGAGGTTCATAAGGGCTGATTCCATATCCGCTTGTTGGTAAGATGAAATTTCAAATTTAAAAAAATATAGTCTTGTTGTAGGGGCGAACTGTGTTCGCCCGCGGATTGTTGACACCACCGACCCCTACAACCGTCCTTAACAAGGTGGGCAAATTTATAATGATTAATTACTTTTCGAAATTCGGGTAGTGAACGCAGTGGTCGGGGATTTTTCGTCTTGTGGTGATACCGCTTCGCCAAATGAAATCCGGGCAAACGATTTGGTGTGCGGAAACGATACAACGCCGAGAGATACAGGCACCCTCGTCGGTGGGGTCGTGCCAAATAAATTGCTCACAGCACCAACACACCATAACATCCTTGTTTTTTTCAGCCAAGTCTTCGTTTTCTTTGATAATTTCCATAATTTTATCCTCCAACATAATCTAAAATTGTACTCACTTTGAGTACAATATAGACATTATATCATAAAGTCAACTTAAAATAAACTTAAAATAAGATTATTTTAAGGAGATTTTTATGAAAGAGAAAGATAACAAACATTTAGGCATTCATATAAATAATGAAATGCACTATAAACTGCATTATATTGCCAAGTATGAGGGTCGTTCGGGTAATGGACAGATTTTGTATCTTGTCAATGAGTGTATCAGAAAGTTTGAAAAGGAACACGGCGAGATAAAGGTTGAGCTTGAGGAAAAGAAGTAAAAATTCGTACGTAGATTCATGAATTGACCCTGAATCCTCAATTTTCATGTGGCACCGTAGGGGCGAACTGTGTTCGCCTGCGGGCGGATAATATCCGCCCTTACGAAAGGGTTGATTGTAGGGCAGGGATTTATCCCAGCCGTTTAGTTTTGCGATATTGTCTTTGCGGAACGGATAAATCCGTTCCCTACAAATGGTTGTGTTGTTTTCGTAGGGGAGGATATTATCCTCCCGCTGGTCAGTTGATAGATTCAACTGATTGTAGGGCAAGACCTCCCAGCCCTTACGAAAGGTTTTTGTTAACTGACGGGAGGAAACAGAACTCCCACCACTACAAAATATCAACAAAGCATTTCGATAACCTTTATAATGATGGTTGTAGTCATGAGATGCATTATAAAACAAGACCCGCGGTTTTCCGCGGGTCTTTCGTTGTTTATGTAACTGTTGAGGTGGTTTAATATCTTCCGTCCGAGCCGAAAAGTTTAATTTTATTCATTACAACCTGCTTTACGGCCTCGGTGGCACCGGGCATCAGCTTGGTGTGGCCAAGGTTCTCGGTCCAGTTGTCATGGATGTACTTGCAGAGGGCTGTGTTGATGTCAGTAAAAATATTGACCTTGGAAATACCGTTGGCGATAACATTTCTGAAATCGTCATCGGTAAGACCCGAACCGCCGTGAAGCACCAACGGAACATCGACAACTTCGGCAATCTCGCGAAGACGCTGAATATCGAGCACAGGCTTTTCCTTATAAACACCGTGCGCAGTGCCGATTGCAACGGCCAAAGCATCAACACCCGTTGCCTCGGCAAAATCCTTTGCCTGCATGGGGTCGGTATAGATATTATGGTCGGCGGCATTGGCGTTTGAACCAACATGACCCAATTCGCCTTCAACGGTGATGTTATTTGCATGGGCAAGCTTTACGATATCGGAAAGACACTTTTTGTTTTCCTCATAAGGCTTGGAAGAACAGTCGTACATAACCGAGGTGAAACCTAATTTTATTGCTTCCTTAACACGTTCCTCGGTGAGACCGTGGTCAAGGTGAAGTACAACAGGAACCGAAGCACGCTCAGCCATGGGCTTTAACATATCGGCAAGTTCAACCAATTCAGAGCAGTTGAGCAAAACCTCGGCACTGCCGATGATAACAGGTGCACGAAGCTCCTCTGCGGCGGCGATAACACCCTTTGCCATTTCAAGGTTTACGGTGTTGAAAAGACCTACACCGTAGTTATTCATTTTAGCATCTGCCAAAATATCTTTGAAATTTACAAGCATTTTAAAAGTCTCCATTCTTTAAAACATATTATTACACATTCATAATAATATTTTATGTTCTTAAAGTAAATAGATTTTTTGACACTTCATGCAGAATTTTGGTGTATTGTTAAAATACGGTCGAAATATTACGTCGACAACTTGCCGGTGAGTATCGCCATTCTTCAATGTGACCGCTTTCTATGAAATAGTTTGAAGGCAAACGGCAGTTGTCGGAGGAAAAGGCGTCTATGATTATGAGCTTAACCTTCATCTTATCGGGCAGAATGCTTTTTATATATACGCAGGTTTTTTGTCCTGCCTTAACATCAGGTCTAAGCTCTGCAAGTCCCGCAAGATTGGGTGTGAGCTCGACAAAAATGCCGTAATCCTCAACCGAACGGATAATTCCTTGAACTGTTTCACCCGGTGAGAAGTGATCAGCGTTTTCCTGCCATGTTCCCAAAAGCTCCTTTTGGGTGAGGGTTATTTTTTCACCGATTATCGACTTTATTGCTACCTTTATATCTTCACCGCACTGAAAGCGGTCGGAAGGGTGGGAAATGCGTGAGACCGAAATAGCATCAATAGGCAAAAGGGCAACACATCCGCAACCTATGTCGCAAAAGGCACCAAAGCTTTCAAGGTGGGTGATTCTGGCACTGATAATGTCGCCTGCACGTAAGGTTGATATGTATTCGGCGCGGCATTTTTCCTGCGCTTTACGGCGGGACAGTATGGCAATACGCTGGCCCTTCGAGTCGGTGGTAAAGCCGTCAATGACAAAGGATACCGCTTTGCCAACGCGGGATATGAGCGCAATATCACGCACTGTGCCCTCGGCAATTCCTTCGGCACCTTCGTTTCGCGGAATTATTCCTTTCATACATCCAAGATCGACCAAAAGATTGTGCGCGGCATCGCAATGGGTCGCCGTTGCCTCTAGGATGTCACCTTTTTGGGCGGCGTCCTGTAAATAGCCAACATTTAAAAGCGTGCGTCGGTTAAAATCGGGTTGATACAAACAGCCTTCGGGCATGAATTTTTGTTGCATTTTATTCTTACCTCTCTTATTGGTGCTATGACACCTTTTTAAAATTCCATACTCATATATATGAAACTTTCAGAGGTTTTAGCCTTAAAATAAAAAATTTTGAAAAAGTTGTACCGTTGTTGTCCACTTTTGGGCAACAACGGTATTTTTTAGAGGGTATTAGTGAAAGGGGTTTTGAAAATATGTCACTTACCAAAAAAGAAACAGAGTTTTGCAGGTACTTTTGTATGTGCCGAAATGCACGTGAAGCTGCTGCTAAAGCAGGCTTTGCTTTTCCCGAGAGGTCGGGTATGCGTCTTTTGTCAAGGGAAGCTATCCGTTCCGAGATACAGCATATCTCGGGATATGGCAATTCACTTTCAACTGCGGCTGACGGGTTAAGGCGTATTGCCTTCGGCTCGATTGCCGATGCGGTGAGGCTTGTTATGGAGCAGGATATATCGGCGTTAGAATCGCTTGACCTGTTCATGGTTTCGGAGATAAAGCGAACCGACAAAGGCGGTATGGAGCTTAAATTCTACGACCGCATAAAGGCTTTGGAGGCTTTATCGGAAATGGGCGGATTCGACGATGATAAGGGTTCGGTTCCGTTTATTGAGGCTATATTCAAGGGTGCCGAGGCAATCGAAGGTTTCGGGAGTGTGAGTGATGAGGTTTGAACCCTTTTCAAAAAAGCAGTTGGCAACGCTGTGTTGGTGGGGCAAAAACAGTCCCTACCGCCAAATGGACGCCATAATATGCGACGGAGCCGTCCGAAGCGGAAAGTCACTTTGTATGTTCGTTTCCTTTATAACATGGGCAGGATGCAGCTTCCAAAATTCGTCCTTCGCCATTTGCGGACGTACGGCATCTTCGGTAAGACGCAACCTTTTGCAACCCTATCTTCCGGTGTTGGAGGATTTAGGGATAAGGTGTAATTATCAGGTGTCGAAATCAAAAATAACCGTGGAAATGAACGGCAGAGAAAACACTTTTTGGATATTCGGAGGCAAGGATGAGGCTTCGGCCTCGCTGATTCAGGGAATGACGCTTGGCGGTGTTATGTTTGACGAGGTGGCCTTGATGCCGAGGTCGTTTGTCGAGCAGGCATTGGCACGTTGTTCAATGACAGGCTCAAAGTTCTGGTTTAACTGTAACCCGTCTAATCCCTCTCATTGGTTTTACACCGAATGGATAAAAAAGGCCAAACAGAAAAACGCTTTGTATCTCCATTTCACCATGAGAGAGAACCCATCGCTTTCAAAAGAGGTGCTCGAAAGGTATGAGAATATGTATTCGGGTGCGTTCTATGAGCGATTTGTAAAGGGACGGTGGGTTGCCGCTGACGGTGCAGTTTACCCGATGTTTGGGGAAGGGTGTATGGCCGACTGTCCCGAACAGTGCACACACTATTATGTTTCGTGTGACTATGGCACCGTAAACCCCGCATCATTCGGACTTTGGGGTCTGTATAAGGGTACTTGGTATCGGCTTCGTGAGTATTATTGGGCATCACGCCGTGAGGGCGTGCAAAAGACCGACGAGGAATATTATGCCGAGCTCAAAAAGCTATGTGACGGTTGTAATGTTACAGCGGTGATATGCGACCCTTCGGCGGCATCCTTTATCACACTTATAAGGCGTAAGGGTGAGTTTTCGGTCATACCTGCTAAAAACGATGTGCTCGACGGAATCCGTCGTGTGTCGGATGCTTTGAAAACGGGTAAGATCAAGATTTGCCGCGGGTGTGATGATACGGTGCGTGAGTTTTCACTTTACCGATGGGACGAGGGCTCTGTCCGAGACTGTCCCATTAAAGAAAACGACCACGCTATGGACGATATAAGGTATTTTGTTTCAACGGTACTTTATAAACCGCAACAGGCAAGCGTTGCTGTTGCTGCCAAAAGAAGTTAGAACTTCGGAAAGGAAAACAATGAGTTTGGAACACAAAACTAAACAAACCAAAACTTCAAGCGTTTCGGTTCAAACTGCGCGTGCATCAAAGCATCCTTTCAGTGTGCTTGACCGCCACCGTCCTTTAAGCCGTCCCGAGTTTGAGGTTTATGATGCAATTCGTGAAGCAGTACCCGTTGTCAGTGCTGCCATTGACAAGATAATCCGACTTGTGGGCGGTTTTGAAGTTGAATGTACCGACAGTTCTGCCGAAAGAGAGTTGTCGCGATTCTTGAAAAATGTTCCCACGGGTGTTGCCTCAAACGGTGTTCAATCGTTTTTGGGAAGTTATCTCGACAGTTTGTTGATGTATGGCACAGCGGTTGGTGAAATGGTTTTAAACAAAAGCGGTGACATTGCAGGGCTTTATAATGCTCCGCTTAACGGAATTGAGCTTGTTAAGACCGATGACCCATTCAACTGCACCATTGCAGTGCGTGAGCCTAACGGAAAACTCACCGAGGTGAGATACCCCGAGCGAATACTGTTGACAGCATCCAATCCTACTGCTGACAACCCTCAAGGAAGGTCGTTGCTCGACGGTTTGCCGTTTGTCACAAGCGTGCTGATGAAGATTTTTGACAGTATCGGAACCAACTTTGAAAGGGTGGGTAATCTTCGCTATGCCGTGACCTACCGTCCTTCAAATGAGAGCGATGCCGCTTTTGGTGCCGACCGAGCCGCTGAAATTGCCCGCGAGTGGTCAGAGGCCATGAGCGACAAAGAGGGTGTACGCGATTTTGTTGCGGTTGGCGATGTTGACATCAAGGTCATCGGTGCCGACAATCAGACCCTCGAATGCGAGATACCGGTGCGTCAGATGCTTGAACAGATTGTTGCCAAAACGGGACTCCCTCCGTTTATGTTGGGACTTTCGTGGTCAACCACCGAGCGTATGTCAAGCCAGCAGGCCGATATGCTGACCACCGAGCTTGAATACTATCGAGGTCTTTTGGAGAGGGTGGCGGAGCGCATCTGCCGAACCTTTTTAAGAGGCCGCGGGTTTACCTGCAATTTCACAATTAAATGGAACGATATAACATTGCAGGATGAGGTTGAGCAGGCAAGAGCAAGACTTTTGCGTGCACAGGCTACCGAAATTGAACAAAGAGTGAGGTGATATTTATGAAAAACGGAAAGATTAGTGATTTTGGCATACCAACCGCAGAGGAACTTAAAGAAATAAACAAATTCACCCGCCGAGAGTTTTCGGCCGATGAGCTTTACGCTTTTTCGGTGGTGCTTTGTGACAACGATATTGACCGTGATTTTGAAAGGTTTACCGATGATGCTTTGCAAAAGCTTGCCGAGCTTTTTGTGGGCAAAACCGGTATTTTCGACCATTCCCACAAAGCCGAAAACCAGTGTGCAAGAGTGTTTTCTGCAACTGTCGAGGCAGTTGAAGGCAAGCAAAACCGAGTTGGCGGTCAGTATAAACACCTTAAGGCTCGTGCCTATATGCCTAAATCGGTTGCAAGTGAGGAACTGATACTCTCAATCGAATCAGGTATCAAAAAAGAGGTCAGCATCGGTTGCTCAATGGCCGAGGGTCGATGTTCTGTTTGCGGTCAGCCTTATGGTGCGTGTCAGCATCGCAAGGGTAAGACCTACCGCCAAAACGGTAAAAAGACCCTTTGCTATTTTGAATTGAGTTCACCGACCGATGCTTATGAATGGTCGTTTGTTGCCGTTCCTGCACAGCCCAAGGCAGGTGTTGTAAAGGCTTTTGCAGGGATTGAAAGCTTCGATCTCGGTTGCATTACCAAATCGGCCGAAAACGGTGAAATAGTACTGACATCCGACGAGGCTAAACGACTTTCAAGCTATATTTCAGACCTTAACAAAAATGCTGAAATTGCGGGCGAGTTTTTGAAACAACGAAAGCAGAGTGTTTTGAAAATGTTTTTGCCCGATGCGGGAGATACTGCCACCGATGTATTTATGAAGGCGCTCGAAAGCCTTTCACCCGAGGAATTGTTTACACTTTACCGCGAGGGTGAGTCCAAAGCCGACCGTCCCGTGTCGCAGTTGCACACCAAACGAACCAAGAAAACCGAAAACAACCAAAACAGTTATTTTATTGTATAAAAAAGGAGAAAAAATATGAGTTTTGATAACATTACACTTGAAAAGGGAATGTATTCCCACCCCGAAAAGAGCTTTTCCGAGATTTTGGAGGAGCTTGACCCTTCGCAGAACTATGCAGGCACCGAGTATGAAGGTCTTGACGCATTCGGCCGTCAGCTCAAAAGATTCAACATCAAGGTTGCAGGTGCAGGCAGCGATACCGTAAGAAAGTTCTTTGCCACCACACAGTCGGCAGCACTTTTCCCCGAGTATGTTTCACGTGCAGTTAAGCAGGGTATCGAGGAGGCCGATATGCTTCCTTCTATCGTTGCATCCACTACCCACATCAACAGCCTTGATTACCGCACCATTGCCTCGGTTCCTACCAACGAGGAAAAGTCCTTGGTCGATGTCGAGGAGGGTGCCGAGATTCCCGAGACCGTAGTCCGCACTCAGGAAAACCTTGTATCCTTGCACAAGCGTGGCAGAATGTTGGTACCATCTTATGAGGCTTTGAAGTACCAGAAGATCGACCTTTTCTCGGTCACTCTCCGTCAGATCGGTGCTCATATTGCACGCAGTCAGTTTGCCGATGCTGTCAATGTTCTTATCAACGGTGACGGCAACGACAACGCCGCCGCATCCATCAATGCTGCCGCTTCGGGTGAGCTTTCCTATTCCGACCTTTTGAACCTTTACAACAAGCTTGACCCCTATTGCCTCAACCGTCTTATCATGTCGCCCTCTACCATGCTCAAGGTCATGAGTCTTGACGAGTTCAAGAATCCTCTCACCGGTATCAACTTCCAGGGCACAGGCAACCCCGGTAATCCTCTTGGTGCCAAGTTGCTTCGTTCCAATGCGGTTGCCGACGGTAAGATCATCGGTCTTGATGCAGGCTGCGCACTTGAAATGGTTGTAGCATCCGATGTCAATGTTGACTACGATAAGCTTATCGACCGTCAGTTGGAGCGTGCAGTTATCACTACAACCGCAGGCTTTGCCAAGATTTTCGGCGAGGCTTCGGCAGTGCTTAACATTTAAGGCTTATGGAAAAACAGGTTAATCTCGACCTCACGGTCGATGCCTTTGTTTCGCTTGCGGGTGAAGAAGCGTTGACCGACGGCAGAGTGCTTTGTCGAACGGCCGCCGAAACGGTTGAGGCTTGGCTCGACCCTAAAAAGGAAGCCCTTATCACAAGCACATCGGTGAGCTATGCGGCGGCAACCATTGCTTTTTACCGCTACACGCTTAAAACATCGGGAAATGCTCAAAGCATCAAGGCGGGCGACATCACGGTCAACGACAACTCCGAAAAAAGCGTTGAGTATGCTAAAAACTTAATGCACGATGCGCTTCACTCCATTGAGCATTTACTTTTACCAAGGCAGTTTGCCTTTATAAAGACCGAGGTGTTGTGAGTGGATTTTCAAAAAGAGGTTTTGACCTTGCTTGAGGCGATTGGTGAAAAGGCAACTGTTACGGTAGGGGAGAACGAATGGCAGATAAACGCCATAATTCAGCCCATGCGTTATAAAAACAAACTTTACATCGAGCAGGAACGCACCCAACTGGGGTTTAAGGATACCGAGTGCTTTTTGTATCTTGGCCCTGCCGAGCCTGATTTTGCGGGTCTTGAAAGTGATACGGCAATAAAAACGCATGACCGAATGTATAATGTTTCGCGCGCCGACCGAATTTCGCTAAAGGGTATAACGCAGTATATTTGGGCGGTTTTGACTCCAAGAATAAAGGATGGTGACAACCGTGCATTGTGATGCAATAATCAGGGCAATTTGCCATAATCTCTCCTCGGCTGAAGGGCTTGAAAACACCGTTGTGTGCCGTGAGTTCCCCAATGTTAAGCAGGATATACCGTTGACCAAAACGGTTATAAGCGTGGGACTTGACGGTGTTGAAATAACGTGTGCCGAAGAAAGCACTGTCATTGCCGCCAACGCTTGCCCGATTTATTATAAATTCGGTGTGACGGTGTGCGTGCCCAAACGCCAAACGGGTGAGACCTGCCACGAAACGGTGGATAAGGTGATAGCCGCATTAAAAACTGTGGTTTTGAACTACTCGACTACCGACGTCAAGGTGGGACAGTTGAAATACAGTAACACCCTTGGCGCACTCACCGTGCCTATAACTCTCCGCATCTTCAACGGCAACGTGTATAAGGAATAAAATCAACAGAACCATCCTATCGACCTCGGTAGGATGGTTTTTGTTTGCCGAAAGTATCCTCGGTCGCACTTCAAATGATTTTTTGTCAGTTAATCGGATAAACTCTACTTTTAGTTACCTTTAAATACCGAGGTGCGATTGACACCGCCTTTGTGTTACAGTTAAAATTAAGATAATGTAATAATTTTAAAACGATGCTTTGCACGGAGGAAAAAATTGATGAAGAAAATCTTTTCGCTTTTACTTGTTTTTGCGTTATCCTTTGCGATGCTTGTCGGTTGCGGCAGTAGTGATGACAAGGCTGGTACTGACGGTAACGAGAAAAAAGACGACGTTTCATTAGTTGTGTCCGGCTCAACCGCCGATATCAATTATCTTGATGCCAATGGCGGAGCTGTTTACCGAATTGTAAGACCTGACGGTGATGCTGTGGCCACACCTATTGCACAAAATCTTCTTAAACAGTTTAAGGCTATTGATGTCAGCATGCGTTCGGTTGCCGATGTTGAGGACGGAACAGATACTTATGAAATACTTGTTGGTAGCACCAACCGCCAAGAAACCGCCACTGTTCGCGAAATGCTTGCTCAAAAAACAGGCGGCAGGTATGATGACTACATTATCTGCACCATAGGTAAAAAGATTGTTATATTCTCAAAAAGCGAAACGGGACTTAACAATGCCTGCGATTATTTCATCAAAAACTACATAAAAAAAGAGGGAATAAAGGGCGGAATTGAATATACCTTTGCCGTTAAGGGCGATTTTGAGGATATCACCATAAACGGTGCACCGATTGGCTCTTTCAGCTTTGTCAGACCGCACTACAACTCATCCTATCTGACAGAGGTTGAAATGAAAACGGTCGCTGAGAATGTACTTGCACGTTCGGGCTGCTACCTTGAGATATTGCATGATACCAAAGCGGCACCCGCAAAACATGAAATAATCGTTGGTAACGCAAGCCGTGACGGTGTTGAGGCGGTAGGCGACCCCGATGCTTTCACCATAAAAATATCGGGAACCAAGGTCTATCTCAACGGCGGTAGTGCTCATGCAACCGCTATGGCTGTTACCGAGTTTTCAAAAATGCTTAAAGGTGACCTGACCGATGGGGAATATAACGGTTCATACAGCGATACCGTGTCGACCTATGATAACAGCAACTATTATGCTAAAACTTGGGGTGATGACTTTGATGGTGCAGGGCTTGATACCTCTAAATGGGGTCAGGTGACCGAGACCGATTCAGCACCCGGTAAAGGCGGTAAGCTTTCGGTCCGTTCGGGTGACCCGAGAGATGTTTATGTTGCTGACGGCAAGTTTACCATCGCCGCCAGAGAGGATGAAAACTATTACTACGGTGGAATGATCTGGACATCGGGTAAGATGTATTATAAATATGGCTATCTCGAAATGAGCGCATTGTTGCCTCACGGTGAAGGATATTGGGTTGCACTTTGGACATGGTCGAATGATCCGCAAAGCTCTGACGGAACAGGACCTATTTTAAGCCGTCCCGAGATTGATATTGTCGAAATGTTCGGCAATTCAAAATATTATGCCGCTAACTGCCACGCATGGCCCACGCCCGATGGCGAAAAGCTTGGTTTCCAACACACCTCGCTTGACAACACTCACGGCAACGACAAGAAATATAACATTCCTGACGCGGATAAGGTGTTGGGTGACGATTTCCACACCTACGGTTTCCTTTGGACCGATACCATGATGGGCTTCACCTGTGACGGTGATTTGTACTTCTCTTATGATACAACTACCAGCCCACAGGATGCCGAAGCATTCAATCACATGATGTATTTGCGAATCAGCATGGCCTATAATTGGGAAAGTGCTCCTTATTCGGGCGTTTCAGGCGATCCTGCCGATTGGGTCGATACCAATAAGTATATCGTTGATTGGATAAACATTTATCAACTTGAAGATCAAAAGAGTATAATGCACTGCGGTCCTATGTCAACATTTTACGGTTAAATTAAAACAGACCCTCTCAAAAAAATGATTGAGAAGGTCTGTTTTTTGGCTTTTTGGTTCTGAATTTTAGAAAAATATGCAACAAATACATAAATTACCTCTCTAAAATGTATAAATTTTTAAAAAATGTTATAAAATTTTAAAAAAATGACAAATACCCCTTTATTTTTTTAAACAAAACTGCTATAATAAATCGAATGCTTCAAGACAGTTGGAGCAATCTGTCCAAAATTGGACGTTATGGCACTCAAAAGTGCCGCATTAAGATGTTTAATATTTTTTAGGAGGATGATTCAATATGAGTCACAAGTATGTTTACCTGTTCTCTGAGGGCGACGCTTCCATGCGTGAGCTTCTCGGCGGTAAGGGTGCTAACCTTGCAGAGATGACCAAGATCGGTCTTCCCGTTCCCCAGGGCTTCACCGTTTCTACCGAGGCTTGTACCCAGTACTATGAGGACGGCCGCAAGATCAATGATGCTATCAAGGCAGAAATCATGGAAAACATCGTAAAGATGGAAGGCATCACCGGCAAGAAGTTCGGCGATAAGACCAACCCTCTTCTCGTTTCTGTTCGTTCCGGTGCTCGTGCTTCCATGCCCGGTATGATGGATACCATTCTTAACCTCGGTCTTAACGAAGAGGTTGTTGAGACCATGGCAGCAATGTCCGGCAATGCTCGTTGGGCATACGACTGCTATCGTCGTTTCATCCAGATGTACTCCGACGTTGTTATGGAAGTCGGTAAGAAGTACTTCGAGGAACTCATCGACAAGATGAAGGAAGAAAAGGGCGTAACTTTGGACGTTGAGCTTACCGCTGACGATCTTAAGGAGCTCGCAAATCAGTTCAAGGCTGAGTACAAGTCTAAGATCGGTAAGGATTTCCCCTCCGATCCTAAGGAACAGCTCATGGGCGCTGTTGAAGCAGTTTTCCGTTCTTGGGACAACCCCAGAGCAAACGTTTACCGTCGTGACAACGATATTCCTTATTCTTGGGGTACCGCTGTTAACGTACAGATGATGGCTTTCGGTAACATGGGTGACGATTGTGGTACCGGTGTTGCC
>JAZUAC010000050.1:0-45672 GCA_045637775.1 Acutalibacteraceae bacterium | reverse complement strand
GACAATATTGACGAAATAAATTTTGATGATTGGGATTTTGAGGTTGAAATCGTAACTTATGCTGATAATCGCGGTGAAATTATCGGCCGTGAAGTTAATGCTGACGGTAACTCTTTGTTCTATTATTACACAACCTACAACAGCGGTGATGTTGGCGTTGAAATGGTCATAGAACCCTTAGCAATTGAAGTTAAAGGCAGCGGAACCGTTGACGGCGATCTTATGGAAGCAACATACGAGGTTATTGTCCGTGATGTTAAGGTATTGAATATTGTTGCTACCGATTATAATGTCGATAAGGCACAGGATGGTTATATCGACGGTACATTTACCTTTACTATTCCCAAAAATGCATGCGAACATTTAATTTCAGCAGGAATCATTCCTGAAAATCTTGTTGATTATATTGCAGATGGTTCTCTTAAACTGAAGGTTTCAACCTCTGAGGACAGTTTCTTTGCTTCGGCAGCTATAATCTATAAGGGTGAAATGTTTGTCACGGTTGAGGGCTCTTTGTCCATGTCAGATGATGCCGATGTTTCTGTACCTTCCGATGCTGTAAATATCAAAAATGAGAGTGACGTGGAGGAGTATTTCGGTGACTTTACTCCGGAAGAGTTCTTAAACCAACTCAAAGAAGCAGGCATACCTGTTGACCTTTTTACTGAAGAAAAAGTCAGTGACAATAGCTTTTTGGCTTATTATTGAACTATAATACGGTGATTTCATGGGTGTATTGAAAAATAACACAGATATTGATGCTACAAATGGTTTTGAAAATGATTTACAGCCTGCCGATACGGCTGATGAACAAATTTCTTACGATAAAGGCTTTTCAGCAGGTAAAATTACCCTGGTTGTCAGCGCATGCTTGGTGTTTATTATTCTCTTCGTTGGCCTGTTCTATAACTTAGTTTACTATAACGATAATTACGAAAATGCCGTTGAACAATATATCGATCAGATGTATAACGGTAATTATTCGGCTTATAGTGCTTCTTTACCGGAAGGGTATTGGAGTTCAATGCGTGATTCTAAGCTGGACGAAAAGAGCTTTGATAACAAATTTTCCGATTTCAAGAACGAGTTGATTTCAACATACGGAGAATCGTATTCTGTTTCTTATGAAATTCTTGATAAAAAAGAGTTTGAAGGATATCGATTTGGAACAATGTCTGAAACCATTGCTTTTGATTTGGATATGTCGAATGAGAATAAAGACGGTATTACTGATGTATATTCTTTGAAGGTAGCAGTTTCAGTTAGTGGCTCTTTAAATGCCACGAGAGATGAGTACACCTGTATTGTGTTCAGATATGACAATGATTGGTATACATGGGATTTCTATGCTTCATGATCAAAAGGTGGTTTACATAAACTATGGACTTGGATAATAAAACTGTTACCGATGCCGAGAATGCTGACGGTTTGACCGAAGTTATCGATAACGGCAAAAGAAATAAAAAAACCTTAATAATAACAGGTGTTGTTTCTTTTGTAGTAGCATTTGTTATAGGTTCATCGTTTTTTGCATGGGATTATATTGAAAACTATGTTATGAAGCTATTTTGTTCTTCAGATGGCTATTACCATTATATTGAAGAAAAGAACAGCGATCTTATTGCCGAATTATTCAGCGAGACAATCAGCGCAGCAAACCTTGATTCGGCATATTCCAAAAACGAACGTTCGTTAAATGTCAAAGTTTACGATACTCAAACAGTCGGACATTTTGCCAACCGTTATTTAGGTATTGACAAATCTTTGGTTGAAGAATATTCAAACACTAAATTTTCAGCACAGATTATTTCAGGTGACCGTGTACAGAAAACCGAAGTATCTCTTTTAAAAAACGGTGCTTTGCAATTTGGCTTTGATTTGATTTTAGACGTTGAAAATAATATTGTTTACCTTGATACAAACAAAACAGAGGGTAAAAAATATTTACTTTTTGACCTAAAAAAAGATTCCGAAACCTTGGCTGATGTTTCTAAACTGTTTGCTTATGTTCCGGGGTTCTCACAGTCAAAGAATATCTTTAATAGGTGTTTTTCTGCTGCAGTTGAAACTATTGACGGTGTAGAATCAGAGTCCACAAAAATCTTTGCCAACGGAATTTCGCAAGATTGCACTAAACTTACATATGAACTTTACGGCGACGATGTTAAAGAGATCTTACGAGCACTGTTGGGTCAATTATATTCCGATAAAGAAGTCGAAAAGATAATTAAAAAGTCATCGGAAGATTTGTTTACAAAATATAGAACGTTAATTGACGGTTTGCTTTCCGATGTTGAAGGTCTTAATCTCGAGCATGTTGGAATGAAAATTTCAACCTTCGTTGACTCTAAAGGCACAATTATTGGCAAAAAAATCAATTCTATCGAATCGATGGACTCATTTTACTTCTACACAGCCAGTGATTGCAACCTTTTAACTCATAACGGAGATATTGCAGTTGAATGCGGTTTTAACGGAGTTAAGGTAGCAGGTAAAGGCGTTGTTCAAAGCGGTTTTATAGATATGCAGTTGGGTGTTTATTATAAAGGATACAAGTTTTCTGATATAGCTGTCAGTAAACTTGACGGGCGCATGTTGAAAAACGGATATATTAAATGCAATATCAATATGTCGATTCCTGAAGAGGCCCATAAATTTATCAAGTTTGAGTCCGGTTTGGACTTGAACGATGCAGAAAAGCTGTTGAACATGCGGTTTGTTGCGAAATTGGATAATAGTAGGAATGCATCTGATAATCATTTTCAAATAATGAGTAATGATAAAACTTTGGTTGAAATTACGACAAGCAAGAAAAAGGGTAAAGGTGCTGAAATAATTATTCCCAAAGATTGTGAAAAACAAAATCTAATGGAATTTATTGAGAACGAAAAACTTTTTTAAGTTTGCGGTAACGGAGGAAATCATATGAGTAAATTTTGTTCCTTTTGCGGAATGCAGCTGGATGATTCTGCGCTGTTTTGTTCAAAGTGCGGCGCGAAACAACAGGTTTATCAACCTGTCGTAGAATCTCAGCCCGTTGTCGAGGCTCAGCCCGTTGTCGAGGCTCAGCCTGTTGTTGAACCTCAGCCCGTCGTTGAACCTCAGCCCGTCGTTGGTGATATGCCTGCTGAATCTTATCAAAATGAGCTCTTGAATAATGAACAAGCTCAATTTCAGCCAACTGAATATTATGATTATAATCAATCCGGTGTAACCAACAAGAGAAAGGGTAAAGGTAAGATTATTGCCATTATTATTGCAGCAGTTATTCTTGTAATTGGTGGTACTGGAGCCGGTCTTTATTTTACAGGTGCTCTTGATAGCGTTATTGATAGCTTGTTTGGTTATAAGGGTAGTGTAGAACCGGCAGAGTCTTACGAAGAACTTGTTGATAACTACACCGCAGCTATATTTGATGTTGATTATGATGCTTATCTTTCGCTCTATCCTGATGAATATTGGAAAGAGTATGAAAAGATCGACAAGGATGAATATGAAGAAAAGTATAATAAAACCGTTTCAAAAACAATTGATAAAATCGGAGAGTTTACTTATGATTTTATAATTGTTGAAGCAACTGAACTAAAAGGCAAATCTTTAGACAAAGTTGTTGACGGTTTAAGTGATGGATTTGGGCTTGATTCTGAAGAAGTGTCATCGGTTATGGTATTAAATATACAGATTGAACTTGAGGGAGAGGATGATTCTAAATCTCAGACCAAAAGCATAACTGTTTATGAGTACAATGATTGTTGGTATCTTGCGTCCGATTTCTAATTTCACCTATTTCTTTAACTATATGTTGTGGATTTTTGCTTGAATTTATCTAAAAATGTCATTATATTTTGAATTTTTGGCTTGACTTCACCATTTTAGTGTGTTAATATAAAAATATAAATAAATGCTTTATGCATTATGGAGGTAATATTTATGAGTAAATTTTGTGGAAATTGTGGAACCCAGCTTCCCGATGACGCTGTAGTTTGCAGCAATTGCGGAGTTAATCTTGGCGCACCTGCCCAGGCACCTGCAGCTGCAACCGCTGCACCTGCTGCTAACTCTTCGGCATTCATGGATAGTGCTAATGAGTTTGTTGGCAAAGTAAAGAGTGATAAAAAGACCCTTGGCATCGTTATTGGTGCTGCAGCAGCTGCTGTTGTTCTTATTATTGTTCTTGTCCTCACTTTGTTCTGTGGCGGTAACGAAGCACTTGATAATTACTTTGATCACTTGTATGAGGGTGATTATGATTCTTATCTTGCTCTTTATCCTGAAGAGTATTGGGATAAGAACAAGGACAGCAAGCTTAAAGAGTCTAAGTATGATGATGCTTATGAGAAGAGATTAGAGAGTTTGGAAGATAAGTACGGCGAAGACATTTCTTGGTCTTACGATATTCTTAAAGAAAAAGAGTTCTCTAAGGGTGATTTCAACGAACTTGCAGAGAGCGTTGCTAAAGCATGGAATGTCAATGAGGATGATGTTGACGACGCAATGATCGTATGGTATGAAGTAATCGTCGAAGGCGATGATGAGGATGCCACTTATGATAGCGTTGAACAGGCAGTTCTTGTTGAAGTTAATGGCACTTGGTACATTTGGGATAACTAATTATTAAGTTTTTTATTAACCCGTGAAGGCGTGAACCTTCACGGGTTTCTTTGAAAGGAAGATGTTTATGGCAAAGTTTTGTACAAAATGTGGTAACTCATTGCCTGATGATGCTATGTTTTGCTTTTCTTGCGGTAATAAATTGGATGCTCCTCAGCCTGTTGCAGAAGCAATTCCGGTAGTTGAGCCTTTAACTCAAGAAGAAAGTCTTAACGATTTTGCTGTTCAAAATGTTCAAGCATCTGTTTCTAATGAGTCCGTTTACAGTACTCCTTTTGTTGAGCAGTCTTATGCTCAACCCGAACAGGTAAAGTCTGCTTTTGTTCCCGTTGAAGAGCCTGTAACTAAGAAGAGCAGAAAAGGTCTGTGGATAACGCTTGCAATCGTGCTTGTTTTGTTGTTATCAATTGTTGCAGGTGTTGTTTACTTCGTTATCGGTTATTTTAAAGATAGTGATGAGATATCGCAGAAGATCGGCGATTACGTTAATCTTGCATACCTTTGTGATGATCCTAACTCTATTAAGGATATGATTCCTGATATTGTTGACTTAGAGGTTCCAAACGCAACTGTTAAGCAACATCTTGAGAACAGAAGCAGAGCAATGGATCAGTACTTTGGTACAGATGTTTCGGTCAAATTTGAATGTGATGATATCGAGTGGGTTAATCCTTTGAGTTATTACTATTATATCGACTATATCGAGAATAATTATGATGTGATTCTTGATGATGTAGACGGTATTTACAGGGTTTATTTTGATGTCATTGTCGAAGGCGACAATCGTGATGCCGAATACACATCAAGAATGTTTGCTATCGAGTTAGACGATGAATGGTATCTTTTTAATATGGATACTTATCAGTTTGCCGGACAAGATTCTTATGGTGGATATTTCTTTGATATGGATGAAGATATTGGTTTGAATTCCAATTATTATCCCTAAAGATTTAAATTAAGTATTTTACCCATGGATTTATCCATGGGTAAATCGATTTTAGGAGCATTATGAAAAGAGTATTATTTAAAGATCTATATTCCAATATTTCCGAATTTGACGGCAAGACAATCACCGTCGGCGGTTGGGCACGCAGCATTCGTGATTCTAAATCATTCGGTTTTATCGACCTAAATGACGGTAGTTGCTTTAAGGGTGTGCAGGTCGTTTTTGAACGTGAGAAAATTGCCAATTATGACGAAATAGCATCGCTTAATGTCGGGTCGGCGGTTGTTGTAAAGGGAACCGTTATTGTAACCCCCGAAAACAAGCAGCCGTTTGAGATAAATGCCGTTGAGATTGCCGTCGAGGGCACATCGACACCTGATTATCCCTTACAGAAAAAGCGCCATACGGTTGAATATTTGCGCGATCAAGCCTATTTAAGACCTCGAACCAACCTTTTTTCGGCAGTTTTCCGTGTGAGAAGCGAGATTGCCTTTGCGATTCATCAGTTTTTCAATGACCGCGGTTTTGTTTATGTTCACACACCGCTTATCACAGGTTCGGACTGTGAGGGTGCGGGTGAGATGTTCCGTGTTACCACCCTTGATGTTGATAATCCGCCTCGTTTAGAGGATGGTAGCATTGATTGGTCGCAGGACTTTTTCGGTAAAAGTGCCAATTTGACCGTTTCGGGTCAGTTGGAGGGTGAGACCTACGCTTTGGCTTTCGGTAATATCTACACCTTTGGACCAACCTTCCGTGCCGAGAACTCCAATACGGCACGTCATGCGGCTGAATTTTGGATGATCGAGCCCGAAATGGCTTTTGCCGACCTCAACGATGACATGGAGCTTGCTTGGGATATGATAAAATATATCATTAACCATGTTTTGTCCAAGTGTAAGCAAGAGCTTGAGTTCTTCAACAGCTTTGTTGATAAAACTTTGTTGGAAAGGCTTAATACATTAGCAAATTCCGATTATCAAAAGGTGACCTATACCGAGGCTATTGAACTTCTCAAAAAGAGTACCGAGGAGTTTAAGTATCCCGTAGAATGGGGAAGTGACCTTCAGACCGAGCATGAAAGATATCTTACCGAAAAGGTATTCAAAAAACCTGTTTTTGTTGTTGATTACCCCAAGGAAATCAAATCCTTCTATATGCGCCTTAATGATGACGGCAAGACGGTTGCCGCAATGGATTTGTTGGTTCCCGGTGTCGGTGAAATCATTGGCGGTAGTCAGCGTGAGGAACGTCTTGATGTTTTGCTTCAAAGAATGCAGGATTGCGGTCTTAAGGAAGAGGATTATTGGTGGTATGTAAACCTTCGTAAATACGGCGGAACCAAGCACGCAGGATTCGGACTCGGATTTGAGCGTATCGTCATGTATCTCACAGGTGTTTCCAACATCCGCGATGTAATTCCTTACCCCAGAACCGTCGGTAATGCAGAATATTAAAATTAAAAGGAACTGTCTAATAAACAGTTCCTTTTTTGTATAATATTTAGAATGTAACAACCTTTTCCTCGGGTTCGGAGGTTAGTGCATAGGTTATAACCTTTAAAACAGGGCCGTAACCGCGGTAGGCTTTGTGCTTTTCAATCGAGATTTTAGCGGTAACATTAAGCCAATCACCAGTTTTGAGCATGGTGCATTTGTTCTCAGTTTCGGCAATAAAGCCTGCATATTGAATATCATCGGCACAGCAGGTCATGATGTGTCTGCCAGCAATAAACTGATCATCGGGTATCTTACCGTTTTCTCGGGCAATAATTGCCTTGAATTTAACAGTTTTGCCGTGATACTTGTCCGATTCCTCCATCAAATCGCGGTAAAAAATTGCAAAATCCTTATCCGCAATCTCAATAATTGCCGTATTTATATCATAGGGCAGGGGATCTTCAATATCATCTTCCTCGGTGCTACCGTCGGTATACTCATAAACAATCGCATTATTGCGAGAAACGGCTTTGACAATTTTGTGCAACGGTATTTTGTCCATGCCATCCTCAAATCGGTTGAAAATTACCAATTCAGCCGATTTCAGCTTGTCCACAACAAGGCTTCTCATGTTTGCATTGTAATTCTCAAAGGTGTTGGAATCGGCAAACATCATTTCTTGGTAAACTGTCCATTTTTCGGGCATGGTATTGTAAAGCTTTTCAACCGTCCACATTCCGTTATATTCAATAATGACGCGTTCTGCCTTGGTTTCCTTTAACCATGCGCTCATTATCTCGGTTGTGAGCTCATCTTCAGAATCAACGGTGCGAATAAACACATTTTTACCAGAGAATCTTGAAGAATCGTATTCTTCTTCGCCTTCCTCGCAAACAATCAACAAGGTTTTTTCGCCCGAATTAAAGCGCTCATCCTCAAGCGTTTCTTGAATAAATTTTGTTTTGCCCGACTCCAAAAAGCCGGTAAACAGATATACAGGTATTTCCATAAATTTAGCCTCTCAAATCAAATTTTAAAAAGGGTAGCGAGAGCTTCTTCGTTTATCTTGGAACCGATAACACAAAGACGACCGATAATCTCGGCTGAACCTAAGCGAACATCGGGCTCACCGGGGACATAGTCAAAGTGGATCCACTTTCCACCAACAGCGGGGACAATGCCCTTTGCTCGAAGTATCATGCCGTAGGTCTTGTCGTCGTCAAGCTTGTTTAAAATATCGGTGATCTCGTCAACAGTGTATTTGTTGGTGGTTTCCTTACCCCAAGAGGTAAACACCTCATCGGCATGATGATGGTGATGGTCGTGACAACCGCAGGTGCATTCCTCTCCGTGTTCATGATGATGGTGCTCATGTTCATCGTGGTGATGACCACATTCACAGTTGCCGTGCTCATCAAAATGATGTTCGTGGTGTTCATGCTCATGAAGAGCCTCGTCATGGTGATGCTCGTGATCGTGGTCATGATCATGATCATGATGCTCATGGTGGTGTTCATGGCACTCACATTCTTCATCGTGGTCGTGATGATGCTCATGATGATGGTCGTGGCATCCGCAATCGCAATCATCGTCGTGATGGTGGTGTTCTTCATGGTGATGATGTTCATGTACATGAGCTAGCTTTACAAGTTCGATTTGGAGAGTGTTTTTCTGCTCCATCGCATTCAGGATAGCCGCGCCGTCAATATCGCACCAAGGAGTTGTGATAACGGTGGCATCCTCGTTATGCTCACGCAACAACTCAACACATTTTTTGAGCTTTTCCTCGGAAATGTTATCGGTCTTGCTTAGTATTATCGAGCTTGCGTGCTCAATCTGGTCGTTGAAAAACTCACCAAAGTTTTTCATATACATTTTGCACTTGTTGGCATCAACAACAGTGGTGAAACCGTTAAGAAGTATATCATCAGAACCGATATTCTGAACGGCACGGATAACATCACTCAACTTGCCGACACCCGAAGGCTCAATCAAAATGCGGTCAGGGGAGTAGTCCTCGAGAACTTTTTTAAGTGCTTCGCCAAAATCACCAACAAGACTGCAGCAGATACATCCCGAGTTCATTTCGGTTATTTCAACACCTGCGTCCTTCAAAAATCCGCCGTCGATGCCGATTTCACCAAATTCGTTTTCAATAAGCACTAACTTTTCGCCCTTGTAGGCCTCGTTAATAAGCTTTTTGATTAGCGTTGTTTTACCCGCACCCAAAAAGCCCGAAAAAATATCGATTTTAGTCATAATATTACCTCACAAATATAAATTTGTATTCTAATCAATTATTATAACACCTTTATATCATGTTTACAAGATTAAATTGGATATTTATAAAATGTCCAAAATTATCGGTTTATTTTTTAGTACAGTTTTTAGTCTAATGTAAAACTTGTTTTTTAAAAGGTTTTTGTTTTATAAAAAATAATTAAGTATAGACTGCATTCTGTATTGCATTCTTGTTATTAGTGTGATAATATAATGAAGTATTTTTATTAAAGGGGATGAGCATATGTCTCAAATATTAGCATTTGTCCTTTATTTTGCCGCAATGCTCGGTATAGGAATCATTTTCTTCTTTAAGTCTAAGGGTTCCGATGAAAAGGACTATTTTTTAGGCGGTCGTTCAATGGGTCCGTGGGTTACCGCAATGAGTGCCCAGGCATCTGATATGAGTGGTTGGCTGCTTATGGGCTTCCCGGGAAGCATTCTTGCTTTCGGTATGGGAAAGGTTTGGATCGGTATTGGTCTTGCACTCGGTACTATCGGTAACTGGCTTATTGTCGCTAAAAGACTTCGCCGTTTCTCAAGAGCCGCAAACGACTCTATCACTCTTCCGCAGTATCTTACCAACCGTTTTGCAACATCAAACCCTGTACTTAAGGTTGTTTGTGCAGTAATCTTCCTTATTGCATTTACCGTTTATGTTGCATCGGCATTCAATGCAGGTACTGCCGTTTTCTGTGCAGTTATTCCTTGGTTTAATCATCACCAACAGTTGGCAATGATCATTTTTGCCGCTATTATCCTTGTTTACACCTTTATGGGTGGCTACAAGGCAGTTTGCTGGACCGACTTCTTCCAGGGACTTTTGATGCTTGGTGCATTGTTGGCAGTTCCGATAGTTATGTACGCTGTCGATAACCATGATACTACATATTTTGAGGCAATTGGTGGTTTTGATAAGTTCAATCCTAATCCTTTCACCGCAAGTTGTAAAGACATTATTTCGGGTCTTGGTTGGGGTCTTGGCTACTTCGGTATGCCTCACATTCTTGTCCGTTTTATGTCTATCGGCAAGCCTTCTATGGTTAAGAAATCATCTACAGTTGCAATCATTTGGCTGATCGTCACTCTTGGTGCTGCTGCTTTGATTGCTTACCTTGCACGTACATATATTTTGAGTGATGGCACTGCAATCGCTGATAAGCTATCTGTTGTTGATGCTGATGGAAATCTTATTAAAAATCAAAATGTATTTATTGAAGTTGTACGTGATATTTTCCCTGGTTTCTTGGTTGGCATCATTCTTTCGGCTATTATCGCTGCATCAATGTCTACCGCCGATTCTCAGTTGTTGGTTGCTTCATCTTCTTTCACAAGCGATATATACAAGCCTCTTATCAGAAAAGATAAGGCATCGGACAAGGAACTTCTCTGGGTTGGCCGTGTTGTAGTTTTGGTTGTTACCGTTGTAGGTCTTGTTATTGCATTGTCAGGCTTGTCGGTCGATAAAGACGGTAACAGTGTTAATCCTTGGGCTTCCAACATTATGGCAATGGTAGAAAATGCTTGGGGTCTTTTCGGCGCCGCATTCGGTCCCGTTGTCATCCTTTCACTCTTCTGGAAGCGCCTCAACTATGCAGGTGCCGTTGCAGGTATCCTTGCCGGCGCTATTGCTGATATTGCATGGTTGGTGCTTTGCACAAGTACCGTTACCGATGCGGTTATCACTAACACAGGTGTTTACGAAATCGTTCCCGGTTTCATTGTCGGTGCTATTGTTGCAGTTGTCGTTACACTCTGTACAAAGGCTCCCTCTAAAGAGGTTGAAGATATTTATATTTCTGCAACTGATACCTCTGTTGATGACTAAAATTAACAGCGATGCTCAAAGCACTCGGGCTTTTATGCTCGGGTGCTTGTTTTGTCAAAAACTATATAAAAAAATCGTCAAAAATTTAACAAAATGTCAATGGTAAATTAAAACATAAAGTAGTACAATGTATATACTTTAGTTAAAATATAAGGAGAGATAATTATGGCTACTAAATACATTAGATACACTTATCCTCAGCTTAAAGTATTCTGTGAAGATTGCTTTGAAAGCTTTGGTTTCTCCAAGGCTGAAAGCGAGATCATTTCAGATGTTCTTTTGCTTTCTGACCTTTACGGCATCGAGTCTCACGGTATGCAGAGACTTGCTCGTTATCATAACGGTATCAAAAAGGGTCTTATCAAGGTAGAAGCTAAGCCTGAGGTTATTTTCGAGACTCCTGTTTCAGCAGTTATTGAGGGTCACGATGGTATGGGTCAGCTCATCGGTCATAAGGCAATGAATATTGCTATCGAGAAGGCTAAGACCACCGGTATGGCTATTGTTACTGTTCGTAACTCTAACCACTACGGTATCGCAGGCTACTATGCAAAGATGGCTTGTGATGCAGGTCTTATCGGTATGTCTTTCACCAACTCCGAGGCTATCATGGTTCCTACATTTGGCCGTCTTGCAATGCTTGGTTCTAACCCCATTGCTATTGCAGCACCTGCTGAGCCTTATGATTTCTTCTTCGATGCTTCTACCACTGTTGTTACCCGTGGTAAGCTTGAAGTTTACAACAAGCTCAACAAACCCCTTCCTGAGGGTTGGGCTTTGAACGCTCAGGGTAAGGGTAGCTCGGATGCTAAGGATGTTCTTGCTAACATCGTTGCAAAGAACGGCGGCGGCATCATGCCTTTGGGCGGCGAGACCGAGACTCTCGGTTCTCACAAGGGTTACGGTTACGGTATGTTCTGTGAGCTCTTCACTTCTATCCTTTCTATGGGTATTACATCTAACCATACTCACACCAACGGCAAGGGTGGCACTTGCCATGGCTTTATCGCTATCGATCCCAAGGTATTTGGTGATCCTGCAGAGATTAAAGAGCACCTTTCCACCTTCATGCGTGAGCTTCGTGAGAGTCCTAAGTCCGAGGGTCAGACCAGAATCTACACCCACGGTGAAAAGGAAATCATCGCAAAGGCAGATCGTCTTGAGAACGGTATCGATGTTAACATCAACACTGTTGCAGAAATGTTCGATATGTGTAAGTTTGTCGGTCTTGATCCCGTTAAGTACCTTGGTGATGTTAACTTCGATGAGGTTAACGCAAGCTCTTCTTACAAATAATCATCAATTAACAAACATTAAACCCTCCGAGAAATCGGAGGGTTTTGTATTACTGGATTTTTAATGTTAATTTATTGTCGTTAGCACAGATTTTAAAGCCGTTTTCGGTGTTCTCGGTTATGCCATCGGTTTTAACGGAGTAAGCAAAATCACGGTAAGAAAGGTTTACCGAACTGCCGTCGGTATTTACAGTCGGAGCATATTGGTCGTTAAAAATTCGTGCTTCAAATGAGAATCCGGAATCAGGGAAGATAATTTTGACTTCATTTTCAAGGAAGGTGACTGTAATATCACCGCAATCGGTTGGCATCGTAACCTTAAGACCGTTGTCCTCAATGTTTTCGGTCGTAAATTTACCGCTAAGCTTTACGGTTTTGCCGTCTTTAACAAAGTATCCGCCACCGATGTTTCCGTCCTTGCTCCAACGGTAGCAATCGATAAACGGAAGATTGTCGAAGTAAAGGCTTTCGTTGGTTGTGACCTCATCGTGGTATCTCTCACGATAGCCGTCATTAAAGATGTGCAAGTCACGCAAAAGTAACAAATCACCCTTGAAATAAAGGCTTGCACGGTAATTTTTATTGTTAAACCAAGCGGTACCGCTGTCTTTCTTACGTGCTATAGTAGTTGTGCAAGGTGTCAGGCTATACATTTTCTTGAACATTCTTCCGATGTCGCCTGAGTTCATAACCTCAATCTCACCGCTTGCGCGTTTTTGAGCAAAAATTTCATACTGAATAGTAAGTCCTTGGCTCATTCTTCGCCATCCGAACGAGTTTTCCTGACCCGCTTGAACATAGTTAAGACCGATGTTATTGTTATCAAAATAAGTGTTGATATACCAGTTAATCCATTCTGGGTCGCGACCTACAGGACAGCTCGGCTCGATCGTCTCAACAGTCTGCCAGCTTGAACCCAAACCGTTCATATACTGGTCAATCGGGTCGGAACCAAGCATTCTGAAAACAGGAATATTGATTTGATTTTCTTTATTGTCGGCAGGGCAGAACATGTTGTTGCGGGTAGGGTAGTAGGCTTCGGAATAATATCCGCCCCAAAGTGAGTACCCGTCGGTACCCCATTGCTCTTTGCAGATTAGCGCTGCGTCTATTCCATAGGTTTTATCAAGATAATCGAGTGAAAAACCGTCAATTGACCAACAACCAACCGTCTTGGGATAGTAGCCGAATTTTTCTTTAAAACAACGCATACATTCGTCAAGCATAAGACGTCGTTCCTCAAGTGTGTAGCCAACAAGCATTCCAACGTGTGAGTACCAATCCCAGTCAAAACCTTCACGACCGCGCCATTTAAGACCAACCTTTTCAACCAAGGGCTTGGGAGTTTCAAGCCAAAGACCAAGCTCATACTTTTCATCGCAAGCCTTTATAAGATCGGTGAATTCAGGCATGATCAAAGCATCATATTGAAATAAAAAGGTTGTAGGCAAATTATACTTTTCGGCGAGCTCAATCTGTTTTACGATAGGCTCCAAAAGGTCCATTTTTTCTCTTGGCTCGCATCCTCTGATAAAATTCACAATGTTTATTACATTTTTCATAAGCTCACACTCCGTTGAAGTATTTAGTTCAGTATAAGTTCTATCAAAAAAATTGTCAACAACATTGTTGAAAAAAGTTTTTGAATGTGGTAAAATCAGTAAAACTTACGGCACAAATATTAAAATATGCGGTATTAAAATCGGAGTTAAAATATGGCTAAAAAGAACACACGAAACACAAAAGGTAAAATAGTCTCGGCAGCTTGGAAGTTATTCTACGACCAAGGCTATGATGATACCACTATTGAGGATATTGTTTGGGAGTCGGGCACATCTAAAGGCTCATTTTATCATTATTTTGAAAGTAAGGATGCGTTGCTTTCGTCGCTGTCATACCTTTTTGACGAAAAATATGAGGAATTAGCTCCAAACATCACCGATGAAATGAACAGTATTGATGCGCTTTTGTATCTTAACAGTGAACTGTTCGGCATGATTGAAAATCAAATCGATTTAGACCTTTTGAGCCGTCTTTTTTCAACCCAGCTTACAACAAAAGGTGAGCAGTCGCTTCTTGACCATAACCGTGTTTATTATAAATTGATCAGAAAGCTTGTGACTCGCGGTCAGGAAAGACAAGAGATAACTGACACAATGACGGTTAAAGAAATCGTTAGGTTTTATGCACTGTGTGAGCGTGCGTTGATGTACGATTGGTGCCTTTGTAAGGGTGATTACTCTTTAAAGGAATACGGCATCAAAACAATGCCGATGTTTTTGGAAAAACTGCGTGGGTGACGGTTTTGTTACTCGGCTTTTCTGTACTCGCTCATCGTTTGGCTATACTTTTCTTTGAAAAGGGTTGAAGCCCAACTGATATTGTTAAAACCACTTTCATAAATTATATCTGACACACTGTGATTACTGTTACGGAGCATATTGGCTATATAGTTCAGTCTTAAGCCATTTATAAACTCTGTTGCAGTTTGACCGGTGTGTTTTTTTATACTGCGTAGGGTATGTTCTCGGGTTTTAGTGGAGAGCTGCAGCAATCGGTCAACACCAATAATAAAATTACCGTTCTGACGCATTTGGTCAAGCAGTTCATCAAGCCAGACGGGTGTCGAGTCAGAAGAGTCTTCTACATCGGCAAAAAATCGGGTGAAGATTCTGAACAGCAAGGTTCTTATTGCGGTTTTAATAGCAATAAGGTCATTTCCCTCAATAGCACACACACTGTCCATTCTTGCGTTAAACCATTCAAGGTCGTTGTTTGAAAGATGAACCGTTGGTGGCAGAGGACTGCTTTTTAGACTTTTCGACGGAAAACCATCGCTTAAGAATTGGAACATAATATCCGCCGTGTTTTGCGTGAAGGTAATGTTCATCATTGAAAATTCCTTGCCTTTTTCGCAAAGATAATCGTGAATGTCAGAAGGTCTTATAAAAACCATATCACCTTTGTGCAAACTGATTTCACTACCGTTCACACAGTGCAAGGCATTGCCTTCAAGCATTACAAACAATTCATAATAATCATGATAATGCGGACGGAAATATTCGGTTGTGCTGATAACATAGCGATAGGAACATTCTGACACGGGGTCAACAAACCTGTCAGCCGTCAATAATTTTGCTTCCATAATTTCACCTTAATTTTAAAAATATCACAATACCATAACAATTTTATCACAATACTGATTGAATTTCAATGCGGGTTGATGTAAAATATAATAAAATGCTTTTAGGCGGTGTTTTTATGGATATAAAGAATAAAGTCAGAGTTATTTGCGATAAACTCAACGGTCAACGCCAAGGAAAGATTTTTGATGTTGAAAATCTTGAATATGTAAAGGCTGACGGTTATAAGCAAAATAACCAATTCCCAAAAGACGGTTGGATGCCTTTGCCCAAAGGTCACAGATTTTCGGGCAAGGATGAGCATTATTGGATAAGAGCATCTTTCAAAACCCCTGAACCGCTTGATAATAAGTATTTTATACTTAAAAGCACAACAGGTTTTGAGGGTAGATGGGATGCAACCAATCCACAAGGTTTGCTTTACCTCAACGGCAAAATGACCCAAGGTTTCGACACAAATCATACCGAAGCTTTTCTTGAACCTGATACCGAATATATTGCTCACAACTATTTCTATATTGGAATGATAAACGATTCAGTTGGTTTCAATATGTCGGTTGTAAAGGTTGACAAGCGTACTGAAAAGCTTTATTACGATATGCAGACGGCTTATGAGGCTTGTATGTTGCTCAATGAAAACTCGGAAGAATATATCAAGATGATGTCGGTGCTTGACCGTACCGCCATGATTCTTGATATGCGTGAGGTTTATAGCGAAGCTTACTACCGCAGTATAGAAAACGCTTTAAAGTTTATTGAGGAAGAGCTTTATAATAAACTCTGTTCGGTTGAAGGTAAGCCGATTGTAAATGTGCTTGGACATACGCATATCGATATTGAGTGGCAATGGACAAGAGAGCAGACCAAAGAAAAAATCCAACGCAGTTTTTCAACCGCAAAAGCGCTGATGGACAAGTATCCCGAGTTTAAGTTTATGCTTTCACAGCCCGAGCTTTACCGTTATCTCAAAGAAGAAGCACCCGAAAAGTATGAAGAACTGAAAAAGTTGGTTGAAGAGGGAAGATGGGAACCCGAAGGCGCAATGTATATTGAGTCGGACTGTAACCTTGTAAGCGGTGAAAGCTTTGTTCGTCAGGTTATGCAGGGCAAAAAGTTCTTTAAAGACGAGTTCCAGATTGATAGTAAGATTCTTTTCCTGCCCGATGTTTTCGGATATAGTGCAGCATTACCGCAGATTTTGAAAAAATGCGGTGTTGAGCATTTTGTGACATCCAAAATCAGTTGGAACGATACCAACACAATGCCGGTTGACACCTTTTATTGGGAGGGTATTGACGGTACCGAAATTTTCACAAACTTCATCACAACCCAGGAATACCGTGGTGTAGAGCCTCAAAACTATACAACCTATGTTGGTAAACTGACACCTTCTCAAATTAAGGGTACTCATAACCGATATAAGCAAAAGGACTATGCCAATCGAAGCTTGCACGTCTTTGGTTTTGGTGACGGTGGCGGCGGTCCTACAAAGGATATGCTTGAACGTTATGACCGTTTGAAGAAAGGTTTGCCCGGAATTCCCGTTGCTCAAATGGGATTCTTGAAGCCGCATCTTGACGAAGTCAAAGTGCAATTTGATGAGAATGCCCAAAAGTTGCGTCGAGTTCCCAAGTGGCGTGGTGAACTTTATCTTGAATATCACCGAGGTACATATACTTCAATTGCAAAGAATAAGAAGGGCAACCGCAAGTCGGAATTTTCACTCACAAAGGCCGAGGGTATTTCCTATATCGGTAAGCTTTTAGGACTTAAATATGATGCCGAAGGTATTTATAATAACTGGAATATGGTGCTGCATGACCAATTCCACGATATAATTCCCGGTTCCTCAATTTTTGAGGTTTATGAGCAAAGTGATAAGGATTATGCACAAATTGCCGAGTTCTGTAATTCTGTTGTTTCTGAAAAGCTGAAGGCTATTGCCGAGAACATTTCCACCAATGGCGGTATTTTGGTCTACAACCCGTTGGGATTTGCAAGAAAAGGTTTGATTACCGTAAACGGAAAAACCTTTGAAACTGGGGAAATTCCTGCATTCGGTTGGTGTGTAATCAATCCTGATGATTTCAAATCAAAGGTTAGCGTTAGCGGTCTTTCGGCCGAAAATGAGTTTTATAAACTAACACTTGACGAAAGCGGTCGCATTGTATCTCTCTACGACAAGCGTGCCGAACGCGAAGTTTTTGTCAACGGCAAGTTTGGTAACGAACTGCAGATTTTCGAAGATTTTCCGTTTAATTATGATGCGTGGGAGCTTTCTGATTACTATAAGCAAAAGATGTGGCTGCTTGACGATAAAGCCGAAATTGAGCCTATTTTTGACGGCGACCGTGCAGGCTTCAGCGTAACTAAAAAATATTTTAATTCGACCATCAAGCAGAATATCTGGTTGTACTCAAACAACACCAGAATCGACTTTGATAACGATATTGATTGGCACGAACAGCATCAGGTGCTTAAAGCGGCGTTCCCGTTTGATGTTCACGCTTTGAATACCACTTATGAGATTCAGTTTGGACACGTTTCACGCCCGAACAATGAAAACACAAGTTGGGATAAGGCAAAGTTTGAGGTTTATGGACACAAATGGGTTGACGTTTCAGAAAACGGTTACGGCGTAGCGTTGCTTAACGACTGCAAATACGGTCATAACACCGAGGGCAACACACTTAAACTCACAATACTTAAGTGTGCAACCTTCCCGAACCCCGTTGCCGATCAGGGCGAGCATAAGTTTACATACTCTCTTATGCCTCATATCGGTGATTTCCGTGAAGCAGGTGTAATACATGATGCTTATTCTCTCAACCAGCCTTTGGAGTTTATCAATGTTAATGCCAACTGTGGCAAGCTTTGTGATAGTTTCTCTTTGGTTTCCAATGACAAAGAAAACGTTATCATTGAAACGGTTAAAAAGTGTGAATATGATGACGGTATGATTGTCAGAATGTATGACGCCTTTGACCGCAGAACAACCACAACCGTGACGGTTGCCGATGGCTTCAAAAAGGCATATATCTGTGACCTTTTGGAAAACGTTATTGAAGAAATCCCGTTTGACGGTAAATTGGTCAAAGTGCCTGTAAAGAACTTTGAAATTGTTACATTGAAATTCATCTAACCACAAAAAGAATCACCCCGAAGACCTGAATCTTCGGGGTGATTTGTTGTTTAAGAAGAATTTATTATTTAATAATTCCGTGGATTACTTCCTTGATTTTGGCAAGTCTTTCTTCTGCAGCGCTGCGGTCAGCCTCTTTGATAGAATAGTAAACCTTAATCTTGGGCTCCGTACCGGAAGGACGAACAGCAATCCAAGAACCATCGTCAAAAATGAATTTTAACACATTTTCAAGCGGAAGGTCACGCACGCCTTTTTTAAAGTCCTGCACTTCAATAATTCCATCAAAAAGTGAAGTGCCTTTTTCACGGAAATAAACCATTAGCTGCTGAATCTTCTCGGCGCCGTCCTGACCCTTTAAGGTAAAGCTGTCCTGCGTGTCAAGATAGTAGCCAAACTCAGCATATAACTCATTGAGACCATCAACCAAGGTCTTACCTTGGTTTTTATACCAAGCAGCCATCTGACAAATGAGCATAGAAGCAACAACGGCATCCTTATCTCGGGCATGATTACCAACAAGATAACCATAGGACTCTTCATAGCCGATGATATATTCCTGTGAACCGTCGGCCTCATACTTGTTCATCTTGTTGCCGATATATTTAAAGCCTGTAAGGGTTTCTTCAACTATAATGCCGAATTTGCGGCCTATATCAGCACCAAGCTCGGAGGTAACAATGGTTTTAATCATGGTTGATTTACTGTTAAGCTCATTCTTCTTCATATTGAGAACGAAGTTTACAAGCATTGCACCTGTATGGTTACCGGTGAACAGTACATAATCATCACCGTGCTTTACAGCAATACCGACACGGTCACAATCGGGGTCTGTACCAAGAACAAGGTCAGCACCGATTTCTCGTGCTTTTTCAATAGCAATATTGAGTGCATCCTTTTCCTCGGGGTTGGGGCTGCGGACAGTAGAGAAGTTACCGTCGGGCAATTCCTGCTCCTTAACGATGGTAACATCGAGTCCGTCCAACATTCTGCGAACGGGAACGTTGCCCGAGCCGTGCAGGGGAGTGTAGACGATTTTTACGTCTGACTTACCCTCGTAAAGAGATTGCTTCTTGACAGCCTTCAAAAACTCGCCCAAAACATCCTCGCCGATCATTTTTATATTGTCGGAATTTTCAGAGAAGGGAATCGTTGAGAAATCAGTAATATTGTTTATATACTCAAGCGCAGCATTTGCCTCTTCGGTGTTAAGCTGACAGCCTGTTTCGTCATAAACCTTGTAACCGTTATATTCTTTAGGGTTGTGTGAAGCAGTAATCATAACACCTGCAATACATCCCAAATGTCTGACAGTAAATGAAAGAACGGGAACGGGAGCCTCAAACTCATAAAGATAAGCAGTGAAACCTAAAGAAGCAAAAATACCTGCGGTTATCTTTGCAAAATACTGCGAATTGTTTCTTGTGTCATAAGCAATTGCAACCTTTAAGTTATCACTACCCTTAGACTTAACATACTGTGCAAAGCCAAAGGTGGCACGACCAACGGTGTACTTATTCATTCGATTGGAGCCTGCACCCATAATACCTCTCAAGCCTGCGGTACCAAACTCAAGATCCTTGTAAAAGCGGTCGGAAATTTCGGCTTCATCGGTTATGGCTTCAAGCTCGGCTTTTGTATCAACGTCAAAGTTTAACCATTGAAGATATTTTTCTTTATATGTCATTGAAAACACCCTTTCAAACAATTTTATATTTTTTTAATTATATATTACATCGTATTATTTGTCAAGGTAACATAAATTGCAGGTGTACGATAAATTATAATTAAAATACATAAAAATTTGTGATTTACTATTGATTAAAATTTGTATTTGAAGTAAAATTAAATAAAACAAATGAGGTGATTTATATGAAAGTAACATGGATAACACAAGCGGGTTTGGTTTTTGAGGCAGACGGCAAGAAAATTGTTGTTGATCCTTACCTTTCAAACAGTTGCTTTAAGATTAATCCAAAATCCAATCGCCGTATTCCGATTGATTACAAATATCTTGACCAAGATTACGACATAGTAATTTTTACGCATGATCATATGGATCACACCGACCCCGAAACTTATCCCAGAATACTTAACAAGAATAACCCTAAGACGGTTTTGGCGCCTTTTTCTTCATGGAATATTGTTCGTGAATTAAAGGGTAATAACAACTATGTTATGTTTAATGCCGGCACCACATGGACCGAAGGCAATATTATTTTTACAGCGGTTAAAGCTGAGCATAGCGACCGTGATGCAATAGGCGTTGCAATATATTTTGAGGACAAGATATATTATGTTACGGGTGATACACTTTATAACCGTGAGGTTATTGAAGATGCACCCGAAAACGCAGATTATGTTTTTGTACCCGTAAACGGTGTGGGTAACAACATGAATATGACTGATGCCGCAAAATTTGCTGAAGCTATCGATTGTGACCGTGTTGTTCCTATCCATGTTGGACTTTTTGATTGCTTAAATCCCGAGGATTTCAAGTCTGACCGTCGATTCATTATGGAAGTTTATAAAGAATACGACCTATAATTTATAATCGAGGTGTTCGGTATTTTTGAAGAAATAAATTATTTTCGTTTTGATAGCGCACATCGTCCCTTAAGCCTTGAAATCTCAGGTGTTTCTTACTGCGATGGTTCGTACCGTATATTTAGGAAAAAGAGCCCTATTTCGGTTATAGAATATATTGAAAAGGGGAGAGGTACTGTAATTTTTGACGGTAAGAAATACACAGCCGAAAAAGGTGATGTTTACTTACTTCCGGCAGGAACAAGGCATGAATATTTCTCTTCATCAGATGATCCTTGGATTAAAAAGTTTTTCAACATAAACGGTTCATTGTTTCTAAATCTTTTAAGAGATTATTCGCTCGACAATGTTGTTGTTATAAAAAATTGTGATGTTAAGAATTTGTTTGATGAAATTTATGAATACAGTTGTTTAAAAAAAGATAACATTGATGAATTTTATGATACATTGACCTTAAAATTACATGAACTTTTGATTAAGGTTAAAAACCAAGCTGAAATAAAGCCGCAAAATGATGAAATGCTGAAATTAAAACAGTATATTGATAACAATCTTGACAAGATAGTAAGCAACGATGAATTATCTTCTATTATTTTCAGGTCTAATGATTATGTTATAAAAACGTTTTATAACTGCTTCGGAAATACTCCGTATGATTATCAATTGGAGCAAAAACTTACTGCGTCTAAACGTCTTTTGCAGTATACACAGCTTTCTATTGGAGAAATATCTCAAAGACTTGGTTATACCGATCAGCATTATTTTTCTAATTTGTTTAAGAAAAAGTGCGGAATGTCACCGTTAAAATATCGCAAAACAAAAAAATGACCCCTATTTTCTTAAAAATATAGGTATAATTTGTACTTTTTATGGTATATCATTATACTAAATCCAAATAATTCAAACCAATTCAAAGAAAGGTGAGTGGAATTATGTATCATCTTGGTGTTGACATCGGTGCTTCAAGCGGCCGTCATATTATCGGTTGGGTTGAAGACGGTGTTATGAAATACGAAGAAGTTTACCGTTTCTACAACGGTCTTGATGATGTTGACGGTACACTTTGTTGGAATACTGAGCGCCTTTTCAGTGAGATTAAGGCCGGTATGAAAAAGTGTGCTGAAATCGGTAAAGTGCCTGCTACCATGGCTATCGATACCTGGGGTGTTGATTTTGTACTTCTTGACAAAGAGGGTAAAATCATTGGCAATTCGGTTGGTTACCGTGATTCACGTACTGAAGGTTATGTTGAAAAGACCTTTGAGGTAATGTCAAAACGTAAGCTTTATGATATAACAGGTCTTGGTACTAATACATTCAATACCTTGTTCCAACTTGTTTCTTTGAAGGACAACCATCCCGAACAGTTGGATGAAGCTGAAGACTTTTTGATGATTCCTGATTACTTTGTCTACCTTTTGACGGGTAATAAGTTTAATGAATATACCAATGCTTCTACCACCGAGCTTATCGACGTTAAGACTAATTCGTGGTCAGAAGAAATACTTGATACATTCGGAATCAAGAAAAGTATATTCAGAGATTTGTCCCAACCCGGTACAAACGCAGGCAAGCTTTTACCCGCGATCAAAGATGAAGTAGGTTTCGATCTTGATGTTATCCTTGCCGCCTCGCATGATACCGCTTCGGCAGTAATGGCAGTACCTTCAAACGAAGAAGATGTTATGTACATAAGCTCGGGTACTTGGTCGCTCATGGGTATTGAATCACTTACACCTCAGTTGGCTGATATCTGTATGGAGCACAGCTTTACCAATGAAGGCGGCTACAACTACCGATACAGAGTTCTTAAAAATATTATGGGTCTTTGGATGATTCAGAATGTCAAAAAGGAGCTTGATGACAAGTATTCATTCGCAGAACTTTGCGATATGGCATCCGAGAATGCTGATTTCCCGAGTATTGTTGACGCTGTTAACAACCGTTTCCTTGCTCCCAAGAATATGACCGAGGAAATCAAGGCCTACTGCCGTGACACAAATCAGTCAGTGCCCGAAACTGTGGGTCAGCTAACCGCTGTTATCTACAATAGCCTTGCAAAGTGCTATGCAGACTGTGCTAATGAAATAGAGCAATTCACAGGTAAAAAATATGCCGCTATCAATATTATTGGCGGTGGTAGTAATGCTGATTACCTTAATAGAATTACTGCAAAAACTTCGGGTAGAACCGTTTTGGCAGGACCTTCCGAGGCTACTGCTATCGGCAACCTTATGGCTCAAATGCTCAGTGTCGGCACATTCAAGAACCTTGCCGATGCAAGAGATTGTGTAATAAATTCGTTTGATATTAAAATTTATAATAATTAAAGGAGATAGAAAAATGAAAACACTTCAGGGTTACGAGTACGCAAAAGCTAAATATATGGAAATCGGCGTTGACACCGATGCAGTGATTGAAAAACTCAAAAATATCAAAATTTCCATGCAGTGCTGGCAGGGTGATGACGTCAGCGGTTTCCTTTTTAAGGATATCGCTCTTTCTGGCGGTATTCAGACCACCGGTAACTATCCCGGTAAGGCAAACACTGCCGATGAGCTTCGTGCTGATATCGATAAAGCTTTCTCGCTTATTGCAGGTAAACATAAGTTGAGCCTTCATGCAATTTATGCCGATACCGATGAAAAGGTTGACCTTGACGAGCTTGAGCCCAAGCACTTCCAGAAATGGGTTGATTGGGCAAAGGCAAACGGCTACGGTCTTGATTTTAACCCCACTTGCTTCTCTCATCCCATGGCTGACAGCGGCTTCACCATTTCGAGTGCCGATGAAAGCATAAGAAACTTCTGGATCAAGCATTGCATTAAGTCCACAAAAATTGCTGAGTATTTCGGTAAAGAGTTGGGTCAGACCTGCTGCACCAACTTCTGGTTCCCTGATGGTTATAAGGATATTCCTGTTGACCGTGAGGCACCCCGTCGCCGTATGATGACCGCTTTGGATGAAGTCTTCGCAGAGCCTATCGATGAGAAGTACAATCTCGACGGTATCGAGAGTAAGGTTTTCGGCATCGGTGCCGAAAGCTACACCGTAGGTTCTAACGAGTTCTGCGTTGCATACGCAACATCTAGAAACAAGATGTGCACTCTTGATGCAGGTCACTATCATCCTACCGAGGTTATTTCGGACAAGATTCCTACCGTTCTTTTGTTCACAAACGACCTTCTTTTACACGTCAGCCGTCCTGTTCGTTGGGACTCTGACCATGTAATCGTTCTTGATGATGAGCTTTGCGCAATCGCACAGTCTATCGTTCGTAACAACCTTCTTGACCGTACTCATATCGGCCTTGATTTCTTCGATGCTAGCATCAACCGTGTTGCCGCTTGGGTAATCGGTATGAGAAATATGCAAAAGGCTCTTCTTAAAGCTTTGCTTGAACCCACCGCAGAGCTTCAGAAGATTGAGCTTGAGGGTGACTATACCTCAAGATTGGCTCTTGTTGAAGAATATAAGTCTTATCCCTTCGGTGCAGTTTGGGATTACTTCTGTGAGGTTAACGGTGTCCCCGTTGGCGAGGAGTGGCTCAAAGAAGTTAAAGCTTATGAGTCTGAGGTTCTTTCTAAGAGATAATATGTAATAAAAAACCGATGCCAAACGGCATCGGTTTTTTTAATTGTTGTCGCTTCCTAAAATTGTTAACACAGCAACCTTTTTGCTGTCAGACAAAGATTTAAAACGTTCAAGTAGCGTAATCTCATCTTCGGTTAGTGTATAAATTTCATTAGGTGAATCGGGGTTATATCCGATCGGAGATCTGAACGATAGAGGAGAAGGTGATGTTTTTAATCGCTCAAAATCAAAATCATTCTCAATATTACCCAAAATAACATCACTTGAAATATTATACAGTTCACATAGGCTTTTCACAACCTCAAGCGGAGGCTTGGTGCGGGTTTCGTAACGAGCGTAGGTATCACGCTTTAAACCGATTCTTTGAGCTAACTCTTCTTGGTTATAACCGTGCTGTTTACGCAGCGAAATCAAATTTTCTGCAATTGTGCTTCGTTTAATATTTTTCGCCATTTTAGTACCTCTTACCAAAAAAATTTTTACTTGACTAAATGTTGTTTTATTGTTATAATCATGTAAGCCGCCGCTGGAGTGGCTCAGTTGGTAGAGCAGCTGATTCGTAATCAGCAGGTCGTGGGTTCGAGTCCCATCCCCAGCTCCAATCCCTTGAACATTTTGTTCGAGGGATTTTTTTTATAAATCAGTGCCTAAAAGACCGTTGGTTGCGTTGAGCAAAACACGCATTGGATCTTTTAAAAAGTTTTCCTTAACAATAAGGGCAGATTCCTCATCCGGAACCAAAATTTTCACAGTTAAAAGTTCCTCGGTTAATTCCATAACCGAACAGGTGATATAAAACCCTTTAGTTGTTTTTTCAATATAAACCTTATTGTTACGCTCGTTTCTCTTGCGGCTTAATAGTTCTTCAACTATCTCCATTGAATGCTCCCTGACTGAAAAAGGAACACTGGTTCCGAGCGTTTCGGCAATGTTTGCACATTCGCCCGATGCAATATAATAATCTTCGGTTTCGCCATTCTTTTTAATCAAACTGATATTTCCGCTTTCCAACAGGTCGGAAATAGCAAATGCAGTCTCAAAATAATTGGCTATTCCGTTAAAATGCAGTTTCTCTTTGACCTTTTCTAAAGGTAATGGTTCTTTTGAATTATGGAGAAGATAGCAAATCAGTACACGTATTTCGGTTCGGCTTTGAAGACCGCCCGGGTTAACACCTGCGTTCATTGCATCAAAAAACATACTACGCACCTCCGTTTCTATTATTATACACTATCGATTCACAATTAACAAGTGATTTATATATTGAAATTTTATGTTTTTTATTATATACTTTAATTGGGTGATACAATGAATAAGAAAAACTTGCTTAATGAAATAAATGCCGTGATTGAAAAGAACAACGCTTTATTTTCGAAATGCTCAGAATTGGAAAACTTGTTGAGCGAAAAAGATAGCACGATTAACTTTCTCGAAGAAAAGATAAATTCCCTTAATACCGAGATAGCCGCTTTGAACGATGAATACATTAAATTAAAAACAGAATTTGAATCAATTTACACCGAGCCATCAACAGAAACTGTTGAAAAAGGTATCAAAGATGATTCTACTATCGATTTGCGTGATGCTGAGTGTGAATTATCGGTTGATATTTATGCCAACAAGAAAACTGTTGTTGATGAAGAAAAAACATCTGAACCGATTTTTAGAGCGCAGCCTAAACTAAGCCTGCCAAATGAGGAAGATGTAAATAATATACTTAATGTTGATACAAAAACAATGCCGTCACTCAGATTGAGCTCGGCTTCGGAGTCAATCGGCAGGGTAGTGGTTAAATGTGCTGAAATCAGCAACATTTTTGCCACGACAGGTGATATTAACTCAAAGGATTTGATAAATCTTGCTCTGGGCAGGACTGAAGTGTTTAAGTCTGAGGTTTTATCGCTTGCTACCGATTGTAATTTGAGTGATGACATGTTCTTCGCTGAAATCAGAGTGAAAGAAACGTCTGTTATTGAGTATTTTGATCTACTTTTAAAACAAATTTAACAAAAAAAGCGCAAGATTGACATAAATTTAACAAACTTGCGCTTTTTTGTTTTAAACCCGACAAAAAATTAGTATATTTTTTAACAAAGCACTTGACAAATGTTTTGCATAATATATAATGTATTTAATATCTGATTTTTCAGAATATTTATGATTGTTTACTTGTATGGAGGAATTTTAAATGTACAACATTAAAACTTACAACAAAATTTCAGCTATTGGTCTCGATGAGTTTGATAAAACCGCTTATACCTGTGGCGACGATGTAACCGAGCCTGTCGGTGCTATTGTTCGTTCTGCCGCTTTGCATGATGTTGAGTTTGATAAGTCTTTGCTTGCTATCGCTCGTGCAGGTGCAGGTACCAATAATATCCCTGTTGACCGTTGCGCTGAAGAGGGTATTGTTGTTTTCAATACTCCCGGTGCAAACGCTAACGCTGTTAAGGAACTTGTTATTGCCGGTATGCTCATTTGCTCTCGCCGCGTAATTCCCGCTATCAAGTGGGCAGAGACTCTCAAGGGTAACGGTGCCGAAGTTGGCAAGATGGTTGAGAAAGGTAAAGGAGCATTTGTTGGTCCCGAAATCAAGGGCAAGAGCCTTGGTGTTATAGGCCTTGGCGCTATCGGTGTTCTTGTTGCCAATGCCGCAAACGCACTTGGCATGAAGGTTTACGGTTACGACCCTTATTTGTCGGTTGACGCCGCTTGGAACCTTACTCACAATGCTATTCACGCTATCGACCTCAACGATATTTATGAAAAGTGTGACTATATCACTCTTCATGTTCCGCTTACTCCCGATACCAAGGGCTTTATCAACAAGGATACCATTGCAAAGTGCAAGGACGGTGTTCGTATTCTTAACTTTGCCCGTGGTGATTTGGTTAACTCCGATGATCTTCTTGCAGCTCTCGATAGCGGCAAGATAGCTGCATATGTTACCGATTTCCCTTCTGATGAGGTTATCGGTGCTGACGGTGTTATCGCTATTCCTCACCTTGGCGCTTCTACTCCCGAGTCTGAGGATAACTGTGCCAAGATGGCTGCTGCAGAGCTTATTGAGTATATCGAGAATGGTAATATCGTAAACTCGGTTAATATGCCTAATATTTCTATGCCTCGTTCGGGTGATGAGAGAATCTGTGTTATTCACAAGAATGTTCCCGCTGTTATCAACAAGATTACCGGTATCGTTTCTGAAAGCAATATTAACATCAATAATATGCTCAATAAGTCCAAGAAGGATTATGCATACACCATGCTTGATCTTCAGGAAAAGGATCTTGCAAAGGTTGACGCTATCGCCAATGCTATTAATGACATGGAAGAGGTTGTCCGTGTCAGAGTGATCCGATAATGGACGATTACAGAACCCAACAGGCCGAAAGAAGACGACAAGAGAGAATTAAACGTGCAAAGCGAAAGAACATGATCATTTATGTTGAAACATTTTTGATTCTTGTTCTTTCGGTAGCACTAATTATTGTCGGCATAGGCTATTTCGACCTTAAAAAGGAATCTAAGGTTTTTAATAAAGAAAACAGTTCAGATGTTTCTGATGTTGAGAGTGTTAATTCTGATGGTTCACCAATTGGTGGCGATGTTGATAATTCGACAGCCGAATGGATGCGCGCTGAGCTTAATCAGTGGTATATGAAGCTGGTTAACCCCGATAATAAGACCGACAACTCTTACATCAACTCGATTGATCGTTCAAAGATCAACACCAAGTATGTTGTCAGTGCATCTAAAGAATCATGTTTGTATCTTGATACACGAATTGTGACGTATTTTGAGGATATGTGCAAGGCTGCTAAGGATGACGGTATAACACTTGTTTCGGTCTCAGCCTTTAGATCATATTCTTATCAGGAAGGGCTTTACAACAATCGTGTGACTCGCTGTCAAAACGAAGATGGACTTTCTCTGGATGAAGCAAAGAAAAAGGCAGCAACAATAGTTGCTATTCCGGGAACGAGTGAACATCATCTTGGATTGGCAGTTGATATCAACTCGGTTGAAACATCTTTTGAGAATACCAAAGCCTTTAAGTGGTTGCAGGAAAATGCCGAAAAATACGGATTTATCCTGAGATATCCAAAGGACAAGCAGGAAATAACCAAAATCATTTACGAGCCCTGGCATTATCGCTATGTCGGAGTTGAGCATGCCAAAGCGATAAACGAGCTTGATATGTGTTTCGAGGAATATGTCGAGTATTTAAAATCGGGCGGCGTAAAAAAATAATCAAAAAAATATAATTTTAGTGTTGACAAATAGAAAACACTGTGTTATAATCCTTTAGACAACAAAGTTGGGCTTTATCCGCTCACACCTCAAAGTTTCGTCTTAAGAGGTCAATAGGTTTAAACAAATCAGTTTTGTTATGCTTATTGTGCGCGGATATTTTATGTCCGCGCATTTGTTTTTAGTTTCGGAGGTGTTTTACCATCAGTAAGCAGGAACTCGCAATCAATGAAGAAATCAGAGAAAAGGAAGTTCGCGTAGTCGATTCCGATGGTTCTCAGTTGGGTCTTATGACTTCAAAGGAAGCTTTACAGAAAGCAATGGAAAAGGATATGGACTTGTGTCTTATCGCTCCCAATGCCAAGCCGCCCGTATGTAAGATAATGGATTACGGCAAGTATTGCTTTGAACAGGCCAAGCGAGAGAAGGAAGCCAAGAAAAAGCAGAAGGTAGTTGAGATTAAAGAGATTCGTATTGTCGGCTTGAATATCGACACTCACGATCTTGAAATTAAGGCTAACAATGCAAAGAAGTTTGTCAAAAACGGTGATAAGGTTAAGGTTACCATCCGTTTTAGAGGACGTGAGCTTGGTCATCCCGAAATCGGAACCGAAATCATGCAGAAGTTTGCCGATTTCTGTGCTGAAGAAGCCGCAATTGAAAAGCCTGCCAAGATGGAGGGCCGTAACATGTATATGTTCTTAGGTCCCAAGCCGGCTAAGTAATTCGTTAAATTTTTCAAGGAGGAATAAACAATGCCTAAGATGAAAACACACAGTGGTGCAAAAAAGCGTTTTAAGCTTACCAAGCTCGGAAAGGTAAAGCGCGCCCACGCATTCAAGTCCCACATTCTTAACAAGAAGACCACCAAGCGTAAGAGAAATCTTCGCGCAGCTGCAGTTGTTGACGTAACAAACGTAGCAAAGGTCAAGAAGATGCTTCCTTATAAATAAGGAAAACCGCTAAACTAAAATAAACGGAGGTTGCTGAAATGGCACGTATTAAAGGCGCTATTATGACGCGCAAAAGAAGAAAGAAAGTTTTGAAGCTTGCCAAGGGTTACTTTGGTGCAAAGTCCAAGCTGTTTAAGACCGCCAAAGAAGCGGTTATGAAGTCCGGTAACTACGCTTACATTGGTCGTCGTCTTAAGAAGAGAGATTTCCGCCGTCTTTGGATCACCAGAATTTCTGCTGCAGCAAAGATGAACGGTATGAACTACTCTACCTTCATGAACGGTCTCAAGAAGGCCGGTATCGAGCTCAACAGAAAGATGCTCGCAGAGCTTGCAGTTGAGGATGCAGCAGCATTCGCAGCACTTGCAGAGAAGGCAAAGGCAGCTCTTAAGTAATTAGAATATTACATCAAAAACCTGTCACTTATGTGGCAGGTTTTTTGCTTTCCAGTTGATTTTATTATAATTGCTGATTATAATAAAATAAAAGCTGAGTTGATTAGGTGAGTTAATTTTTATAAAAGAGTTTTTTCTGTGCTACTGCACAAAAAACAATCTGAATGTTTTGGTGATGAAATTCACTTGGCATTTACTCACGTAAGAAAAGTTTATATATCTTATGAACAAATAAATTTAGACGCTACCAGCTTTGTGCACAATTTTTTTTAAAAAAATTGTCTAAATTGTCAAAAATAGTGAACGTTCATTTTATTTTATTGACTTTGTTTTTATAATAGTTTAAACTGTCAAGGAATAGGAGGTATAATTCAATGAAAAAGATTTTATCAATTTTTCTAGTAGCATTCATCGTTGTCGGTCTTATGGCCGGATGCGGTGGTTCAGATGGCTCTGATTCGTCTAATAAAGACAGTGCAGATAATACTGTGTCATCAACAGCATCACAGGGAAACGGTGATTCCGACGGTGCTTTGATTTCTACTGCTGATGTAGCTTTCAAAACTGCAAACGGTTCATCTGTTTACACTGTTATCAGACCTGATGATAGTAAAATGGATGAAGCTTTAAGATGTTCTTATGTTTTTAAGCAGATTAAAGAAAAGATTGGAGTTAGCGTAAAGCAGAGTTCTGACACTGCTGACGGAACAGATGCTTACGAAATTCTTGTCGGACCTACTAATCGTCCCGAATCTCAGCAGGCACTTGATTACCTGTACACAAAAACCGGTGGTCGTTATGACGATTACATTATTTGCACCATCGGCAAGAAAATTGTAATTAACGCTTTCAACAAAGAAGCTCTTGATTTAGCATGTCAGTATTTTGTAACTAACTATCTTAAGGCTGAAGGCGTAAAGGGTGGTATTGAATACACTTACGCAGTATCAGGTGATTTCAAAAGCATCACAATCAACGGTACCGATATCGGAAGATTCCGCATTATCCGTCCTCACTTCAACTTCTCATATCTTCCTCAGTCTGAAACAGAAAAGATCGTTGATTATGTATATCAATCTACCGGTTACATGCTCGAAATTGCTCATGATGAGTATAACAAGACCGAGGGTGAGTACGAGATTGTAATTGGTGATGCACAGCGTCAGAATGTACCGAAAATCACCAATTATGATGAGTACACCATTAAAGTAGATGGTAAGCGAGTTTTCTTGAACGGCGGTTCACCTCATGCTACGGGTATGGCTGTTTCTGAATTTGCCAAAATGGTTAAAGCGGGAGCAATCACAGATTCTTCTTCAGTAGTTAACGCTAGCTACGAAACTGCTTTGAAGGGTTATGATCTTTCTACTACATATCACCCCACATGGTATGATACCTTCGATACCGAGGGGGTTGACCTTTCAAAGTGGCGTATTATGAATGACCCTGAATTCAGCCGCGAAGGACAGAACGGTAAGTGGTCTTGTATGTCTAACAGGGAAGATATAGTTTATCAGACCGGTGGTAAGTTCTATGTCCAGGGCTTTGAGGACGAGACTACATACTGTGGCGGTACAATTGTTAATGATAAGCATATGGCATTCCAATACGGATATGTTGAGAAGAGTGCTATCTGTCCCGACGGTCCTGGCTTCTGGTCTTTGCTTTGGTTTAATGGTTCGGGTGACGGTACGAATGTTCTTGGTAGCCCTGAGATCGACCTTAACGAGTGCTTCGGCGAAGGTAAGGCAACCCAAGCTAACTGCCACGCATGGCCTTCAACTCTTGGTGAGCAAATGGGATACGAGCACACCTCTCTTGATGGAGCAACTTATGGTAACGATAAGAAGGTTATTTGTCCCGACGGTAAGACCTTTGCAGATGATTTCCATACCTACGGATTCCTTTGGGATGAGGATGAGATGGGATTCTACCTTGACGGCCAAGAGTGGTTTACCTACACTACCAACACTACCGAGTGGGATATTGATGTATTTGTCAACAGCTGGATGTTTATGGAGCTTTCGTTCTCTGTAGGCCGTGAAAATAACGGACTTAAGTGTAACGATCTCACTGCTGAAGAGTGGGAGAATTCCAGCCGCTTTATCGTTGATTGGCTCTATCTCTATCAGTTCGATGACGGTGTACAAGGTCTTAAACTTAAACAGTAATAATTAAACAACAAAAACCGAGGTTCAATTTGAACCTCGGTTTTTGTTGCAAATAACGATTTAATAATAATTAAAATATTGAATTAAGCGTCGATTCCTTTTGAAATGATCTCTGCTTCGGTCTGTCTATCGGAAATTTCAACGGCGTTTTGCTCAATCTCAAACTGCGTTGCAGTGATTTGGGTTTTCAAACTCTCAATTTCAGCGAGATAAGTCTTGGTTTTTTCGGAAAGAACGGCGCTGATTTCTTCAAGCTTTTCCTCGGCGGAAACAGCAACTGCCATGTTCTTTTCAACCGATTGCAGGCTTGCCTCGGCACTGCGGTTTGCGGTGTCGATTATAGAACGTGCGTTGGCTTGTGCAACAAGATACAAACGTCCGATAGATTCGCTCAAACGTGTGAGAGCTTCCTCACGTTGATGAAATTCATCAATTTCTTTCTTTGCTGCTGAAAGCTCAGTTTCAAGAGCGATACACTTTTCTTCCAATTCGGTAGAATTCTTTTCAAGCTCTTCGGTTTTTTTGGTCAAGGCATCGATTTTCTGATTTTTTATCAGTTCATTTTCTTTAGCATCGACAACAAATTTAAGAACATCGTCGCGATTAAAACCGAAAAGACCGGTACGAAATTTTTTAGTCATCATTTATCACCAAATTCCTATTAGTAGGTTCATTATACAATTGTTTTTTTGTTTTTGCAACAAATTTTTTGCACAAAACAATTATAACACATAAATTTAAGGTTTATTTATGCAGAATTAGTGAAAATTTACACCGATTTCAAGCATAAATATCAATTTACATCTTGAATTTGTAAGTGATTTGTTGTACTATATATTGTGAATAAAAATGCAACAAAATGAATATTTAAGTTAGCAGGTGTATTTATGACAAGAAAAGAAGCAAGAAATCAGGCATTTGTACTTATTTTTGAAAAAAGCATCAATAATGAGTCGGTTGAGGATATACTTGAAGCAGCAAAGGAATGCCGCCAGTTTACAGAGGATGAGGATGGCTATACTGTAAGGGTATTTACCGGTGTTTTTGATAACCTCGATGAAATTGACGGTATTATTTCCGATAATATTTCAAAAGGCTGGACAATAAACCGTATTTCAAAGGTTTCTTTGGCGATTTTGCGCCTTGCAATTTATGAAATAAAATATATGGATGATATCCCCGATGCCGTTTCGGTCGATGAGGCAGTTGAGCTTTGTAAGACTTATTCGGTGCAGGATGACGCCGCTTTTGTTAACGGTGTTCTCGGTACCGTTATCCGTTCGAAATAATGGAACGCTTTATCGGAATTGACACAAGCAACTACACTACCTCTTGTGGTTGTTATACTCCCGAAAACGGTCTGTATATCAATTCAAGAAGGTTGCTGCCTGTTGAAAAGGGAAGTCTGGGATTAAGACAGAGTGATGCTTTGTTTTTGCACACCAAGGCTTTACCGGAGATAATTGAGAATGCCTGTTCCGGCGATGGTACAATATCGGCTATCGGTGTTTCCGACAAACCGAGACCTTTACCCGACAGCTATATGCCTTGCTTTTTGGCAGGTGTTTCGGCGGCATCGGCTATGAGTTCTGCTTTGGGCGTTAAGCTTTATAGATTTTCGCATCAGGCAGGTCATGTTGCTGCGGCATTGTTTTCGGCAAACAAACTTGATTTAATTGGTCAAAAATTTATTTCATTTCATGTTTCAGGCGGTACTACCGAGGCTCTTTTGACCGAATATGATGAAAATGAGTTTTTTAAGGCAAAAATAGTTGCACAGTCGCTTGATTTAAAAATGGGTCAAGCTGTCGACCGCGTCGGCGGTATGCTGGGATTGGGATTTCCTGCAGGCAAGGAGCTTGATGCTTTGTCTCAGAACGGTAGCCTGCCTCAAAAGCCAAAAGCTTCAATGAAAGGTGCAGATTGCAGTATTTCAGGTCTTGAAAATAAGGCAAAGCAGCTTATCGAAAAAGGTGTACCTAAAGAGGATGTTGCACTTTTTACTGTTTGCTATCTATGTGAAACAATTGACCGAATGACGTCTGAATTAAAGCGAGAATTTGGTGATATACCGTTTGTTTTTGCAGGCGGTGTTATGTCTAATTCGTATATAAGACGCGTTATAACCGAAAAATACGGTGCATTTTTCGCAAGTGCGGAGCTTTCGAGTGACAATGCTGTCGGAATTGCGGTTATGACCTCGATTTTACAGAATATTTAACGGAGAATTTTATGAACGGACAGCTTATTACCGTTTCACAATTGAATAGGTATGTAAAGTCTGTTCTTGACTCTGATTTCAACCTTAAAAGTGTCTTTGTCAGCGGTGAGATCTCCAATTTGAAGATTAACTCTTTTAGCGGACATATGTATTTTACTCTAAAAGATGAAGGTGCCGCTATCAAGGCAGTTATGTTCAAATCAAGCTGTTCTAGGCTCAAATTCATTCCTCAGGAGGGAATGAAGGTTATTTGCCGCGCATCGGTTACACTTTATGAGCGCGATGGTGCTTATCAGCTTTATGTGAGCGACCTTCAGCCCGATGGTGCAGGAAGCATTGCTATTGCCTTTGAGCAGTTGAAGGAAAAGCTTTCAAAGGAAGGATTGTTTGACCAAAGCCGTAAGCGTCCTATTCCGCAATTTCCTAAAAAAATAGCTGTAATAACATCCGAAACAGGTGCTGCTGTGCAGGATATGATAAGTGTTATCGGTCGCCGTTGGCCACTAGCAACACTTGTCATGTGCCCTGTTAGAGTTCAGGGTGAGGGTTCGGCTGAACAAATGTGTGAAGCCTTGACCCTTGTGAACGCCAAAACCGATTGTGATGTTATTATCATAGGCCGCGGTGGCGGCTCGCAGGAGGATTTGTGGTGCTTTAACGATGAAACACTTGCAAGATGTATTTATTCATCAAAAATACCTGTAATTTCTGCGGTTGGTCATGAAACCGATTTTACAATTTGTGATTTTGTTGCCGATTTGAGAGCACCCACACCTTCTGCCGCGGCAGAATTATCAGTACCCGATATTGCCGAGATTACGGTCGCACTTTTTACTTTGATACAAAGACTTGATTTGTACACAAGGTCATATATCGACACCATGGAAAACCGTCTTTTGAATGTCGTGTCAAGACCTGCTTTGGCAGACAAATTTGCCACTGTTGACGCGTTTTCTTTAAAGATTGATAACCTCAAATCCAAGCTTGATTATTCATTTAATAAAAATACATCCGAGGCAGTTAATAGGCTTTCGGAATACACCGCAAAGCTTGATGCTTTAAATCCGGCAAAAACGCTTTTCAGAGGTTATTCTATTACTGAAAAGCAGGGAAAAACCATAAAAAATGTTATTGAGTTGAATATCGATGATTTAGTAAAAGTAAAATTTGCAGATGGCAGTGCCGATTGTAAGGTTTTAAATATTGAAAGGAACAAATTATGAGTGCATCTTTTGAAAATAATTTAAAGGAACTTGAAAATATTGTTTATAAACTAGAATCGGGAGAATGCGGTCTTGATGAATCTCTTGAGCTTTACTCAAAGGGTGTGAAGTTGTCGGCCGATTGCAAGAAACAGCTTGAAACCGCACGACAGAAAATTGAGCAATTATCCGATTATATCGAAAAGTGAGTTATTATGCTTAATAAATACAATGAAATGATAGAAAACCGACTAAAAGAAATTTTGTCGTTGAAAAAAACGGAATATTCTCACCTGACTGAGGCAATGGCTTACAGCGCCGAAGCAGGCGGTAAGAGAATACGCCCTAAACTTTTGCTAGAATTTATGCGTGTTTCGGGCGGAAGACCTGAAGATGCATTGAATTTTGCGATAGCTTTGGAAATGATACATACGTACTCGCTTATCCATGATGATTTGCCATGTATGGATAATGATGATATGCGTCGCGGTAAGCCTTCTTGTCATATAAAATTTGGCGAAGCAACCGCTTTGCTTGCGGGAGACGCTCTGCTTACCGATGCATTTGGTATTGCGTTGTCGACCGAAGGTGTGCCTGCTGACCGTGTTGTAAAAGCTGCAAAAATTTTATCGGAATGTTCAGGCTCAAACGGAATGATCGGCGGTCAGCTTATTGACCTTAAATATGAAAATTCAAAAGCACCGTTAGAGGTTGTTTTGGAGCTTTATCTTTTAAAAACAGGTGCTTTGCTGAAAGCGGCCGCATCAATAGGTTGTGTTTTGGCCGGCGCATCGGATGATATGATAAAATCTGCTGTTACTTTTGCCGAAAAGGTTGGTCTTGCTTTCCAGATTCGTGATGATATTCTCGATGTTATCAGCACCGAAGAGGAACTTGGAAAACCGATTGGCAGTGACACTGAATCTAATAAATCGACATATGTTTCTTTGGTTGGTTTGGAATTGGCGCAAAAGGATGTTGAACGTCTTACAAATGAGGCGATTGATTCACTTAACATCTTTGGTGACATTGCCGATGGATTAAAACAACTTGCATTAGAGCTTGTTGGAAGAAAGAATTAAAGGAAGTTTTTTATGGACTATAAATATCTCGGTCAGATAAAAGAACCGCACGATGTCAGACAATTGAATAAAGATGAACTGAACGTGCTGTGTGCCGAGATGAGAGACTGCATCGTTAAGACTGTTGCCGAAAACGGAGGACACTTGGCTTCAAATTTAGGCTCGGTCGAGTTGACGGTTGCACTTCACCGTTCGTTTGATTCTCCTAAAGATACAATTGTTTTTGATGTTGGTCATCAATGTTATTCTCATAAGCTTTTAACAGGTAGATTTGAAGAATTTTCTACTTTACGACGCGAAAACGGTGTTTCCGGATTTATGAAGCCTGATGAAAGTGAACACGATCCTTTTATTACAGGTCACAGTTCGGCTTCTGTTTCCGCTGCTTTGGGTAATTGTGTTGCTAACGAATTACTAAATAAAGAAGGATTTTCAATTGTTGTTATCGGAGACGGCGCCATGACCGGCGGTATGGTGTACGAAGCACTGAACAATGTTCAAAAATCCGACTCGAATCTTATAGTTATTTTGAATGACAATAAGATGTCTATTTCAAAAAATAAAGGCGCACTTGCCAAGCATTTGAGCACAATCAGAAGCCGTAGAAAATACTTTAAGTTCAAGTCCGGCGTTGAGCGTTTTTTGAAATTTATTCCGTTTATCGGAAAATATTTACGTTCATTTGTTTTCCATGTGAAATTGATGTTCAAAAATGCTTTGTATCACAGTAACATTTTTGAATCCTTGGGATTTTATTATATGGGACCTGTTGACGGTCATAATATTGAAAAAATGTGTGAAATTTTCGAAATTTCCAAGGAACTTAAAAGACCTGTTATTATCCATACAAAAACAATAAAGGGTAAAGGATATAAGCCGGCCGAAGATAATCCCGGTGATTTTCACGGTGTTTCAGGTTTCAGTGTTACAAACGGTGAGCTCAAAAAGGGAAGCACTAATTTTTCTGCTGCTTTTGGAAATAAGTTATGCGAGCTTGCCGAGAAGGATGATAAAATTTGCGCGATTACTGCGGCAATGACCTCGGGTACGGGGCTAACCGAATTTTCAAAACGTTTTAAGGACAGATTCTTCGATGTCGGCATTGCAGAGGAACATGCTGTGACATTTTCAGCAGGTCTTGCAAAAGCGGGAATGAAACCGGTTTTCTCGGTGTATTCAACCTTTTTACAAAGAGGATACGACCAGATAATTCATGATGCTGCTATTGCTAATTTGCCGCTCACATTGTGCGTTGACCGCGCAGGCTTGGTTGGTGATGACGGCGAGACCCATCAGGGCTTGTTTGATGTTGCGTTTTTGTCGTCGATACCCGGTGTAACAGTTTTTTCTCCGTCTGATTACCAAGAACTTGAAACTATGCTCGAAAATCGCTTGAGCAATCCTCAAGGAGTAGCGGTTATCCGTTATCCCCGAGGCAGTGAACCCGTAATTAAAGCTGAGAGAAAACAATTAGATGGATTTTCAACGTTTTTTGACGGTGAAACATGTGTTGTAACATACGGCACACTTGTTGCAGAGGCTATTACCGCTGCTGAAGCTTTGAAAATCTTGGGTCACAATACTTCAATTATAAAGCTAGACAGGGTTTGTCCATTGCCTCAAGGCTTGATTGAACACCTTTCTTCTTTCAAAAATGTTTTTGTTTTTGAAGAGGGTATATTATCGGGCGGTGTTGCCGAGAAAATCGGATTTGAGCTTATCAGCAACGGCTTTAACGGTACATTTAAGGCAACAGCAATAACCGGTTTTGTAAAGCAGGCTTCGGTCACTTCGCAAAGAAAATTGCACAATCTTGACAGTGAATCAATGGTAAAAATTATTAAAGAGGTTTTAGAAGTTGAACAATAAAAAACGTCTTGACGCTGCCGTATTTGAACAAGGCTTTTGCGAAAGCCGCGAAAAGGCAAAAACGCTTATTATGGCAGGCGTTGTTTATGTTAATAACCAAAAAGCCGATAAGGCAGGTATGACTATAAAGGATGACGATGTTATCGATGTGAGAAGCAATCCCTTGAAATATGTCAGCCGTGGTGGATTGAAGCTTGAAAAAGCTATGCAGTCGTTTGATATATCGCTTGATAGTTGTCTTTGTGCAGATATTGGTGCTTCCACGGGCGGTTTTTCGGACTGTATGCTTCAAAACGGTGCTCAAAAGGTTTATGCTATTGATGTTGGTTACGGTCAGCTTGCTTGGAAACTGCGCACCGATGAGAGAGTAGTTAACATGGAACGTACCAATTTCCGTTATGTTACTCACGAACAGATACCCGAAGAATTGGATTTCTGTTCTGTTGATGTCTCTTTTATTTCACTTTCGATTATTGTTCCTGTCATGCGTAATTTGATGAAGGACGGCGGCAAGGCAGTGTGCCTTATTAAGCCGCAGTTTGAGGCGGGCAGGGAAAAGGTTGGAAAAAAAGGCGTTGTCAGAGATAAATCGGTGCATGTTGAAGTTGTTGAAAAAACGCTTAATATGATTCTTCAAAATAATATGCGTGTTTTAGGTCTTGATTTTTCACCCGTGAAAGGTCCTGAAGGTAATATCGAATATCTGGTTTACATACAAAAAACAGAGACTCCCGAAGATGTTTCGGGCGTTACCGCTAAAGAGATAGTTGAAAAATCTCATTTGGAGTTAGATAAATAACTTTTAAAGGAGGGTTTTTGTGAACATCCTCATAATCTATAATGTTGAAAGCGATTCGGGTGAAGCCATTGCCGAAAAGGCAGCACAAATTCTTCGCCGTGAAGGTGTTACTGTTTCTATACAAGAGTTTTTTAAATCTTTTGAGCCTAAAATTCCTGAAAATACTGATATTATTATCGTTATCGGCGGTGACGGTACAATTTTGAAGGTTGCAAAATCGGCAACAAAAGTTGATTGTCCTATTTTAGGTATAAATGCAGGTCATTTAGGATATTTGGCTTCGGTCAATGTTAAGAATCTTGATATTATAACGCGAATTCTTTCAGATGATTATTGTGTTGAAGAACGCTGCATGATAAAGGCTGAAAAGATTACCAACGGCAAGTGTGTTGACTATTGTAACTGTCTAAACGATGCCGTTATTTCAAAAGATATGATGTCCAATGTCATTGATATTAAGCTGACTATCGGTAATGATACCATGCTTTACCGTGCCGATGGAATTATTGCCGCAACACCAACAGGGTCTACGGCTTATTCACTGTCTGCCGGCGGTCCGGTTGTTGACCCTCAGATGAACTGTGTTGTGCTGACTCCTGTATGTCCACACACGCTCGTTGCCAGGTCTTTGGTGGTCAACGGCAGTACACCTATTAAAATTTCTGTAAACGGCACTAAAGAAACGAAAATAAACCTGATGTGTGACGGAAGAAAAGGCTTCAGCCTTTCAGAAAATGATACAGTCAGCATCAGCATTTCGGAAAGTAAAGCTAAATTTATAAAATTAAACGATGTTTCGGTCTATAAAGTTCTTTCTGAGAAGACCGACAGTTATTAAGTGAGGAATGTGCTCAATGAAAAAAGAACGCCAATCTAAAATATTGCACTTGATTGAAGAATTCCCCATAGAAACTCAGGAGGAATTGCAGCAGCGTTTATTCGATGCCGGCTATGATATTACACAAGCTACTGTTTCGCGTGATATTAAAGAACTCCGCATTGTTAAAATGCTTGACGCTAACGGAGTTTACCGTTATGCCGTAAACCGTGGCAACGGTGGAAAATACCCCAAGTATCTTGAAATCTTTTCTCACTCAGCCGTGTCGGTTGCGTATTCAATGAATGATGTTGTTATCAAATGTCATCCCGGTATGGCTCAGGGTGCTTGTGCCTCGCTTGATATGATGAAATGCGAGAATGTTTTGGGTACATTAGCTGGTGATGATACCATTTTTGTTATCACCAAGACCGAGAACGATGCAGCTTCGCTTTGTGAAATGTTGCAGGAAATATTAAAATAAGGATATCTTATGCTTAAATCGATCAATATTGAAAATATCGCTATCATTGAAAAATGTAATATTGATTTTAGTTCGGGGTTTAATGTTCTTACAGGTGAAACAGGCGCAGGTAAATCTATTGTAATCGACTCTATAAACGCCGTTACAGGGCAGAGAACATCGAAGGAATTGGTGAGGTCAGGCTGTGAAAAAGCCTCGGTTTCGGCCATTTTCGAGGATGTTTCGGAGTCTGTAAAGCAAAAGCTTTCGGAATATGGAGTTGATTGTGACGATGACAGTGTAATGCTTGTCAGAACAATCAATTCCGATGGTAGAAGTGTTTGCAAGATAAACGGTGTGTCGGTAAACGTCGCCGCTTTAAAGGATGTTGGAAAACTACTTGTCAATATCCATGGTCAGCACGACAATCAAGCTTTGCTTGACCCTGAAAATCACCTTGGATTTATTGATTCCTTCGGTAAATATAAAAGCGTTATTTCAGATTACCAAGTGTGTTATTCCGAACTTCGTGTCGTTCGTAAGAAGCTTAAAAGTTTATCTACTGATGAGGATGAAAAGTTAAGAAAAATCGACCTTTTAAAGTATCAGATTAATGAAATTGAATCTGCTGATGTTAAGGTTGGAGAACTAAAAGAGCTGATAGAAAAACGTGACCTTATCAGAAATTCCGAAAAGCTGCGTTTGTCGTTGGAGATGTGTAAAACATTGCTTTCGGGTGATGACGATTCTTCGGGTGCTGAAACCATGCTTACCCAGTCATTGAATGAGTTTTCGAGTGTTTCAAAGATAATGAAAGACACCGAAAAACTGCTTGAACGTTTTGACTTTGCAGTTTCTGAAATCACCGATATTTCCGCGGAAATAAGAGATTTGTGTGAATCTGTTTCTTTTGACCCCAATGAGCTTGATGAATGTGAGCAGAGGATCGATCTTATCAATATGCTCAATAAGAAGTATGGCGGTGATGAGACTGCAGTTCTTGATTTTCTTATAAACGCCAAGCAGGAGCTCCAAAATATAACTGTTTCGGATGAAATGATAGTTGAACTTGAGAAACAGTCCGAAATTTTGGAGGACAAGCTGGTTGAAAAGGGAAGTGTATTGACTAAATCCCGTCGAAAAGCGGCGGATGATTTTGCTAAACGAGTTTGTGATGTTTTGCAGTATCTCGAAATGCCTAAAGTTGTCTTTTTGGTTGATATTAAACCTAAAATGTACACTGTTGACGGTTGTGATGAGGTTGAATTTTTAATTTCTGCAAACTTGGGTCAAGAGGCTAAGCCACTTGCAAAAATTGCATCGGGTGGTGAGCTTTCGCGAATCATGTTGGCTATAAAAAGCATAATGAGCGACTTTGACGATGCCAACACCTTGATTTTTGACGAAATTGATACCGGTATCAGTGGCAAAGCCGCCGATAAGGTAGGCAGACAGATGAAGACTTTGTCTAAAGGTAAACAGGTATTGTGTGTAACCCATTTGGCACAAATTGCGGCATCGGCCGACAGCCATTATCTTATTTCAAAATCTTCAACCGAAGATAGTACGTATACCAAAGTTATCGAAATTTTGGGTGATAACAGAGTTAATGAAATTGCGCGTATTATGTCAGGCGGAAATATGACCGAAAATCTTTATAAAACCGCAAAAGAACTTATTGAAAATCATAATGATTTGTGATATCATGTATAAATCAGTTATCTGGAGGAATTTAAAATGACTTGTTATGACGAGCTCGTTGCACGTGGACTTATTGCCCAGGTTACCAACGAAGAAGAAATAAGAAAGATGGTCAACGCAGGTGAGGCAACCTTCTACATCGGCTTCGACCCCACAGCCGACAGTCTTCATGTTGGTCACTTTATGGCACTTTGCCTTATGAAGAGATTGCAGTTGGCAGGTAATAAGCCTATCGCCCTTATCGGCGGAGGCACCGGCTATATTGGCGACCCTTCGGGCAGAACCGATATGAGAAATATGTTGACACCCGCAATCATTCAGCACAACTGTGACTGCTTTAAGGCACAGATGAGCAAGTTTATTGAGTTTGGCGAAGGCAAGGCTCAGATGGTTAACAATGCTGATTGGTTGCTTAAACTTAATTACATCGAGCTTTTGCGTGAGGTTGGTGCGTGCTTCTCGGTTAATAATATGCTTCGTGCCGAATGCTATAAGCAAAGAATGGAAAAAGGACTTTCTTTCCTTGAGTTCAATTACATGATTATGCAGTCTTATGGCTTTTATCATCTCTTTAAAGAGTATGGGTGTAATATGCAGTTTGGCGGTGACGACCAGTGGTCTAATATGCTTGGCGGTACCGAGCTTATCAGAAAGAAACTCGGTAAAGACGCTCATGCTATGACTATAACCCTTTTGCTCAACTCAGAGGGCAAGAAGATGGGTAAAACCGCCAATGGTGCCGTCTGGCTTGACGCTGAAAAGACCAAGCCTTATGATTTCTTCCAGTATTGGAGAAACGTTGACGATGCCGATGTTATCAAGTGCATGAAGCTTCTCACATTTATTCCTCTTGAAGAGATTTATGAGTTTGAAAAGCTTGAGGGTAGTGAGCTTAACGCAGTTAAGGAGCGTTTGGCATTTGAATTAACAAAGATGATTCACGGAGAGGAAGAGGCTCAGAAGGCTCTTGATACCGCACGTTCTTTGTTCGCGGGCGGCGCTAAGGCTGATATGCCTAACACGGCTGTTCCTTGTGATATGTTTGAGAATGGCGAAATCGGTCTGCTTGACGTTATGTTGTTGGCTGGACTTATTCCTTCAAAGGGAGAGGGCAGACGTCTAGTTCAGCAGGGTGGTGTTTCGGTAAACGATGAAAAGGTTACCGACCCCGCAAAGCGTTTCTCTAAAGCTGATTTTGAGGGTGAAGGTATAATCATCAAAAAGGGCAAAAAGGTTTTCCATAAGATTACCACATTTTAATTTTAACGATTAAATTATATGACCCGTTACACTACAGTAACGGGTCTATTTTTATAGTAATTAAGATTATACTCTCAAAAGTCTGCCATACTCTTCATCAAGCACTATTGTAACAAAGCGAAGTGAGAATATATCGCACACAACAAGAGTCTGCGGTTCGATTACATCAATTATGATGTAGCTTGCGCCAACATCGTGCAAAACGCCCACACGTTGCTCAACTGAATCACCTATAAAGAATTCGCAACGTACCCAGCGGCCGACAAATTGCTTTAAATATGCAGGCAAAAAATCGGTATTGGTCATAGTTTCAGGCCTCAAGCTTATTGTATTCCCGCTTGGTGCGGTTGTCATCATATTGCTTTGGTTGTTAGGTAGCATAGCGCTGTTGTTTACCCAACTGCCTTGAACGCCGTTCATATTTTGATTCATCATATTATTGTTAGGCATGTTGTTATTCATACCGCTGTTGTTCATGCAACTGTGACGGTAATTGTTACCCCAAGTCACTGTTGTATCGGGATGGTTTTGAATATACATTCTTTGTTCCGGAGTTAATTGTCTTGCTGCAGGTTGATACCCACCGCTTTGTGATGTGTTCACCATGTCATTGTTTCTTGTACCCATATAGTTCATGTAAACTCTCCTAAATTAAGTTTCCCAGTATTGGGAAGTTGGTCGATAAAAGCAATGTTGATTTATTCTTGTGTGAAATACACCCGAACCGTTTCTCGGGAAAAATTGCTCGCAGTTTGAAGAAAATGGGTTGAAGTACCACAAACAATCGCCTACTGCAGGCAAAGTGTTTCCTGCTAATGCCCAATCGGCAACCTGATAGTTTTCGGTAGTGGGCGACATATTATAAATGTTTTGTGAGTTATATTGTCCGCCTATTTCGGTCCTTGCACAGTCAAATTGATACGGCTGAAAAATGACGTTTTGAATATTGCCTTGACCTGTGCGTAAATATTCACCGCCCGCAACATGAACACGATTCATTACAACGGTTGCAACGGCCTGCTGACCCGTTAGTCCTTCACCGCCTGCTTCACACTGTATAATTCTTGCCAAAAGTTCTCTTGCATTAAATGGCATATCTTCACCTACATTTCGGTTTCTCTACCATATTATTCAAATAATCGTGTGGTTGACAAAGAATTTTACAAAATCTTAAAAAAATATATAAATTTTCAAAAATAATTCTTGACATTTGAAAATTTTGGGTTATAATAGTTTTTGTCGTTGAGGAATAGTGTAACGGTAGCACGACAGACTCTGACTCTGTTTGTTGGGGTTCGAATCCCTATTCCTCAGCCAAAAGTAATAGTTCACCCTTTAGGGTGGGCTATTATTTTTTTGAGTTAATATTAGGGATTCGAACAAGGCAGGAGCGAAGCGGAAGAAAACAGTCCGGCGGACTGTTTTCGCTGCCGTGGGCAACGAGCGTAAGCGAGGCGATAGCACACAGTAGTGTGCGGAAAAATCCCTATTCCTCACCCAAAAGCCGTCCTATATGATTTAGGACGGTTTTTTTATAAATAATTCAAATGATATTTTGTTGATTTTCTCTTGAGTTTTTATATAAAATATAATATAATTAAAAAAACAAAAAACAGGAGGACATATATGGCAAATTCATTTATAGATAATACTGCTCTTT
>JAZUAC010000049.1:0-13332 GCA_045637775.1 Acutalibacteraceae bacterium | reverse complement strand
ACTCTTATCCTGTTTAACTACCTCGCCAACCTTATAATCATTACTCTCAATGTATTCAAAAACAAACTTGAATTCATCTGAATATTCTGATTGAATTTCTTCAAGAGTCATACCGACAAAATTAGGAACAGTAACACTATTACCGTTATCCTTGTTCACATATTTATATAAGAAAATACCGCCAACGATCATTGCAATGATAAACGCAACAGCAATACCGGCAAGAATCGGAATAACCGGTGACTTTTCATCGTCATCCTCGTCATCCTCGTCGTTATTCACATCAACATTATAACCGTTATTCATATCAGCAGAACCTGCGTTCATAGCAACGGTTGATCCAACACCCATACCCATGCCTGCGAAATCGGCTTCGTTCACAGCATCAACAAATCGGGTAGGCTCATTGTCCACAAAATAGGTATATTCAAATACCATATCGGGACTACGGCGAAATTCCTCAAGATCGCGAAGCATTTCGGCAGCAGAACGGTATCTCTTGCTGACATCCTTTTGCATTGCGTGCATGGTAACCTGTTCAAGACCAACAGGTATATTTTCATTTATATCACGAGGCAAAACCGGATCCTGCTGAAGTTGCATTATAGCAACAGAAACAGCACTATCAGCTTCGAAAGGCAAACGGCCAGTCAGCATTTCATAAAGCATTACACCAACTGAGTAAATATCTGCCTTTTCGTCGGTTGCTTCTCCCCTAGCCTGTTCTGGACTTATATAATGAACCGAACCGATAGCCTTATCGGTCATGGTCTTATGCTCACTTCTTGCAAAACGTGCAATACCAAAGTCGGTAACCTTGATAGTGCCGTCGGCTAAAAGCATGATGTTCTGCGGCTTTACATCACGGTGTACAATGCCTTTATCATGAGCATGCTGTAAAGCACGAAGTACCTGAATAGTGAGATAAACCGCATCCTTCCAACGAAGGCTCTGCTGCTTTTCTATATACTGCTTCAAGGTGATACCGTCAACATATTCCATGACGATATACTGAATGAGGTCACCAAAGCTAACGTCATAAACCTTTACAATATTAGGATGGTTTAAAACAGCGATAGCTTTTGACTCATTCTTAAAACGGATAATAAATTCCTCGTTAGAGATAAACTCTTCTTTAAGAATTTTAACAGCAACGATTCGGTCCTCGATGCAGTCGTACGCCTTATAAACAACAGCCATACCGCCGACACCGATTATCTCGCGTATCTCATACCTTCCGTCAAGTCTTTTTCCGACAAATTTGTCCATAAATCAAACTTCCAATCTAAAATTTTAAGTAAGTTATTTATTTTCAATAACGACTGCAGTAATATTATCGCCGCCGCCGTTTTTGTTGGCAAGGTCAACCAATTCAACACTAGGTTTGTCTGTTTCGGAATTAAGTAAATCGATAATTGCACCGATTTCAACAAAATTGCTTAGTCCATCGGTACAAAGCAACAGCTTATCACCTTCGGATAAATCGTAAACATTAAACTCACCGACAACCGATTCCTCAACACCCAAAGCACGGGTTATGACGTTCTTTCTCGGATGAAAACGAGCTTCATCAGGGGTGAGTTTTCCGTTTTCTACCATAGACTGAACAATAGAATGGTCACGGGTCAACTGCATCAATTCGCCGTTTGACAAAACATAGGCACGGCTATCACCCGCATGAATAAAGTATGCAGTAGCACCAATCAAAAGAACGGCAACAATAGTTGTGCCCATTCCGTTAAGGTCTTTGCTCTCTCGTGATTTATCAAAAATGCGGATATTAGCAGCGCTGACGGCAGATTGTAAAAGGTTCTTTACAGAGCTCTCAGACATACCGCTGCGGTATCCTGCTTTTAAAGATGCGGAAAAATGATCGACCGCGAGACGGCTTGCGATATTACCGCCATTGGCACCGCCCATACCGTCACAAACAACAGCCCATGAAGAACCGTCATCCATCATTCCGATCATAAAAGCATCCTGATTGGAAGACCTTACAAGACCTTTATCGGAAAAACCTGTAATATTCATTTTCCGCACCCCCTTACTTTTATTTTATTTATTATGTTCAGCTTCTTCCAAAGCCTTGCCTCTAAGCTGACCGCAAGAGGCATCAATATCCGAACCCAAGGTTCTTCTAATGGTCGTATTTATACCAAGGTCGTTCATCAGCTTACAAAAATGCTCTTGTTTTTTACGGTCAGGCTTTTTGTAGGTATTTTCCTTAACGGGATTGACCGGTATAAGATTCACATGACAGAGCATACCTTTTAAAAGTTTGGCAAGCTCTTTAGCGTTAGCGTCGCTATCGTTCACACCGTCAACCACCGCATACTCAAATGAAATACGACGACCTGTTTTATTGATGTAATCCTTACAAGCCTTAATAAGAGTTGCAATATTCCATCTTTTGTTGACCTTCATCATGGAATCGCGAATAGTGTCGTTCGGTGCATGAAGTGAAATAGAAAGCGTTATGGGAAAGTTTTCTTCCATAAGCTTGTATATTCCCGAAACAACACCCGAGGTTGAAACCGAGATATGTCGCAATCCAATATTCAGTCCCTTTTCATGCGAAACCAATTTTAAGAACCTAATGACATTATCAAGGTTGTCCATCGGTTCACCCATGCCCATGAGAACAACATTGGAAATTCTGATCCCTTTATCTCTTTGAGCTGTGGTTATCTGTGCCAGAATTTCGGAAGCTGTAAGATTGCGTTTGAGACCGTTTAAACCCGATGCACAAAAACTGCAACCCATTCGGCAACCAACTTGTGTCGACACACAAACCGAATACCCGTGATTATATTTCATAAGCACGGATTCCACCAATTCTCCATCATGAAGCTCATATAAGTATTTTACAGTATCATCTATGTCAGATTCAAGTCTTTTTTTGATACTTGTGGTTACAATATAGTAACCTTCTTGCAATTTAACGCGTAATTTCAACGGAATGTTGGTCATTTCGTCAAAATTGTCCACTCCTTGCTGCAACCAATCGAAGATTTGACCCGCACGAAACTTGGGTTCACCCATCTCTTTCATGAGTGCCTCAAGCTCCTCTAAATACATAGATTTAATGTCTTGTTTTTCCATTTATTTGCCTTTCAAAATGCAGAAATAAAATCCGTCGCAACCGTCAATTTGAGGCATCAAGGTCTTTTCTGCAACAATTTCAAAGTTAGAAAATTCTGAAATAAATCTATCAACAACCTCACGGTTTTCGGCATTACGCACAGTGCAGGTTGAGTACATCAAAACGCCGTTTTCTTTAAGATAGCCAACCGAAGTCTTTAAAATGTTAAGCTGAATGTCAGGCAATTCCGAAAATTCAGAAAGGCTTTTATACTTGATTTCGGGCTTGCGACGGATAACACCAAATCCCGAACAAGGAACATCACAAATAACTCGGTCAAACTTACCGAAGCTATTATTAAAAACCGTTGCGTCGTTTTGTTTGGCGGTTAAGTTTTTGATATTCAAACGGTCAGCACCGCTTTTTATTAGTCCTGCCCTTTTTTCATAAAGGTCACAAGAAACTATCTTGCCGTTTTGTCCCGCATACTGTGCGGCAGTAAAACTTTTACCACCCGGTGCGGCGCAAACATCCAGAACCGACTCTCCATCAGCTATACCAAACTGCGAAATAGCAATCTGCGAGGCAAGGTCCTGCACGAAAAGCTCGCCGTTTTTAAATTCAGGCAAATTTTCAACACTGCCTGCACCCTGCATGCAAAAAGCACCGTCAACATCGGTCAAAGTGACCTCGATTCCCTTTTCGCTCAATCGGTCAAAAAGGTTGTCCTTCACGGCAAAATTATTAACTCGGCAATAAAGCTTGGGGGTTTCAAGTGATGCTTTCAAAAATCCTTCGGCGGTTTCAAGACCATAATCTTTGATAAGGCTTTCAGCAAGCTCCGAAGTACATGAATATTTAATGCTTAAATCATCACTATTTTCAATTTCTTGCTGTAATTTATCTTTATCGGTATTGATTTTGCGAAGCACGGCATTGACAAAGCCTTGTGCAAAGCGTTGTTTGGATGCTTTAACTATCTTCACACCTTCGTTTACTGCAGCTGAAGGTGGAATCTTGTCCATAAAAAGCAGTTGATATGCCGAAACACGCAGAACCGAAAGCACAAACGGATGAGTTTTCTTAAAGTTTTTGCCCGCAGCATTTGCCAACACATGATCCAAGGTTATTTTCCTTTGCAAAACGCCGTACACCAGCATACTTGCCAATGCGGAATCAACCTTTGAAAGCTCATTGGATTTTATTGCAGAATCAACCGCAATATTGGAGAAACTGCCGTCACGCTCAATATCCGAAATAACCTTTACAGCCACCTGTCTTGCGTTCATCACAGTTTTGTACCAATCTCAATCGGATAACCGTTGAGCAATGCCTTGGCGGTCATCCTACCTTTTCCTTCGGGTTGAACCTCATTAAATACCAGCGAAGTTCCGTCACCGCAAGCAACAGTCAAGCCGTTTTTAGTATCGATAACAGTTCCTGCTTCTTTAGAGGTTTTATCACCGACAAAAGCCGAAATAACCTTTACACGCTTACCGTTCATAAAGAAAAATGCAGAAGGCCAAGGTGTAAATGCACGGATAAGACAATCAAGCTCTTGAGCCTTCTTACTAAAATCAAGCTGACCCATTTCCTTGGTGATAATCGAGGCATGGGTAACACCATCTTCGGGTTGTTTTTGAGGTACTATTGTATCATTCTGCAAGCCCTCAACTGTATCGACCAAAAGCTTTGCGCCCATTGCGGCCAATTTATCATGAAGTGTTTCAAAATTATCGGTCGGCAAAATCTCACACTCGGACTTAATCAAAATATCACCCGTATCAACACCAATATCCATCAACTGTGTTGTAACACCTGTGACCTTATCGCCCAGCAAAATTGAGGTTTGGATCGGTGATGCACCTCTGTGTCTGGGCAAAAGCGAAGCGTGTACATTAACACAACCGTATTTCGGAAGATTTAAGATATTCTCAGGGATAATCTTACCGTAAGCAACAACGGCTATAAGTTCGGGGTCAAGACTTTTGAGCAGATCATAGACATCATCGGTTCTGACCGAGTTAGGCTGATAAACTTTGATACCGCGGCTTTCTGCAAACACCTTTACAGGAGGTGGAGTTAAAACCATTTTTCTGCCCTGCGGTTTATCGGGTTGAGTAAAAACACCGACAATGTTATGACCAGCGTTAAGCAAAGCTTCCAAGCCGTTTACTGCAAAGTCGGGAGTGCCCATAAAAACTATCTTCATAGATTAGTCCTCTCTTATAACCTTATCGACATAAAGTATTCCGTTAAGGTGGTCAATCTCATGGCAGAAAGCACGCGCTTTAAGTTCTTCACCTGTTACGGTGAAGGTGTTACCGTTTCGGTCTTGAGCACGGACAGTGACCTTCATTGGTCTGCGAACAATTCCGCTTTTCCCGGGCAATGAAAGGCAACCTTCAGCACCCTCCTGCATACCGTCCTCAAACTCAATAACGGGATTGATAAGCTCAACAAGACCGTCACCGACATCGACAACACAAATTCTGCGTAAAATTCCAACCTGCGGTGCGGCAAGACCAACACCTTCGGCCTTATACATGGTGTCCTTCATGTCATCAAGAAGTTGATGCAGTTTTTCATCAAAGTTCAAAACACTTCGGCAGGTCTTACGAAGAACCGAATCACCTTCGGTCACAATATTTCTAATAGCCATAATTTTCTCCTAAATAATACTATCGGGATTGACATTTAATGAAGCAGTGACCTTTTTGGAATACGCCGTTGAATTATAGTCAGCAATCACTTTATTCATTAAATCTCTGAAATGCTGTGAATTCTTATATTTAATAATCAATTTATAACGATAGTTATTGTTGATTTTAGGGACTGCAGCGGCAGTAGGACCCAAAATCATCAATTTAACATCCAAAAAATCACTTGAAACAAGGCTTTTAATCAAATCAAAGTAGCACCTTGCGGCATCCTCGGTATATTTGCGCTCACCACCTAAAAACGACACCGTTGCAATATCGCAATAAGGCGGATATATCATGAGCTTTCGCGTCATAATCTCGGTGTTGTAAAAGGTTTCGTAATCCTGCTGGGCTGCAAGCTCAATAACCTTTGAATCGGGCTCAATGGTTTGGATAACGGCTGTGCCCTTATCTTCACCTCTACCCGAACGCCCAACAACCTGAGTCAGCAATGAAAATGTTCGCTCATAGCTGCGAAAATCACTAGAATGCATGGCAATATCGGCATTCAGTACGCCAACAACCGTTACTTTCGGAAAATCAAGTCCCTTTGCCACCATTTGAGTGCCAAGCATGATGTCATATTCGCCATCGGCAAAGGCTTTAAGGTTCTTTTCATAGTCATTGCGGGTCATGGTACTATCGGCATCCATGCGAAGGATTCGAGCCTCGGGAAAAAGTGCCTGCAATTCTGCCTCTGCCTTTTGAGTGCCAAGTCCTGAATACTTCATTCTATCGGCACCGCAAGCGGGACACTTTTCGGCATAAGGCACCGATTTTCCGCAATAGTGACACATCAAACGGTTGTTAGCCGAGTGATAGGTCATTGAAATACTGCAACTGTCACAGTTGATAACATGACCACATTGTGTACACGAAACATAGGTGTTATAACCGCGTCTATTCAGTAAAAGTATTGTCTGATGTTGTGATTTTAAAGCATTGTCAATACGTTCATACAAAAGATTGCTGATAATCCCGGTATTTCCGCTTGCGGTTTCCTCACGCATATCAACAACTTCAACCTCGGGTATGGTTGCAGTACCGAATCGGCTTGTGAGCTTGCACATGCTGTATTTACCAGCTAAAGCCATGCTATATGTTTCAATAGACGGCGTTGCCGATGAAAGTATCAGCAGACCTTTACTCTGTGCCACACGGAATCTCGCAATATCACGCGCATGGAAATACGGGGTCATTTCAGACTTATATGTGTGTTCCTGTTCCTCGTCCATGATAACGAGTCCCAAATCGGAAAACGGTGCAAAAACCGCTGAACGAGTGCCCACGGCAATCAAAGCCTCACCACGGCGAACTCGCTTCCATTCATCAAGGCGTTGACCTTGCGACATGGCACTGTGAAACACAGCAACCTTATCACCAAAACGGCGGTGGAATGCACCAAGAGTTTGAGGTGTGAGGGCAATTTCGGGCACCATTACGATGACACCTCTGCCCTGCTTTACAACCTCATCACACATCTTTAAAAAGACCTGTGTTTTACCCGAACCCGTTACACCGTAAAGAAGCGATGTAACCCCTTTTGGTTGGTTATAATCATCCAAAAGCTTTAAGAAAGCCTCATTTTGTGCTTTGGTAAGCTCTTTAGGCTTTTCAAGCTGACCGTGATTTGCTTTATAAGGATTTCGGTAGTATTCTTGGTCAAAAACCTCGGCAAGACCTTTTTTACAAAGTCCCGAAACAACCGCCTGCGTTAATCCTGTAAAATAACAAAGCTCTTTTATTGAGCAACATTCCAAATCGGTCAAAACCGAAATCAGTTGCTTTTGCTTTGGTGTTAATTTAACACTCGAAAGGTCATTAGCGGCCTCGGTTAAACGCACCATTTTCAACGAGGCATCACCAACATTACGCGCAGCCGAACCGCCACGCGAAACAATGCCTTTTGAAACAAGTTTTTCCATCAAACCGCAATCATCCGAAAATCCAAGCGCTTTAAAAGCAACTTCCTTTTCAACACTCTTTGATGCGGATTTGATGTATTCGTAAAGCTTTTTAAGGTCGCCATCAAGTGTTTCGGCAAACTGTTCGGCATTTTCGGTCAAAGAATACTCTTGAATAACCTTGTAATTGATGCCGGGTGGCAACAAAACACGAACAGCGTTATACCAAGTGCAAAATGTGTGCTCACGGATAAAGGCGGCAAGGTTTATCATATCCTCGGTCAAAATCGGTTCATCATCAAGCACCGAAATGATTGATTTAAGTTTAGCAATGTCTTCACATTCCGAAATTCCGAGAATAACGCCTGTTTTACGCACATTTCCGTTACCGAACGGTACAAGCACACGGCATCCCACAACGGCCTTGTCAACAAATTGAGGCGGCACTAAATAACTATATGGCTTGTCGGTCTTAAAAACCGATTGATCAACAGCAACGCTGACAACTCTCGGTCCATTCACGGCAAGCCACATCCTTTACAAAAAAATTCTTGAAAATTAGTCGTTAGCCTTTACTTCAGCGGCCATTTCATCCATTGCCAAGGTAACGGGCTTCTCGATAATGATTTCACCGTTATCCTGGGCATCTTTAGCAATCTCTCGTGCCTTTTTGGCAACATCGAGAACCAATTTATAACGGCTTTCGTTATTCTGAATAAGTACTCCAATAGAAGGGTTAAGCATAATTTTCTCCATTCCGCCGAAAATCGGCTGTATAATATAAATTTTTATTTAAACTGTTCAAAGAAATCACCGTTGCGGTTGATTTTATGTCTTTCGGAAAGAATAATGTTTTTAAATTCTTCAACCGCAGCATCAAGGTCATCATTGATGACAACGTAGTCATACTCATTAGCACGCTTGATCTCAACCAAAGCTTGAGCAAGGCGTTTTTCAATAACCTCGGGAGTTTCGGTTCCGCGTGCAGTAAGTCTTCTGCGAAGTTCTTCAAAAGAAGGCGGCATTATGAAAACGCTGAAGTTATCTTTGCAATTTTTTCTAACGTTAGCGGCGCCGTTGACATCAACCTCAAGAATAATCTCACCGCCATTTGCAATGCAATTCTCAACCGGTGCTTTGGGCGTTCCATAGTAATTTTCACAATAAACGTTATATTCAAGCAAGGCGTCTTCGGCAATCATTTTTTCAAATTCTTCACGGGTGATGAAGTTGTATTTTTCACCCTGAACTTCACCCTCACGCATAGCTCTTGAAACGCTTGAAATAGAGAACTCAATTTCGGGCAGTTTCTCAAATAATTTTTTCAAAACGGTATCTTTTCCCGAACCTGAAGGGCCCGAAATGATAATCAAACTTCCTTTATTCATCGTCTGTCTCCTCATCCTGTGTGTCAGCATCGGTATCATCAAGCCTTGCCGCAACCGTTTCGGACTGCAAATATGTAAGAATAATAAGGTCACTGTCGGTAATAATAACGGCTCTTGTTCTGCGTCCGTGTGTGGCATCAATAAGAGTTCCCTTTTCCTTGGCCTCCTGCACGATACGTTTAATAGGCGCGGAATCCGGACTTACAATGGCCACAAGACGCTCGGCCGAAACAAGATTACCGAAACCGATGTTAATAAGCTTCATAAAATCACCCTCAACAGCAGTAATTACTCAATATTCTGAATCTGCTCACGCATTTTTTCAATCTCCGACTTGATTTCAACAACGATATGAGAAATTTCAATATCCTGGCATTTTGAACCGATGGTATTGGTTTCGCGGTTCATTTCCTGCACGGTGAAATCAAGCTTTTTACCGATTACGCCGCCTGCTTCACACATTTCACTGAAATGTGCAATGTGGCTGCGAAGTCTTACCGTTTCTTCATTTACGGCAACACGGTCGGCAAAAATGGCAGTTTCGGTGATAAGACGCTGTTCATCAACGGTAGTGTCACCAAGCAACTCCTTCATCTTATTTTCGATACGCTCGCGATACTCACGAACCGTTTCGGGACTGCGTTCCTCAACAACTGCAACATATTTAAGAATGGTTTTTGTACGGGAAATAACATCATCGGCCATGCGCTTACCTTCGGTTTCACGCTCTTTGATAAAGTTATCAACAGCAATTTCAGCCGCACTCGAAACCAAAGACCATACCTCTTCTTCATCAAGGCTCTGCTTGGTAACACAGAAGACATCCTGATTTCTTGCTACATTTGAAACCGAAATATCATTAGTTATACCAAACTTTTCAGCCAAGGTTTTCAAGGCGTTGATATATTCTTCGGCATAGGCTTCATTAACCTCAATCTTATCGGCCATTGCGGCACCGAAATCGCAAGACACCATAATGTCAACCTTACCGCGTGCAACACGGGACTGAACATAGGACTTCAGTTTGTCTTCCAAAAAGGCAAACTGACGCGGTGCTCTGACCGAACCCTCGAAAAATCTATGGTTGACCGACTTCAATTCAACCGTTACCGAAAGCTTATCGGACGAGGCTTCGCCTCTTCCGTAACCTGTCATACTTCTGACCATTTTAAGTCACTCCAATTCAAAAGCGTATAAACGCCTTTTTATCAATTTATTATACCTAAATCATACTAAAAAGTCAACCATTATTTAGCCTTCAAATGCTTTATTTAACACAAAAAACGAACAAAATCCCACTCTTTTAAAGAATGGGATTTCAGTTTAAATAATATCATCAATTTTAGCAACAATTCCGAAATCGGCGTATTCAAAAATCGGTGCATCCTTATCGGGGTTTATGGCAATAACGGTGCCTGCCTGTTGCATACCGACAATGTGGTGCACAGCGCCTGAAATTCCTGCGGCTATATAAACCTTAGGGCTTACAGTTTTACCGGTTAAGCCAACCTGCTGCTCATAAGGCGCAAAACCAATATCAACAAGTCCGCGTGATGCAGCCAATTCGGCATTGTATTTTTCGGCCAAAGCCTCTACCCTGTCATAGCTTTCACGAACACCCTTACCTGCCGCAAGCATTACCTCAGCAACATCATTCAAGGTCGTTCTGACGGTTGCCATTTGAGGCTTTGTAACACAACGAATCTTGGCAATGACATTTCCACTAAAAGCAGGACGGTACATAAAAAGTTCATTGCCATCGGTTTCCAAAGCGGTACAATCGGCGCAAAGACCTGTCTCAAGCAAAGCCGAAACAATCGGTGCGGTACGTCTTGACCAAATATCACTCGGCCAAAGTACAACATCGGGTTTGCCCTCGGCAATAAGCTTGGCAATATTCTCTGCCGAATCCTTTTCAATCACCTTAATATCGTCCGAAACGGTTTCAGCCATTGCACGTGGTGCCTCGGTAACTATCCAAACGTTTTTGAGCTTTTCGGCAGAAGCTTCTATCTTAATAGCATCAGGCTCTTTGGAAAGACCGTATTTCACTGCACAATCAAGCTCTGCGGGTGCAATAAACTTGCACTTACGCTTGCCGCTTTCGTTCTCAAAACTCTTGACAACCTTGGTCGGCGAACCTTTGAGACCGCATTTTTCCTTATCTGCGCCAATGTCTTCGGCAGTCCAAACCAAAACCTCTTTGGTTTTAGAACGAATACTCGGTCTGCGAAGGTCATTTATACGCTCAACCGTAATAAGTGCAGGCAAATCTACCTTCTCGTCACCCAAGCGGGTTTTGCAGGCTATTCCCTTTTCATCCAACGAATCAATACTCATAACATTGGTGATAACGGGATAACCCATCATGGTAGCCAGCACAGAACCCGTCTGTGCAGTATCACCGTCAACAGTCTGACGGCCGCAAATAATAAGGTCGGGATTGAGTTTTTTTGCGGCAAGGCTCAAAGCGTAACCCGTAGCCAAGGTATCGGCACCTGCAAACGCCATATCCGACAATAATACACCGTTAACATTACCCAAACGGGTCAGCTGTTCAAGCATACCTTTAACGGCAGTTCTACCCATACTGAGCAGAGTAATCTCGGCATCGGGAATCTGCAGTGCGCACTCCAAAGCGCAGGCATCAAACGGGTTCAATTCACCTGAAGCAACCTGCTTTACACAAACAACTATCTTCATAATTAGCGATTCCTGTAAATGGGTGCAAGTGCATCATGCACAGCCTTATAGGTCTTGAAAATTTCGGCATATTTTGCGGTGTTTTCGGGGTTAGGTTCAACCGTTGCAGTGACCTTAATGCACTTTTCAACGGCTTCAACAACATCCTTAAACACGCCAACTGCAACACCTGCAAGCATTGCAGAGCCCAAAGAAGAATCCGAGCTTTCGGTAATCTTCAAGGTAATACCGAGCATATCAGCGGTAATCTGACGCCAAAGTTTACCCTTTGCGCCACCACCGATAAGTGTAGCGTAGTTATCATGAGGAATACCAAGCTCATTCAAAGCCAACATATTGTCAAGCAACGACAAAGAAACGCCTTCCAAAACGGCACGGGTGAAATGAGCCTTAGTGTGCTCTGCACGAATGCCAATAAAACTTCCACACAACATCGGGTCGGCATAAGGGGTCAACTCACCGTTGATGTAAGGATGGAACATCAAACCATCAGCACCCATATTGCACTCTGCAGCGCCCATATCAAGTTCCTTGTAATCGCCGCCGAAGGTATCACGATACCAACGGTAAGACGAAGCAGCTGCCTTGGTAGCGGTACCGGGATACCACATACCGTCAACAATATGAGCATAGTTAATGAGATAAGGATGAGGAATAGCCTTATCAGTAATAACACAAATTCTGCCTGCAGTGGCCAATTTTACGGTCATCTGTCCCTTCTGAACGGCACCCGAAGCGAAAACCTCCATAACGGTGTCGGTAGTACCGCAAATAACGGGAGTATCAGCCTTAAGACCGGTTTCTGCAGCAGCCTTTTCGGTAATCTTGCCGATAACATCGGTAGGCTTAACAATAGGAGGCATAATTTCCTTGCTGATACCTGCCAAAGCACAAAGCTTATCGTCCCACTGCATTGTTTCGTTATCGAAAAGCATACTTCCCTGCGCTTCGATATAATCGGTGCAGTAAACATCGGTCAACATATAGCGAAGATAGTCTTTTTCAAAGAAAATCTTGCCGATTTTTTCATAAACCTCGGGCTCGTTTTCTTTTACCCAAACAATTTGAGGCAAGGTCCAGATAGTGCCGGGTTTAGCAAAGGTTTTTTGCTCAATATAAGCCTCATCCGAAGCTTTAAGGTCATTAGCCTGCTTAACGCTTCTTGTATCGGTCCAATGGATTGCAGGACGCAAAGGATTAGCGTCCTTGTCGCAAAGAACTGCAGTATGAGTAGCAGAGTCAATAGCAATGGCCAAAATGTCAGCTGCGTCTACCCCGCTCTTTTTAAGCAATTCCTTGGTATCCTCGCACAATGCGGCATACCAATCCGAAGGATTCTGCTCACACCAACCTGAATTCGGGTGAAGTGTAGGATATTCAACCGAATGCTCAGCAACGATAGCACCTTCGGTGTTGATAAGTGTTGCTTTGGAGGCGCCGCCACCAAAGTCAATTCCCAATAAGTATTTCATTTTGTACTCCTAAATCAGAACTTTACTTCAAAATTTTCGCCTGTTACACCGGCGATAACACCACGGTTGATGAGAGCTTCG
>JAZUAC010000048.1:0-32038 GCA_045637775.1 Acutalibacteraceae bacterium | reverse complement strand
TAATACTACTGCTTGGCAGTGATAAATCCCTGCCCTACGATAGATCTAATGGTATTTTGTAGGGAACGGATTAATCCGTTCCGCGGGTGATTTACAAATCGCCCCTACTTGATTATCTCAATCGCTGCAAATTCGTAAGGGTAGAGGGTTGTGTTGAGCACTACACAATCACCGTCAACACGACCCTCGCAATTAACAAAGCGCACGTCCTTAAACGGCACGTTTATCTTGATTTTGAGGCTTTTTATCTTATCGTCAAAAAGATTCCACACACCCAAAGCCAATGCTTTGTCATTTTCTTTAAGCAGTTCGTAAAGATAAGGGTTATTGCCAACGGTGTATGCGGGTAATTGATCGCCCAACCAACCAAGATGTTGCAAAACCTGTCTGCGGCGGGCATAGGAGGTTATCCAGCCTGCCTTGGCCTTTACAGGGATAGCATCGGCTACGTTGAACGGCAAAACCATAAAGCGCTGTCCATTGGCGTTTTCATAAAGAAAAACGCCGTCAACAACCTCATCACCAAAGTGAAAATGGGTGAGGATTTTTACATTTGCCTTGTGCTTAATGGTTTTTATCTTAACACCGGGGTCAAGACGGACGTACTCGCCCTCATCAATATAATACTCCTCAGGTACGTCGGTAAAGCCTTTATTACCTTGCGGATTAAAGACGGCATACTCCTCAATGCCGACATCGATGCCTCTGTCCATCAGCATTTTGGCAGAGTTAAAGTCGATGACACTGCCGTTTTTCAAGGCTTCTTTTGAAATAAATCTTCCTGCTTCCTCGAGCAATATATTGACACCGTTGCCTGAATAGGACGTTGGTAACGAGGTGTACACAGGGAGTTTTGAGGCAGGATCGAAGGCATGGTTGCACCACGTACCAACGTATGACCAATCACCGTCGTAAAAATCCTTTTCCGAAAAGCGGTATTGTGTGTTAAGTGGCCTTACGCCAACCGTTTCTTTATCAGAAAACAATCTCTCTATTGTTTCATAAAGACCCTTGTTTTCAACCATGGCGTCAATGTAACCTGTTTCGTAATCGGCTTTTGATACGTAATCAAGCATATATTTGAGAATTCCATCAGTTTTGGCAGAGGCTCTCATAATTGTATCAAAGCACTCAAGTCTTGCTGCCGAACAAGCAAATCTTGGTCTTGGATAGGTGTCTCCCTCGGTGAAAACCTCAACGCCTGCATCTTTAAACCAATCAAGCTGGGCACGGGAATGCTCAACGATTTCGCCCAAAGTGTTATTCCAATAAGGCGCACCCGAGGCTCTGAAAAAGGGGTTGGTGTTACCTGCCAAAGCAAGTGTGTTTTCAAGCACGTCGGCACCGCTGACATCCCAACGACCGCAGGCGCACATACCAAGTCTTGTTTCAGGGGCAACGGTGTCAAGCTCGCGTCGAAGCATTTTGGAAAACTCCAACATGCCGCCACTTTGCACCCTTAACCAAGCATTACGATAGCGGTTTTGACCGCCGACAAAGGCTTTTTTATAAAGCTCGTCGGGGGTCAACTCTTCACCCAACTCATCGCATATCCGCTTCATGTGGTGCTTGCAAAAACAACCGATTGAAAGATTGGAACGGCAGTTCATACGGTAGTCGTCATCGAGCAGTATCATTTTTGCACCGCACTGCGCTATCTTTTTTACCCAATTGCTAAAATCCTTTTGAAAGGTTTTGTCAAGAGGGCAGAATGACCGCATATCGTATTTATCAAAATAGCGCATACGGGTATAAGGTGAGGGCTCGTCGCAGGGGCTTCCGTCGTGACCGAAGGTTTCACCGAGCCACACAAGGGTTTCCAAGCCGTTGTCCTCATAATACTTGATAAGCTCTTTCAAAAGTTCAAGATTTTCGGGACTTGAAAATTTATGCTCTACCTCACGGTCAATTGCCAAAGCAATGCGGTGTGCACCGACTTTTTTAAGTGCACGAAGTGTTTTTTCCTTGTTAAAATGACCGTTGGTAACAATGGTTGGAACAGTAATTTTATACATATTTTAACCTCTCACAGATTCAAAAAAACTACCGATGCGATACCGACAAGCAGTCCAATAAATTGAGATTTTGAAAGCTTTTCTTTGTAAAAAAACCTTGAAATTAAATAAACGATAATGATTCCGCCTGCCGAAATCAACGGGAACATAAGCGATGCAGGAATGCGGTTGTTGAGTATCATAACAAACAGATTTACTGTTCCGTTAAATAGACCACAAAGTGCCGCAGGAATAAAACCGACCTTTGCATAATGAACGGTGTTTTTACGTTCGACACACAAAGCAAGAATAACCGAAACTATAACCGAAACAGCCAAAGCCACGATCATAAATTCGTTTTTATAAGCTGTGGCAAACTGTTGCTGGTGCATCTTTTGTGTAACCGAGCACATTCCGTTTCCCAAAAACGAAAGCAGTGCGAATATCAGCCACTTAAAAGAAAATTTCTCACCTTTTTCGGGTTTGTTAATGAGTATCATTGATGCTATCAGCAAAACCATACCTACAACGAAAAAGTTCGAAATACCTTCTCCCAAGAACAAACCATAAGCGGTTGGCAATAAAAGCGAGAATTTTATAATAAGTGAAGACAGTGAAACCGAACCTGTTGCAATAGCCAAAACCGCAAAAACATTTGCAGCAATATAAGATACCGCAAAGCCGATAGAATAAGGCAGGTATCCAACATTCCACTCAAAGCCTTTACCTGTCACCACAAAGAAAACAAGCGCCACAAGGCTTAATATTGCCGTAAATGTGTATGCACCCTTGTCGTGAACCTTGTTGGTAAAAGGCTTTTTAACAATACTTTGAAGCGGCAGTAAAACAATGACCGAAATAAGCAATAAGTAATCCATACAAAACACCTCTTATCCCCTATATTAAACCACCTTGCGATAAAAAAATCAATATAAAATCGTGTCTATATATTGCACTTTTGTCCCGCAATCGGTATAATAATACAGTATCAAGGCGGTGTAAACTATGAGAATAATATATAACAAAGAAAAACTGAAACGCATTTTAAATGATTTTCATATTCTCACGGGAGTTAGTATATCATTTATCGACCTCGACGGAAACATGAAGTTCAAAGCAAGCGACAGTGACGATTTTTGCTCAAATATACAAAAATCACTTACCAAAAGACTAAAATGCAAAAATTGCGATAGTGCAGTCGTTGAAAAGTGTAAACAAAACAAACGCTTTGAAGCTCATATCTGCCATGAGAATCTTTATGACGCGGCGTTACCTATTCAAAAGAACGGCATTTTCGCGGGATATATACTTATGGGTCGCATAAGGATTGAAAGCAGTATTCCCAATGATGATTTAAAAAATAACGAAGAGTTGATGCGTCTCTTTAACCGGCTTCCGTTGTTTTCACATTCAAAAATTGACGCTCTTAAATCCCTTTTACCCGAAATAATTTTTGCCAACGCAATTACTATTAAGCAGGAACCTATTTTAGAGGAAATATCCGCGTACATTGCCCAAAACCTTGATTCGGAATTGAACGTTAATGAATTGTGCAAACGCTTCTTTGTTTCGCGAAACAAACTTTATAAGTATTTTAACGAAGGTCTCGGTTGTACTGTCAATGAGTATATTACCAAACAAAGGTTATCCAAAGCAAAAACACTGCTAAAAGACACAAATCTCACGGTCGAAAATATCGCAAATTCGGTAGGTATCGGCAACTACACCTACTTTTGTAGAAGATTTAAGCAACATGAAGACATGACACCAAACGAGTTCAGAAAAGCAACAACTCAAAACCACAAAAATTAAACTTGAAACATTGTGAAATTATTGTATAATGAAGATGTATTTTAACTGCTTGGGCAGGTGATTTGTTATGATAACACTTTCAAAATTAGCAAAATTAGCGCACGTTTCGGTTTCAACCGTTTCAAAAGCATTTTCCATGAGCAATGAAGTAAACGAACAAACAAGAGAAACCATTTTTGCTCTTGCCCGTGAACACGGTTGCTTTAAAAAATATTACAATGCAAAATACCCCAAATTTGTTGTTGCGGTCATTTGTCCCGAGTTTCGCGGAAGATACTACTCGCGGTGCATGGCAATAATCCAGGAGCAGCTTGAAAAACATAATATTGAGGTTTGCGTTGCCACCACAGACTTTTCACCCGAAAATGAACGCAGCTTGTTGGAGTATTACAACCACTATTCAAGCGTTGATGCCATAATAATAATTAACGGTAGAGGCGAAAATTCGGGTTATGACCTTCCCGTAATTTCGATAAACCCTTCCCTTCAACTAACTAATAATGTATTGCAAAACAAGAGTGATAACGCCTATCGTTCTGTAATAAATCATTTTCACAATAATAACATCACAGATATAGGCTTTATATGCGAGCTGTACACCACACCAAAGCTTAACAATTTTAGAAAAATCATGACCGAAATTGCTGGCGGTTACGATGAAAGATTTTTCGCAACCACCGATATGCGCTTTGAAGAAGGCGGCTACGATGCCATGAATCGCCTTATCGAATCGGGCAATATTCCGCGAGCCGTAATCTGCGCTTATGACTACATGGCAATCGGCTCGATGCGTTGTGCACTTGACCACGGTCTCAAGATACCCGAAGATATTGCAATTGTAGGAATAAACAATATACCCGAGTGTGAATATCTTAATCCACCGCTTGCATCTATCGACTCTGGGTCAGACCAACTTTGCATAAATGCGGTTGAAACAGTTGTCGGCCTTTTAGAAGGCACCGAACCAAATCTAACTGAACCCACAGAACCCAAATTCATTTTAAGAAAATCTGCCGAAGTATAAATTCAAGGGACTATATCGTTAAGAATTGCATATGCTTATAATTATTCCGACTTAAGCTTTTCTTTCGGCGGTTTAAGATGTGCCTCAAATTTATATCTACGAATCTTGTTAAAAAATACAAATCCTCAAAACAAAAAAATCATCCCACAGCGGGATGATTTTTTTATTATATTGAAACCTTATAAGGTTTACGCTTTTTGTAATAATAGATTCCGTCAAATCCGATTTCTTTTAATGCTTTTACAGCTTTATCGAAATGAATCGAAGCATTTTCGGCAACATGAGCGTCCGACCCCAAAGTTACCAATCTGCCGCCAAAGTCAAAATATCGTTTTAATATGTCGACACCGGGCATAAAATCATTTAAAACACTATAAGACGAGGTATTGACCTCAAGCGCTATCCCCTTTTCAATAATGTTTTTCAAAATCCTGTCAATTTTAGCATTGAATTTTGAAATATCAATATCAAATCCGTAGATACCTATGATATATCTCAAAGGGCAGGTTAAGTGGGCTAAGATATCAAAATCAGTAGTGTCAATTAAAGTCAAAATTTCATGAAAATAAGCATTGAGATAATCTGAAATGCAAACTGTCAAAAGTTTTGAAAAATCAATAGTCGAGTATGCTTGCTCTAAGCCATTGAACCTTACGCAATGCACCGAGCCAATAACAACATCGTAATCAAGAAACGATATTCCCTTTTCATAAATTTCGGGAAACAAGAACCCCTCACCGATTTCAACACCTGCCAACAAAAGACATTTATCCTTGTACTTTTGGTTTAATTCAGCAACGGTTTCGTATGTTCTCTTTAAAGGTGTGAAAATATCATAATCATTATTACTAAAAGCATCAAAATGCTCGGTAACTGCAAAAATATCAGTTCCTTTTTTAAGTTGACTTTTAAGCATATCCTCAATTTTGCAATTTGAATCATGTGAATTTTCGGAATGCGTGTGCATATCGCAAAGCATGGTCTCACCTCTTGTGAATCTAACGCAATCAGTTTAGCAGATTATGCCGTAAATTGCAATACCAATAAAATATAAAGGACTCCAAACGGAGTCCTTTATATTTTATGATGCGTCTTTTGAGTTTTTTTGGCAGGAGTAGGTCCATGCCCTACACGCGTCGATTGTGTCATGACAACAAATCAGCCAAAAAGTTCCAATAACGTTGGTTCCTGCATTTTTCTGATTTCAGATGTATATGTCTATTGTAAAACATTTACTTCAATCTACAACCGCAGGTATTACAAAATATAGAGTTCCTGTCGCACATTGTTCCGCACACAGAGCATTGCACCGAAGTTGGCTGGGGTTCGGCCGGTGTAAGTCGATTTCCGCAAATATCGCAAAATGCCAAACTTGTATTACTTTCCTTTCCACATGCAGGACATTTTACCGTTGTTGGTTTGGGCTCAAGCTTTGTGAGCTTGGTGCCGCAAGTATTACAGAATACAGATTCGCCTTTGTAGTGCTTGCCGCAGGTTGGACAAAAAGCGGTTTCTTTGACAGACAGCTTTGAAAAGAATGAGGGTATATTTGAAAATTTTTCTTTTAGTGATATGTTTGAGCTATTGAAGGATTCCTGCTTTGACATAAACATGGTATAAAAATCAATTGCCAGAATAACAAGACCTAATAAAAGGGTTATGTAGAAAAGGAAGTCTATACTGATACTTCCGTAAAACTCTTTCAGGTAATCACCGTGCATTACCGTAAAAGTATAACCTGATATGTCTGCCTTGTTATAATAAGAGGTGTGGCCGGTTGAAGAATCGTAGAAACTTATCATTTTACCTGTGTCACAGTATGAAGAAGATATGATTACTGATGTAATAACTGCAACAAATATAAAGGCTGGTAAAGCGAGTTGCCATTTCCATTTTTTTGTATACTCTGGTTTTATTGCACGCAGCATTGATAGCACCAAATCAGCCGCGATTACGACAATAATTATATAAAATAACACATGGCAGAATTCATTTCTCAAATACCAATCTGTAACAGGTATATAACAATCTTCTGTCGTTACTGTTGAAAATGACTGCGATAAAACATAGTCATCGTGTGACTTGTGATATTCAAGATTAAACATCCCATCCAAAAATAGAAACAGCAGGAATATGGCTTTTAAGAAAATCTGTATCCAACACAAAAACCGTGTGCGATTTTGCGTTTTTGAAAGCATTAGTTGTATTGGGTTTGTTGTGTTTATGGGCGGCTGCGGTTGATAATTATTTTGCATTTTAATTTCCTCCTTGTTATGAGTTGGTAATCGGTGATTTCGGTTGGCTGGTCATTTGCTTTGATGCGGCAGGTCAATCGTGATCTTGGCCTTGTGCATCTTCAATAGGACTTTCCTTTAAATATTGCAAAGCTTCGTGTGTATACCATATGCCATCGACTTGAAAAACTATTGCATCCAATTCAATTTCCTCTGTGCCCAAATATTTACCGGTTTTACTGCCTTCGTATGAATCGACAAGAACTTCATCTACATAGTAGATGGTCGAGTCTTTGTCAATTTTGATTTTATACTTATCCTCAACCTTATTAGTGTATTTATAATAATTTTCATAATTACTATCAGGGGTGATCTCGTTGACTTTTTGTAATGTTTTCAGTGAATAATAGTGACCGGGTTCAATATCGTCATACCAACTTCCTATATATTGGGTTTTGTGTCTCTTGTGCGCCTCAATGACTTCATCTAATGTAGTGTCGCCTAATATATTACCCCAAAATCCCTCCGGTGCAAGGTATTTAATATTTTCAGAGTTATATTCAGGGTCAAAAAGCGCATCGAAATACATTTGAACGGCTTCTTCGTAAGTGGCTGCCCTTAAAGGAACCTCGACTTTTGAATTGTTTGAGTATACATTGCTATTGTTGTTGGTCTTAACATTGCTTTCGTTGTCGTCATTGCCGCAAGCGGCGAAACACAGTAGCATACAAACGGCAATGGTTAGTGAAATGATTTTTTTGAACATAAATTTCCTCCTAAAAATAAAAAAGTGCGCCAACCGAAGTTAACGCACCGAAAAACGCAAACCCCGATTGTCGCCAAACAAATTTAAACAGAAATAGGGTATAACTACCATAACCATTTAACGGAGTTTGCATTTTTACCAAATTCCTAAAAATGATTATGGTCAAAAAAGAGTATAATATCCCCTAAAAAGAAAAAATACCCCGATTTCTGTTTATTAAATTTGTTTGGCATTATTAGTGTAACACACAATTCGGAAATTTACAACAAAATTATTATCATCAGATTAACTTAGGGCGGCAGTAGCAAGCCCTGCCATTTTAAAAACTTTTTATATTATTAAAAAATGAAAATAAAACCGGTATTACCGAAACTCTACTTTTAGTTACCTGAAATGCCTTCTAAATAATTGACGGTATGCCGCGGTTTAGGCTAAAATTTAATCAGCGAAAAATACATTTTTTGGAGGTATATTTCATGAGAAGAACCATTTCCCTTGTGCTCACTCTTGCATTGGCGATAGTTTTACTTGCCGGTTGCGGCGATAACACTACCGCGGCAAAAAAAGAGACTTCACAACCGCAGAATCAATCAACCCAAAGCGACACAAGCAGTAAGCAAATCAGTGTTATTGACACTATGAGCATCACCTCGGGTTCTGTATACGATGACCCGAATTGGAGCCCTTACGCAACCATTCCTGAAAGTATAAAAGGAAGCACCGTTCGTTTTGCCACTTGGATAGACCACACACAAACCTAAGGTGCTGTACCTCTTTCCACCTTTGAGAGAGACACAGGTCTTAAAGCAGAACTGTTTTTGATACCTCAGGTCGGTTATGTCAGCACACTTATGACCAAAATGGCTTCGGGCGATATCCCCGATGTTTTCAAAAGCAACGAGGTCACCCAAAGCTTCCCATTGACCTTGCAGATCGCCGCACCTATCAACAAGGTTTCATCGGTTGACTTGAAAGACCCGAGATGGGATCAAACACTCATAAAAACTGCAACGATTGACGGTAATATATATCTGGTAAACGCTTTGGGCTCACCTTGGACGGGTTCAAATCTTGTTTACTACAACAAGGCGATATTTGAAGAAAACGGCTTTAAAACTCCCGCCGAGTATTATGAAGAAGGCAACTGGACATGGGATACCTTGCTCAGCTGTGCCAAAAATATAAAGTTGCTGGGGCCCGATTATAAGGGAATCAGTCTACCCGAAAAAATATTCACTGATTCACTCGGTACCTCTTTTGTAAAATATGATTACAACACCGGTATCTTCACAAACAACACAAACGATCCCAGACTTTTGCAGGGTTATCAGTGGTATGCTTCGGCACGCGAGCAAGGCTTGCTTGACGGCTCTACCGCAGATTTTGCAAAGAACCGATGCGGTCTTGTTGTTATCGGTGTTTACGGACTTAAATCCACGGGATATTTCACCGAGATGAACCCCAAGGATGTTGGCTTTACATATCTTCCCTCTTGGGAACGAGGCGAAAAGACCAGGGTTTCATCCATTTACCGTATGTACGGTATTATTGACGGTGCACCCAATGCCAATGCCGCAGGTTACTTCATCCGCTATTGGCTTGACTACAACAACTATGACCTTGGAAACACATTTTTAACCACCGAAGCAGGAGATTTTTATTATCAGCTTATCAACACCACTGCCGATGAAAAGTATTTCCAGTTTGATGACCCGCTATCTACGCTGCTTGGAAACAACGACGCTTGGCCTTGGAGAAACTCGGTCGCAAGTAAGAGCGAAGGCGGTGTAAAAACTGCTATTGACGCACTTTCCAACCAAATCGACACTTCGGTCGCCATGGCTAACAAAATTATAACAAACAAAATCGAAGCCGATAGAAAGAAATATTACTAAAACATATATTGTAAAGATTTCATAAAAAATCCTCACATATAAAAGCCAGAAAGCGTCAAAAGAGTGCCAATCACAGAATTGGCACTCTTTTTTATTAGGATGCGTCTTTCATTTGTTGTTCTTCTGCTACACTTTGTGCTGATTCCAGCATATTCTCCGCAAATATGGCGTAGCCGCACTTTGAGTCATTTACAAAAACATGAGTCACCGCACCTATGAGCTTACCGTTTTGGATTATGGGACTTCCCGACATTCCCTGCACTATTCCGCCTGTTTTTTCTATCAATTCTTTATCGGTAACCTCTATTACCATATTTTTTATCTTACTCGAATCGTTATGATAGACCTTTTTAATAACACACTCGTAGTATTTCGGCTCACCATTGTCGAGAGTTGTGAGTATCTGGGCCTTACTCAAAGTGATCTCCTGCTTTAAACCGATGGGCATTGCAATGCCGTTTATTCCCTTTTCACAATCCGTACCATAAACACCTGTTATGTCGTTATCCGAAATTTCAGCTATTTTTCCTCCCGAAAAAATCCCCTGTAGCTCACCCGTGGTTTTATGGTTGGCTTTCTTCACACCAACAATTTCAGCACCTACAAGCTGACCCCTTTCACAAGGCAGTAATTCACCCGTATCGGTATCGCAGATTCCGTGTCCCAAGCCTGCCAGCACATCATTTTTTGGGTCATAAAAGGTAAGCGTACCGATACCCGCAGAGCTGTCCCTTATCCAAAGCCCGATTTTATAAGAATTATCATTTTTGGAAAGCTTTGGTGTAATGCCGACAGTAAATGTCTCACCATTGCGCTTTATGAGGGCACTTATCGACTTTTCTTTATTGTTTTTTACTATGGTCTGAACCTGGGCATTTGACTCTACCGCAATGCCATTCAATTGCAGGATAACATCACCCTTCATTATTCCTGCATCGACCGAGGGGTTAACCGTTCCGTTTGCAGTTTCCACATCACTGAAGCCTACGACCAGCACACCCTCGGTAAACATTTTTAAGCCAAACGGTCTGCCCAAAACAACAACATCGGAATCATCAACATTTGTCACATTGACGGTTTTAACAGGGATAAGGTTAAACATTTTCACTGTTACCTTATCTCCCGAAACAGAAGTTTGTTTATTTTTCCCTACTGCTAGTGCATTATCCGAAATCGTACAATACAGAATCGGGTCACTAAGGCTCAAAGTTTCTCCGCTTGCAACACAGTAATTATCAGCAAGATTATTTTCATAGTAAGCAACACCCGAAAATACAGCAACCGAAAATATGAACAAAGTAAAACACAAAATTTTTATAAATCGCTTCAAAAATTTCAACTCACTTTCTTTTTACTTCCCTTTTAATTTTCACTTTTTTCATTCACCTATAAATGCAAAAATTATGTGACAACGGAAAATTTGTTTAAATTCCACTTCCAAGATGATTTATAATTGATTTTTATGAAATTTTTGTGATTTTAACCTCTGTTTTGAAAAAATAAATCAGACAAAAAGCCTTTTCGTTTTTGTCTTATCGGAAAGTTGTCAAATTTCACGAGTATAGAGTCTTCGCCAAAAACCTCAATACATTCCCACGGTATGCGAAAATCTTCGTCACGGCCAAATATCCGTCTTTTTCCACATACTATAATATTTATTAGTTTACCCGAGCAGGAATCTATCTCAACATCGCCCACAAGTCCTAAAATCGTTCCGTCTTTTATACAAACCACCTGTTTTTCGCGCATTTCTACAAGTCTGCAACACATAAAATCACCCATAACACTTTTTTAATATGATATGTGTTATGGGTTTGTACTTATTATTCACTTTTAATTTTATCCAAAACGCCTTTTTCTATCCTTGATACCTGCGCTTGCGAAATGCCTATCTCGCGTGAGACCTCCATTTGTGTTTTACCTTGCATAAACCTTAAGGTGAGTATCTTCTTTTCTCGTTCATTCAATGACGCGATAACATCACGGAATGCAATTTCCTGCAGCCAGTTTGAGTCATCATTGTTGTCTCCGATTTGGTCAAGAACATAGACTGTATCGCCCGAATCATTATAGACCGAATCAAATAAAGAGACGGGTTCAACAATGCTTTCCAATGCCAAAACAACATCGCACCGAGGAATATCTAATTCTTTTGCGATCTCATCAACGGTTGGTTCTTTTTGATTTATGGCAATCAGCTTTTCTTTCACCTGCATTGCCTTATAGGCAACATCCTTTATCGACCTGCTGACGCGAACAGAATTGTTATCCCTTAAGTGTCTACGAATTTCTCCAATAATCATTGGAACTGCATAGGTGGAAAATTTTACCTCATGCACGGGGTCAAAATTGTCGATTGCCTTAATGAGACCTATACAACCGATTTGAAAAAGGTCGTCCATATTTTCACCGCGGTTGGTAAACTTCTGAACAACGCTCAACACAAGCCTTAAATTCCCTTGTATCAATTCTTCTCTTGCCGCTTTATCACCGCTTTGCGACTTTTTGAGCAACTCCTCCTTTTGGCTTTCTTTTAAGATTGGCAACTGATTGGTATTAACACCGCATATCTCAACCTTGCTGAACTGCAAATTCATCCCTCCGATAATTTGTAAATACATTATTTACCGAAAGAATCAGCTCTAAACCTTATGTATAATAAAATAAATTTTATTTTAAATGAATAAATTTGATATACTTGTTTCTGTAAAAAATAAGAAACTTTAACGGTCAATATTTTTACAGTTTACAAACAAATTCATCAAAAATTTTATATTGACCAACACAGCTTGTTTTAGTATAATGAACCTGTATGAAGTTCCCTTTTTATGAGGAGGTAAATTTATGAAAGACTATATAAATCCGAATTTCAAGCACATGGTTCACGGCGGTGACTATAATCCAGACCAATGGCTGTACGACCCTAATATCCAAGCTGAGGATATGCGCTTGATGAAATTAAGTCATTGCAATGAAATGACCATCGGTATCTTTGCTTGGTCTGCTTTGGAACCCGAAGAAGGCAAGTTTAATTTTGAGTGGATGGACAAGGTATTTGACGATATTCACGCCGCTGGCGGCAAGGTTATTTTGGCGACCCCAAGTGGTGCAAGACCTGCTTGGTTAGCGCAAAAATATCCCGAGGTTTTAAGAACCAACAACCAAGGAAACAAATATCTGTTCGGCGCACGCCACAACCATTGTTACACCTCACCCATTTACCGTGAGAAGGTAAAAATAATCAATCAGAAGTTGGCTGAACGATATAAAGACCACCCCGCACTTTTGGCTTGGCATCTTTCTAATGAGTACGGCGGAGATGTATACGGTGACGCTTGTTACTGTGACCTTTGCAAGGATGCATTCAGAGGTTGGCTCAAGAAGAAATACGGAACATTAGACAATCTCAATCACCAATGGTGGAATTCATTTTGGTCGCACACAATCACCGATTGGAGCCAAATCAATCCCCCCTCTGCTTTAGGTGAAAACTTTGTTCAAGCCTTAAAGATAGATTGGAAGCGTTTTGTAACAGCACAAACGGCTGATTTTATTCGCAACGAGTACAACTCTGTAAAGAGCATCACACCAAACATTCCTGTTACCACCAATTTGATGGGCTTCTTTCCTCACCTTGACTATCGTGAGATCGTAAAAGAGATAGATTTTGTTTCTTGGGACAATTATCCCGTTTGGGAAAATACCGAAAACGATATAAATGTCGCACTAAACTCTGCAATGTGCCACGATCTTATGCGTTCTCTAAACTGCAGACCGTATTTTCTTATGGAAAGCACGCCAAGTCATGTCAACTGGCGACCCTACAACAAACTTAAAAGGCCGAAAATGCACATGCTTTCTTCCTTGCAAGCTATTGCACACGGTTCGGACAGCGTTCAGTATTTCCAATGGAGAAAGAGTCGCGGAAGTGAAGAAAAATTCCATGGAGCCGTTGTTGACCATGTTGGCAATGAGCACACCCGTGTTTTCAAGGATGTTACGGCTTTAGGTGAGCGTCTTGAAAAAATGGACGAGCTTGTCGGCACAGTTGTCCGTCCCAAGGCCGCTTTGCTTTACGATTGGGACAACAAATGGGCAATCGATGCAGCCAAGGGCTTCCAAAAAGACGACAAAAAGGTCATCCCAACCTTTGAAAAGTTTTACAATGCTTTTTGGAGCAAGGGCGTTGACATCGACATTATCGGCTCTGAAAGCCACGACTTCTCCAACTACAAAGTAATCTTTGCACCGATGAGATATATGGTTAGTGATGCTTTGGGTGAAAAATTCAAGGAGTTTGTTAAGAACGGCGGCACATTGGTTTGCACATATATGACAGGTATGGTCAACGAAAACGACCTTTGTCACCTTGGCGGTTGGCCTGGTGCAGGACTTCGTGACGTGTTTGGAATTTGGAATGAAGAGATCGACACACTGTTCCCCAATGAATCCAATAGCGTAAAACTCAACGACGGCACTATTGTAAAGGCTATCGATTATTGTGAGTTGATTCATTCCGAAGGTGCCCAAGTTTTAGCAGAATATGATTCCGATTTTTACAAAGATATGCCCGCATACACCGTCAACAACTATGGCGAAGGTAAAGCCTACTATGTTGCCTTCCGTGATGACGGTAGTTTCACACAAAAAGTGGTCAACGATATTTTAGATGAGGTCGGCGTTAAGTCCGAGTTCGATGGTGCGCTTAAAAAAGGTGTCACCGTTCACTCAAGAACCGACGGTGAAAATACTTATGTTTTCCTTGAAAACTACACCGCCGAGGATTTCCTGACCGAGACCGCAATAAATTGGGTCGAAGTTGATACAGGCAAAACAATAAGCGGAAAGTTCACTCTTCCCGCCTACGGCACTTTAATTCTCAAAAAGTAATTCAACTAAACATACAAAAAACGCTTACCAAATCGGTAAGCGTTTTTTTGATAATTTAATCAGTGATCCGAGAAGAAATCATCAAGATTGCCTTCAAAAGGATTGTTGTTATCCTCAGTCACAGCCTCGGTATAGCTTGAATTACCCTGGTCAGGCAAAAGCGAAGCATACACTGTTTGAGATGTTTTTTTCTCAACATTGTAAACAGTAAAGGTCATTGTAACACCCGGTGCTGTGCTTTCGATAATATCCAAAGCTGTGTTACTGTCGGTTATCTGAACATTGTTTATGTGGGTTATGATATCGCCTTCCTTAATTCCCTTACCTTTGAGATCACTGTCATCCGATATTTCGCCGATAAGCAATCCGGACGGCATTCCTTGAATCATTGACATAGTTGAGTCGATGGCGGTATAGGATATTCCAAGTCGGCCTCTACCTTCAACATAACCGTTCTTGATAAGTGAATCTGCAACGGTTATTACAGTCGAAGAAGGTATCGCATAACCGACATTATCGTACGATGTGCTGGTCAACTTAACCGAAGGAATACCTATAACCTGCGAATACATATTAACCAACGCACCGCCCGAATTGCCGGGGTTTATTGCGGCATCGGTCTGTATCATTTTCATTGAGTACGATGTGGTCGAGGAAAATCTGATACTTGCCGAAGAAACCGTTCCTGCGGTCAAAACAGCACCTTCAGCAGTACCTTGAGGATATCCGATAGATATAACCTCTTCACCCGTCACCACCTGACTGTAGTTGCCGAATGTGGCTTTTTTAAGCCCTGTAGCCTCGATTTTTAAAACAGCGAGATCGCTTCGAGTATCTCCTGCAATGAACTTTGCAGTGTAATTTGAACCGTTATACAGCGTAACAACAAATTCAGGCGACGGAACTGTTGAGTAAATATGATCGTTGGTTACTATATATCCATCCTCGGTATAAACCACACCGCTTGCATAAGAAACCATTTGCTTGTTTGAAAAGACACTTATTCCGACGACCGAAGGATTGACATTATTGAACACAACTGCTTTGTCGGTCTGACGTTGGGATTCATCCTTATTAGCGGCAACAGTCGAACCTTTGAAAAGATGATTTTGCTCCGGCTTATTTGTACCCATCAAATAACCTGCGGTCACAGCTATTATCAAAGCTATAACTACCGCAATCAAAGAGAAGAAAACCTTTATTCCGGTATTCGAACGGTGTTCAACAGCCGTCTCCAAAATATCGAATTTAACAGTATCACCCGATTGTGGTTCACTGTTATCACTGTTGTTTATTATATTGTCACCCTCAGCAGAGAATGAATATATTGGAGCCTGAGGCTCTGGCTGGTCTTGTTGGTTAAGCTCATTGGACTGCTGCTGAAAGTTATCAGGCTCAACAGTTTGAGGCTCAACCTCAAGCCCATCATTTCTATTTATCTCATTTTCCATACAAGTTTCCTTTCGCTTGATTATATTTTAGGAAAAGTTATAGTAAACTCAGTAAACGAATCCTGCTGACTTCTGACCGTGATATTACCGTTATGGATATCAACAATAGTTTTAACAATATAAAGACCGAGTCCGGTTCCGTCTTTGTTTTCGGAACGGGCCTTATCGGATTTATAGAAGCGGTCGAAAATATATTGCAGATCTTCGGGTTTAATGCCTTTTCCGTCATTGCGGATTGTAAAGTTAACACCATTTTCATTTTCAAATACGTTTACCTCAATCGCACCATTTTCGGTAGCAAATTTTATTGCATTGTCGGCAAGATTGAATATCGCCTGATAAATGAGGTCTCGGTCGGCTGTAACCATGATATCACGACCCTTATCAAGACCCAAAACATTGATATTTTTTGCCTCAATTCTTTGCTCCTGAGACAGTAAAACGTCGCAAACGATCTCTGAAAGACCAAATTTCGTAGGATTAACCTTTTGTTCACCCGATTCAAGACGGGCAAGACTCAACATGGACTGCACCAAGCGTGAAAGACGCTTAATCTCACTCGAAATAATTTCAAGATAATAATTTTGTCGCTCGGGAGGTATGGTTCCGTCCAAAATCCCGTCAATAAACCCGCCAATTGTCGTCATTGGAGTTCTCAACTCATGCGAAACATTGGCGACAAAGCTTCGTCTCATTCCCTCAAGTTGGGTCAAAGAGTTTGACATGGCATTGAAAGCCTCTGCAAGGTCAGAAATCTCATCATCACCCTTAACAGGTATACGCTCGGAAAAATCGCCCTTAGACATTTTGACTGCCGCCTTGGACATAAGGTTAACAGGACGAGTCATTTTCCTGGTCATAAAGAAAAGGAAAATGAACAAGACCGTCAAGGGTAAAACGGCGCAAAGTATATAAATATCCGAAAGTTCTGACCACATGCTTTTAAGCTGTGATGCAGGCGAAGATATGAAAACGAATCCGGCTAAACGGCCGTTTGATGAATAAAACGGTGTAGCAGCGGTATAAAAGGTATTAGCATATCGCTCACCCAAATGACCAACCTCAAAGTAACTGCCAGAAGCGGCACTGTCAAGAATATTTTGCTGTATCGTTTTGGCAGAATGTATGCAGGTTCGGTCACTTTGCCATTCGGTACAACTGCAACTGAATACGTTACCTTGGGCATCACAGACATATGCTTCACCCAAAACGGCATGAGAAACAACGCTTATCATACCATTAAGGCTTGCATGGAAGCTTGAATTGCTCGCAGTTTGGCTTGAAAGAACGCTTGAAACAGCGCGACAGTTATCGGTTAAAAGCTGTTTTTTATCATTAACGAAGTAATTACTCACCGAAACGCTGAGCAAAATCATTATAAGCACCATACTTATAACCAAAGCTATTGCGGTTGATAAAAACAGTTTATAAAACAAACGGTTTTTCATAATTTCAGCTCTGCTTTAATTCAAATTTATAGCCGACACTCCAAACAGTCTTGATAGACCATTGTTCAGACACACCTTCAAGCTTCTCGCGAAGCCTTTTGACGTGAACATCAACAGTTCTGGAGTCGCCGTAATACTCAAAACCCCAGACCTCATCAAGCAATTGGTCTCTTGAATAAACACGGTTTGGGTTGCTTGCAAGATGATACACCAGCTCTAACTCTTTGGGCGGAGTATCAATAACAACACCGTCAACTATCATTTCATAATTAGTAAGGTTGATAGTAAGTTTGTCATACTTGACTATCTTTTCTGCGTTTTCATCGTCTGCTTGTGAACGACGAAGTACGGCTCGTACACGTGCTACAACCTCTTTAGAATCAAAAGGCTTGGTAACATAATCATCGGCACCAAGGTCCAGACCCAAAATTTTATCAAAGGTTTCCCCTTTTGCGGTAAGCATAATAATAGGAACATTTGAAGACTTACGAATGGTTCGACAGACCTGCCAACCGTCTAACTTCGGCAACATGATATCGAGCAAAATCATGTCGGGCTCTTCAAGATTATATTTTACAATTGCCGCCTCACCGTCGTTGGCGATAACGGTATCAAATCCGTCTTTTTCAAGATAAAGACGCAACAACTCACAAATGTTGGAATCGTCATCAACAATAAGTACTTTTTTATTGGCCATGGTATCTCCCTCCCAAGTTATTTTTGACTACAAGTATATTTTAAATCAAGGAAGTAAAAATATATGAATAAAATATTAAGAATTTGTGATTTTACCTAAAATTCATTATTTAGATTGACATACACAAAGAAAAAGCCGCTTCAGGAAAACCTGAAACGGCAGAACAAAGCTAAAATAATAAATTATGCCTGCTCTTCTTTCATCTTTGCAAAGCACTCGCTGCAATATACGGGACGGTCGTCACGGGGTACGAACGGAACCATAGCGGGCTTACCGCAAGAAGCACATACTGCCTCATGCAATTCCTTAGGAGCTCTGCCTGCATTCTTGCGTGCGTCACGGCACTTCTTGCAACGCTGAGGCTCGTTTACGAATCCTTTGGACTCATAAAACTCCTGCTCACCGGCGGTGAACACGAAATCCTCTCCGCAATCTTTGCATTTAAGGGTCTTGTCTTCGAACATGATTTTTACCTCTCTCAATTTGAGTATTTTAGCCCCGGAGGGATTCGCACCATCACCTTTGAAAACAACGCTCTGCCTGACTTAAGCTACTAAGGGCATATTACCTATTTTAATTTTGTGCGTATGCGCTGAATGGCGTTATTGACCGATTTCACTTTCATTCCGTTACGTTCTGCAATCTCTTCTATCGAAAAGCCATGTAAAAGGTCGGAAAAAACGACCGATTCAAGACCTGATAAGCTGTTCGATGCTTTCTCAAGAGTGAGCATATACTCATCCTTCATCGAAACCGCATGCTCAGGGTCAACCGAAAGGTCGGCTATCTGCACATCGCTGATATCAACAAGCATACTTTCGGGAATTCTGGAAAGCTTGCTTGATTTACGCAAATAGTCAATGATAGAAGCATCAATACATTTTCTGGCAAAAGTGGTAAACGCAGAAAGCTCACCGTCATACCTGCGTGAAGCAGATAAAAGACCAATACTTCCTTCTTGAATCAGATCATCAAGTTCGCCGTTATTGGTCAAAAACTTCAACGCACGCGACTTGACAAGCGGAGCGTATTTAGTGAGTATTTCAACCGTTGAAGCATCACCATTACGGTCAAAACCGTTATCATTAACACCATTTCGGGAAATACTCAAAACCATCTTCCTCGATCATACAAAAATACTTATACAATTAACCATTTTTATTCATTTTAAACTATTTTAACATTTCTGTCAAGGCTTTTTTGATAATCTTGACGAAATTATGAATTTTCACAAATTAAGGCTTGGGTTTTAGGTAAATTTGCATTGATTTTTGCATGATTTAGCCTTATTAAGAGGTGAAGCAACTGTAAATTGTAAAAAAATCATTGTTGAAACACATAAAATATCACCACAAATCATTGACACATCGAACTAACACATATATAATAAGTGTGTATATTTTCCTAAGATTTAGGGGTGATTTTTAATGTCAGAAATGTTTACTGAATTTGATAAAAACCTATTTATTAACGAAAGTCACATATACGCTTTCTACTGCTCTGTAAAAAAAGCACCCTACCACAACCATAATTTTTTCGAGCTTGTCTATGTTGTCAGCGGTAAAGGTATTCATAAGCTTGGAACCGACGTGCGTGAAATAGTTGCCGGTGATTATATGTTTATGGATTACAGTACATTCCACGAATATGAAGCACTGACCAACGATTTCACCGTTATCAACTGTCTGTTTTTATCAAAAGGTATTGATAAAGCCATGACCGACTGTGAGGATTTTCACGAACTTTTAAAGAGTTACCATTTAAGACTAAATAAGGTTATACTGAAAGAAACCCCCGTCAACCGTTTTTTTCGTGATGACAATGGTGTTACACGCAGGCTTCTTGACACAATGTGCACTGAATGCGGAAACAAAAACACAGGATATATTGACTATATGAGAAGCCTTTTAATTCAGGTTATCATAGAAACTATCCGACTAATTTCAGTTGGAGTTGAGATAAACTACTCTTCCCCTATCATCAAAGCGGTCAAGCTGATTGAAGAGCATTATTCCGAAAAGCTTTCACTTTCAAACATTGCCAATGATATGTATATAAGCGTTCCGTATTTAAGTTTATTATTTAAGACCGAGACAGGCGTATGCTTTAGTGACTATCTCAAACAGACACGTATTCAAAAGGCTTGCACAATGCTTAACACAACCGACTTAAAGATACACACCATTGCTGAAATGGTCGGATACAGTGATTATAAGAGATTCGGAAGTGTGTTTAAAGAAATCACAGGAGTTTCCCCGGGAAAATTCAGATCACAGACAAAAGCTTAAAAAACAAAGCCCTGATACGGGGCGCACTCGGTAAGGAAGTGCTCCCCATAACAGGGCTTGTTTTTTAGTCACCTTTATGATTAGATTCACTCTTTTTATGGACTATTAGCCAAATCGACAACGCTACCGTGGCTATCAATAATACAACTGAAATCAACCATAAAATTTCAACTTTTTTATTTAATTCTTTGATTTTATCCTGACTATCTTTAAGCTGGGAAATTATGAACGTTGTTTCAGTATCATCTTTAGGGTCATAAACACTGTTTAGGTCTATCTTTGCCGTGTGTCTTTCCTGAAATTCATCATACCTGAACTCGAGTGTAACGTAAATTGTATCAGAAAGTATAAAAATAGCATTAGAATTCTTACACATTTTATATACATCGTCTTTGATATCAAAATCAATTGATTCGTCAACAACCTTTCCTACACCATCTGTACTAAAATTATCGCTATCAATTCTACCCTTGTAACCGTTAAAAGGCTCAAAATCATAAGTAACACACAAAAGATAATCATATTTGAGGTGACTTTCCTCCGATTTGTCATTATTATAAACTTCTATCGGTTCTGTATTGCAAACGGTACAATTATTTATTGTCAAAGCTGCCACTATATCGCCTGTCTCAATATCGGTAATGATTATCTCTTCGCCGAGGGAATAAACGTATTTGCCGGGATTTTGGGTTATTGTTTCATGCTCCGGTGTACATGAAGCAACCGTAAATAAAGTAAGTAATATAAGAAATATAACAAGGATTTTTTTCATAAGAGTCACCCCATAATTATTCACAGCATATAAACAGCATACACCATTTAACATCGTTCGTCAAGAAAAAAGCAGACACTTTACAGTGTCTGCCCTTTTTAAGATATCAGTAATTCTCTTTTCTAACCTCGAAGTAGCTCTGAGGATGTGCACAAACAGGGCAAACTTCGGGAGCCTTCTTGCCCATTACAAGGTGTCCGCAGTTGCGGCATTCCCACATGGTTTCCTCGGCCTTTTCAAATACCTTCTTCATCTCAATATTATTGAGCAATGCACGGTATCTTTCCTCATGGGTCTTTTCGATAGCAGCTACTGCGCGGAATTTCCAAGCAAGCTCGGTAAATCCTTCTTCTTCAGCATCTTTAGCAAATCGGTCATACATATCGGTCCACTCATAGTTCTCGCCTGCTGCGGCAGCTGCAAGATTTTCAGCAGTGTTACCCAACTCACCAAGAGCCTTAAACCACATCTTTGCGTGTTCCTTCTCATTATCGGCAGTATTCTGGAAGATTGCAGCAATCTGCTCGTAGCCTTCTTTTTTAGCAACGCTTGCAAAGTATGTATACTTATTGCGTGCCTGGCTCTCACCTGCAAAAGCCTCCATCAAATTTTTCTCGGTTTTTGTTCCCTTCAAGTTCATAAACTTTTCCTCCAAAAAAATTATTGTTTATATATCTCTAAATTTTATTATATGTTTTTTTATGTAACTGTCAAGTGTTTTTAGAAGCATTCTGAAAACTATAAATAAAACCGTCACCAAAGTAGTTGGTGACGGTTTTTCTTATAAAATTAATCTATTCAATTTGAACGGTACCCTGCCCTGTATCACTTGACGACACATCTCCCGACGGTGGCGACGGTTCTGACGAAGTAGTTGATTCTGAAGTTATAGGTTCGGAATCGGTTGGTTCAGAACTCATGACTTCAGAACTTACATTAGAAGAACTATCAGCGGATGCCGACTCTGAAGGCGATGTTGTTTCACTGCTTACAACAGAGCTTGTCGACTCTGAAGGCTGAGATGTGTTCTCCTCGGGAGGTATTGTCTCTTCTCCCTCAGGGGGTACATATCCTACTTCAGGCAGAACGTTACCCGCATGCTCACTGCAAACCGAAGGCAATGAATAGTTGGTTTTATACCAACCGGGTTCAACATGTTCACAAGCATCGGTGGCAAGCATTCCGGTTGACAAGCAATAATAGCGGTTAGTTACAAACTCGCTTTCCTCAAATTCTTTAGGTTCAAGATCCTTATGAATGCGGCTCATAACGTTTTTCCACATTCTTTTAGCAAGATCGGATTTATTAAGTTTTTCCTGATTATCGTATCCAAACCAGCAGGATCCAACGTAGTAAGGCGTGCCTCCTGCAAGCCAGCTATCGTAAACGTCACTTGAAGTACCTGTCTTGGCATAACACTTAATGGTTTTACTGAAATCAGCAATAGATCTTGCGGTACCGTTTTCACCATAAACAACATTTTGCAACAAATGGTTCATAATAGTTGCTGTATTTTCATCAATAGCCGCAATCTTATCCTTTGGTTTTAAAATCACTTTGTCACGCTGGTCGGTAACCATTGTAATTGTTGTCGGTTCGTAGTAATTACCCTTATTACCAAATACCGCAAAAGCAGCTGCTGACTGAGTTGTAGAAATGCCTTTATAAGTACCACCCAAGCCTAACGCTGAAAGGTTCATGTCTTCAGCAGGACTGAGATTGCTGATACCAAACTTATTCGCCAAGTAATAATACGTTGACTCAACACCCATCTTTTTCAACAAATGACACGGTATCGTATTGGTGGAACGCTCAAGCGCCTCTGCCAAAATCATGGTTCCTTTATAACCGCTATACGAATTCTTGGGGCCCGCACCGCCGTTAGGATAGTATTTATCCAAAGGCTTATCATCAACAAGTGAAGAATAATTGATAAGGTTTTTTTGCAAAGCCTGTGAATATGTCGCTAACGGCTTCATTGTTGAACCAGGCTGACGCTGTGCCATTGTTGCACGGTTATATCCTCGTTTGTCAGTCTTTTCACCAATACCGCCAACAACGCCCAGAATATGACCCTCGTAATCCATAATAGTCATTGCAGATTGCGGAGTTTTACCGGTTTCTTTACTCTTAATATTAAAATTCGGATCGTCTTTTGCTTTTAAATATTCTTCTTCAAGAATAGTCTGAATCTCAGGATCAAGAGTGCAATATATCTTAAAACCGCCAGTGTAGAAATACTTTGAAGCATAGGTCTTATCCATGCCGTATTCCTCAACAAGACCGTCTATAACCTCTTCAATCATTGCATCAAGGAAATAGTTATAAACCTCATCGTCATCATTGCTCTTGGCTGATTCATCGGCAACTATTTTGACTTCAATAGCTTTTGACGCCTCATAGGTTTCTTTAGTTATATAACCCTGATCGCTCATCAACTTCAAAACCAGGTTGCGACGCTGTTTGTTAGTTTCAGGATGCAGGTCCGGTCGGTATTTTTCAGGCTCTTTAGCAAGGCTCGCAATAGCGGCACATTCCTCCAAGGTCAGGTCTTCAACACTTTTGCCAAAATAGTAGTTGGCCGCAACCTCTACTCCATAAATACCGCCTCCGAGGCAAATCGTGTTAAGATAGCACTCGAGGATAGTATCTTTTTCATAATTCGCCTCAAGATACCTTGCGCGCATTATTTCGCGTATCTTACGCATCGGAGTCTGTTTATTATCACCTGTGATATTCTTAACCAACTGCTGTGTTATGGTCGAACCACCCTGATTGGATGAATAAAGGTCAACAAACATATTGACGAATGCACCCGCAGTTCGTTTCCAGTCAACACCTTGATGGTCTCTGAATCGCTGATCCTCAACCGCGATAAAGGCATTTTTCAAGTTATCGGGAATTTTATCAAAATCAGCCCAAACGCGGTTTTGCTCACCGTGCAGTCGCTTATATTCAACAAACTCTCCTGTTGCCTTATCTTCAATATAAACAGTTGTTGTAAACTGCATAACCATATCATCAAGATTGGCATCAACCTTATCAGGAACCCAATTAAATGCATAATACAAGAAAGCACCAACAACCAAACAACCGGTAATAACACCAATCAAGACAACAGATACTAAAAACTTAGCAATAGTACCAATTACCTTCTTAACTATTCGCTTAGCTGCTTTTTGTGATTTCTTACGAGATTCTTTTTTCATTTCGGTTCGCTTTTTACCAAAACCGGACAAATCGACCTGGTCGGAGTTTTCTCCGTTAGCATCCGAAAAATCAAATGAATCATCATTGATGTCGCCTGTTTGATTCGAGAAATTATTCAAATCAAAATCCATATTCTCGGCAACATTATCACCCGGCATTAAGTCAATGTCATCTTCTGTATGAGATTTCTTATCGGGGCTGAAATAATCAAGGTCATAATCCTTGTTGTTTTCTGATGCTATTTCGAAATCGTTGTCATCGGAAGTTGATTCACCGTCATTCGTATGATTAGGATTCTCAAGCTCTTCGGAATTTTGATCTTTCTCAAGCTCATTATCCAGATTCTTCTCTTTATCAAAATCACTCACAAGTAGCACCTCCCTGCTTTATATCAGGATAAATAATCCATTTTTTATATTGTAACATATTTTAAAGCTATTGTGTGTTACAGTATTGTTACCAATTGCCGGTTAACACGCAAAAAAGTTAAAATACTGTTGTTATTTGTTAACAAATTTTTAAAATATCTCCGATAATCATTATTGACAATTGAATAATAGTTTTATTCAATGATAAAAATAACTTAAGGAAGTGAAAATTTTGACCGAAAAAATTAAATTTATCATCATTGCAACTGTTGCCATAATACTTTTTATTGCAATTGTCATTACGTTAGCATTGGTATTTCAACCGAAAGAATACATTTCGGCTCCTAAATACAAGGTTGCAGCACCGCAACAAGAATACTGCATAAAATCATATAACGGTAAAATTGCTGTTTTCATCGGTTCAAACACTGAACCCGAAAAGGTTCTGGACAGTCCGTATATCCGCGATCTTCCCGAATATGACCAAAATCTATTAGAGAACGGTATAACAACAACCGACCCATCCGAAGTTTTGAGTATCTTAGAGGATTACGACAATTGATGCTCTAAATACTGACAAGCTGCAATATAGTCCTTATCCTCGGTAATATCGATAACCAAGCGGTATTTTAACTCTTCATTAGTCCACTCAACAGGAACTTTAGGAGCAACACCAACTCCGTCAAGACAGGTTCCGTTAGCAGTATAATACTTTGCAACTGTAAATCTGACCAAAGAACCGTCGCTCAATTCAAAAGTACGTTGAACAACACCCTTACCAAATGTGTTTCTGCCAACACTTACGGCTTTTCCAAAATCAATAAGCGACTGTGTAAAAAGCTCAGATGCACTGGCAGTATTTTCATCAGTCAACACTACCATCGGAACATTTACCTCGTGCTTATCCGAGATATATTCCTCATCATTGCTGTCGTCCTTGTAATCAACCCTGATTATAAGACCTTCGGGCACAAGATAGTCAACCATATGATAAACCGACATCAAAGTGCCGCCTCCGTTACCTCTTAAATCAAAAACTAAAGAGGATACACCTTGATTCAAAAGGTCGTCAACAGCATTTGTAAATTGGTCAACGGTCATATCGTTGAAAGCAGTTATAAGAATATATCCCTTATCATCAAGCTTCTCGTAAAATATTGATTGGGCTACATATTGAGTCAATACAATATCAACCGAGAACTCATCGTCACCGCGTTTTACGGTTGCGGTGAGTTTTTCGCCTGCCGGGACGGTTTTTATATAAGCCAAAGCATTCTCATATCCGATTTCCTTGACAACATGCTCATCAATTTTTATGATTTCATCACCGGACAAAAGACCTGCATTATCGGCAGGACTTGACTTGTGAACATCGCAGACATACAAATTCAAAGTATCAGGATGCTGTGTAACCTGAATTCCCATTCCGGTATTCAGTCCGTACAGAGAATTCATGCTTTCCTCAGCGGCTTCAGGAGTGATATAGCCCGCGTATCGGTCATTCAAACCGGCAATATATCCATATGACAAGCCATGGATCATCTGGTTGGGGTCTATCTCACCGATATAATATTCATCTACAAGCTTTTTTATCTCAAGTAATCTTTGATTGTAATTAAACAACTCGCCTTCACGCTTTGGGATAACGATAAAAGCAAAAAACATTGTCATAATAGCAATAGTTGACACTATGGCAAAGCAAACAACCGAAATCAAAAAGCGTAAAGAAAAAGATTTATTCATATAAAACACCTGATAAAATTACTTTTATTAAAAAAGGGACTGAAATTTTCAGCCCCCTTTAAATTTAGAAATACTTCAAAGGATCGGTGGTCTCGCCGTTGGCTCGAATCTCAAAATGGAGATGGTATCCTGTTGATGCACCTGAAGTACCAACATATCCAATGGTTTGACCCTTCTTAACATACTGACCCACACTAACGATATATTTAGTCATATGAGCATAAAGTGTGACATACGACTTACCATCATCGCCGGTACCATGGTTGACCATGACATAATGACCGTAACCGCCGGAGTTGTACGAAGCAATGGAAACAATACCGTCAGAAGCAGCAACAATGGGTTTACCCTTGATACCGCCGCCAGCAATATCAATTCCCTTATGGAACTTGTATTTACCGCTTATGGGATGATTACGGTAACCGTAAGGAGACGATACATAATAGTATCCGGGGCAAGGCCAGGCAAATACGCCGTCATGTTTTTGGTCGGAGCCCATGCTTTGAGCCTTCTTAATGGCTTCCTCGTACTCCTTCTGAGCCTTTTCAAGCTCTTCAGCCTTATCCTTTAAAGAATCGATATCATCTTCAATTCCGGCAAGAGTTGAATTGATTTCTTTAACCTGATCATTTAACTCTTTTTTCTTATCGGCAAGCAAAACCTTAGTATCCTCTTGTTCCTTAAGCAGATCAGATACTTTAGCTTTGTTTTCCTCAATAGCCTTCATATCCTCAATAACCTTATTCATTAAAGCTTTGTCATAAGCGCTGACGCTCTTGGTTATTTCGGCTTTCCGAAGCATCTCCTCCAAGCTATCGGCACTCAAGATCATAACAAGTGAGGAATTTGACATACCACCACTCATATAAATAGCCCTGAGTCTTTGTCTGAAGGTGTATTTAACCTCCTCTAATTCCTCGGTTTTTTGCTCTATATCTGCCTCTAACTGAAGAATTTGAGTATCAAGATCATCTATCTGCTTATTGCAAGCGTTAATTTGGCTTTGAAGGTTATTGATTTTCTTCTGCAAAGCAGCCTTCAATTTAGCTTGGTCGTTTTTATCTCCCTTTAACTTATTGATCTCATCTTGAATCTCTTTTTGCTCTTTCTCAAGCTCTTTAAGTTGGTCTTTATATTCTTCGACGGTTGCAGCTTTTACCGGTTTAACGGTCTTAAAATCAGTCATCAAAAATGTTGTACCTAAAACCGTGGACAAACAAAGCACAGAAATTATAACTCTCTTAAAATTAAAGCGCACGGAACTCACTGCCTTCCTTTCTTAAATATTTATTGATCATAAATGCACTTGAGAAGAGACCTGCAAAACAACCTATTGCAGCGAAAATGCCCAAAATAGGCAAGAAGAATTCATTGAACGGAATTATCTGAGTTGCGGCAATTTCCCATTCTTTCATCACAACGTCGACAACCGCATTGTAAACAAAGTAAAGAATTGTGACCGTGACACCTGCCGAAAGCAGTCCTATCGACACGCCTTCGATCATAAAAGGCAAACGGACAAACGAATCGGTTGCACCAACTGCCTTCATAATGCTGATTTCAAGCTTACGGTTATACATTGTTACACGTATAGTATTGGAAACAATCATCAAGGATATAAGTAAAAGTATTGCAACAATCCAAAAACCGATAATTCCGATAGCCTTTTTTATCATAGCAATCTTTAATGCAATATCACGCATTGATGCTGTACTGGCAACACCTTCAAGCGACTCAATGCTTGCAACGGTTTCATCAAACTTATCCAAATTTAAAAATGTAACCTCAGCACCGCTCGGCAAAGGATTACCGTGACCGTCGCTATTTAAAAGATCCTTCAAATATTTAGATGAGTCGTCACTCATTTCGGATATTTGAGAATTTAACGCATCATCACTCGTGAAATATTTAACCGATGCAATGTTGTCAAGTTCTTGTATTTTGGCGCAAAGCAAAACTGCTTCTGCGTGTGAATGTATTGTGTAATCGTCATCATCGACGTCGTTATATGTTGCATTTCCTGTACCGCTGTTTGATGCGTCAAAATCATAAACAGCATTATTTTTATCGTCAAAGTAAACAATGACAACATTTTCCTGTTGCATATCGGTCAACACTTTATCGACATTAACCGAAAGTGCAACAGCAAGACCGATAACCGACATGCAAGCCACAAGAACACCGATAGATGCTATGGACATCAGCTTATTAAGCCAAATATTTTTAAATCCGTTGCCAACAAGATATTTAATGCTCCTCAGTTTCATAACAAACCTCCGTTCGCATTATCGGCAACGATTCTACCGTTTTCAATCATGATAACACGCTGACCGAAGTCTCGTACAAGCTGATGCTCGTGTGTAACCATCAAAATTGTCGTTCCGCGTCGGTTGATCTCGGTCAAAAGTTCAACAATCTCGTACGACATGTTGGGGTCAACGTTACCGGTAGGCTCATCGGCTATGATAAGATTGGGTTTGTTAACAAGAGCGCGCGCAAGACCAACACGCTGTTGCTCACCGCCAGAAAGCTCAGCAGGCTTACATCTTGCCTTTTCGGCAAGACCAACCATGTTTAAAGCACGCGAAACATTTTTACGAATTTCCTGACGAGAAGCACCGACAACATGCATTGCAAATGCAACATTCTCAAACACATTCATGTTGGGAATCAAACGGAAATCCTGAAAGACGATACCCATAGTTCTGCGGAAATAAGGCACCTGTTTTCTTCTCATTTTAGTCAATTTAAAGCCATTGACGGTAATATCGCCCGTGTTAGGTTTCTCTTCCCTCATGATAAGTTTCATGAAGGTACTTTTACCGGCACCCGAAGGACCGACAACAAAAACAAACTCACCTTTGTTTATGCGAATATTAACATCGTCAAGAGCATGGGTGCCGTTGGAATAGTTTTTGGAGACACCCTTGAATTCTATCAATGGCTTTGTCACATTGGGACGCTGACCGATTGCAAAATCCTCAGTAATAACTATCACTCTTTCTTAAAAATCAAAATATATCAGAATTAGTACTTAATGGGGTTAGCACGAAGATACTTCTTAACCATAAGTGCAATCTTAAAGATAATCGCATGGTCAAACTCACGAAGATCCAAACCGGTTATCTTCTTGATCTTTTCAAGACGGTAAACAAGCGTATTTCTATGAACAAAAAGCTTTCTTGAGGTCTCGGAAACATTAAGGTTGTTCTCAAAGAACTTCTGAATGGTAAACAAGGTTTCCTGATCGAGACTTTCAATGGTTCCTCTCTTGAAAACCTCACGAAGGAAAGATTCACAAAGGGTTGTGGGAAGATGATAAATCAAACGTGCGATGCCGAGGTTATCATAGCTGACGATAGCCTTTTCGGTATCAAATACCTTTCCAACCTCCAAAGCAACCTGTGCTTCTTTAAATGAACGTGCAAGCTCTTTAAGGTTTTCAACAGTCGAACCAATACCGACAACTGCGTGAGTGTAGTAGAACTCGCTTGCGAGGGTATCAACAATAGAACCGGCCAGATTCTCAAGATCGGAAGATTCAATACCGGGTTTGGTTTCTTTAACAAGCGCAATATCGGTCTCGCTGATGTTGATAATAAAATCCTTATTCTTATCAGGGAAAAGATTTTGAATAATATCAAACACCGAAACATCATTATTGGAAGTTACTCGGATAAGGAAAACAGTACGTGCAACATCACTATTAAAACGCAATTCACGCGCTTTAAGATTGATATCATTGGAAAGGATGTTTTCCAAAATAATATTTTTAATGAAATTACCACGATCGTACTTCTCATCATAGTAGAACTTAATATTAGAAAGGGAAATTGAAAGGATGGCTGCATATTTTGCCGCCTGCGGATCGCTTCCTTCGACAAAAAGGATATATTCGGCACGCTGAGGAGTACCAAACATTTTATAAGTATACTGACCTCTGACAAAAGTATCATTAGCCCCGCCATTGTTACCCGCAAACATAACCTCATGGCTCTCGCCTATTCTGCCCAAGTCACTGCATGCAATAACGGTATAGTTTTCGTCGATAACACCAACAGTACGATCAATGGCATCCTTTATCTGATGAATTACTCCCTGAAAAAGTCTGTTTGACATGACAATGTCCACTCCTTGTGTTTTCCCAAAATTCGTGCTACTACACATAGTTATTCTACACTATTTTCAAACATAGTGCAAGAGTAAAATTCAAATTTATATCAAAAAGTTACAATTTGATTACAAAAATACGTTTTATGTAAACCAATGCACAAAAAAAGACCCGCAGTTTTCACTGCGGGTCTTGAAAAATCATTAGTTGGTAATGGTCTTTTCGGTCTTCTTGTCGAAGATGTGAATCTTACCGGGCTCAAGAGTGATCTTGATGATATCACCGGGATGAGCAGTAGAGGTAGGAGCAACACGGCCGTTGATGTTCTGACCTTCGCAAACGGTGTAGAGATACTTTTCAGCACCCATAAGCTCGGTAACTTCAACGTTAGCCTCAACAATACCGTCGGGGAACTTCTCGATGAGTTCATCCTCGTCGTGTACATGCTCAGGACGGATACCAATGATAACCTCCTGATCGATGTAAGGAACAAGACAATCCTTCTTGTTCTTCTCTGCGGGAAGCTTAATTTTATACTTAACACCTGAACGGGGCTTGGTATCTTCAGAACCGAATTCTACGAAGAAATCTCCACCCTCTTCTAAAACCTTAGCATCAAGGAAGTTCATCTGAGGTGAACCGATAAATCCTGCAACGAAGGAGTTGCAAGGCATATCGTAAAGATGCTGAGGAGTATCAACCTGCTGAACGATACCGTCCTTCATAACAACGATTCTGGTACCCATGGTCATAGCTTCAGTCTGGTCGTGAGTAACGTAGATGAAGGTTGTACCAAGTCTTAAGTGGAGCTTAGAAATCTCGGTACGCATCTGTGCACGGAGCTTAGCATCCAAGTTGGAAAGCGGTTCGTCAAGAAGGAAGACCTTCGGCTCACGAACGATAGCACGTCCCAAAGCAACACGCTGACGCTGACCACCGGAGAGAGCTGCCGGTTTACGCTGGAGAAGATGCTCGATATCGAGGATTCTTGCAGCTTCTTCAACACGGCGCTTAATTTCCTCCTTCGGAGTTTTACGGAGCTTAAGACCGAATGCCATATTATCATAAACGGTCATATGGGGATAAAGAGCATAGTTCTGGAAAACCATGGCGATATCTCTATCCTTAGGAGCTACGTCATTAACCAAGCGGTCGCCTATGTAGAGTTCACCGCCGCTGATCTCTTCAAGACCTGCGATCATACGAAGGGTCGTAGACATACCCCAACCTGAAGGACCGACGAGAATGATAAACTCTTTGTCCTTAATGTCAAGATTAAACTCCTGAACAGCAAGAACACCGCCGGGATACTTTTTGCAAATGTTTTTAAGTGTA